>NZ_JBIVLW010000010.1:0-208675 GCF_044752765.1 Streptomyces sp. NPDC088706
CCGGAGCCGGCGCCACCCATCGTGAAGGAAGGGCGCACGACAACCGGATAGCCGCCCAGGGTGTCAACACCCTTGATGACGTCGTCCATGGTGTGGCAGATCACCGAGCGGGCGGACTCGCCGTAGCCGATCTTCGCCTTCACGGCCTCGACGACGCCCTTGAACAGGTCGCGGTCCTCACCCTTGTTGATCGCCTCGACATTCGCGCCGATCAGCTCCACGCCGTACTTCTCCAGCACCCCCTGCTCGTGCATCGAGATCGCCGTGTTCAGCGCGGTCTGCCCGCCCAGGGTCGGCAGCAGCGCGTCGGGGCGCTCCTTCGCGATGATCTTCTCGACGAATTCCGGAGTGATCGGCTCCACATACGTGGCATCGGCGATCTCGGGATCGGTCATGATCGTGGCGGGGTTGGAGTTCACCAGGATGACCCGCAGCCCCTCCGCCTTCAGGACCCGGCAGGCCTGGGTGCCCGAGTAGTCGAACTCGGCGGCCTGGCCGATGACGATCGGACCCGAGCCGATGACCAGGACGGACTGGATATCGGAGCGCTTAGGCACGCTGGCCCTCCATCAGAGAAACGAAACGGTCGAACAGATACGCGGCGTCATGCGGGCCCGCCGCCGCCTCCGGGTGGTACTGCACACTGAACGCCGGCCGGTCCAACAGCTGGAGCCCCTCCACCACCTGGTCATTCAGACACACATGCGACACCTCGGCCCGGCCGAACTCCGTGTCCGAAACCCTGTCCAGCGGGGCATCGACAGCGAAGCCGTGATTGTGCGCCGTCACCTCCACCTTCCCCGTGGTGCGGTCCTGCACCGGCTGATTGATCCCCCGGTGCCCGTACTTCAGCTTGTACGTCCCAAAACCCAGCGCACGGCCCAGGACCTGATTACCGAAACAGATCCCGAAAAGGGGCGTGGACCGCCCCAGCACACCCCGCATCAGCGCCACCGGGTGATCAGCGGTGGACGGGTCACCCGGACCGTTGGAGAAGAACACCCCGTCCGGCCCGACCGCGTACACCTCCTCCAGCGTGGCCGTCGCCGGCAGGACATGCACCTCGATACCCCGCTCCGCCATCCGGTGCGGCGTCATCCCCTTGATCCCCAGATCCACCGCCGCCACCGTGAACCTCTTCGTCCCGACCGCCGGGACGACGTAACCCTCCTTCGTCGCCACCTCGGCCGACAGGTCCGCACCGGCCATCTCGGGGGCCTGGCGCACCTTCGCCAGCAGCGTCCCCTCATCCGCGATCGCGCTCCCCGAGAAGATCCCCACCCGCATCGCCCCCCGCTCCCGCAGATGCCGGGTCAGCGCACGCGTGTCCACACCACAGATCCCGACAACGCCCTGCGCCACCAGCTCCTCATCCAACGACCGCTGCGCACGCCAGTTGGACGCCCTACGCGCAGGGTCACGAACGACATACCCCGCAACCCAGATACGCGCCGACTCCGCATCCTCGTCATTCACACCGGTGTTCCCGACATGCGGGGCCGTCATAACGACCACCTGCCGGTGGTAGGAAGGATCGGTGAGGGTCTCCTGATAACCGGTCATCCCGGTCGAGAACACCGCCTCCCCAAAAGTCTCCCCCACAGCCCCATAAGCACGACCGCGAAACACACGACCGTCCTCCAGGACGAGTACGGCGGGCGGCGCCCCTCCTCTGCTCCTCCCCGTCATCGGTCCAGTCCGCAGGCCACACGTGCTCCTCGTTGCGGAACGCACTCCAGGCGGAACTGGGCCGCCGTCCTGAGGATGGCCTTCTCCACGTCGCCGCTCGATCCGCCGCGGAACCGGAACCGGGCGCCCACGTGCTCGTACCCGCCCACCCGCGGGACCACCTGGCCCACGGCCGGGACCACCGAGGCGTAGGGGCCCTCGCCGGGGGTCGGCGGTTCGGGGAGTTCCCAGGCCGTCACGCGGCAGGGGGCCGGTACGGGTGAGGGCACCAGCAGCCAGCCGCCCGTACACCATGCGTCCGGTACGGGGAGTTCCGGGCGCCGGCCGAGCTGGACGTCGGCGGCGGCGCGGGCGAGGTCGATGCCGTGCACCTCCCGCCAGACGAACGGGATCTCCGCGCCACCGACCCGGTAGCCCGCCTCCAGGAACTGGATCGAGGGCGAGCCGTCGGCCGACGTACCGACGAACGCCTCCAGGTGGAAGACCCACGGTTCCGGGCCGAGCGCCCCCGCCACTCGGGAGGTGAACGCGCCGAGCGGAACGAGGAGTTCGGGGTCGTCGACCTCGACCGAGCCGAGCGCCTCGCCCTGGGTGAAGTCGACGCAGGTGTTGACGTACCGGGAGGCCCGCCAGGGGCCCAGTTCCTGGCCGGTCCACAGGCCGTCGATGTGGAAGATCGGGTCGGCGCAGAACGCCTGGACCAGGCGCGGTTCCGGCGGTGAGGTGCGCAGGAGCGGCAGGTCGGCCTCGGAGGCGAGGCGTACGACGCCCCGGCTGGCGGTGCCCCGGCGCGGCTTGACCACGACGGGCCACCCGTGGTGTCCGGCGAAGGCCAGGACGGCGGCCTCGTCGGGGGCGTCCGCGAAAGCGGGGGCCGGTATCCCGGCGCCGGCGGTGACCTGGTTCATGGTGAGCTTGTCGCGGAAGCGGGCCAGGGGGCCGGAGGTCTGGCCGGCGCAGCCCAGCCGCTCGCGGACGAGTGCGGCGGTGTCGAGGTCGCCCTCGTTGAGGGCCACCACGCGCTCGGGGACACCGAAATGGGTCCGCAGTTCGGTCACCGCGCGCCAGACGGCGTCCAGATCGTCGGTGGCCGGGACGGTACGGGCGGCTGCCGCGCCGCCGGGCACGGAGTCGAGTGCCAGTTCCGTGGTCACGTAGGTGACCCGGTGGGCCCGGTGGTCGATGTAGTCCTCGTAATGGGCGTGCCGGTCGCGCCAGCGGTGGATGACGACGATGTGTTCGCTCATGCCCCATCGGCTCCGGCGGCCGACATGTCCCGGACCCGGCCCACCGCGAAGGTCGCGGAGACCACGGCGGCGCGGGCCGAGCCGAGGGCGCCTCGCGCCGCGTCCAGGTCGCCGTCCGGGAGCTGGCCCACGATGTCGGTGGCGCAGTCGATCAGGTGCAGCGCGGCACGGGCGAGGGGCTGCTCGCTGCTGTACCGGTCCTCGACCAGTTGGCGGACGGTGTGCAACTGGGCGACGGGGTCCGGCCAGGACCCCTCCGCCACGGCGGGGCAAATGATCGTGTTCATGGGTGAGTCCATCCCAGGAGGCAGGGGCCGTGGGCCGGGGCAGCAGGCGAAGGCCGGGGCCGGGGCCGGGGGGCAGGCAGCAGGAGAGAGCCAGGGCCGGGGGGCAGCAGGCAGGGGCTGGGGGCAGAAGGGCAGGCCGTACGGAGGCCAGGGCAGCCGGGGCCGGAACGGCCAGGGCGGCAGGGGGCGGCAGGGGGCGGAACGGCCGGGGCGGCAGGGGCGGAACGGCCAGGGTGCCGGAACGGCCAGAGGGCCGAGGGGCCGGAACGGCCAGGGCGGGGCGGACCGGCCGGGGGGCCGGGGAGCCGGAACGGCGGACGCCACGGTTCGAAGGAGTCCCGGCCGTTTTGCACCCGGCCGTTTTGCACCCAGCCGTTTTGCACCCGGCCGTTCCGCACCCGGCCGTTCCGCACTCGGTCGTTCCGGACCCGGACCCCGGGTCGGCAGCGTGCGAGGCGGAACCGGGCGGCCGGAAGGCCGTGGCGCCGCGCCGTCAGCTCGTCTTGAAGCGGATGCGGTCGTTCGTCGCCTCGCACCTGGCCACGGCGTCGTCCGCGTCGCGCCCGGAGGCGATGACGTACCCGGAGACACAGTCCGCCACGGTCAGCAGCGGGGGCACGGTCTCCCCGACGCTCTTGCCGATCACCGCCGCCACCTTCGTGTCCGTGAACTCGTCCAGGTACGGGAGGAAGACGTGCTGCTTCTCGTCCCTCGGGACCCGGCGGATCTCGTCGGCCGCGTCGTCGTCCACCTCGATGGCGTCGACGGTGCCCGGTTCCGGGGTGAAGAAGCGGACCGCGGCGCCGCCCAGCGGCTCGGGCGAGTTCTGCGGCAGTTCGTCGATGCCGAGCGGGACCGTGAGGAACATCCGGTTGAGGTTGAGTCCGAAGGCGCGGCGGACCAGCTCGGGTGCGCCGCTGCCGGCCAGGCGGGCGTGTGATTCCAGGACGCGCGGGCCCTTCGGGGTGAGGACGAACTCGCTGTGCGAGGGCCCCTCGGTGAGGCCCACCGCGTCCAGCAGCTTCGGGGTGAGTTCGCGGAGTTCGGCGAGCCACGGGGCGGCGTACCGGCTGGGGGTGCTGACCTCCCACTCGACGTACCGCTCGTTCATGCGGTACTCGGAGTAGCCGATGGTCAGGTGGCGGCCCGCGTGTGAGAAGGAGTCGACGCTGACGACGGGGCCGTCGAGGTACTCCTCGGCGATGACGGTCGAGATGTCCGCCTCCTGGAGCGCCTGCCAGGCCTTCGCGGCGTCCTCGGGGCCATCGACGGGGTGGATGTGCAGGCTGGCGACGCCGTCCACCGGCTTGACGATGATCCGGTCACCCACCTCCGCCCGGAACGCGGCGATCTCCTCGGCGCTCTGCACCATGCGGTAGCGCACCGGGCTGATGCCGTGCTCGTCCAGCAGTTGCCGGGTGAGCGCCTTGTCCTTGAGGGCGCGGGCGGTGAACTCGGTGACTCCGGGCAGGCCGAGGGCGTCCACGACGAAGCCGGTGGATTCGGCGGCCGGTTCGGTGGTGGTGAGGACGCGGTCGAACGGGCGCTGGTCGTGCAGCGGCTTCAGGAGTTCCAGGATGGCCGGGCCGTCGTCCAGGGGGCCGTGGATGATGCGCTCGCAGTGCTGGGCGACGGCCACGTCGTAGGCGCCCTCCTCGTGGACGAGGACGACGTCGATGCCGAGTTCCTTGGCTCCTGCGACCGGTGCCGGCCGGCCGCCGATGACTGCCACGCGGTACTTGCCCATGGGGTTCCCTTCGGAGTGTGTGCGGTGGGTGCGGGGTGAGCGGAGAAGCGGAGCGTTCTCGTGGTCAGACGTGGTCAGACGTGGTCAGGCGGCGTAGCAGCGGCGGAGCCAGCGGGCCGTCGTGTTCGGGTGCGGGGTGAACGCCTTGCGGCGGTGCAGTACCCGGAGGTTGTCGAAGATCATGAAGTCGCCCGGCCGGAGGATGAGGTCGGCGGACGGGATGTCGAGCAGGACCTCGCGCCACCGCTCCAGCGCCTGCTGGGCGGCGGGCGTGAGGCCGGCCGTCGTTCCCCGGTCGTAGCGGGCGCGTTGGCGGCCGTCCGGCCCGGACTCCAGGACCGGGGTCTTCACCAGCGGGCCGATCGTCCCGCCGTCGTTGGAGTCCGGCGCACCGACCTCGAACTCCGGTGCGCTGAGGGCGGATCGGGTGTCCTCGTCGAGCCGTACGACGACGTCGTCCAGGGCCGCGATCTCGGTGGGGATGCGTTCCTCGTTGCGTATGGCGAAGAAGGTGAGGTAGGGCGGTGTGTAGAGCCGGGGGTCCGATCCGGGCGGGCCGAACGGCTGGTGGGGGTTGTCGGAGTGCCAGAAGAACTCCGAGTCGGCCCCCCAGGAGCTGGTGGTTCCGGAGGCCGCCGGGTTGGGCACGACATTGCGGATGAGCCGGCCGTCGTTCTCGTAACTCACCGCGAACGGCGTGCATCCGAGCAGCCGGATCAGCCCCAGGTGGATCGCGTTGGTCACGGCGAGTTCGGCCTCGTCGGCGAATCCGCTGACCGGGGTGGCGGGGAAGTCCTGGGTGGGCAGGTTGGACAGGAGTAACGCGTGGGAGCCCGCCGCGGTGAACACCTGGCTGCCCTGGAGGATGTCACCGGGCAGATGGCGTCGCAGCGCGTACGCGCCGATGGAGCCGAGAATGGCGTCGTCCAGGTCGGAATCGAGGCTGGTCTCCGATACCCGGGCCGAGATCTCCTTGCGCAACAGGTCCCGGGCGTTGTCCTCGACTCGGTACCGGGCGAACTGGAGCAAGCTGGTCATCGTCTGTCTCCGTTAGGTCGGTTGTACGCCCTCGTTGCATCGCTCAGTGGGCCGGTGACGGGGCCGGCGCGTTCCAGTACGTGGCCGCGCGCCGGTTCCAGCGGCGGGCCAGGGGGTCGTCGACCAGTCGGCTCAGCAGGCCGACGGGCGTCACGACGAGGTAGTAGGCGATGAGGAGCAGGAAGGTACGCATGGGTGTTCGTTCCGTTTCTCGTGGCGGCGATGCGGAGGGCTCCGGCCCCGGGGGGCCAGGACGGGGCCGACGGGGCTCAGTCGAGAGGGATCTCGTCGCGCCAGTCGGACGCTTCCTGCCACGCGGGCTGGTCGCCCTTCTCCAGCAGGAAGTTGCCGAGCGCCAGCATGTCGATGTCGGTCCGCATGAAGCAGGTGTAGGCCTCCTGCGGGGAGTTGACGATCGGCTCGCCTCGTACGTTGAACGAGGTGTTGACCAGCACCGGGCAGCCGGTGAGGGCCTTGAAGGCGGTCAGCAGCCGGTGGTAGGCCGGGTTGCTGTGGCCGGTCACCGTCTGCACGCGCGCCGAGTGGTCGACGTGGGTGACGGCGGGGATGGTGGAGCGCCGCACCTTCAGCAGGTCGAGCCCCGAGGCGCCGCCGTCCTGGGCCTCCAGCCGCTGGGCGGCGGCGACCTGGGAGACGACCAGCATGTACGGGCTCTCCTGCGGCAGGTCGAAGTAGTCCTTGGCGTCCTCGGCCAGGACGGCCGGTGCGAACGGGCGGAAGGACTCCCGGAACTTGATCTTGAGGTTCATCGCCGACTGCATGTCCGGGTTGCGCGGGTCGCCGATGATGGAACGGGCGCCCAAGGCCCGGGGCCCGAACTCCATGCGCCCCTGGAACCAGCCGACGATCTTCCCCTGGGCCAGCCCGTCCGCGACCTGTGCGGCCAGGGTGTCGCTGTCCAGCCGCCGGTACGGGATGGCGTGCGCGTCCAGGTAGGCGGCGATCTCCTCGTCGCCGTAGGCGGGCCCGAGCAGGGAACCGCTCATCGCGTCGAACCCCGTACGGACGTGGTCACGCCGGGCGCCCCGCTCCATCGCCACGGCCTGGGCCGCGCCGAGGGCTCCCCCGGCGTCGCCGGCGGCGGGCTGGACCCAGACCTCGTCGAAGATCCCGGCGTCGATCACCTTGCCGTTGGCCACGCAGTTGAGGGCGACGCCGCCGGCCATGCAGAGCCGGGACTCCCCCGTACGCTCGCGGGCCGTCCGGGCAAGCCGGAGCACCGCCTCCTCGGTCACCGCCTGCACCGAGGCGGCCAGGTCGAACTCCCTCTCGGTGAGCGGGGTTTCGGAGGTGCGGCGCGGGCCGCCGAAGAGTTGCTCGAAGCCGCGTCCGGTCATCACCTGGCCGCGCAGGTACGCGAAGTAGCGCATGTCCAGGCGGAAGGAGCCGTCGGGCTTGAGGTCGATGAGCTTCTCGCGGATGAGGTCGGCGTAGCGCGGTGTGCCGTAGGGCGCGAGGCCCATGAGCTTGTACTCGCCGGAGTCGACCTTGAAGCCGCAGAAGTAGGTGAAGGCGGAGTACAGCAGGCCGAGCGAGTGCGGGAAGCGGAGCTCCGAGACGGGGCGGAGGTCGGTGCCGCGGCCGTGCCAGAGGGTGGTGGTGGCCCATTCGCCGACGCCGTCGATGCAGAGCACGGCGGCGGACTCATAGGGGCTGGGGAAGAAGGCGGAGACCGCGTGCGACTCGTGGTGGCGGCGTACGGAGAGGTCGGGCACCCGGCCCCGGCCCAGTGCGGCGAGTTCGGCGCGCACGGTGTCGGCGGTGCGCAGCTTGCCGCCGGGGCCGAGCCAGGCGGGGAGCGTGTCGCGGAAGGAGGCGAAGCCGGTGGGCGCGGCGCCCGCGAAGGTCGCCAGCACCCGGCGGAACTTCAGCCGGGGGTCCTCGTAGTAGGCGACGGCGGAGACGTCGTCCAGGCTCACGCCCTGCTCGTCGAGGCAGTACGCGACCGCGCGGGAGGGGAACGAGGGGTCGTGCCGCCGCCTGGTGAAACGTTCCTCTTGCGCCGCGGCCACGGGCACGCCGTCGGCGATCAGGGCGGCGGCGCTGTCGTGGTAGAAGGCGGAGACTCCGAGAATGAGGTCAGACACCGCTGCGTTCCTCCGGCTGGGTTCGGATTCGGGATCGGGGGCGGGGCGGGGGTGGGGACCACGTGGGCACGGGAGGGCCGGTCCGCGTCCGGGGCCTCACTTGCGCCGGCCGGTGAAGCGGGTACGGCGGGCGGCGAGGCGGGCCCCGACGCTCCTCGGGGGGTTGAGCGAGCGGTAGCCCACGCGCACCCGGCCCCACACGTCGGCCCGGGCGCCCGGCCCGGGTGCGTCGGGCAGCGAGGCCAGCAGGGTGTCCACGGCGTCGGCGGCCCAGGCGGAGTGCCCGGTGGCCACGTTGTCGATGGTGTTGTGGATGTCCACGAACCGGGTGCTGAAGCCGTACGCCTTCAGAGCCAGGCGGGCCCGCCGGTAGGTGCCGCCGACGCCCGACAGCTCCATGGCCAGGTTCAGCCCCAGGACCTCCGGCAGGAAGGTCTGCGGGAAGCGGCCCACGCACAGCCAGTACACCGGGAGTTCGAGCGATTCCTCCCGGAAGCCCGGCCACTGTGCGAACGCGGCGGAGGCCGTCGGCGGCAGCTCCACCCCCATCTCCTTGAGTACGTCACGGTAGATGAGCGGATGGTTCAAGTGCGGTTCGCCGTTGCCGAGTTCGTCCCAGTAGGTCTCGAAGAGGGAGTGCCCGATCGCGGACGAGGCCTGCTCGTAGTCGGTGAATCCCTGGAGCCAGCTGCCGTCGATCAGGGTGAGCGGAGCCGTCTGCACGGTGTCGTCGACGACCGCCTCCTTGGAGGGCAGTGGTATCGCCGCGTTCTCCTCGAACTCGGCCCCGTGCCGGTCGTGTTGCGCCTGGAGCCAGGGACGTAGCCCTTCATGGCCCCAGCGCTCGGGCAGCGGCATCACCGTACGGTCCATACCGTGCCCGGAGCGGGCGAGCCAGCCGGCCACGTACTCCATGGCCCAGGAGCGCAGGGCGGGGGTGTCGGTACGGTTCATCAGCAGGTGGTACGCCTCGCGCAGCCCGGACGGCGCACGGCCCGGGGAGCGCGCCCCGGCCCGCAGGGCTCCGGCGACGGCCGCCAGGGGGTCCTGTGTTCCGGCCACGGAGGACTGCCCCGGCGACCCGCCGGCCCGTACGCCCTCCGGCCCCGCCTCGGAGGCCTCCACGGGTCTGGCCGGGAGTGAGTCGATCCACCGCCGGATGACCGTCAGGTCCTCCGGCGAGAAGACCCGGAACATCGGTCCGCGCTCGCCGACCAGTCCCCGCACCAGCGAACTGGCTCCGGAACGCCCGGGCTTGACCAGCTTGCTGCGCGCCAGGACGTCGAGCAGCGGGCCCGGGTCGGTGCGGCACTCGGCCAGCCAGCGGGCCAGCGGCTTGCCCTCCAGCAGGAACTGGTGGTGGTAGACGGCGCCTTCACGTGCCCGCAGCCGCATCAGCTCGGCCATGTCGAACGCGGGGTCCCCGGCGGCCACCAGCTCCGCGTGGAGCGCCTGGGACCAGTCGCGGAGGCCGGCC
The DNA here is from genome assembly GCF_044752765.1 of Streptomyces sp. NPDC088706. Lineage (NCBI taxonomy): Bacteria > Bacillati > Actinomycetota > Actinomycetes > Kitasatosporales > Streptomycetaceae > Streptomyces > Streptomyces sp. NPDC088706. Next base: position 9,594 of record NZ_JBIVLW010000010.1, read on the forward strand.
AGCATCCAGCGGAAGCCGGAGCGCACCGCGGCGGCACCCCGTTCGCCCTCCCGCTCGACCAGGGCGGCCACCGCGGCGCGGCACCGCTCGACGGGTGAGGGCCCTTCGGCCTCACGCCGGCCAGCCGGGTCCAGCGTCGCCCAGTCCGCCTCCGTCGGCAGCACCTCCTGGACCAGCGCCAACGCGGGCAGCGGCCCGACGGCGCGCAGGCACAGGTCGGCGCCGAGAATCTCGCCCCGGAAGTCGTCGGGGCGCCGGCTCATCGCCAGGAGCAGCGCCGGGAGGCGGAACGCCCCGTCGGGGATGCGCTGGTCGCCGGTGAGGCGCGCGGCCGGTGCCGCGTTCTCGGCGAGCCGGAGCCGGCGGAGCAGTTCGAGGTAGGCGCTGCCCCGGGAGGCCGCCGGGTGGCCGGCGCCCACATCGGACGCGTACAGGGCGAGGATGCGCAGCACCAGGGGGTCGTCGGCGTTCCCGGGGGCGCTGAGCCACTGGAGCCAGGCGCCGGACAGGAGGGCGAGCGGGGCGCAGCCGAGGACAGCCCGCCGGACGAGCACCTGGTGGTGGCCTTCGGGGCGGTCGCCCGCTTCCTCGTCCTCGGCGTCGACGAGGGTGCGGAAGCGGGGACGCTCACCGGCCCCCCAGTCGGCGGCCTGCCGGACGAGGGCGTCGAGCGTGTTGTCGTCGTCCGTGGCGGCGGCCGTGGCGTGGCGGCGGAGTACGGCCCGTACCTCCTTGACGAACCCGCCTTCCGGAAGGGACGCTTCCGGGTCGGCGGCGTACGCGTACACGGTCCGTGCGGAGCCGCCGTCCTCCGGCAGGCCGTGCGGGCGCCCCGCCTGGTGCTCTGCGGGCAGCGTGGCCGTGGCAGCTGCCTGTTGGCTGTGCATCGTTCCCCTCTCTGGCGTCTCTCCCGCGTGGTGGAGCACCCGGGGCTGTGCGGTGCGCGCGGTGCGCGTGCCTGCTGTGCGCGTGCGGTCAGAACATGGGGTAGATGGAGGCGTCGTTCTTGGCCTTCCGCTTACGCCGGAACACCTTGGCGAAGACTTTCCGTACGAATGACATGACTGAACAGCCCTCTCTTGCAGTGAAGGAAAATGGGGATCGCCCCGGACCGGGTCGGATCTAATCGGATCGGATCGGTCAGGAAAGCCCGAGGGATTCGGCGAGCACGCGGGAGGCGATCTCCGTACCGTGGTCGGTGAAATGCGCGCGGTCCACATAGAGCCAGTCGTCCCCCGTGACGGACTCGGCGAGGACGGGGCTCATGTCCAGGAAGCGGATGTCCTGCTCCTTGCAGGCCACCTGGAGCGCGTCGGCGTAGCGGCGGCCGGTCTCCAGGGTGGCGATGTCGCCGTACAGCTCCCAGAAGTTGGAGACCTCGTCGAGCTCGCCGAAGACCGCCTTCTCCTCGCGTGAGCCGGTCTCCCGCACCCAGGTGGCCAGCGGTTGCAGTACGTAGGTGATGCGGGCGCCGGTCGGCCCGGCCAGCAGGCGCAGGGCGGCGAGGTGGCGGGCGGTCAGGTCGACGGCGTACGCGATGCGGTCCGCGAGCGGGGGCACCACGTGGGGCTCGTCCCCCGGCCCTCCGGGGCGCCGGCCGAAGCCGCGCTTGGGCTTGCGGTGGGCGGCGCGCAGCTCCTCCATCTGGTCGAAGTACTCACCGCAGTTGAAGAACCCGCCGTGGTCGCCGCGCTGGGCGTCGGGCAGTCGGCTGAGCGCCAGGTCGTTGAGTCCGGAGAACACGACGATCTCCTCGATCTCGGGGACCAGTTCCCGGTGCATCAGGAAGAGCAGCAGTTCCTGCATCGAGTTGTGGCTGCGTCCGGCAAAGTTGAGCCAGGGGACGGAGGGCGCGTACCGGCTCCAGAGGCGGGAGGCCATGGTGGCGGCGTCGCCGGTGGCTCCGATACCGAACGGGGTGGAGCTGCCGGCCAGCAGCCGGACCGGACCCTTCGGCGCGTTCGCCACCGATCCCTGCTCGGTGGCACCGTGGGAGATCCGGAATCCCAGCCGATCGGTGTTTATCGTCGCGGAACGGTAATCGGCCCGGTGGAAATACATGAGGTACGGCAGGTACCGGGTTTCCGCGCGGTCGTCGAAGTCGTCGTACCGCAGCATCTGCGGGGTCAGGATTTCACGCTGGGATTTCACGGGCAGGACGCTCCTCGATTCAGGGCTCGCTCTTCCGATGGGCATGTCTCGGCGCCGTACGTGACGAGCTTTGCCGGTCGGCGGCCCTGACTGAAGGGGCCCCTGGGGTCGGGAACGCGCACTGCGGGTTCCGGAAGGGGGGACAGAGGTGACAGAGAGGACAGAGCGGGCGAAGGGCTCAGTTCGCCGGCGGTCGGGAGGGCACCGGCACGTCCGGCGCCGCGGCCGTGTCCGGTTCGATCGCGCTACGGGGAGCGGCGGGACGGCCCGGGATCGAGTTGCCGGCCACCGTCGCGGCACCGTAGGCGAGGATCAGGGCCGCAGCTTCACCAGCGCGAGGGCGGGGAAGGGGCGAGGGCGCGCAGGAGGAGCGCGTGCTTCGGTCCGCCGCTACCGGCCCCGGCCCGGGGCGGGGGCACCGGCTGCGGAGTCCGTTCCCATCTCCTCGTCCCCGGGCTCGCGCGCGGAGTCGTCCCCGGACTCTCGTGCGAAGTCGCCCCCGGGCTCGCGCGCGGAGTCGTCCCCGGACTCTCGTGCGAAGTCGTCCTCGGACTCGCGTGCGAAGTCGTCCTCGGACTCTCGTCCGGAGTCGTCCCCGGACGCGTACTCCGACTCGGAGAGGGCGGGGTTCTGCGGACTCCCGCTCGGCGTCCGCTCGCCCTGGAGTACACCGTTCCGGTCCAGGTACGCGCCGATGTCCTCCGCATGGTCGCGGACGTACGCCCACAGTTCCGGCCGTTGCCGCATCCACTCCGGCATGCGCCAGCCGGGGAAGAACATCCCGTGGGTACCGGCCGCCCGCACCCGGTGGCCGAGGCCGGGTCCGATGTGCTCGTTGACCGCCCGGTAGGCGAGGTCGCAGGAGGCGCAGGCCATTTTGTAGCCGCCCAGGTGCAGCGTTCGGGGTGCGGCCGGGTCGCCGGGGTGGTTCTCCCAGTGTTCGACCCACTGGCCCAGGAGGGTCAGTTCACCGTGCTCGGAGCCGTACGATCCGGTCGGTGCGTCCAGGTCGGCCACGTTGAGGATGCGTGGGGACGTCAAGGCTCGCTGTACGAGGTCGAGTTCGGGCGACTCCGGGTGGTAGAGCCGGTACCAGCCGGTGGCCAGGGCCCGTAGCTTCGTGCGGTCCCGCATCTCGCGGGCCATGGCGGGCCGCCGCCGGGCCAGCCATCTCTCGTCGCCCTGCCACTTCCGCCGCTCCGCGGCCAGTTCCCGGCGTTCCCGCTCCGTCGCACCGTTGTCGTCGAGATCCCGCTCCCGCCGGTCCAGCCGCGCCGACCACTGGCGGTGGCTCTCCTCGTCCCGGGTCCACTGTTCCAGCTTCCGCTGCCGTGGTGTCCCTTCCGCCTCCTGGCCGGTGACGAACCACCGCAGCTCCTCCGCCACCAGCTCCGCCTCGGCCCTGGTCAGCGCCTTCGCGCCGGTGTTGCCCGCGATGCCGAGGGAACCGTCCGGCAGCAGGCCTACGGCGATGTGCGGGGTGACCTGCGCGTCGGCGCGGTGGTCGTCCTTGCGCAACACCTCCTTGACCAGGCGGGCCACCCGGTCCAGCATCCGCAGGGTGACCTGGCGGTCCCGTTCCGAGGTGCCGCTGGGGCGCGTCTGCCGGAAGGGGCCGTCGGTGCCGAGGCCGAGTGCCTCGCGCAGTTCCTCGTACTCCTCGGGGCGGAGCCTGCCCTCCTGCTCCGCCTGGTCCAGAGCCTCGGGCACGCCGGTGCCCGCGTGCTCGGTGAACGCGCTGTCGAACGCCACATCCGGGAAGCCGCCCAGGTGTGCGTTGCGTCGTCGGACCACGTCCAGCAGTGCGGGGAAGCGGAGTTGGGGCTCGCTCAGCAGATCGGCCAGCTCTGCCGCGTAGGCGTTCTCGGGGCCGGTCCGTACGGCCGCCTCCTCGGGCTCGGACGCGAGGTCCATGTCCACGTCCGAGTCCGGGGCCGTGTTCGTCCCGGTCTCCGCTCCGGAGAGCGTGTTCAGCTCGTACGCCTCCTCCTCGCCCGGGGACACCGGCGGCTTCGGCACGGGCGCCGGGGTGCGGAGGAGCAGGGGGACGAAGTCACCGCCACGGCGGCGGAGCCGGAGCGTGGGAGCGTCGGCGGTGGGGCCGGCGTAGGTGTGTGCGGTGCCGTTCTCCTCGATCAGGGTGACGGTGGTGCCGGTCGCCGCGGCGGCCCACTCGGCCACCGCGCGGTCGGCGCCGGGGCCCCAGGGGGCCCCGGCGAGGTGGCGGCGCAGGTGGCTCTCGCGGGCGTCCCGGCTCGGCGCGGGGGCGTCCGGCCGGGAGCGGAGGGGCGGGGGCGTGAAGAGCGCTTCGTGCTCCCCCGGGTCGCCGGGCAGGCCGTTCAGGCGCATCAGCTGGGCGGGGGAGGCTCCGGCGCGGGCGCGCAGCCGACCCGCCTCCCGGCGGTCCGGGCCGGGCTGCTCGGCCGCCTGGCGCAGAGCCGTGGAGAGTGCGGCGAAGAACCCGTTGCCCCGGCCGGTGGGGGTCCCCTGGGTGTAGGTGGCGCCGTCGGGTGCGGTGAGGACGCCGTCGCGGTCCAGGCGGTAGCGCGGGCCGGTGGCGTCGGCGGGCGGCAGCCAGGGCGGGATGGCGTGGCTGCGGTGCGCGGGGGGCTGCTGCGCGGGGGGCTGCTGCGCGGGCGGCCTGGCGGTGGTCGCCTTTGTGCCGGTGCCGGTGCCGGTGGTCGTGTCCGTGCCCGTGGTGCCCGGGGTCGTGGTCGTGTCCGTCGTGCCCGTGGTCGTGTCCGTCGTGCCCGTGGTCGTGCTGGTGCCCCCCGCGGTCGTCCCCGGCGGGGCCGGTAGCGGGGTGGCGACCGGCGGCGTGGTGCCGGGCGGGAGCGCGGCGGAGAAGAAGCCGTCCGCGGCGAAGAGCACCGGCCCGCCGACGGCGTCGGCCGTCGCCGGGTCGGCGCCGTGCGGGAGGAAGAGCTGCGGCCGCCCCTCCCCCGTCACCACCGTCACCGGCGTGCCCAGGACCCGGGCCGCGAGCGCGGGCAGCAGGTCCGCGCCGCCGTGGTCGCCCGCACGGCGCTCGGGCGGTGGCGGGTCCCCGGCGGCCGGGTCCGTCTCCGTGGGCTCGGCTGCGAAGGGGCGGAACAGGGCCGCCGTGGCGAGCGCGACCCGTTGCGCCGGGCTCGGCCAGAAGGTCTGCGGGAGGCGGCCGACGGCGTCGAACTCCGCCTGCTGGGCGGCGGTCAGCTCCACCCCTGCGGCGTCGAGTTCGTCCTGTGTGAACGTGTCCGCGGCGTCCAGGGCCAGGCTGTCGAGCAGATCCTCGTTGCCGTTGTCGGCCAGCGCCCAGGCGAGGCGGCGGCGAGCGGTGTCGATGGCCTCGGCCGTGACCGCCGGGTCACCGGGGCCGGCCGCGAACCGGGCGGCGAGGTCCGTGTCGAGCAGGTACGGCAGGCGGCCCCGGTCCTGGGCCGTCGCGAGCAGCGCGTGGAAGAACGAGGCACCGTCGTGCGGCACCTCGTGCACCTCGTGCGTCCTGGCGCCGTCCGGTGAGGTGAGGGTGCGCGGCGCGGAGTCGGTGGCGGCGGTGACCTGGTACGGCTCCGGCGCCTCGGAGCGCCAGTCGGGCGTGGCGTACTCCTGCGGCAGGTCCTTCACCGGCACCGAGGCCGAGCCCTGGTGGTGGGCGGTGAGGCGGGAGGCGGCGAGGTGCAGGCGGTGGTGGTCCGTGGCGGCGGCGTCGGTGCGCTGCTGCCAGCGGCGTACGTCCTCACGGGCCGCCTGCCAGGTGGCGACGGCCGGGGACTGGGCCACGGACCGGGGCGGGACGGTCACCCGGTCGAGGTGGCCGTCCCCGAGCGCGGCCTGTTCCTCCGCGCTCAGGCCGAGCCAGGCCTCCCGGGCCTTCGCCCGGGCGTCGTAGTAGTTCTTCTCGGCGGTGGCGAGGTCGGCCGCCGCCTTGGCCTGGTCGTCCCAGGCCGTGCGGACCTCATCGGGGAACGTGGTGTCGTCCAGGAGGCCGTGGTCGCGGGCGATGTCCTCACGCAGCCAGACCAGGGCGGTGGTCTCGGCCTCGGCGGCGCGCGGGCCGCGGCGGGGCTTGCCCAGGGCCTGCATCGGACGGCTGTCGGTGACCTTGTGGTCGACCTCGGCCACCGCCAGCCAGCTCACCGGCACCGCGAAGAGCATGCTGCGGTCGGTGAGGACCTTGACGTGGGTGCCGAGGGTGGTGTCCGTGGCCGCCTTGAGCGCGGTGGAGTCGTTCGCACCGCCGATCGGGACGGTGGCGCCGGGGTTGGTCACGCCCGCGTTGCTGTTACCCGCCAGCGGCGACGTACTCACCGCTCCCTCGACATTGTCGGTGATGCCCGCCTCCAGCGCGTCGGAGGTCTTGCGCCGCTGCATCGCCTCCATACGCGGCTTGTTCTCCACGGCGAGCAGCCGGGCGCCGCGGCGGTGCATCCTGGCGTAGAGGCGGGAGTCGGCGGTGTGGGACTGGCCCAGGAGGCGGGCGGAGGACTGGGTGGGCAGCGGGGAGCCGTTCGCGCTGAGCGCCTCGCGGAAGCCGGCGGTCAGGCCGACCTGTGCGGTGGCCTCCTGCTGGGCCTGGGCGGGGGCGGTGCCGAGGCCGGTGAGCGGGGTGTGACGGGCCATCCGTACGCGTTCGGCGAGTGACGTGCCCGTGTGCCGCTTGCCGAGGTCCGTGTCACCGGGGAAGCCGTCGGCGCGCGCGGTGGCGAGGGTCAGGGCGTCCCGCACATTGGCCGCGCCGAGGATGTCCACGGCGAGGATGCCGGAACCGATCACGTCGTCGAAGGGGAGGATGTCCGGGTCGGGGGTGGCCGGGGTGGCGTCGGAACCGGTGCCCCGGTCCGTGGTCTCCGTGGTGTCCGTGGTCTCCGTGGTCTCCGTGGTACGCCACCGCGCGATGCCCTCGGGGCGGGCCTGATGGGCCGTCAGCAGCTTTACGGCACGGCCCGGTTCGGGCACGTCCTGCTCGGTGAGCGCGCCGTCGGCGCCGTCGCCGTCCGGCGTGAGCAGGCTCGTCGGAAGGATCTCGTTGAGGCTGCCGACGGGGGCGGTGGCGGTGGGGCCGAGCGGTTCGCCGGTCGCGTCCGTCATGGTGACGGTGAGGGTGTACGTGGTCACGGTCTCGGCGTGCGTCTGGGTGGTGGCGATGTTCGGCATCGCGGTGCTGCCGGTGGTCTCGGTCCGGGTGCTCGACCGCTGCTTGGCGGCGGTGCCCTGGAGCGCCGGGTTGGCGACCAGCACACCGCTGCCCGCCGCGCGCTGGCTTCCGCTGAGCGTCACGTCCCCGCCGCGGTCCTGGGACGTGCCCTCGGCGTCGTCGCGGGCGGTGGTGCGGTAGTCCTCCAGCTCGTAGCCGGTGCGCAGCCGCTCCACGGTGGTCGTGACCGGCGTCAGCGTGAACCGGAGCTGCCCGGGGCTGCCGCCGACCGGCAGGTGGTGCGGGCTGGACCAGGCGCGGTAGCGGACCGGCAGGGTCACCCCGCCGGCCGTCAGCTCGTGCAGATGGGAGCGGAGGAAGTCCGGGGAGAGGCGCTGGAGGACCTGCTCCCGGTCGTGCGAGGGCACGCCGGCCTTCTCCAGCTGCCCCATCAGCTGCTGCGCCGCACGGCTCGCGTCGAGCTGGCCGCTGGGGTGGGAGGGGAAACGGCGGCCGCGCAGGAAGGGGGGCAGCCGGTAGCCGCCGCCGAGGTTGCTCGGCGTGGTGGTGCCCAGGCCGTCCGGGGCGAGCCCGGCTTCGATGGCGTCCTGCATCGGCAGGTGGAACATCACCGCGTCGCGGATGCGCTGGAGCGCTGCGGCGGCCCGGCGCGGGGCGAGGCCGCGCCCGAGCCGCTCGGAGACCCGCCCGGCGGCGGAGCTGATCCCCGCCCCGGCACGGGTGCCGACGGCCCCCATCGCGGCCGTCCAGCGGTCCCGTACCGCGACGGTCTCGGCCGCGTCGGCGACCACCAGGTACATCCGCCCGGCATAGCTGAGGGTGGTGTTGCGCCCCCGGGTGAGGGTCTGCGAGACGCTGCGGCCCTGGCCCCAGGCGTACTGGAGGGCGGTGGAGTAGGCCCCGACCACCGCCTGTTGGCCGGGGGCCTGCTGCAACGGCGTCACGGCGCCCTGGAGACCGAGCGTGGTCCGGGAGACGGTGCCGGAGCTGCCGGCGACGCGGTGCTCGTTGCCGATCGTGGCTTCGAGGCTGCCCGGCTTCGGGTCGCTCCTGACCCGTACGTTGCTCAACTCGCCGCGGACCGCCGCCTTCAGGTAGTGGGTGGCGAGGGGACCGGCACCGGTGAGGCCGGTGATGCGGGAGCCGAACGGGCCCAGGTACTGGCCGAGTTGTCCGGCGATGCTCAGGTTCGCCATCGCCCGGCGCAGAGCGGTGCGCACCGGGGCACCGGGTGCGCTGACGTGCCACGAGGTGCCTGAGGCGCGGTCGGCGGTGTCCTGGACGAGTCGTTGGCGCTGCCGGCCGCCCTCGGTGCTGAGGACCACGTGCGGGGCGCTCAGCAGCTTGTGGACGAGCTGCCGGTCGGAGATGCCGGAGCGGGGCAACGGCCGGGTGCCGTCGAGGAGGTGGTCGGCTTCGGTGGAGGAGAGCGGGCGCGGCGGGGGGGTGGGCGCGGGCGCCGTCGCCGGGCCGGTGGCCGGGGGGTCGGTAGGGGCGTGGTGGTCGGAGCCGTGCGCGGCGGGGACCGCCAGCTCCACCCGGCCCACGGTCTCGCTGCCTCGGCGGAACAGCGGACGCTCCTCGGCCTTGCTGACGAAGACGCCGGCGCCGAGCAGGCCCACCGAGACGAGCCGCGCCCAGCCGCGCGGGCGGCGGTGGCCCTCGAAGGTGGCGCCCAACTCGACCTGGTAGCTGTAGAGATCGGCGCCGTTCTGGAACGTCAGCTGGTCGTGGGCGACCGCGACGGTGTTCCTGGTGGCCTTCGTGCCGGTCTTCGCGTAACGGGCGCCGAGGGCGACGCTGCCCGCCTGGCGGGGCAACCCGACCTCGGGCACCTTGTCGTGGTCGCGCGGCGAGATGCCCAGCTCGACACCGGCGGAAAGGGTGGTGGACGCCTGCTGCCCCTGCCCGGAGACCTCGGTGCCGATCACCGCGTTGCGCAGCGAGCGTTCGCTCAGGGTGGTCTCGAACCGCCGGTCGGTCAGGCGCGCCCGCAGGATCAGCGTGTGGTGGCCGCGTCGCACCTTGCCGTCCTCGGTGAGGGTGACCGGCACCCCGGTGGTTGTCAGGTCGTCCAGACTCTGCGCCAGGCTGGGCCGGTTCAGCGCCTCGCGCACCTGGCGGTCGTTGTGCAGGGCGGTCCGCATCCGCCCGTCCCCGTACCAGAACTTGGCCAGTCGCGGGTGCCGCAGCATCAGCGGCGGGACGAACAGCGACGGGTACGAGCGGTGAAGCGTGTCCAGCACCGTGTCGGCGAAGGCACGCAGGGGGTCCTGGGGGGCGGGCGCAGGGGCGGGCGCGGCGGCGGCAGGGACCGGGGCCGGGGCTGGCTGGGCGGCGGGCGGCTGCCCGTTCCGGTTCTGCTGGTTCTGCTGGTTGTGCTGGTTCTGCCGGTTCTGCCGGTTCTGCCGGTTCTGCCGGTTCTGCCGGTTCTGCTGATTCTGCCGGTTCTGCTGATTCTGCTGGTTCTGCTGGTTCTGCTGGTTCTGCTGGGCGGCCGGCCGCTGGTCCGGCCGGAAGCCCTCGGCGCGGACCTGGCCGCCCAGGTGTACCGGGTCCTCCCGGGTGAGGTACCACGGCACCGGCGGCTCGGCGTCCGGATCGGGGCCCGTCGCTCCGGGCGTACGGCTGTCCCAGCCGGCGAGCCGGCGCGCGTCCTGGGTGGAGATCCAGTCCAGGCTGACCACCCGGACCGGGCGGGCGGCGGAGGCCGGCTGACCGGCCCCCCGCACCATCAGGGTGCGCTCCACCCGGTAGAGCGCGACCGGCTGGTTCCGCAGCCGCCCGGTCACCTTGCGGGCGGCGTCGGTGCCGAGGTGATGGCCGCGCCCGGTGCTGAGGTCCGCGCGGACGAGCGGGCCGCCCTGGAGGCGTACGTCGGTCTCGGGCCCGATGAGGGTGTAGTTCGGCCCGGCGGTGACCTGGACGCCGAGACGGGTGTCACGGACGTGGACGCGCTGGTTCTGGTACGTGGTCTGGGTGAGGTCGCGCACCTCCGCCTTGACGGACTCCGTGACCAGGGTGGCCCGGTGCGGGATCGACCGCTCGACGATCAGGTGGCCCAGCGGGTGCTGCCCGCTGCCCCGGGTCAGCTCGGGTCCGCTGACCGGCCCGGAGAACCGCCCGAACAGGCTGAGCAGCCGCCCCGGCCGCACATAGGAGACCAGCGTGCGGTGTGCCGAACTTCCGGGCCGGGCACCGGAGATGGCGAGCGCCACGTCCTCCGGCGGGTCGGTGAGGTGCAGTGCGGTGGTGTCGGCGATCCGTGGCTCGGCACCGTCCGGGAAGGTGAGCGTCCGCGGCGCCCGCTTCGGCCCCTGGTAGGGCACGGTGAGGTCGTCCGGCAGCCGCCAGCTCAGCCCGTCCCGCATGGCGAACCCGGCGGTGTGCACCGAGGTGCGCTGCCAGCGCGGTGCGGTGGCGGGCCCGGTGCCCGGCCCGGTGCTCTTCGGCGCCTCGGTGATCCGCTCCACGCGCACCCGGTAGTGGACGTCGTCCAGGTGCAGGTGCGACCCCTCCCAGGCCCGGTACTCGGTCTGGTGGTAGGCGGCGGTGCCCAGGGTGTAGTCGGTCCTGCGGGTCCAGCCCAGAGAGACACCGATCTTCAGCATCCAGGTGAGCGGCGGTCCCATGCCCAGCGCGGCGGCGACCCGGCGTCCGACGCCGACACTGCGCCCGCCGCCCGTACCGGCCTGGCCGCGCCGCATGGTGTCCAGCCGCACGGTGGCACCGCCGACTTCGGAGAAACGCTCCCAGCGGTGGTACGGAACGGCCTCGACGACCATCTCGTGGCCGACCCCGGACTTCTCCCGGCCCACGAGACGGGCTCCGCGCGGGGCGGTGAAGGCGCCGGGCTGATCGGCCAGCAGGCGCAGCAGCTCCGCCTCGTCGAACTGACCGCGCAGCTTCTTCGGCAGGTGGTCGAAGACCTCCTTGGCCACCTGCTCGGGCGAGCGCAGGGTGAGGACGCCCAGCCCGTTGAGGAGGCCGGTCTTCGGCGTCCCGCCGGTCCGGGCGCCCGTCCCATCGCCGTCGTTGCCCGGGTCGCCGTCCGGGTCGCCGTCCGGGTCGCCGTCCGGGTCGGCGTCCGGGCTGAGGAGGACCGCGGGCAGCCGGCTGCCGTCGTCGAAGGTGACGGTACGCGGTGCCGGGCCCGGCGGCCGGGCGTCCTCGCCGGTCAACAGCCGCGCCGGGCGGTGCCGTTCGAGCTGCGTCTCCAGCGGTACGGGGTCCCCACGGTCCGGGGTCTCCTCCCCAGGACCGTCCAGGTCGGTGATCCCGCCCATGCTCCGCAGCCACTCCCCGAATGCATCGGCACCGACCGGGTCCCGGGTCGCCGGGACGGAGGAAGGAGTGGGGGCGGGGGCCGGCTGGGCCGTGGCCGGGACCAGGGCGTCGTAGTGGTCGGTGCCGTTGTAGGCCAGGTGCAGGGTGCCGCTCCGGCCGCCCGGGTTGAGGGGGGTGACGAAGGTGCTCCCCGGCGCCGGCGGGTCGGCCTGGACGAGCCGCAGGTCGAGGTCGAGGGTGTGCGCCACCGCCTGCGGGAGTACGTCGGCGAAGGGGGAGGCCCACAGCGCGGGCAGCTCGGCCGCGGCGACGATCAGCCCCTCGGTGCCGAGCCGCCTGGCGTCGGCGGGGGTGGGCGCCACATCGGCGAGGCGCGGGTAACCGCTGTCCCGGAGCATCCGCCGCCACCGGCGGGCATCGCCGTCAGTGACGACCGCTTGGGCGATCCGGTCCCAGCGCCGGCCGATCCGGCTCTGCGCGCCCGGGTCCCATACCCCGGCGAGGGCGGTCATCCGCAGGTCGTCGACGACGGCGAGCACCGGGTCCGGGGTGGCCTCGGCGGCCGTGGCGAGCAGTTCGGAGCCGGTGAGCCGGTCGCGCAGCAGCTCGCGGAGCCGGGCGACGTCCCGGGCGGCCCACGCGGGTGGCACGGGCCGGCTGCGCGCGCTGTCGAGCAGCGCCCGGAAGAGGCAGTTCCCGCCGCCCGGGGTGCGCAGCCGGTGGAAGGCCAGCCCGTCCGCCCGCACGGCGTCGGCGAGTCCCGCCGCCCCGGGGGTCTTGCTGAACAGGGTCAGGTCTTCGGCGAGACTCTCCGGTCGACTCGGTGCGGGCGCCAGGTCAGGCCTGCGGCGGGCGAGTTCGGCGGTGTCCTCGGGGCTCAGGGCCAGGTCGGAGAGGGGCAGCGGGGTGTCGGAGAGGGACCAGGTGATCCGCGCGGCGGGCGCGTAGGCGAGACCGCGTACGTCCTGCGGCGAGACCAGGGTCCCGGGCGGCAGCGCGGGGGGTGGCGGAGGCAGCAGGGCGTCGAGGGTGGTGCCGGGCCCGGCGGCGGCCCGCAGCTCGGCTGCCGCGCGCAGGAAGGTCCGGTACTCCTCGGGGGTGGGGTCAGCCGCAACATCCCCGGTCCCGGTGGCGGTGTCGGTGTCGGTGTTGGTACCGGGGGGACCTGCCGGGGCGGTGCCGGCCGTGGCACCTGTCGCGCCGCGCCGGTCGATGACCATCCGGCGCAGCAGGTCCGGGGTCATCCGGCCGTCCCCGTAACGGGCCGCCGTGTGCTGGCTGAGCCAGCGCAGGCCGTCCACGTACGCGAGTCCGGCCAGCAACTCGCCATTCTCGGGCTGCTGTTCGGCGTCGGTGCCGAGGACATCGCGCAGCGTACGGATCTGCTGGAGGGTACGCGCCCGGGCGAAGGCGTCGGCCGGGTCCGGGCCCGCGTGGAGGCCCGCCTCGCGTGCCAGCGCGTCCAGTTCGGCGCCGCCGGGCTCCGGGGTGAACAGACGCCACCGCCCCGGCCCGTCGGGGCCTTCGGTGAGCACCGCGCGTACGTTGCCGTCCCGGTCCTTGGCCGTGCCCGCCTCGGTGGTCGGCGCGTACACCTGGCGCCCGGTCCGGTTGGCCACGTGCTGGGCCACGGGCAGTCCCGCGATCTTCGGCTGCTGGCCCGTCTCGCAGGAGAACAGCACCAGCGGCCGGCCCTCATCCCCGTCCTGCGCCCAGGACTTGAGCACCTCGCCGAGCTGCACACCGCTGACCTTGACGGTGGGATGCGCGGCGTCGTCCGTGCCGAGCGTGACGGTACGGGGGGTGCCGTGGCCCGCGAAGTAGTCGGCGCCCCGCCCGTTCCCGGAACCGGGGAGCGGGGCCGGCGGGCCGGTGAACACCGTACGGGGGGCGGGGGTTTCGACGGTTCCCGGAGCCGGAGCCTGCTCGGAGGAGGTGGTGCGCACACCGCGGAAGGTGTCCTGGCCGAGCAGCGCCCGGCGCCCCGCGCTCCGGGTCGTACCGTCCTCGGCCGGGCCCTGCGAGATGGTCAACGTCCGGACGGCGACACCGGGTTGTTGCTGCACCGCCGCGTCCGGGACCCAGCGGCGCAGTTGGGTGAAGGGCACCGTGTCACCGCTGAGCGTCGTGACGGACGGCTGGGCCGTGGGAGACGGGGTGGTTCCGTGCCCGTCGGTGGTGCTCGTGGTGCCCGTGTCGCCGTCCCGCCCCGACTCCAGGTGCTGGTCGGAGGCGGTCTCGCCTTGCGAGGGGTGCGGCCGACCCGTGTCCAGGGCTCCGTTGCGGACCAGGGACTCGACCATCTGCTCCACCGAACGGCCGCCCTGGAACAGGCTGTACATGTCGTCGGGCACGACGGGGCGCAGCCCCTGCTCCAGAAGGAGCTTCGGCAACAGGATCTGGACGTTGGACCGGAGGTTGCCGTCCTGGAACGGGTGGACCACGTGCAGGGCCCGGATCGTGCGGACGATGGAGGCGAGCTTGGCCGCGTCGTCGGCGTCGGGGTCAACGACGCGCGCGTAGTGCTGCTGGAACAGCGTGTCGACCAGGCCGGGCGCGGCGTTCTTGCCGTAGTTGGTCGCCAGCGAGGGGTTGTTGTGCATGAACCGGGTCAGGATGGTGACCGGCCGGGGCTTGGGCAACGGCGTGGACCAGTCGCGGACGGTCGTGTCGTAGACCAGCAGCTGGTCACCGATGCGCTCGTCGAAGATGTCGTCGGCGAGCTCGTCACCCCGTAGCGGGAACTGGGTGGCCCCGCCGCCGGACCAGCCGATCGTCCGGCCGAGGTGGCCGGTGGCCAGGCCGTGCATGGTCCGGTACGAGGACGAGTCCATCGGTGCCGCGACGGTCCCGGGGTCACCCAGGAACTGGGTGTAGGCGGCGACCATGCCCTGCTGGAACCCCGGCGAGCGGTCGTGGTCGTAGTAGGAGCCGGGGTCGTCCGGGAAGGCGGCCTGGGCGGCGTCGTGGTTCTTGGGGTCGATGTAGAAGGTCCACCACCGGTCCTCCGGCAGGAAGTCCCGCAACGTGGGCGGCTGTTGCGGGTGCTCCGGGTCCGGGGGCCGCACGACGATCCGGCCGGGCGGGGGCGCTGCGGCCGAAGGGGTGGCGTTGCCGTCGCCGCGGCCCGACTCCAGATGCAGTTCGGTGGCCGTCTCGGCCCACGGCCGGGAGTCGACGGCCAACTTGGAGGCGGCGGGAACGTCGGCGGTGGTGGTCGTGGGGGCCGAGGAGGCCGGGAAGACCGCCGGCTTGCTGTCGGGGGCGGCTTCGGGGTCGGTGATGGCGGCGGCCGGCTCGGCGGCCGGGCCGGAAGCGGAGCCGGTGGTGATCACCGTCGGCTTGACGTCCATGCCGGCAGCGGAGCCGGTGGCGGCGGCCGGCTCGGCGGCCGGGCCGGAAGCGGAGCCGGTGGTGATCAGCGCCGGCTGCTTGACATCCGGGCCGGGCGCGGGGTCCGTGGTGGTGGCCGTCGGCGTGACGTCCGGGCCGGACGTGTCGCCGGTCACGGGGGCCGGCTCACCCGAGACCACCTTCACGGAGGAAGGGCCGGTGTCGCGCTGCCCGGCCCCGGAGTGGCGGGGCGCGTTCTCATTGACCGGCGCGGCGGGCGATGAGGTCGTGGAGGTGGCGGGCGGTGAGGTGGTCGCAGCGGCCGGCGGTGAGGTGGTCGAGGGAACGGGTGGTGAGGTGGTCGAGGGAACGGGTGGTGAGGTGGTCGCAACGGCCGACGGTGAGGGGGTTGAGGGAGCGGGCGGTGAGGTGGTCGAGGTAGCCGACGGTGACGTGGTCGAGGCAGCCGTCGGTGACGTGGTCGCAGCGGTCGGCGGTGGCGCGGCCGGCATGACGGGCGGTACGCCGAGGGCGTCGGCGAGCGGCAGCAGCACGTTCGCTCCGGGGAACGCCGTGTTCGCGCCCGCGTCCGGTGTCACGGCGAGCTCGGGGCCGGCGAGCGGACGGACCCGTACCGGCTCACCGGGGCCCTCGCGGGTCAGTTCGACCGCCTCGCGCACCGGCTGCCCCGTCGCGTCGGAGCCGGCCGACGGGCCGAGCACCACGGCCCGGTCGGCCCCGGCACCGTCCAGCAGCTCGGCCGCCTGTGGCGAGGCCGTGACCGGTGGCGGAAGCTCCGAGACGACGATGGTGAGTGGGGGCACACCGGTGCCGGGGCCGTCGGCCACCGCCGGGGGGCCGGCTGCCAGCTGCACCGTCGTGCCGAGGCTCTCCAGGGCCCGGCGCACCGCATCGGCGTCTACCTGGCCCGCCGGGCTGTTCCCGGTGGGCACCACCCGTATCTCGGGCAGCTGGGACAGCTGGGCGTGCAGCCCGTCACGTACGCCGATCTCGGCGGGGCCCGGCGGCTGCGAACCCCGGAGAGCGGCGAGGTCCCGCAGCGCCTGCTCCCGCACCTCGGCCGGCCCCTGGTGTACCTGCTGCCACAGCGCGTTCTCGGCGGAGGTCACGGGCAGCGGCCCCGGAGTGTACGGCGGCGGGTCGGCCGAGAAGTAGGACGGCGGGTCCTGCGACACGGAGGGCGGCGGGTCCTGCGACAGGAAAGGCGGCGGCGCCTGGCCGCCGGAGAGGTCGCCCCGGCCCGTGGTCTGCGGCACGACCGGCGGAATCGAGGAGAGACCGGGACCCGGACCGGGACCGTCACCCCCGGCGGTGTCCGTGCGCGGGGAATCCTCGGTGCGATCAGATCCGTCGCCGGAACCGCGCGTACCGGAGTCGCCGCCGGAGCCGGTCGGCGGAGGCTGCTCGCGCAGCTTGTCGATGGCGTGGCGCAGCTCCGCGCCGCTGTTCAGCGCGGTGTCGGAGAGCGTGGACTCGACCTGGCTGCTGATGCCCGCGCCGACGAAGGTGGACCAGCTGGTGGACCAGTCCCCGTCGAAGGCCCCCTTGATCAGGATCTCCGCGAGCGCCTCGCCGGAGCCGGCGGCGAGGAAGTCGGCCGTTCCCTTGAGTCCGTAGTGCCCGGCCAGCGCGCCCGGCCGGTCGGAGTTGTGGCGCAGGATCTGGTTGTTCCGCCACAGCTCGGGGTTGTTCCGGAAGGAGAGCGGGCCGTCCCGGAAGGTGACGGGCGGCGGGTTGGGCGAGGGCGTGGGGCCGTTGCCGTTCGGGGTGGGGTCGGGGCGGTCCTTCGGGACGGTGTCGCCGTCGGGGCCGGGCCGGGGGTTGGGCGTGGGGCCGTTGTTCTTGAGGTCGATGTCCGGGGTGTCCCGGAGGTTGGGGTTCTTGAAGTCGAGGTCCGGGCCGTTCTTCAGGAAGTTGTTGTCGAAGCTCCTGACGATGTCCTTGGCGAACTTGTCGAAGACGCTCGTGAAGAAGCCCGCCGCCGCCCCGAACGCGGCCGCCTTGCCGATGTCGCTCCAGTCGATCCCGTCGGGGCGGCGGCCGTCCGGGGCGAAGTTCATCATCGCCAGCCGCACAGCGAAGGTGGTGAACGCCTCGGCGAACGCCTCGGTCAGCGAGGGGGCCAGATGCAGCCGCTGGAGCAGATGGCTGAGGGTGGTGAGGATGAAGAAGCGGCTGCGCAGCTTGGCCATCATGATCTGGCTGGCCGAGGCACCCCCGGTGAAGAAGGACATCGCCAGGTAGATGGCGATCTCGATGAGCAGCCGGATGATCTCGGCGATGACCTGCCACTTGGACTCCATGATGTCCATGGAGGTCTTGCGGCGGCCCTCGGCGATCTTGTCGAGCTGCTCGGCGAAGTCGCGCAGGTAGTTCTTGCCGCCGTCGTCGATGAGCATGCCCATCGCCTTGGCGTACGACGAGGCGAGGTCGTCCGGCATGGACTCGCCGATGTCGTGGATCGACTTGTCGATCAGCGAGGACAGCCGTTCCAGCTTGCGCCCGAGGCCGGAGTAGGGCCGACGGCTCTCGAAGGCGAGGTCCTCGTCGGCGTTCATGAGCTTCTCCCCGGTGAGGATGAAGATCATGGCGTTGACCTCGGGCGATACCTGGATGCTCACCTGCGGCCGCCACGGGGGGTGCGCGGGCAGGACGCAGCGGCCGCCCCCGGTTCCGTACGGGAGCGGCCCGCGCTGCGCGGGTCAGCGGCGGCCATGCCCGCCCGGGCCGTCGAATCCATCGGTTTCGAGGCGGCTGTTGCCGTGCTCGATCTCGTCGATGTTGCGGTCACGGGTGTCCTTCATCATGCGGACGTTGCCGATGGTGGCGTCGGTGATGCCCACCAGCGCGTCGCGGATGGACAGCATGGTGTCCTTGGTGGTCTGCCGCTCCTTCTGCTCCTGCGGTGTGGCCTTCTCCGAGAACTCGCTGTCGGTGCCGGGCCAGCTGACGGTGGGCGCGAGCTCGTCGAGGAACTCCTCGGTCATGGACCGGGTGAGCGTGCCGATCTCCTCCAGCTGCCGGGCCAGGGCCTCGATGCGCTGCGGGTCGACGTAGTACCGCTGTCCCATCCGTCAGTCCTCTCCCTCGTCGCCGAGCGCGTCCCGCCAGGCAGGGGTGGCCGGGCCGGACCGCGCAGAGTCCTCGTCGTCCTCCCGCAGCACCTCGGGGCCGAAGATGCGCTCCCAGTCCAGCTCGAAGCCCTTCAGTTCCGGCACGTTGCTGCTGGGCTCGGCGAAGGGGGCCATCGCCTTCATCACATGCCGGTTCATCTTCAGCCGCGCCGCGCTCGCCGCCTCCAGGACGCCGGCGGCCAGCTCCTGCGGGGACATGTCGCGGTACCTGTTCTCCAGGAACTCGATCCCGGTCAGCTCACCCTGCGGGCCCGCGGTGGCCCGCACCGCGCGGTCTGAGGAGAGCGCCGAGAACGACGCCGTCCGCAGTTCGCGCTCGGTGCGCGCGACCGCCTCCTGGGCGGCCTGCAGTTCGGCCATGGCCTTCTCCAGGCGCTTCTCCAGCGGTTCCGTCACGCCCGCTCCCCTCCTTCTGCCTCGGTCTTCCCGTACGTACGGACGCGTCGGCGGCCATCACGTCCGGTCTGCGCGTCCTGTGAGTGGGCGCGGAACTGAGCGCCCGTCACCTGCCGATGACGGCCGGGGTACCGCCCTCCTCGGTACCCCACACGTCCGCGTCCTCCTCAAGGTAGTCGGCGGAGGTCATGGGCCTGCGTCCCTCCTCCTGCTCCTCCTCGGGGGCGTCACCGCCGGTGGTCGTCACCCGGGAGGCCGGGGTCAGGAAGGTGTCGCTGTCCTCCTGACGGTTCCAGGGGCTGCGCCTGCGGCGGTTGCGGCGTTCGCTCTCCTCCGCCGCGTCGACCAGGACGGCACGCACGCGCTCGCCGTTGCCCTTCTCGCCGCCCGCGCCCATACCGCCCATGCCGCCGCCCATCGGCATACCGGGGCTGCCCGGTGTGCCCGGGGCGCCGGGTGCCCCCGGACCGCTGCCGCCGGGGCCGGGGGTCGCCGCGTCCTTCGTGGCGCTGTCGGAGAGCGGGGCGACCTGGCCGAGCGTCTCCGAGGACGGGATGCCCGAGCCGGGGAGGCCGCCGCCGGACGGTCCCGCGCCGGCCTGGGCCGCGAGCCCGAGGTCGGAGAAGGAGACGTCCCGGGTGGTGGTCCCGTCGCCTCCCCCTCCTCCCCCGCCGCCGACTCCTGCGAGGGCGTCGAGATCGAGGTCGCGGCCGGCGTCGAGGCCGTCGAGGCCCCGGTTCCCGTTGAGGTCGTCGAGGCCGTCGAGGTCCCGGTTCCCGTCGAGGCCGTCGAGGTCCCGGTTCCCGTTGAGGTCGCCGAGGCTGCCCAGGTCGCGGTTGTGGCCAAGGTCCCGCAGGTTGTCGAGGAAGTCCGGCCTGCCGTCGGCGCCGCGCGAGTTGAGATCGTCGAGGTCGACCGTCTCGGTCCTGCCCTGCGGGTCGGTGACGGTGGCGATGCCCGTGTCCGGGTCGATGGAATGGCGGGAGCCGTCGGGGAAGGAGTTGACCAGCCGGCCGTTGTCCAGGCGGGTGGTCGAGCCGTCCGGGTTGGTCACCTCGGCCCCGTGCCGGAGGTCGGTGGTGACGCCGGTGCCGTCCGGCCCGGTGCTGGTGAGCAGCCCGCTGTCCGGGTCGAAGACGGCCTTGCCGCCGTCCGGGAACGTGGTGACGAAGTCGCCGTCCTCCAGCTCGGTCGAACCACCCGTCGGCGTCTCCAGACCGGATCCTGCGGTGTTGAGGTTCCCGAGGCGGCCCAGGTCGTCGACGGTCTCCCGGTCGCCCAGGTCACCGGGCGATTCGGTGGGCAGGTCGGCGCCGATGTTGCCGAGGTCGCCCAGGTCCCCGATCCCGTCGCGGCCGTTCAGGTTCCCGAGGCTGCCGAGGTTCTCGGTGGTGGTCGTGCCGTCGGGGGCGGTGGAGACCGCCTGCCCGGTGGCCGGGTCGACGACCTGCGTCGTGCCGTCCGGGAACGTCGTCGTCAGCTTGCCGTCGTCGCCGAGCGAGGTGACCGAGCCGTCCGGATTGGTCACCCGGGCGCCGTCACCCAGGTCCTGCGTGGTGACACTGCCGTCCGGGTGGGTGGTGGTGAGGACCCCGCTGTCCGGGTCGAAGGAGGTGCTGCTGCCGTCCGGGAAGCCGGTGGTGAGCTGATTCCCGTCGAGCTGGGTGGTACCGCCGGTCGGGGTGTCGAGGGAGGCGCCCGGGCCGTCGTTGATGTTACCGAGGTTGCCCAGGTTCTGGGTGATCGCGTCGTTGGCCGCGTCGGTGGAGTTCTTCGCGTTGCCGGGTCCGCCGTTGATCCCGCCGAAGTTGCCGAGGTTCTGGCTCACGGGGAGCGGGCCGCCGCCGGGATTGTTCACGTCACCGAGGCCGCCGAGGTTCTCCGTTACCGCGTTGCTCACGTCGTCGAGGCTCGGGCTGTTCCCGCCGCCGGGGCCGGGCGAGTTGATGCCGCCGAGGTCACCGAGGCTCTCGGTCACCGGGATGTCCTGCTTGAGGTTCAGCAGATCGTCGAGGTCGCCGAGGTTCTCACCCCCGCCGCCGGGCCCGTTGATGTTGCCGAGGCTCTCCTCCATCTGCTTGGCCTGCTCCTCGGCCTCCCGCTTGGCCTCCTCCTGCTCGCGCCGCTGCTCCTCGCGCAACTCGTCCTGGTACTCACGGTCCTCGTCACGCTGCTGGTTCTGCTCCTCGCGCAGCTCGTCCTGGAGGCGCTTGTCCTCCTCGCGCTGCTGGTTCTGCTCCTCGCGCAGCTCGTCCTGGAGCTTCTTGTCCTCCTCGCGCTGGAGGCGCTGCTCCTCACGCAGTTCGTCCTGGAGCTTCTTGTCCTCCTCACGCTGGAGGCGCTGCTCCTCGCGCAGCTCGTCCTGGAGCTTCTTGTCCTCCTCACGCTGGAGGCGCTGCTCCTCGCGCAGCTCGTCCTGGTACCGGCGGTTCTCCTCGTTCTCCTTGTTGATCTGCTCCTTCTCCTCCTCCAGCTTCTTCTTCTCGTACTCCTCGCCGGCCGTGCTGGTCGACTTGGGCTCGGGTACGTTCTCGGAGAAGTCCTTGGAGAGCGAGAGGAACTGGTTGTTGAGCCTCGACTGCACCTCGCGGGCGGGCTCCACGAGCATGTCGTCCACAGCCCGGCTCCAGATGTCCACCGCCTTGTCGCCGACCTTCGCCCAGTTGGCGATGTCGGTGAGGTCTCCGTAGTCGGGGTGCACCTGGGAGAAGCCGTCCCGCGGGCTGTGGCTGACGGTCGTGGCATAGCGGGTGGTGTACGACTTGATGTCCGTCTTGGCCACGTTCTCCGCGTCCACCCATTGGGCGAGGTCGTCCAGGACGTAGCGCAGCACCCGGTGCGGGTCGTAGTAGTCGGACTGGGCCCAGGTCAGCCAGTGGCCCAGCAGGTCCTTGGCGGCTTGCTCCAGGTGGGAGCGGCCCAGGGAGAGCGCGCGGGAGTAGACGGTGCTGCCGGTGCCGGTGTTGTCACCGGTGCCCGCCGTGTTGTCGAAGGTCTCCACGTAACTGTCGTAGTTCTCGCGGATCTTCTTGATGAGGCCGCGGAAGACATCCGCCGCCTCGCCCTTCCAGCTCGCGTCCTCCCGGCCGAAGCGGTCCTCCCAGTCCTTCAGCAGCGGTGCGTGGTCCTTGAAGAACTTGGCCGCGTAGTCGAAGGAGTGGCCCGCGTTGTCGAAGGAGTCCAGGTCGACGACGTCGGACTCCTTGGCGACCAGACCGCTGAAGTGGCCGTCGCCGCTGTTTCCCTTCAGCAGGGCCAGAAGCGCTGCCCGTGGCCCGTTCATGTACTGGGCCAGCGGGATGGTGCTGAACTTGTCCTTGTTGTAGTCCGTGAACTCGTTGCCCTCGCGGACGGACACGTTCTCGACGTCGGTGGAGTCGGTGCCGTCGAAGATGATCTCGTCGCCGGCCTTCACACGTCCTTCGAAGACGATCCGGGCCTGCATGATGGAGCGCTTCTTTCCGCTGTCGAAGAACCAGATGTCGTAGTCCTGGCCCTTGTTCCGCAGGAAGCCGGAGTCCTTGACGAGGAGGCCGAGGCTGCGCTCCTTGATGTCCATCCGGAAGAGCTTGCCGCCGTGGTCGGAGCGGAGCGTGTCGAAGATCTTGCCACGCTCGGGCACGGGATAGCCGGTGATGTGCGTGACGAGCTGGGCCCAGTTGTCGGCGGATGCCGCGTCCCTGTTCTCGTACTCGTCGACGTTTCCCACGGATGATTCGTCGTACCGGTCGGCCACCGCGCGCCCTTTCTCGTCTCTCGCCGTCCACCCCGGTGCGCGGGGGCGGCTACTTCTCTTCCGTGCCCGAGGAGCCGCTGGTGAGCGTGTCGACCTCTTCGAAGGTCTGGAGCAGCGTCTGGGCGTCGATCGCGTCCAGGTTCTTGTTCTTGGTCTTGTTGGCCTCTTCGATGGTGTCGGTGAGGGCTTCCTTGAGTTCCTTGAAGAGTTCCATCTGGTCGCCGAGCAGCTTGTCGACGGAGGTGGCGACGGCCTTCACGCTCTCGACCAGCGTCGGACCGGAGACCAGCTTCTGCGTGTTCATCAGTCCGAGGCGCAGGAGCTGCCGGTCCTGGTCGAGGTTGTCGGCCGTGGTGTAGCCGCCGATCAGCTCGCCGAGGGGGCGGATGCGGCTCTCGCCCTCGCCCTCGCCCTCCTCCTTGTGCTTCTTGGCCTTGGTGTAGACCGGGTGCACCTCGTTGTCGCGGAAGTTCTCCATCTGCTTGAGGTCGAAATGCTTGACGTCGGCTTGCTCACCGGCCATGGGACGTCCTCCTGCGATCGGACCCGGACGGGGTCACTGGGACGGAGCTGCGGGAAGCCGGGGTCCGCCGCCCCGTGTACGGCAGGGAGGCGGACCCCGGACGGCGGGCTAACGGGCCCGCACACCGCCCCAGTTGTCGGCGCTCCTGCGCTCGTCCCGGGAGTGGTTGTCGTGGATGCTCTGGACCAGATCGCCGCTGTCGCCGAGGAGCAGGGCCATGTTCTTGGTCGCCTGGTCCCACTCGGCCTGGACCCCGCGGTACATCGCCTGGTCGTCACCCTCCCAGGAGGTGATGAGCGGCTTGAGCTCGTCCTCCAGGTTGTTGAGGGTGGTGATGATCTGCTGGGTCTGCTGCTTCAGCTCCTCGATCGCGTTGCGGACCGTGGAGTACTGCACATCGATGATGCCGTCGGCCATGACATCTCCTCTCGGGTGGCCGGGCGCCTGGGCCCGGGAGTGCTCACAGGTTCCGGCCTCCGGACGAGGGGCCGGGTCCGCCGGGGACGGGTCAGCGCAGTGCCTCGAAGACGCCCTGGCTGGTCTTGCTGTTGAGCACCTCGGTCAGGTCCTGGTTCTCCTTCGCCAGCCGGTCGGCCGACGTCACGTTCTCCTGGAGCGCGTCGACCATCTTGCTGATCTGGACGACGACCTTCTGCGCCTCGCCGTTCCAGCTGCGGAACAGCTTCAGCAGGGCCTGGCCCTCGTCACCGCCCACGCCCGAACGCGCGGCGATCTCGGCGACGTTGTTCTGGATCTTCTCGACCGCGGCCCGGGCCGACTCCAGGGAGGAGACCCCTCCCAAGCCCTTGGCATAGTCCGCCCGCCTCTGGCCACTGTCCGCCATGTCGCGCTCCCTTCGTTGAGTCATGTCTCGTCGCATCGCTGCCCGCTGAGGCTAAGGAGAACTCACCGTCCGGCGCAACGTATGTCGGGAAGATTTGAGCATAGGTCAGCTCGGCAAAATCCTTGCATGCCAGCGGAGTTGTCCGGAGGTTTCCGGGAAATGAACGCACCCCCGGCCCCGACCGGCCAGAACTTGGGATACGGACGGGAAACGGGCAGCCGGGGAATCCGAACGGTCACCGGGATCGCCCACTGTCTGAGCTTTTTCTGAGGTTCCCCGAACTCGGTGGACGCCGAATCTCCTCCCTTCGACGCCGAATCCCTCTCCTTCGACGCCGCATCCCCTCCTGTCGGCGCCGAGTCATGTACGACGTTCTCGCTCCCCGCCCCTTTCCCTTTCTTCGGCACCGTATGGGGTGTTTGCCTGGATCACGGCCGGGAGTCAACTGTGTCGCCCTTGCCGGAAACGCACTTCGGGGCGGTGACCCTGGGCTCCGCGCCACCGGACGCGGCGGCCGGGTCCAGGTCCGCGCCGGTCGGCAGGGCGGCGAGCAGCGGCGCGGGGACCGAGCCGATGTCCCCCTGGCCGTACCCGAGCGCGCCCAGGGACTCCTTGGCCGGGACCCGGTACTTCACGCCGTTCTCCGCCACCAGATACGTGGTCCCGGCGTGCGCCGCGCCACTCGCGTGCAGGGCCCTGACCAAAGCACCGCGCCCGGGCCGTACCACCGTGGCATCCGTCCGGGCGCAGGCCGGGACCAGCGGCTGGGCGGTTCCCCGTGACACCGCGACGGGGGCGAGAGCGGTCAGCGGGACCAGCACCGACCCGATCCGGGCGCCGCCGTTGCCGCCGTCCACCTGCGCGCAGAGCGCGGTGCCGCGCGGCGCGGACTGTGGGATCGGCGGCGTACGGGGCAGCTCGGCGGCCGCGGGTCCGGCGGCGGCCGTCTCCTTCGCGCGGTGCGTACGCAGGGCGTCGGCGCCGACCGGTCGGGCTTCGGGCGAGCGTCCCTGATAGGCGTCCTTCTGGGTGGCCGGGTCGCCCAGCACCAGGGCCGCCTCGAGCCGGGACAGCGGTACCAGGCCGTCCTTGCGCAGCAGGTGGTAGGTGCTGCCGCCGCCGACCACGCTGACCTCGAACAGCTCGCCGATCCTGCTCGGTTCGCCGCCGATCTCCGGGCCCCTGCCCCCGCGCCCCGGGACGGCGGGCGGCTTGACGGCGGGGCCGGGGGCCAGGGCGTCGAGGAAGGCCGCCGAGACCCCCATCGCCCGCTCGGAGCCGTAACCGAGGGCGTTTCGGGCGTCGGAGTCGGGGTCCAGTGCGAGCCGGCTGCCCCGCCACACCAGGTACTCGGTGCGGTCCGGTCCGCTCACGAGCACCCCGCGGTCGGCACCGACGCCCCGGGTGTCCAGCGGCGCCCCGGCGACCACGGTGGTGGCCCCCGGCTCGTCCACGCCGGCGTCCGCGACGGCCCCCGAGGTGCTGGGCAGCGCGCCGTCCGGTCCGGTGACGCACATGTGCCAGGCACCGGAGTCGAGTTGGCCGGGGCCGGGCAGGGTGTCGGGGGCGCCGGGGATACCGGCCGGGGTCCCCACGGGGACGTCCCGCAGCGAGGCGGTGGAGACATCCACGGCCTTCAGGTCCGGGCCGCCGATCAGCCGCGCCGAGGCGTAGTTGCGCACCGGGTGGAGTACGCCGTCGGTGCCGGTCCACAGGTAGCGGGCGCCGGTGTCGCGGTTGACCACCAGGTGCTCGCCCTTGCGCCAGGTGTCGTTGCCGCCGGGGCGCAGCAGCCCGTAGACGGTGGCGCCCGCCCCGATCAGGACGGTTACCAGCAGGCCGAAGACCACGCCCCGGGTCGTGCGGCCCAGCGGGCTCTCCGGGGCGTCCGGGTCGGCCGTCAGCAGGCCCGAGCTGAGCCTGCCCATCATGAAACCGTGGGCCTGGACCTGGTCGCGTTTGGACTGCACAGCCTCTCCTCAACTCATGTGCGATGGACCGGCGTACGGGGGTGCCCGGCTCCGGTGCGATGGACCGGCGTACGCGGGTGCTCAGCCGAACAGGCCGCGCAGCCAGCCGAAGAGACCGGCCACCCACAGCGTGAGCGGCAGCAGGGCGACGGCGAGGCCGGTGTGCGCCAGCTCCGCCGCCCGGCCCCAGTACGGCAGCACCCGGCGCCCGGGAACGATCCAGGACGCGGTCACGAGGCCGGCGGCGACGGCGAGCAGCACCGCGAAGACCACCACACGGCCGTTTGCGTCGCTGTCCACCGCCCAGGCCCGGGCGAGCAGCAGCAGCCCCCAGATGCCGGGCACCGCCAGGGTGAGGCGCTGGCCGATGTTGACCAGGCCACGGGAGTGCAGGAGCAGCAGCAGGGTCAGCGCGAGCGCGGCGAGCGTCTCGGGCAGGTCCGGGGTCCGGGCGAGGACGGCGAGGGCGGCGGCGGCGATGGTGCCGGTGGCGGCGAAGAGCGCGGTGACCCAGCGCCCGGCCAGTTCGGTGCGCTCGGCGACCTCGTCGCCCGCGTACGGGTC
This sequence comes from Streptomyces sp. NPDC088706, assembly GCF_044752765.1. NCBI lineage: Bacteria > Bacillati > Actinomycetota > Actinomycetes > Kitasatosporales > Streptomycetaceae > Streptomyces > Streptomyces sp. NPDC088706. The sequence continues at coordinate 35,690 of NZ_JBIVLW010000010.1, forward strand.
GATGCCTTCCTGGAGCTGTCCGGCGGAGGACGGCAGCGCGGGCATCCGCATTCCGGCCAGTTTGAAGGCGAACGGTGCCACCGCTCCGGCGGCGAGCGCGACGACCGTCGCCACCAGCGCCACGGCGGCCGGCATGTCCAGGCCGGTGTAGCCCATCAGCGCCCCGGAGACCGCGGTGGCGACCGCGACGAGGGCGGTGGCCAGCAGGGCGGGGGCGCCGACCGCAGTGGCGGCGAGCGCGAGGACCGCGCCGCCCGCCGCCGCGGCACCCGCCGCGAGCAGCCGCGCGCCCGCGACCTGCGCCGTGTCGGGGCCGGTCAGGTCGCCGCCGGGCAGCACCCAGCCGACCAGGGCGAAGCAGGGGGCGACCAGCAGGCCGAGCGCGGTGGCCGAGAGGCGGTCGCCGACCGCGCGGCTGGCGGAGCCCGCGCCGGCGAGGAGGAGCAGTCCGGTCACGGCGGCGAGGGCCGCCCGGGTGGTGGCGGAGCCGGTCACTCCGGGCCGGAACACCAGTACCAGGGCGGCCGCCACCGTCGCCACCGCCGTGCCCACCAGCAGGCCCCGCGCCGCCCCGGCGTGCCAGGTGTGCAGTCGGCGGCCCACCGTCTCGGCCATCCCGTCCACCAGGTCGTCGAGCCGCGCCTCGGGCAGCGCCTCGGTGTGCGGGCGCAGATGGAGCACGGCTCCGTCGGCGAGCCCGGCGCCGGCCAGGGTGGTCTCCTCGTCGAGCGGGGCGTCGCCGAGCCGCTGGAGCACCCAGCCGGCGTGGTCGAGCCCGGCCTCCTCGGCCTCCTCGCCGACGTACCGCAGGAGGGTGGGGAGCAGATCGGCGACCGGTACGTCGGCGGGCACGGCCAGATCGATGGTGACGCTCGGCGCACGTACGGTCAGGCGGCACGATTCGGCCACCGCACTGTCGGTCATCAGCAGAACTCTCGTCTTCCGTGCAGGCTTTGACAGGAGACTTCCCCCGAAGAGGGAATGTGCGAACAGTACGGATAAGTCCACACGGTCGTGAACCGGGGGGCCGGGCCGGGAAATTGCACCCGTGCACCGGCGGACACCGCTCCCGCGTGGACAGGTCGCGTTCCGTGAATGCAGACTACTGCCTGCGGCCGCCGGTCGTGCTGCGGGCCGGGCGCCGAATCCGGTATGCGGTTGGTCAGCCCGGAAGTTGGCCGTCCCCCGCTATCCGCTCGAAACATTCACCCGGCGTTCATCGGGCACCTGCGGCCCGGAGAATCAGCCTGGTGCGGTCTTTCCCCCGCCGGGTGCCGCCGGTATTCGGTGCGGGCCGGAAAGTCAGTGAACCGGAGGTTCTGTTCCTTGAGTGTCGTGCTGTTTCGCCGCCCGGCCCGCAGGCGCGGGCCGGAGATGCCCGAGGGGCAGTTGACCCTCCAGGAGCCCCCGGTCCTCGCCGAGTCGGTGCCCGACACCTCGGCGGTGTGGACCTACCTGCCGATGGCGCTGATGTCGGTGTCGATGATGCTGATGTTCCTGCGCCCCGGCGGCGGGAACGGCGTCTTCATGTACCTGGCGATGGGTGTCATGGCGCTCTCCGCCGGTGCCATGCTGCTGGGACAGCTGATGCGCCGCTCCAGTGAGCGCAAGCAGCGACTCAAGGGCGAACGACGGGACTACCTGCGCTACTTGGCGCAGACCCGCAAGCGGGTGCGGACCACCATCGCGGAGCAGCAGCGGGCGCTGGCGTGGCGCCACCCGGAGCCCGCCTCGCTCCGCTCGCTGGCCCGCACCTCCCGGCTGTGGGAACGCCGCCCGGCCGACGAGGACTTCGGCGAGGTCCGTCTCGCGGTCGGCGAACAGCAGCTCGCGCTCACCCTGAACCCGGTCTCCACCCGCCCGGTGGAGGACCTGGAGCCTCTCTGCGCGCACGCCCTGCGCCGCTTCATCCGCGCCTACTCCACCATCCCCGAGCAGCCGCTGGGCCTCTACCTGCGCTCCTCGGCCCGGATCCTGCTGCGCCCGGAGGGGACGCCCGGTGCGCGGAGCGCGCAGCCGGGCGAGGACGGAGGCGACGCCGTACGCTCCCTGGTGCGGGCCGTGCTCGGCCAGCTCGCGGTGTTCCACGCGCCGGAGGAGCTGTGGATCGCCCTCTGCGTCAGCGACGAGCGGCGGCCCGACTGGGAGTGGGTCAAGTGGCTCCCGCACGTGCTGGATCCGCACGAGGAGGACGGCGCGGGGCCGGCCCGCCGGATCACCGCCGACCTCAACGAGCTGGAGGACCTGCTCGGCGCCGAGTTCGCCGAGCGCCCCGGCTTCGACCCGGACGCCCGCCCCGGCCGCGACGAGCCGTACACGGTCGTGGTGCTGGACGGCGTCACCGTCCCGGAGGGCCACCGCTGGGAAGGCCACGGCTACCGCAACGCCCTGGTCCTCGACGTGTCGGGGGCGCTGCGCTGGCGCCCCGGCCGCAACACGCTGCGGCTGACGGCCGGGCCCGACCAGGTGAGCCTGGTGCGCACCGACCGCAGCCGCAAGGAGCGCTCGGTACCGCTGGGCCGCCCCGACCGGCTCGGCCCGCTCGGCGCGGAGTCGCTGGCCCGGCTGCTCACCCCGCGCCGGATGAGCCTGGGCACCGACATCGCCCAGCCGCTGGACACCGACGTCGAGCTGACCACCCTGCTCGGCATCCCCGACCTGCACCGGCACGACCCGCAGACCCTCTTCGACCGGCACTCCGGCGCCGGCCGGCTGCGGGTGCCGATCGCGGTCGGTGTGGACGGCCGCGCGGTCGAGCTGGACATCAAGGAGTCCGCGCAGGGCGGCATGGGCCCGCACGGCATGCTCATCGGCGCCACCGGCTCCGGCAAGAGCGAACTGCTGCGCACCCTCGTCCTCGGTCTGGCCCTGACCAACTCCTCCGAGACCCTCAACTTCGTCCTGGTCGACTTCAAGGGCGGCGCCACCTTCCTCGGCCTGGAGGAACTTCCGCACACCTCCGCCGTGATCACCAACCTGGCCGACGAGGTCGCCCTGGTGGAGCGCATGCAGGACGCCCTGCACGGCGAACTCATCCGCCGCCAGGAGCTGCTGCGCTCGGCGGGCAACTACACCTCCGCCCTGGAGTACGAGCGGGCCCGCGCCGCCGGGGCGGACCTCGCCCCGCTGCCGAGCCTGTTCGTGGTGGTCGACGAGTTCAGCGAACTGCTCTCCACCCACCGGGAGTTCATGGAGCTGTTCGTGATGATCGGGCGCCTGGGCCGGTCGTTGGGCGTGCATCTGCTGCTCGCCTCCCAGCGCCTGGACGAGGGGCGTATGCACCAGTTGGAGAGCCACCTCTCGTACCGCATCGGGCTGCGCACCTTCTCCGCGATGGAGAGCCGCGGTGTGCTCGGCGTCCCCGACGCCTACGAGCTCCCCGCCGCGCCCGGGAGCGGCTATCTGAAGTCCGGGGTGGAGGCGCTGACCCGGTTCCGCGCCGCGTACTCCTCGGGGACGTACCGGCGGCGGACCGGTGCCGTGGTGCGGGCCCGGGTGGCGAGCCAGGTGGTGCCGTGGACCAGCGGCTGGGTGGTCCCCCGCACCCTGGAGACCCCGCCCGAACCGGAGCCGGAGACGGCGGAGGCGGAGGAGACGGAGGCGCTGCTCGATGTGGCGCTGGACCGGCTGCGCGGCTCCGGGCCCGACGCGCACCAGGTGTGGCTGCCGCCGCTGGACGAGCCGTCCCCGCTGGACGCCCTGCTGCCGGGTATCGCGCCGGACGGGGAGCGCGGCCTGATCGCCTCGGGGTGGCCGGGCGCCGGGCGCCTGCGGGTCCCGGTCGGTCTGGTGGACAAGCCGTTCGAGCAGCGCCGCGACCCGCTGGTCGTGGACCTCTCCGGCGCGGGTGGCCATGTCGCGGTCGCGGGTGGTTCGCAGAGCGGCAAGTCGACGCTGGCCCGTACGCTGATCGCCGCCCTCGCGCTCACCCACACTCCGGCCGAAGTGCAGTTCTACTGCCTGGACTTCGGCGGCGGCGGTCTCTCCCAGCTCGCCGCGCTCCCGCATGTCGGCGGGGTCGCGGCACGGCTCAACCCGGAGCGGGTGCACCGGGCGGTCGCCGAGGTGATGGCGCTGCTGGCCCGACGCGAGCAGTTCTTCGTGGACCACACGCTCGACTCCATGCAGTCCTACCGCCGGCGCCGGGCCGCCGGGGAGTTCCCCGACGAGCCGTTCGGCGACGTGTTCCTGGTGGTCGACGGCTGGTCCACGGTCCGCCAGGACTACGACGACCTGATCCCGAAGTTCAACGAACTCGCCGCCCGAGGTCTCAACTACGGCATCCACCTGATTATCACCACCACCCGCTGGGTGGAGCTGTCCGCGCAGGTCCGCGACCAGGCCGCCACCCGGCTGGAGCTGCGGATGGGCGACCCGATGGACTCCGAGATCGACACCCGTAAGGCCCGCACGGTGCCGCGCACCGGCGGCCGGGGCATCACCGCCGACAGCAAGATGCACTTCCTCGCCGGTCTGCCCCGCCTGGACGGCAGCGGCTCCCTGGACGACCTCGGTGAAGGCGTCGCCCACCTGGTCGCCGAAGTCGCCCGGCACTGGTCCGGCCCGCCCGCCCCGCAGGTCCGGATGCTCCCGCACCGCCTCCCGCTCACCGACCTGCCCGCGCCCCAGGCCACCGAGGGCGGCGGTGTGCGCCTGGCGCTCGGCCTGGACCAGGACGCGCTGGAACCGGTCTGGCACGACTTCAGCCGGACCCCGCACCTGATCGCGGTCGGCGACACCGAGAGCGGCAAGACCAACCTGCTGCGCCTGATCACCAAGGGCATCACCGCCCGGTACGCCCCCGAGGAGGCGAAGATCATCGCGGTGGACTACCGGCGCACCCTGGTCGACGCCATCCCCGAGGAGTACCGCATCGGGCACGTCATCTCCCTGGACAACCTCAACGAGACCATCGAGGGCGCGGCCCGTGCGATGAAGACCCGCGTCCCCGGCGCGGACATCGCTCCGGCCCGGATGCGCACCTGCGACTGGTGGACCGGCCCGCGCCTGTTCATCCTGGTCGACGACTACGACATGGTCTCCGGCAACTCCTTCCAGAGCCCCTTCGAGCCGCTGTTCGCGCATCTGACCCTCGGCTTCGAGATGGGCCTGCACCTGGTCGTCGCCCGCAGCGCCATGGGCGCCGGACGCGGCCTGAGCGACGGCCTGGTCCGCCGCCTGGACGAGGCGAACAACCCGGCCGTGCTGCTCTCCTGCCCGCCCACGGAGGGCCGCCTCTTCGGTAACGCGAAGCCGTTGAACCTGCCGCCGGGCCGGGCCCTGCACATCGCCCGCCGCAAGCCGCGGCTGATACAGACGGCGCTGGTGGAGGAGGGCTGAGGGCATGGCTGATGCGCCCTGCCGTGGAGGTTTCGCGGTGGGGCGCCTCAGCCGTTCACGCCTGGTCCGCCCCCGCCGGGCGCCAGCCCCGGGCGCGGGCCCGGGTCAGGGCGAAACCGGCCCAGAGGACGGCGAGGACACCGGCCGACCCGAGGAGGACGAAGAGGGTGGCCCGGCCGGTGGCGCGGTCGGTGTCGGAGGTGTCGCGTACGGTCACGGAACCGGCGGCGCGCCCGGCCCCGGCGGCCGGCGCGCCGGGCTCGCCGAGGACCGTGGTGACGGCGGCGTAGGCGTCCAGCTGGGGGAGGTCGGCCGGGTACGCGGTGGCTGTGAGCCGACGGGTCACCGCCTCGGCCGAGTCGTCGGGGTGGGTGGCGCGGACCACGGCCGCGGTACCGGCCGCGTACGCGGTGGCCACCGCGACGCCACTGCCGAGGTAGTGCCCGCTCCCGCGCGGCCCGCCGGAGACCACCCCGGCGCCGGGGGCGGCCAGGTCGACGGTGCCGGTGGGCAGCGCGCCGTCCGGGCGGGTGCCGGCGGGCAGCATGTCGGCGACGGCGAGGACGCCGGGCTCTCCGGCGGGCCAGTAGGTACGGGAGGCCATCTCGTCGGCGGAGCCGCGCGACGGCGGGTCCGGGGTGGCCGCGGCGACCACCACCGCCCCGGCCTTACGGGCCTCGGCCACGGCACGGGTGAGGGCGGTGTCCTTGCGCGGGAAAGCCACCGCCACCGCGATCACGTCGGCCCGGGCGGTGGTCGCGGCCCGTACCGCCGCCGTGACGAGCTCGGGGTCCGGCTGCCCGCGCCGGTCGGTGCCGCGCAGGGCCAGGATCTTCGCGCCCGGGGCGACCCCGGCCAGCCGGGGGGTGTTCCCGCCGGTCCCGGCGATCAGCCCGGCCAGGAACGTACCGTGCCCGACGCAGTCGTCGGCGGCCTCGCCCCGCGCGGTGACCCGGCCGTCGAGCCCGGCGGCCCCGGGGTCGACCCCGGTGGAGATCAGCGCGACGGTCACCCCGGCCCCGGCCCCGGTGGAATGCCGGCGCAGCCGGTCCAGGTCGAGGCGCTGACGCGACCAGTCCTGCTTCTTCGCCTTCTCCTCGGAGGCGGGGGTGCAGGCCACCGCCTCGGCCCCAGGGTCGAGCGCGGTGGGCATGCCGGGCAGTTCCTGGCCCTTCTTCCCGTCGGCGGCGGGGAGGACCACGGGCGTACGGGGGTGGGGCGAAGCAGGGGTACGGGAGAGGGGCGCCGCCTGGGCCGGGGCGACGGCCGCGGGCAGCACCAGGGCGGCCGCGAGCCCGGCACCGTACAGCAGGCGGGTCGTCCCCCGGACGGGCGGCCTCACCGGGGGACCGCCTTCGGGGCCACCGCCGTGACGTCCGCCGGCAGGAGGACGCGCAGGTCGTCCAGGGTGGGCGCGGCCAGCGAACTGAGCCTGCCCGCCTGCCGGGTGACCATCGACTCGACCACCTGGCGGGCCAGGCGGGCGTTGCCGAAGGAGCGGTCCCGGGGCAGCGCGTCGAAGTACTCCCTGAGCAGCGGCCCGGTGCCGGGCCCGCACTCGTACCCCATGTTCGCGGCCTGGGCGCGCACGATGGTGACCAGCTCCTCGGAGGAGTAGTCGGCGAAGGCGATCCGGCGCGGGAAGCGGGAGGAGAGGCCCGGGTTGGAGGCGAGGAAGCGTTCCATCTCGTCGGTGTAGCCGGCGACGATGACGACCACCTCGTCGCGGTGGTCCTCCATCAGCTTCAGCAGCGTGTCCACGGCCTCCTGGCCGAAGTCGGCGCCGCCGCCACGCGGGGTGAGAGTGTACGCCTCGTCGATGAACAGCACTCCGCCACGGGCCCGTTCGAAGACCTCCCGGGTCAGCTGGGCGGTGTGGCCGATGTAGCGGCCGACGAGGTCGGCGCGGGCCGCCTCGATCAACTGGCCCCGTTCCAGGACGCCGAGCTGGGTGAGCACCTCCCCGTAGAGGCGGGCGACGGTGGTCTTGCCGGTGCCGGGCGGTCCGGTGAAGACCAGGTGGTTGCTGAGCGAGGGGACGGGGAGCCCGGCGGCGGCGCGGTGGCGGGCGGTGGTGATGAGGTTGACCAGGTCGGCGACCTCGCGCTTCACCTCGGCCAGGCCGATCATGTCGCCGAGGCGGGTGAGCGGGTCGTCGGCCGGTGCGGCGGCTCCCGCGACGGACGCGGCGGCGGTGGCGGAGACGTCGTCGGGGAGCAGCAGCCGCAGATCGTGCTCGCTGACCTGCGGCTGCGCGGAGAGCCGGACTGCCTGCCGGTCCACCATCTCCTCGAACACCCCGCGCGCGGCACGGCCGTTGCCGAATCCCGCGTCCCGGTCCATCGCGCCGAAGTGGGCGGCCAGCGCCTCGGCCGTGCCCTCACCCAGCTCGTACTGGTGCTGGGCGCACATGCTTTCCATGATCGAGACCAGGTCGGGCACCGAGTAGTTCTCGAACTCGACGGTCCGTGAGAAGCGGGAAGCCAGACCCGGGTTGGAGCTGAGGAAGGAGTCCATCTCGCGGGAGTAGCCGGCCGCGACCACCACCACGTCGTCGCGGTGGTCCTCCATCAGCTTCAGCAGGGTGTCCACGGCCTCGCGGCCGAAGTCGGCGCCGCCGTTGCCGCTGTCGGTGGTGAGCGTGTAGGCCTCGTCGATGAACAGCACCCCGCCGAGGGCCCGTTGGAAGGTCTCGGAGGTCTTGATCGCGGTGCCGCCGACGACCTGGGCGACCAGGTCGGCGCGGGAGACCTCCACCAGGTGGCCGCTGCGCAGGGAACCCAGCTCGGCCAGGATCGCCCCGTAGAGACGGGCGACGGTGGTCTTGCCGGTGCCGGGCGGGCCGGCGAAGACCAGGTGCCTGCTCATCGGCGGTGCGGGCATGCCGAGTTGCTCACGGCGCTGGGCGAGCTGGGTGAGGTTGACCAGGGTGCGCACCTGCTGCTTGACGTTCTCCAGGCCGATCAGCGCGTTGAGGGCGCCGAGCGGGCCGTCCGCACGGTCCGGCGGGGGCGCGTCGGCGGCGCCGGACCCGGCCGGGTCGGTGTTCTCGGCGCTGCCGCTGCCCCAGGCGTCCCGCTTGCCGTTGCCGACGCTGTTCAGGCCCTCCACGGCGAGCCGTTCGCCGGGGGCGGTCTGCACCAGGCCGCCGCCCTCGTTCTCCCGGGCGGCGCAGTTGACGAGCGAGACGGGGGCGGTGGACTCCACCCGGAAGCCGTCCTGGGCGCCCCCGTTCGCCTCGCAGCCGCTGAGCGAGGCCAGCGCGCCCTCGCGGAGCAGGAAGCCGTGGCCCTTGGGGGCGTGCACGGAGGTGCGGTTGGCGGTCAGTTCGCCTCCGGCGGCGACGACCACGCCCTCCTCGCCGGAGATCTCGACGCGGAAGTCGCGGACGGTGACGTTGCCGCCGTCCTCCACGACCAGGCCGCTGGTGGCGGTGTCGGAGACCCCGCCGCCGGCCAGGTAGAGGGTGGAGCCGGAGGCCACCCGTACGCCGGCGCCCTTGGGCCGGACTATCTCGCAGTCCTCGACGCGGCCCCGGGCGTCCCGGGTGGCCACGATCCCGTCGCCGGAGGGCTCCACCAGGCGCGCGCGGCGCAGCAGCGGGTTGGCGCCGCCCTGCAGGGCGACGGCGGGCGAGGAGCCGATGACCTCCAGGCGGTCCAGCTCGGGCGCCGAGTCCTCCTCCAGGAGCAGCCCGGCGCCTTCGCAGTCGCGGACGGTCAGCCCGGTCAGCGCCGGGGAGGAGGCCCCGGCCACGCGCAGTGCGGCGCCCTGCGCCCCGTCCACCCAGCAGTCCTCGAAGGTGCCGCGGGCCCGGTCGGTGACCACTACGCCGTGACCGCGCACGCGCGAGACACGGCAGCGGCGCAGGACCGGGTCGGTGCCCCCGGCCAGGGCGATCCCGTTGCCGGAGGAGCCGGTGACGCGGACGTCCTCCAGCGTGGTGCGGCCCGCGCTGCTCAGGTGCACGCCGGTGCTGGTGTCGTGCACCACGGTCCGGACGACCGAGACGGCCGAGTTCTCCTCCAGGGCGATGGAGGGCTTGTCGGTGGAGGAGATGTCGCAGTCCTCGACGGTGCCGCGGGTCTCGCCGTTGGCGAGCAGGCCGTTGCCGCGGGCGCCGCGTACCGTGCAGTCGCGGATGCGTGCCTCACCCTGCTCGGCGAGGACGAGGCCGCTGGTGCCGAGGTGTTCGAGGGTGCAGGACTCGACGGTGGTGGGGGTGGTGGAGGTGACGACGATGCCCGCACCCTGCGGGTTGCTCACCCGGCAGTCCCGCAGCGCGAGGGAGCCGGTGCCGCCGGCCAGCATCGCCGTCCAGGCGGCGCCGATGACCTCGCAGCCGTCGAACGCCGCCTGCCCGCGCCGGACATCGACCGCGGGCAGCTCGGAGTCCCCGCCGCGCAGGGTGAGTTCGGAGAGCATCACGGCGTCGGCGCGCAGTGCGACCACGCTGCCCGAACGCGGCCGGATCTCCACCGTGCCCCGCCCCTCGGCGGCGGTGAGGGTGACCCGGGTGTGGATCACCAGATTCTCCGCGTACGTTCCGGGCCGGACGCTGATCAGCGCGCCGGTACGGGCGGCGGCCAGCGCCTCGCCGATCGTCGAAAAGCGGTCCCCGGGGCCGACCGACAGTACCTGGCGCGACACGCACCAACCTCCTCGCTACGGCGGCGTCCTCGACGGACGCCCCTCTTCGCCGGGGACGCGGTTCGGCGGTCCCGGCGATGCCATCATGCCTCGCCCGGTGCGCACGGATGCCGGGAGCGGGGCTGCCGGCACCGGGGCGTCCGGGTCAGGCGCTCCACTTCTGGTTGTCGAGGCCCGTGCAGGTCCACAGGATCAGATAGGTCTCCGGGCCCTTGCCCCGGCTGTGGTTCGGGATGTCGACGCACTTGCCGACGACGGTGTTGACCAGGTCGTGGGCGCCGTTGAGGGCGAACTTCTGGGCGGCGGACCCGTTGCACCAGGCGAGCTGGATGCGTGCGCCGTCGTTGAAGTTCGCGTTGGCGACATCCAGGCACTTGTCCTTGGCCCGGATGGTGCCGTCGGAGCCGAAGCGCCACTTCTGGGCGTCGGCACCGTTGCAGTCCCACATGAACAGCGGCTGGCCGTCGTTGAAGTTGTGGCCGGGTACGTCGATGCAGCGGCCGGAGAGATGGCTGCGGAAGGAGACGGGCCCGCTGAAGGTCACGCCGGGCCCGGCCTTGGCGGGCTGGTTCCTCGTACCGCCGGACTTCGCCTGCCCGCTCGCCTTCTCGGGCTGCGCCTTCGGACCGTCGGCCTTCTTCGGCGGGTCCTGGGGCGCGGTCTCCTTCTTCGGTCCGTCCTTGCCGCCGGCCGACGGCTCGGGCGCGGGAACCACCGGCACGGGCCTGTCGAGCTTCTTCGGCTCACCGCCGCCCTTCTCGTCCTCGGCCGGCGAGCTGGTCTCGGGCACGGTGACGGCGAATTCGCCGGGCGCCTCCTGGTCACTCCCGTCGAGCACCGTCCCGGCCGCCGCCGTGGACGGCTGCTTCGGCCCGTCGTCGTCGCTCCCGGCGAGTACGAGGAAGGGCACGGACACGAGCAGCGCCCCCACCACAGCCGCGCCGGCGAGGGCGGCCTTGCCCGGCCGGCCCACCGGCCCGGTCTCCTGCTGCGGCCGGCCGATGGCGGTGGCGGTCATGGTCCGTACGAGGGCGGGGAGCCGGCTGTGGGCGGCGGCGGAGGCACTGGGGTCGGGGTCGGCCTCGGGGGCGGCCTGGGCCTCAGGGGTGGTCTGCGCCTCAGGGATGGTTCGGGACTCGGGGGTGGTCTGGGGCTCGGGGGCGGTCTGGGGCTCGGGGGCGGCCTGCGCCTCAGGGATGGTTCGAGCCTCGGGGGCGGCCTGGGCCGCGGGGGCGGTCTGGGCCACCGCGAGGGGCTTGCGCTCCTCGGCTTCCTTCCCGGTCTCCGGGGCCTCGGTGGCCGCTGCTTCGGTCTTCGCCTGTACGGAAGCGGAGTCGGGCGCGGCAGCCGCGTCAGGAGCGACCGGCTCGACGGGGGCAGCGCTCGCACCGGACTTCGCGGCCGCCCCCTCCCTCTCGGTGCCGGACTCCGGGCGAGCCTCCGGGGAGGCGGGGGTCTGCTGGGGCGACGGACGCGTCACGGGGTCCTCCCTGTGGTGTGGGGCCAGGTGTCGATCGAGTCGGGGCCGGCCGCCCCGGTCGCGGGGTCGGGACGCACGGACCCGAGAAGGCTGTCGGCCGGGACGAGCAGGGGAGCCGCGGCACCGGAGTTGACCGACAACAGGGCGCCGGCGGTCGCCACCGACCGGGCCAACTCCCCGGCGGCCAGGTGGTCATGGTGAAGTGCCGCGGACATGAACGCATGAGTGGGCGAGGTGAACACCAGCACCACCGGCGCCCCGTCCCGCCCGGCGGCCAGGAGCGGCCCGCCGTCCGGCCCCCGTACGACGGTGACGTCCGCGTCCGCGAGGGCGGCCAGCACCTCGTCCACCGTTCCGTACCCGGTGGCGGCCCGCTGAGCCGCCGCGTCCACCGGATCGGTGGGCTCCGGCCAGCCGAGGACGCGAGCCGAAGGGCGGTAGGCGGGGTTGGCGCGGTACTCCCCCACGCTCCCGCTCGCGTCCGACTGCCACTCCCCCAGCACGGCCCACTCCGGGGGCGTGCGCTCCTCGGTCCACTCCGGGTCGACGATCCCGACCCAGTGCCCCGGCGCCCGGCGGGCGGCGTCCCTCACCGCCTCGGGGATGGCGGGCGGGTCGCCGTGCCCGTCCTCTTGCCGTTCTCCGGGCCGCATCTCCACCTGAACTCTTGGCTCCGTACGAATTCTTGAGCGCCGGACGGCACACGCGCACCGCCGACCGTGATCAGATCGGGGAGCCAACAGGATGTCATACGAGCCCCTGCCGCGGGGCTCCGCGAAGAATCCGTATCGGTCGCCCACGTGCCCGTTTGCTGCCCGAACAGAGAACTTTCCGGGACCAGTTGGGCGTGGAAGGACAAAGCGCCGAGGGCGTTCGGGGCGAGACACCGCCCGCCCTCGCCGCGACGGGCTACGTTGGGCGCGCCACCGAGGAGGAGTCACCGCATGCCCCCCGAGCACCCCGCCCACGGCACCGACACCGCGGCAGCCGCCCCTCGCACGGAGAGGGCGGGCCCCACGGCCGCCGCACCGCCCGAGGAGACGAAGACCCCACCCCCCACCGCCGAGACGAAGTCCCCACCCCCCGTCTCCGAGGCGAAGACCCCGTCCCCGGCTTCCGAGGCCGAGCAGGCCGCCCCGTCGCCCGCGAAGGCAACCGCCGAGGCGGAGTCCGCCCGGAAGGCCGCCGCCGAGGCGAAGCGGGCTGAGGAACCCGAGGCGCCCACGACGGGCCTTGCGACGGCGACGGCGACGGCCATCGGCACGACGCCGGCCACCAGAACGGTCACCGCGACCGACAAGGGACGCCCCCGCACACCGGTCCTGGCGGGGGCCGTGTTCCTCGGAGCCGCCTTGGTGGCGATACCCGTGCTCCTCATGGGCAGCGCGAACGACGAGGACGCCCGCAACACCGGCACGGCACCGATCGCCGGGAGCGCCGACACGGTCCTCGACCCGGAGTCCGCCCCGGCCGCCCTGGACGACTACGTGGCGGTGAAACCCACGCCGTCCCCGAGCGAGCAGAAGAAGATCACCCCGCCGAAGGCCGCCCCCGCGCCCGAGCCCCGGACCAGCGCCCCCACCGTGAAGCCGAAGCCGAGGACGTCGGCGAAACCGACCCCCGAGCCCAAACCCGAACCCAAGCCCGAAGCGACGCCCCAGCCGAACTGGGGCACCCAGACGGTCTCCGCGACCAGTTCCATCGGGGTCGGCCAGTCCTGGGCCACCAACCGCATCCGCATGACCATGCAGCAGGACGGCAACCTCGTCGTCTACAACGAGCAGAACAAGCCCATCTGGGCCGCGATGACCTTCGGCGGGAACCACCGGGCGATCTTCCAGCCGGACGGCAACCTGGTCATCCACAACGGGGACGACCGCGCGATCTGGGCTTCCAGGACCCATGATTTCGCAGGCGCCCAGATGGTCCTTGGGGCCGACGCCAAGGTGGTCATCGTCCACAACGGCAGGGTGGTCTGGTCGACCTGACGCGCCGGTCGACGGGACGGCTCCAGGGCCACGTTGTTCTGCGACATTGCAGATGTGATGATGTGAACCATGTCTGAGCACGAAGGCCCGGCAGACGGAGAGCCACGGCCGAACATTCCGAGGTCACGGCTGGCGGAATACGTGGAGATGGCCGGTCCGGCAGGGGAACAGGATGAGGCGGCAGGTGCGGCGGGCAGCCTTCCCGCCGAGCCCGCACCCGCGCGACCGGACACTCCGGCACAGCCGGACACCGGCCCGGCCGTGCCCGCGTCGCCGGAGGACCCTCTCGTCACCGCGAGGCGGCTGGAGTTCGCCGCCCTGCTGGAGAGGTTCCGGTCCACGGCGGTCCTGGTGCCGCTGGGCGAGGGACCGTCGACCGACACCGAACGCGGTCTGCTCACCGCCGACCTCAACGGCATCCGTTTCATCCTGGCCTTCTCCGATCAGCAGGCCCTCGCCCGATACGCCCAGGTCCGCGGGGAGTTCCACCGCGAGTGGGCCTATCGGACCGTCCTCGGTGCGCGGTTGCTGGACGTGGCCGTTCCTGCGGCCGGAGTGCCGTGCGGGGTCGCGCTCGACTGCGCGGACGGACCGGACGGTGTGATTTTCCCGCCGGTGAAGGGGATCGTGCCCGGCGGGGCCGCGGTCGACGCCGGCACAACCAACACGTACGAGTAGGGGAGAACCATGAACGGGGGCGGCGAGGACCTGAGGACCCAGGGCCTGAATCTGATCGCCAAGGGCCTGACCGACGCGCTCAGCGAGTTGAAGGAACTGGGCATGGTCGGACAGGCCGGCAGGGGGCGCGGTTTCGAGGAAATCGCCTTGTCGGGCCTGGAGCTGGGTGAGGCAGGACTGACCGATGAGTTCACCTCGTTCTGCGAGCGCTGGGAGTGGGGCGTGCGCTCACTGATCAGCGAGGGCAACGGGTTCGCCGTACGCACGGGCCTGTCGGCCGGTACCTACTACGAGACCGAGCAGTACGTCGAGGGCACCTTCAAGGTCGTCACGAACGCGGCGATCGGCAATCCTTACGCTTCCGAGGACGAGGTCACCCAGCAGGGCTGGGGGGACATCGCCACCTCCGGCGCCTTCGGCGGCGTCGACTACAGCCGGGAATCGTGGGACCGGGCCGGGGAGAACATCGAGCAGGGCTGGAAGGACGCCGGGCGCGATGTGATGACCTCCCGGACCGTCGGGCCGATGGGGATCGGCCCGGAGACCCTCCGCAGCGGACTGGGCGTCTCCGATGCCGAGTACGACCGCATGCTGGACGACACCTTCGGGCCGTCTCCCGAAGCACGCGCCGAGGCCGCCGCCCGACAGCAGCAGGGCGGGGGCGAGGGCTGATGGGCGTCCTCGGGGACCTCGGCGACGGTCTCAGGAACCTCGGCAGCGACGTCAAGGACGGCCTCAACGACGGCCTCGGGGCGCTTGAGGACGGCATCGACGAGGGCAAGAGAATCGTCGGCGAAGGGGTCGACTGGGGCACGAACAAGGTCGGCGACGGCCTGGACCAGGTCGGCCTGCACGGCGCCGCCGACGCCGTCCAGGACTGGGGCGACGGGGTCGCCTCCGACCTCGGCGCCACCCCCGGCGAACAGCAACTCGGCCAGACCGAGGACGCCGACGAACTCGTCCATGGCAACCCTGGCAAGATCTCGGCGAGCGCGAAGCACCTCAAGGACTTCCAGTCGGCCTTCGACAAGGTCGGCCAGGGCATGCGCAGTCTCGACTCCGCCCACTGGAAAGGTGAGGGCGGTGACACCTTCCGCCAGAAGTTCGAGATGCACCCCACGAAGTGGCTTCACGCATCCGACGCCTGCGAGAGCGCGGGAGCAGCCCTGGAGGCGTACGCCGAGACCGTCAAGTGGGCACAGGGCCAGGCGAAGGAAGCCATCGCGCTCTACAAGAGGGGCAAGCTCGCCTCCCAGCAGGCGGTGACGGCGTACAACCAGCGCATCGACGCGTACAACGCGAAGGTCAAGGCCGACCAGGACCCCGGCCCGGTGCCCGAGCCCTTCAAGGACCCCGGCAGGGCCGACATCCATGCCGCACGGGAGAAGCTCGCCGAGGCCCGCGGGCAGCGGAACACGGCTGCCGCGACAGCCCGCGGCAAGATCAAGGCGGCACTGGCCCACGCCCCCGCCGAGCCCCCGGCGCTGGACCGGCTCGGCAACGACCTCGTCGACGGCTACCACGCCGTGAACACCGAGCTCACCCACGTCGTCGGCGGCGCCCTCAAAGGCACCGCGGGGCTGCTCAACTTCGCCCGTGGCCTCAACCCCCTCGACCCCTACAACCTCACCCACCCCGCCGAGTACGTCCAGAACGTCAACACGACGCTGGCCGGGCTGGTGTCCACGGCCGCACACCCGGAGCGGGTCGTCCAGGCAGCCGTGGACGGCTTCAAGAAGGATCCCTCCGAGTTCTTCGGCCGCCTTCTCCCCGAAGTCGTCGGCACCAAGGGCGCCGGCCTCGCCCGCGGTGGAGCACGGCTCGGGCTGAAGTACGCGGACGAAGCCGCCGGTCCCGTGCCGTCGAAGTGGAACGACCTCGCGCGCAGCACGGACACGGTGAAGGAGAAGGCGATCCACTATGACTCGGTGGATCCGAAGAAGGCTCAGGAATTCCTGGATTCCGAGTATCCGTGGATGCGGGACGTCAACAACACCGGGCAGCCCGGCTACACCATGAACTGCAGCCACAACACCGTGACCGTGGATCGCCGCCTGGACGGCATCGACGTCAGTGCGGCTCCGAAGCAGGGCGGCGACCACATCCCACCGGAGCAGCTCGGCCTGAAGGACAGGGCCAAGGGGCAGTACGACTTCGTGAATAGCTACGATGACATCATCCGTGACCTCGAAGCCCGCGGGGAGGGCGCGCGAAGCGCCGTCTACATCAGCCGCCCCAACAACACAGCCCATATCTTCAACGCCGTCAACACCCCGCACGGCGTCGTATTCCTCGATGGCCAGAGCGGGACTCTTGGAATGCTGGAGAAGAACGTCACGTCCATCGGACACATTCCCTATCGCAATGGAGTAGTTCCCTAGATGGTAGAAAAAGACGACGTAGTGACGAGAGCGGCCGAGTTTCTCAGAAAAGTCGCTTACCCGGACAGGGCTGATTCCGTGGTGATGCTCCCGGAGACGGCAATCGAGTTCACCTACGGCTGGACTGTCTGCTTCGACTTCAAGGAACACATCGAAACAGGTGATTTCGTGCAGGCGCCGTTCTCCGCCGTGGTCGTCGTCCCGCACGACGGATCGGCCGCACACTTCGCTCCCACCTTCCCCCCGACGGAGGAGTACATGGCCCTCCAGGCATCGGGCAACTGGCCGCCCCGGAAAGGCTGAGAACATGCTCCGCCCAGAAGAACAGGCGGCGGGCTGGCTCGCCCGGACCTACCGCGGTCTCGCGGAGCTGGCCGCTCCCCACCCGGTGGCCGAGTCGCCCACGGCCTGGCTCATGGCCTGCCGGACCGTGCAGCAGCCCGGGTACCCGCACACGCCGATGCTCGCGGCCTCGGTCGTCGTACCCAAGGACGGCAGCTCCCCCTTCCACCCCTCGCCGAGCGCTCCCCTGGCGGACCTGGAGCCGGCGGTGTCGTACGAGGCGGCCGTCGCCCGCGTCCAGAACCAGGGGCGCAGGATCAATGTGCGCGGCTCGGTCGTGGCTCTGGACTCGGCGATCGACAAGAACCCTTCCGTCGCGCTCGCCTGGCAGCCTTCGGACGAGGCTCCCGGGTGGTGGAGCAGGCTGACCCGGCGGTATTTCCCGGAGTTCGAGCGCGTGCACGCGACCGGCTGGGACGAGATCGTGAAGGCGCTCGCGGAGACCGGGCCCGACACCCGGGGCCTGGTGTGGGTGCGCCGCGAGATCGGCGGGCTCGAAGCGACGGGCAATCTGCTCTACGCGCACAACAACAAGGGGCGGGTCGTCTTCCTCGACAGCCTGACGTCGTCGCTCGCCCGGCTGGACACCGACCACGTGCGTGAGCTGGTCCTCGTCCGGGCGCTGCCCGAGGCGCTGGCGGCCCGGCGTCTGCCCTGGGAGCGGGAGGCGCTCGACTTCGACGCGGCGCTGGCGAAGGCCCGACTGTGGCTGGAGAACGCCTACGGAGGCGAGGCCGAGCTGGTCGGTCCGACCGCCGGCGACGAGACCCGGCGGGGCTGGGTCTTCTCCTGCGACACCGGGCGTCATCTGCGTGGACAGCGCTGGCAGGACACCATGCTCGACGCGTCGCTGGTCGTCCCCAAGGACGCGTCCGAGCCCTTCGGCCTGCCCAACTCCGACCCCTGGAACTGGCTGGCCCACTGGGACGCCGGAGGAACTCCCGGCACCGGCGGCTTCCCCCCGCCACCCCCGCCCGGCCGTGCCCTGTGGTTCGAGCCGACCCTCGCCGAGCTCGGGCCCGTCCTGTCCACGTCGGACCATCAGATCTGGTCGTCGGCGGTCGACGAACTGGCGTCCCTCCCGCCCGGAGCACGCGCCCTGATCTGGATCCGCCGGACGGACGGCCGGGGCCGCGAGGCCGTCGGGTGGCTGGTCAACGGACTCACCACGGCGACAGGAGTGCTGCTCTTCGACGGCGCGTCCGAGGAGCCCGTGTCGTTCGACCCGACGGGAGTCCACGCACTGCACGTGATCCGGTACCGCTGACGCGCCCCCGAGGACGGCGCGTGCTCGCCTGTCACTCCGGATCGTTCCGGATGCCTTGCGCCCTGCTCCCCCCACTACCTTGACGACGGCGCCCGCCAGACCGACCCGTCCGGAGCCCGGGGAGCAGCGATGCCGACGACCCTCACCACCGACCGCCCGGCCGCCGCCACCGACCGCGGCACCGCCACCGCGCTCGGGCATCTGGAACGCCAGGTGCTCTCCGCGGTCGGCTGCGGCCTGCGGGACGACGAGATCGCCGCCGCCCTGGCCCTCACCGAGGACGCCGTGGCCGGGCATCTGGCGCGGATCCTGGTGAAGCTCGGTCTGCGCGACCGGGCCGCCGCCATCGTCCACGCCTTCGACTGCGGGCTGGCCGTCGCCGGGCGGGGCCCTCGCACGCGGCCGGCCAAGCCGGTTCCCCGGACCGCCGCCGCGCGCGCGGCGGGGCCGGAGGTCCGGATCTCCCTGCTCGGGCCGTTGCGGGCGTGGCGGGACGGGCGGCCTCTGAACCTGGGGCATCTGCGCCAGCAAGCCGTTCTGGCAGTCCTGGCGCTGGGTCTGGGGTGGTCCCTCAGTCAGCAGGAACTGCTCGACGGCGTATGGGGGATGGAGCCGCCGGCCGCCAACGTGGTGCCGGTGTACATCTACCGGTTGCGCAAGGCCCTGTGCGGCGGGGGCGGCCCGGCCCCGGTCATCGAACGCGGCCCCCGCGGTCACCGGCTGGTCCCCGGCGCGGTCGACGTGGACGTGCCCCGTATGGAGGAGCTGGTCACCGCCATCGGGAAGGCCGACCGGGCGGGCGAACCACGGGAGGCGGTCCACCTCTGTGCCCGGGCGCTGGAGATGTTCGGCGGGGAGCCCCTGGCCGGTCTGCCGGGGCCGCTCGCCGAGCTGGAGCGGCTGCGGCTCACCGAGCGCAGGATCACCATCGCGCAGCGGAAGGCGGAGTGGCAGCTGCGTCTCGGCCAGGATGCCGAGGCGATCGCCGAGCTGTTCGCCCTGTCGGCGGCGCACCCCCTCGACGAGCCGCTGGCCACGATGCTGATGCGGGCGCTGTACCGGGACGGGCGCCAGGCCGACGCCCTGACGGTGTTCGAACGCGCCCGCCGCCGCCTCGCCGACGACCTCGGGGTTCCCCCGAGCAGGATGCTGCGGCGGGCGCACCAGATGATTCTGCGCGGTGACGAGGCCGGCCTCGGACTCAGCCCCTCGGCCGGGTCCGGCACCGGTCCGTGATCACCAGGAGACCTGTGGGCGCCGCACGTCGTCGAGGCGGACGGCAGGTTCTGGATGTTCTACGCCGCGGGCGGCGCGAACGGTGCGGCGGTCGACCTCGCCACGTCGACCGACCTGTTCACCTGGACCCGTGAACCCTCCGGCCCGCTGTTCCGGGGGATCGCGGCGCGTGACCCGATGGTGCTGCGGGTCGGCGACGGGTGGGTCATGTAGTACACGGAACTCTCCGCGACGGGTGCCGGCGGCCACCATCTGGTGGCCTTCCGGCGCTCCGCCGATCTGTCGCACTGGGGTGAGCCGGGTGTCGCGTTCACCGACGCGAGCACGGAGGCGACCGTCCCGGTCACCGAGTCCCCGTACGTCGTCGAACGGGACGGCTGGTACTACCTGTTCATCGGTCCGCGCAACGGCTACGAGGGCACAGATGTCCTCGCGTCGCGGGACCCGTTCCATTTCGAGCTCGCCGGATGGGCGGGGCATGTGGCCGGTCACGCCGTGGAGGTGGTCCGCGACGGGGAGAACTGGTACGCGAGCGCCGCGGGCTGGTTCCGGAACGGGCTGTACGTGGCACCCCTGTCGTGGCGGGACACGCCACCACTGTGGCAGAGCCCCGACAACCCGGTGGCCGGTCTCGACGTGGACGGCCGGTTGACGGTGTTCGCACTCGACGCCACCGACCGCGCGATGCTGCGGCGCGTCCAGCTCGACCCGTACGCGGACAGCTGGTCGGAGTGGGAGCCCTTCGGAGGGCCGGCCGGAGCGGTCCCCACGCTGGGGCGCACCACCGACGGCCGGCTCGAGGTGTTCTCGCTGGCCCCGGGCGGCGCCGGCCTGCACCACCGGGTGCAGCGGCCGGACGGCGGCTGGCACGGCTGGGAGGAGTTCGGCGGCCCGGCCGGCGCCGCCCCCGCCGTGGCGCGCGACGCCCACGGCCGGCTGGAGGTCTTCGCCCTCGCCCCCGGCGGCGTCTCCCTGGCGCGGCGGCGGCAGAGGTCGGCCGGGTCCCTCACCTGGGACCCGTGGGAGCCGGGATCCGGCGGGGCGGCGGGCGCGCCCCCGGTGGTCGCGTCCAACGCCGACGGCCGGCTGGAGGTGTTCGCCCTCACCCCCGGTGGTGCGGGCATCGACCACCGTTGGCAGGAGGCCGCCGGTGGCGCCTGGACGGCGTCCTGGCATCGGTTCGGCACCGCGTCCGGCGCCGCGCCCCGGGTGGCCAGGGACGGCAGCGGCCGGCTCGGCGTCGCCGCGATCGGGCCGTCGGGTGTGGGGACCTTCGTCCGGCGCCAGGCCGTGCCGAGCGGCGGCTGGGGCGCGTGGCTGCCGCTGTTCGGCTGGAGCGCCGCCGCCCCCGCGCTCGCCGTCAACGCCGACGGCCGGCTGGAGGCGTTCTCGCTCACCCCCGGCGGAGCCCGGCTCAGCCACCGCTGGCAGGTCGCTCCCGGCGGGGACCCGCACCCGGGTGGGGAGTTCGGCGAGCCCGGCAGCCGGCTCGCCGCCACGCCCACAACGGCTCTGGACGCAACCGGCCGGCTGCACGTCTTCGCCGTCACCGCCGCGGGCCGGGTACGAACCCGGGTGCAGGCCCGGCCCAGCGGCGGGTGGCAGCCGTGGACGGCTTTCGGGGACCACACGGTCGCGCCCCTCGTGTCGGGCAGCCCCGCCCTCTGAGCGAAGGGTGCGGATCTGGCCAGGTGAGGGGGGTTCCGGGGCTTCGTTCCCATCGCGCCCGCCCGCCACCCGGGGCTCCCGGCCGCCCCCTGCGGTGACTTTCCCCACTGCGCCCGGTCCAGAACGGGGCATCCATGGCCCCGGGCGACGGGTTCCGGCGATGTGGCCGAAGTACGCCGAT
The DNA here is from genome assembly GCF_044752765.1 of Streptomyces sp. NPDC088706. Classification (NCBI taxonomy): domain Bacteria; kingdom Bacillati; phylum Actinomycetota; class Actinomycetes; order Kitasatosporales; family Streptomycetaceae; genus Streptomyces; species Streptomyces sp. NPDC088706. Next base: position 56,901 of record NZ_JBIVLW010000010.1, read on the forward strand.
GAACTCCCCCGAGAGATGAGTATCGTTCCGCTCGTCCGACAAGCGACGCGAGGGACGGGGGGGGGAGCGGTGAGTGGCGTAGTCGTCCATCTGCCGCAGGGAAGCGGTGGCGCCGTCGGCGGCGAACCGCGCGGTGACGCGGTGACGTTACGGCTGGGCCCGGGCGAGGTCGCCCGCTTCGGGCGGGACTCCACGGCGGTCCCCGTCGAGCTGCTCCTCGACGACCCGGCGGTCTCCCGGCTGGCCGGGGAGATCCGGGTGACCGACGACCACTGGCAGCTGACGAACCACAGCAACCACGCACAGCTATCTCGTGGAGAACCCGGAGGGGGCCGGGGAATACCTGAGGGTTCTACCGCGACGGGTCGGGGCGCCGATCCCGTTCGAGTTCTCGCGCGTGGTGCTGCCCACGCGCGGTGACGTCACGGTCTCCTTCCAGGTGTTCGCTCCCGACCACATCTATCTGGACCCGGAGGCCCTGGGTGCTCCCTGGGGGAGCAGCACGGTCACCGCGTACTCCCTGAACGAGACGGCCACGTACTTCCTCGTCCTGGTCGCGCTCTGCGAACCGCGTCCGCGCGACCAGTCACGCGTGGCGGTGCCCACGACTCCCCAGATCGTCGAGCGGCTCCGAGGGCACCAGACCTCCGGAGAGCTGACCGCGCGGGCGGTCAGCTCGCACATCGACTACCTCGCCGAGGAGAAGCTGCGCATCGGTGCCCCGGACGCCCACGAGCCCGGCAAGGGCGACCGCCGCAACGGCAAGCGGGAGGAGATCGTCGGACTGGCGCTGCGGTTCGGACTCGTACGGGAGGAGCATCTGGCGCTGCTGCCGTCCCTGGCGGGGGCCCGTGGGCGGGAGCGGCAGGCCGCACGATGAGACCGCCGCACGGCCCGGGGGACACCACGGAGTGCGACGGGGCACACCTGCTCCCACCCGGCTGCCGGGTCGGGGACTGGGTGGTCACCCGGCTGATCGGGTCCGGCGGCTGGTCGACGGTGTACGCGGCGCGGCCGGCGGGCGACTCCCCGAAAGGAACCAGCGGGACCGATGTCGCCCTCAAGATCATGCCGACCGCCGGACTGGCCCCGCGCCAGGCCCGCAGGATCGTGGAGTCCGCCGGCCGCGAGGTCGAACTCGGGCGCAGGGCCGGTCATCCCCGGCTGATCGGCGTCCTGGAGTCGTTCGTTCTCAACGCGACCGACCGTCCTTCCCTGGAGGGTGCGATCGTCCTGGTCATGGAACGGGCCACCGGCAGTCTGCGGGAACTGATCGACGCGGGGGCGCCCGAGGCCGATCGCGGCCGGCTGATCGCGGGCATCTGCGAGGGGCTCGCCCATCTCCACCGGTCGGGCTGGGTCGACGCGGATCTCAAGCCGGAGAACGTCCTGCTGGCCGGGGACGGCTCCGTGAGGCTCTCGGACTTCGGCCTCGCCACGGAACTGACCGGGACCCACGGATACGTGCCTCCCATGGGCACCCTGGACTACTTCCCGCCCGAGCGCTGGCGGGCGCCGCTGGGCGGACTCGGCGTACGGGTCCGGCCGACCGCGGACATCTGGGCGCTGGGCATCGTCATCCACGAGATGTTCGTTTCCGGCGGGTCACCCTTCCCCGGGGCCACCCCCATGGCGCGGGGCGCCGCCGTCCAGGAGTACGGCCAGGGGCGTGCGCCGCTGCGCATGGACCACGCCGTACCGCCGTTCTGGCGCGCGCTGGCCGCCGACTGCCTCGCCCCGGCCCACGAGGCCCGCGTCCCCCACACCGCCGAGAGCCTGCTCGCCCGTATCGGCGCCCACCAGGAGACGCCCGGGGCGGGGCCGGGGCGGCCGGGCGGCCGGGCCCGCACCGCCGTCCCGGCCACCGCGCTGTGCGGGATCGCCGACGCGACCCTGTATTCGGACGCGGTACGGGAGACCCCGGCGGCGCCGCACGGCCGTGCGGGCACCCTGGCGTCCGGCACGGTCCAGGTGTACAACGCGAAGCGGTACTGCCGGGATCTGGCCGACCGCGACCCGCGGTGCAGCCTGGGTCTGGCGATCGATCCCGCGCGGCCCTACATCGCGGAGAACGTCGTACCGACCAGGGTGTGGCACGGCGATCTTCTCGCCGTCGACTGCGAGGTGCCCGACGGGGAGCCCATCATCGACGAGGAGGACCGGCGGTCCACCCGCTGGTTCCGCGTCCGCCTTCCGGCCGGCTCCGAGCCCCCCACGGCGTGGCTCCCCGCCGTACGCGCGACCGAACGCCCCGCGCTACCGGAGTGCTTGTAGTGCCTGCCGTCCGGATCATGCCACGATCGCGCCCGGATCACCGTCCCGCCCGGATCACCGTCCCGCGCGCCGAGGTGCCCCCTTCCCCCATAGCCGCATTCACGCGCCCATTACTTCCTTCTGCATCCATTCCCTGCGGATGCCATCCGAGCGCCCCGCTCCCCCACCCCTCAACACGATGGACTGCATTTATCCTCCAGTGACTTTGACCGCCGGTCACGACCTTAGCTTTCAGCGAATTTCTGCGAAAGGCCTCCCAACTCCCCCTGGTGCGGGCAGGAATGCGTGTTAGCTTCGTCATGCGTGAGGGCGGGAGTGGAACGCTCCCTATCTCCGACGAGTTGCGCGCCGAATGAACGGACACAGTCCAGGCCCCTCCAGGGACCACACAGGACAGAGGAGTGGAATCGCATGATCCCTGATCAGTTGGCTGTCGAAGCAGGACGGACGATGCCTTACGCCCGTGGCAGTTCCGGTGAAGGAGCCAGCGCGGACGCGGTCTACAACCGCCTTCTCGACGACCGCATCATTTTTCTCGGCAAGGAAGTCGACGACGACATCGCCAATCGCGTCACGGCGCAGATGCTGATGCTCGCCACGGATCCGACCCGCGACATTTACCTGTACATCCACTCACCGGGCGGCTCGGTCACCGCAGGCATGGCGGTCTACGACACCATGCAATACATCAAGAATGACGTCGTGACGATTGCGATGGGTTTCTGTGCCTCCATGGGCCAGTTCCTCCTCACCGCCGGCGCGAAGGGCAAGCGCTTCGCGCTGCCGCACACCAAGATCCTGATGCACCAGCCCTCGGCCGGCTTCGCCGGCTCGGCCTCGGACATCAAGATCTACGTGGACCAATTGGTCCGCACCAAGCGGGAGATGGCCGAGCTCATCGGACAGCACTCCGGCCAGGACACCGAGACGATCACCCGTGACTCCGACCGGGACCGCTGGTTCACCGCTCAGGAGGCCAAGGAGTACGGCCTGATCGACGAGGTCATGAGATCGACGGCGGACCTTCCGGACCTGAGCGCGGTCGGCCCGGTCAGCTAGTTCTCCCTTCCCCACGGACCAGCACCCCATCCACCTCGGGAGGACCACACCCCGTGAGCACGTTCCTGCGCGCCTCAGCAACGCCCTCGTCCGGATCGTCCGGATCCGGCTCCCTGCGTCCGGAGAGCCGCTATGTCGTACCGCGTTTCGTGGAACGCACCTCGCAAGGGACCAGGGAGTACGACCCCTACGCGAAGCTCTTCGAGGAGCGCGTGGTCTTCCTCGGCGCGCCTGTCGACGACATCGTGGCGAACGACATCATGGCTCAGTTGCTGTGCCTGGAGTCGCAGGACCCGGATCGGGACATATTCCTGTACATCAACTCGCCCGGTGGCAAGCTCACCCCGCTCACCGCGGTGTACGACACGATGCAGTTCGTGCGGCCCGACATCCGGACGGTCTGCCTCGGCCAGGCCAACTCGGTGGCCGCCGTGATCCTGGCAGCGGGCACCCCGGGCAAGCGCATGGCCCTGCCGAGCGGGCGGGTCCTCCTCCAGCAGCCCTCCACCGACGGCACCCAGGGCCAGGTCTCCGACCTGGAGATCCAGGGCCGTGAGGTGCAGCGCCAGCGGGAGCTGATCGAAGGGCTCCTCGCCGAGCACACCGGCCGGGACGCCGCGCAGATCCACCAGGACGTCGACCGGGCCCAGGTCCTCACCGCCGAACAGGCCCTGGAGTTCGGGCTGGTCGACCAGGTGGTGTCTCCCCGCTCCGTCGCGGGTGCGCGCTGACCCGGCGGCCGGGACGGTGACGCCCGGGAGATCACCACGACCAAACCGGCGGCGACCGCAACGGGCGAGTTGTGGCTGCCATTCCGCCGCCGTCCTCGAATCCCTCACCATCCTCCGGCTCGAACGCCAGACCCGGGCCTGGGCCGACGACGCCCACCGCCTCGCCGTCGTCCAGGCCATGTACCCGGGGTGGGGATGATCGGAGGCCGGAGTCATCGGAACATCGGGCACGTGTCCCGGCGTTCCTCAGCCGCCAGGAGCCCTGCGCGGCTCACCGGCCCGTCAGCGCCCGGTCGATCAGACGCCGTCCGGCGGCGTCCTGGGCGTCCTGGGCAGGGGCGCCCATGCGCAGGCTGAAGGTCGCACTGGTCGCGGCCCGTGCACCGTCCGGCGTCACCCCGCTCTCGGAGACGGTCCCCAGGTGGGTACCGCCGTGGAACCAGATCCCGTCACGGCTCCCGGGTACCGGCCGCCAGGCGATACCCAGGCCGTAGCGGACCCCAGGGACCGCGATCCAGTCGTCGGCCGCCACGGTCTCCTTCATCGCGGCGAGCTGGGCCGGGCCCAGCAAGCGTCCGCTCATCAGCGCGCGCAGGAAGACTCCGTGGTCGTGGGTGGTGCTGATGAGCGAGCCGTCCGCCCCGCCGCCGGCCGCCAGCGTCGTGTCGGTCGGCCGGGCGACGTCCGGGAACCAGGTGTACGCACGGGCGGTGGGCGCCGGTACGTACGGCGAGGTGCCCGGTGTGAGGGTGTGGCGCAGGCCCAGTGGCTCGATGATCCGGTCGTGGATCTCCTGCGCCCAGGAATGGCCCGTGACCTGTTCGACGATCAGGCCGGCCACCACGTAGTCGGTGTTGGAGTAGCCGAAGCGCCGTTCTTGCTCGGGATGTCCGACGTTCGGCAGCCAGAGCGGGGGGTGGGCCACGGCGGCCTTCAATTGGTCCTCGGGGGCCGTGTACCGGAAGCGCGAGCGGCGGTACCCGGCCGGGGTGAAGGCGTCGGCCGCGTCGGGTGAGACGGCGAGATAGTCGTTCAGCCCGCTGGTATGCCGCAGCAGATTGGCGACCGTGATCCTGCGGCCGTCGTTTCCCGCACCCCGCACCGCACCGGGCAGCCACCGCTCGACGGTGTCGGTGAGCGCGAGCCGCCCCTCTCCGGCCAGTTGGAGGAGGAGCACGGCCGTGTACGTCTTGGTGTCGCTGCCCAGTCGGTAGTACGCGTCCCAGGGGACCGGACGCGACGGGGCGGACAGGTCGGTGCGGCCCGCCCGGGCTGTCGTCCGGCCGCCGGCGGTCTGTACCTCGGCCAGTACACCGGTGGCGCCGGTGGCCAGGATCGCGTCCACATCGTGCTGGAGGTGTGCGCGTGATCCGGCATCCTCGTGCGGCCCCGTGGCTCGGGAAGGGGCAGCGGCGGTCGCGGTGGTGGCGGACACCCCGGTGAGCACGGCCGCGGCCGCGGTCGCCAGACTTCCGCGTCGGCTGATCACCGGACCACCTCGGTCCGGCGGCAGGTCACGTCGGCGGCGGGAAGTGTGCCGGTACGCAGGTAGTCGACGACGGCCCGGTCGGCACAGGGGACGGGCGTGAGGCCATCCAGCCCGCGCCCGAACACCCCGTGGGCCCGGATGTCCGCCGTCAACAGCCGTGAACCGGTCAGACGGCGGTGCAGGGCCAGGGCCCCCTCGTACGGGACGTTGTTGTCGCGTCGGGCCTGGAGCATCAGCGCGGGCACGCGGTTGCCGATCACCGGGGCGGGCTCGCGGGAGGTGCTCGTCCAGAACGCGCATGGCGCGGTCATGCCGTTCACGAGCGGACCGAACACCGGCTGGCTCACGCGGCTGCTTTCCATGTTCCGCCAGTACGTCTCCGGGTCCTTCGGCCAGCCTCCGGCGGGCCAGCCGCTGTCCCCGCACATGTAGACCGCCCCGCCCAGCATGCTGTCCGCCAGTTCGGGGGAGGAAAGTAGTTCCAGCATGGAGGCGAGCGCCGGACCGGGCTCGACCGGCCGGCCCGCGGCGGCGTCGACCAGGTCGCGCACCGTGGAGGCGAGCGCCGGATCGTGCTCCTCGTGCTGGATGAACTGCCTCAGTACCAGCCGCAGCACCGGTGCCGTGAGCCGGACGCCGGAGACCACGACCGGCCGCAGTTCCGCCCCGTCGAGCAACTCCTGGACCCGTGCGCGGACGCGGGCGGGCGTGCTGCCGAGTTGGTACGTCCCGTCGTGCCGGGCGGCCCATCCGGCCCAGGCGTCCAGTGCCTCCTCAAGGGGCGGACCCGCCCGCTGGAAGAGCTGGTACTGGGTGGCGGCGGGATCAGTCGACGAGTCGAGGACGATCCGGTCGGAGCGGCGGGGGAACATCTGGGTGTAGACGGCGCCCAGGTCGGCGCCGTACGAAACGCCGTAGTACGAGAGTCTGCGCTCGCCCAGCGCGGCGCGGATCGCGTCCATGTCACGGGCGACGTTCCGGGACGTGGCGTGGGGCAGGAGCCGGGCGTTGTCGCCGTGCTCCTGGCAGCGGCGCGCGGTGTCCCGGGCGTCGCGCACCGCCCGGTCGAACTCCGCACGGCGGGTCGTGGTGGGACCGGGAAGGGGTGCCGGGGCGGCGGGTGCGCAGGCGACGGGCGTGGACTCGCCGAGGAAGCGCGGGTCGAAGCCGATCAGGTCGTAACGGTCGGCCGCGTCCTTCAACGCGGGCCGCAGATAGAGCGTGTTGGCCAGGCCCGGGCCGCCGGGGCCGCCCGGATTGGACAGCAGGATGCCCCGGCGCTTCCCGTGCGCGCCCGTCGCCGCGATCCGCGAGACGGCGATCTCGATCGTCGGGCCGCCGGGATCGGCATAGTCGAGGGGGACGGTCACCTTCGTGCAGCGTGCGCCGGCGGCGCGCAGCTCCGTCTGCTGCGCCGAACAAGGCCCCCAGACGACGGGGTGGCCCGCCGGCTCGGCGGACGCACGGGGCGGGGCGGATGAGGCGGACGCGGGCATGCCGCCCGCGAGTAAACAAGTCAGGCCGAGCCCCGCCGTGACCAGACGAATGACGCGCATCGTGCTCCTCGGATCGAGTGAGAGGTACCCGTATGACGCTAGAGGCTCGCGTGACCTGGGAACATCGGGCCACCCGGTCGACGTGACCGGGGGAAATCCCCCGTCACGTCCCTCAGTCATCGCCCCGGCCCATCGGCCGCCCTCACCGCCAGATAACGGGCGGGTAACTCCGCGCCTCCGGTCCTGAACCGGCGTGACTGCTGACGTCACAGAAGTTGAGCCGGAACCACTGCTCGTGAACGAAGCCGGCCTGTGCTCTCCGCGCGAGCAAAGGTGAGCCGCCCATGCCGCAGAGCGACAAGGCCGACCTCCAGCGCACATCCCCGGCCCCGCCGTGCCGCCCTACGTCGAGTACAACCGAAGGGCGTTCGCCAACAGCCACAACGCCACGGTGTCGACCAGTGCCAGTCGGAGAACGATGGGGAGCGCCGAGCGCCTCGTGCGGAGCGGCAAGGTGGGTCCGAGGACGGCCGGGCGCGACGCCCGGACGCCGGCCTGGACCACTTTCATGCCGGGGACTGGGTCGACGTGGCCACTCTGGACCTGTTGGAGGGGGGCGCGCGACGTCTGGCCGGGGTGTACGGCAACAACGACGGCCCGGAACTGCGTGCCCGGCTGCCGGAGGTGGCCCGCGTCCAACTGGGGGGCCTGTGGTTCGGTGCCGTCCACGAGACGGGGGCGGCCCGCGGACGGGAGGTACGCTGCGCCGCGCTCCACCCGGACCTGGACGTCCTGGTCTTCGGCCACAGCCACATCCGCTGGGACACCGAGGCGCTGGGCGGCTACGCCTGCTGCACCCCGGCTCGCCGACGGACCGCAGACGGCAGTCGTACTGCACGTACATGACGTGCACGGTGGCGGACGGAGTGCTCGGCGAGGTCGTCCTGCACCGCCTGCCCAGGCGCTGACCGCCTGCCGTGGAGCAGCGGTCAGCGGGCAGTGGGGCGGATCAGCCCACGTGGACCTGCAGGTCGCCGGGTATGAGCGTCGCCACCTGGCCGCGGTCGCAGTGCACGATCCGCCCCCCGAGGCCGCGCCGGTCCATCGCGTCCAGGAATGCGCTCAGCGGAGACTTCATCACGCTGTAGTCGTCGTAGTGCACGGGGAGCGCATGCCGGGGGCCCAGTCGCCGGACGAGTTCCGTCCCCTGCCGTCCGTCCATGGTGACCACGAGGCCGCCCGGCAACCGGGTGCCGCCCAGATGCAGGACTGCCATGTCGGTGTCCGGGTAGCGCCGGGCGATCTCGTCCACTCCGTCGAAGAGGAGCGTGTCGCCGGAGATGTAGACCCGCAGCCGCACCGGTCCGCCCGCGGGGCCGAACTCGAGCATGCTTCCCATGACACGCGGCAGCAGGCCGCGCAGGGGACCGAGGGCGTGACGGCCGGGCATCGCCGTCAGGCGCATCCGGTGGCCGTCCTTGACGAGGGAGCGGTGCTCCCAGTCCCGCAGCCCCGTGGCACGGCTGAAGCCCTGGAGGGTCCGCAGGACCCGCGCCGCCTGCGGGGTCGTTAGGACGGGCAGGGCGCGGTCCAGGTTCTTGCGGGCCACCCGGTCCCAGTGGTCACCATGCAGATGGGACAGGACCACGGCGTCGAGGCCGGGGAGCTCGTCTACTGTGAGAGCCGGTTCCTTCAGCCGCTTCGTCAGCAGTCCGTATCCCAGGTGGGCGTGCTGCCCGCGGTGGAGGAAGTTCGGGTCGGTGAGCAGGGTCAGCGGCCCGTACCGCAGCAGCAGGGTCGCGTTGCCGACGAACTGGACCTGCACCGGCGTATCCGTCGAAGACATGATGGTGCCCTTCTCGTGCGGCGTCCTTCGGTAGACCTCTGGGGTAGCCCGTTTCCGGCGCTCCACACACCGGGTCGGCGCCGGACCACGAGAAACGCGTGGAAACGGGCACCCGCTGCCACGGGACGGGGGCCGCCCGCATCGCCGTCGACACCAGGAACGGACAGCTGGATGAACCGTCCCGACCGTCTCGCATCCCGGATGGCCCCCACCGCAGCCCGTCGGCGGGGCAGTCGGCCGGCCCTGCACCCCAACGGAGCGATCCTGCCGACCGCCTTCACATGCCCGCGCGAGCGACCCGCTGAATGGTGTCATGGCTGGACGCCCCCGGTTCATACGCGGTGATGGCGCGCTGGTCCCGCGCCGCCGGGCTCCCACGGCCCATGCCGGACGCGGCGGGACTGGCGCTTCGGGTGGCGGATGCCGACGGACCGCGCCGCCCTCTGGACCTGCCTCTGACCACCAGCGGCCGCGGCCGCTGGTGGCACCACCTGCCCCAGCGACCCGGTGGCGGTGGGGGCCGCCGCCGCAGTGCGGCCCCTCGCCTTCAGACTCTGTCTCGGGACGGGCGCGGCCTGGCGACCCTTGGCCCAGCTCATCCCGCTGAACGAGGATCCCGCCGCGCCGGCCCAGGAAGGGGCGACGTTCAACCGCTACCGCAATTTTCTCCCCGGCCTCCGCTCCCCGGACCGCATGCGCACCCTGCGTGTCGCCGCGTACGCCGCTTTCCGGGCCGGAGGGCACGCCCCACCGCCTGGCTGGACCCCAACATGCGGTCTCAGGATGATCCATCCGTGCGGCGACTGGGCCGCCGGCCGTGTTCGCCGTGGCCGATTCGAGGCCGGGATAGACAGGGCCGTCTCGGGACCGTCGCCTCGGCCGCCTTGATGGTCCTGGCCATGGCGGCGACGTTCGTGACGGCGCGCATGGGCGTGCCTGCGTGCGAAGGCGGGGCCTCACTCCGTGGTCCGTTTCCCCGGCGCCCGACAGGCGCCGTGCCCCGTGCGCGGGTCGGATCGCTACTTGCCTCCCCATCGCCCATGTCCCCGGGTGCAGATCGCACGTTGGCCCATGCGGCAGCACGATCGTCGAGCGAGGGTCTACCACGGCCCAGAACGGGCACTCCTCTCTTAGGCGCGTGCGGCGATGCCTGAGCGCCCACCCACGACAAGGAAAAGAGCCAACCCATGCAGGGCAACACACCGTCCCAGGCCGAAGGTGAGCGCCCGGACGACGAAGCCAGGCGGGCCACGGAGCACCGGCCTGCAAAGCCCGAACGTACTACCCCCTCCCAAGCCGAAGGGGAGCGGGAACCCGACGGTGACGACGAAACTTCGTAGACGTCGGCAAGTCGCGGTCGAAAAGTGCTCCACATTTCATGAGCACGAGTTCTCACTGCTCTGCAAATTCCCTGAGATTCGTCGGCCTGGACGGGAAAATGTCGGCGGTTCGGTTGGTCGGCAGAATTTGGGTATGGGCACGCCGACCCATGAGCGAAATTATCACGCTACGATGACACGCGACACAGAGCTGCCTCGCCGTGGGACCCGACCGGCAGTGAATCAACGACGGGCGTGCCGGCATTCGACAGGCCGAAGACCGAATGAGCGTCCTGGCCGAGCCGCCATATGAATGAGCGGCCCGCTGTTCTCGAAGGGGACGCGCCAGAATCGCAGCGCAAGCGTCCGTGACGTAAAGGCTCTTCCTGTTTGGGGACGCTGGACCGTTCTCAACTGGTCGTTGACAGGCACGCCGAGGCATGACCGGACGCCCTCTTTTTCAGAGAGAGGACGAAGGTACACCTCGACGGGGAGGGCTGCTCTTTGTTCGAAGCGAAACCGATTTCACATCCCGCGTCATACCGGAGGTTTCCGTCATGGATCAGAACGTAGGCAAGAAGGGCACCTTCCTACCGAGGGCGGGGGAAGCCTTTCGGCGAGTGAACAGGGCCTACTCGCCGCCGGGGGAACATTCCCTCGCCGGGCATCTTGGTGCCCTGGCCGCTTTCGGTGCGTACACCGCCGCCTGGGGCGCCGTCGTAGGCGTGCGAAAGACTGAACTACCGGACCGTCACCAACCGTTGGATCTCCTGTTGACAGCAGCCGCAGTGTTCCGACTCGGTCGACTGCTCAGCAAGGGTTCCGTCACGAGCCCGCTCCGGGCGCCGTTCACGCGATACGAGGAGTCGGCGGGCCCCGCCGAAGTGAAGGAAAGTCCTCGCGGGGGCCGCGTCAGGTCGACCGTAGGTGAGCTCGCCACCTGTCCGTTCTGCCTCAGCGTCTGGTTGACCACCACCTTCACCGGTGCTCACCTGCTGTGGCCCCGAGCTACACGCATCGTCACAGGAGGCATTACCGCCTTGGCGGTGGCTGACACCATGCAGTTGGGTTACGACTGCCTCGTACAGAAGAACAGCGGCTGAGCCTTGAGACAGTGACCTCGTACAGCCCTCCGCGAGGGGCGGGCCGGTCCAGTCAACCCAGGAAAGCTTGCTGATGTCGGCGCTGGGAATTGCGCTGCTGACAGCAGAGAGCTCTACCCCGTGACGCTCGCGCCGAACGGTCTGCAGATCGGCGCGAGGTCGTCCCGGCCCCTGCTCCTGATGTCCGCTCGTCAGGGCGGAGGAGTCCGAGGAGCGGGGACCGCCGAATCCCATCCGGTTTGGGGCAGAACTATCGGGCTACTCATACCTGCACCATCCGTGAGCGGCTCTGCTGAGGAAATGCCCTATGGACGAAGAGTTGGAACAGGACACGCGCCGCAAGCTGCACAAGTTGACCGACCAACCCGACATGGATCTTCATCTGCGTCTCGAGGAACACCGAATCGAGGGCTATATTTGGGTGCAGGGTCGCCGCTATCGCATCATGGGCATTCGTGACGAGGAACCCCTGGATGATGAAGGCACAGCTGACAGGCCCGATGGATAGATCATCGGCAGCTGGACGCCAACGCTGGGATCTTCCGTCCACCCCCAGCTCTCGACGGAGTCCTGAAGCATAAGGTCAGATCACTCGGCTCCGTCGATTGGGCACTGAGCTACAGGGCATGACAGATCCGTGCCCCGGCGGCGGCCGTCCTGCGTCGAGAGGAAGACGAACAGCAGCCGTTCGAGTAATTCTGGTAGGGGCCTCGCCCTGCGCAAGCTGTGGCAGCGAGATGTTCTCATGCGCCCAGCGGCGCGCATCTCCAGAGGCAGGGCCTGGAATCGTGGAGGTGGACGGTGGTCAGTGCTTTCCAGGAAGACCCCGTCGTGATCTCTATGTGCCTGGGCGATCTCCTGCATGTTCTGCGCGGTGTGGCCCCGCAGGCGCGGCTGATCTTCCGGCCGGGATACGAGCGGGTTCGGGTGCACGGGGCCACGCTCGCCAGCGCCGATGTCGCCCCCTGGGACCTGGTCGCCGGGTTGCCCGGACGGCTCCGGCACGGGCCGACTTTCGCTGGGCGGGCAGCCGACGCCGGCGCTGTCGCGCTGCTCAGTGACCGATCGGACCCCAGGGGCGGCCCTCCCTGGTCGTCGAGGGTCCCCGCCGGGTCCTTGGCATCCTTAGCGCCCGGCTGTACGGCGCCCCCTGCCGTGCTCTGCCCGTGTACGAGGTCACGGGGATCAACGGGAAGACGAGCACCGCGCATCTGCGCGAACACGCCGTCGTCAACATCGGTGACCCTCGTGGCCGCCGTCTGGTTGCCGAGACCCGCTGTCCCCTCAGCACGTTCACCACGGGTCCGGAGCGGCCGATCGGAGCGCCCGCCGCAGCTCGGCAGATGCCGGCGGTACCTGCTTCGGCCCCTGCGGGCCGGGTGTCGACCGGGAGGTGCGGTTGCGGCTGCTCGGCGCCCGAAAGGCCGATAACGCGGTGGCCGCTCTCGTGGCCCTGGCCACTGGTGGCGTGAACCCGCACGTGGTTGTGCGTCGTGATCGTCACCGATGGAAGTGCCTACAGCGAGCACCCCGCCGTGCTGCGTGATGCTGTCGCGGCCGGTGCCCGGCGCAGCGGCAGGTCGTCGTCGCAGCGGCAGGTCGTCTCCCCGTCCAGCCGGACCGACGGCGCGCGCTCCTCCTGGCCGTGTCCACCGCCCGCCCCGGCGACGTCGTCATGATCACCGGGCGCGGCGCGGACCAGCGACAGACCTCCGGCAGTGGCTCGCACCCCTTCGACGACCGGACCGCTCTGCGCCACGCCCTTCTCCAGCAGACCGTGCCGTCCGGTTTGGACGGCTCCGAGCAGCGGACCCGGTGTGCAGGACCGGGGTGGTGACGCTTCCCGCGCGAGCAGGGCGAACTGCCCGGCGCCACAGCCGAACTCGTCGACCACGCCCTGGAGTTCTCCGAACGGCCGCGCTAGATCCCCTCGTGCCCGAAAGCTGCGGCGAGTCGGACTTCGAGTTCGGTGAGCCGGGTGTGAGTGGGGGCCAGGGCCGTGTACCGCCAGCCCCGCCCGTCGAGGGGACGGTCGGCATAGAGGAGGACGCCCTCGGAGTCGCCGGGCTGGAAGTCCAGCCCTGCTTCGGTCAGGTGCCCGACCGCCTCGTCGAAGGAGACGGGCGCGAGGGTGGTGGCCGTGCCGGTGGACCAGACGGGCCGGTCTGCGCCGGCCAGGCGGCTCACCATGGCGTGGGCTGTGGTGGTCGCGGTGCGTCGTACGTTGCACTCCAGGGCGTACAGCGTGCCGTCCTGCGTGCACACCAGATCGAGGCTGAACGGCCCGCGGTAGCCTTCGGCGGCCAGATGACCGCCCAGCGTGAGGGTCCAGTCGGTCAGCTCCGCGCGCGCTCCCGGGGTCAGGTCCTTCAGGGGCGAGCAGTATCCGGCGAACGAGCCGCTGCTCATGCGCATCTCGCCGTCGTATGCCACCTCTACCCGGGTAGCCGTGGCGTGCCCCTGGGCACTGATGGCGCGGGTGTGTTCCACGTATCCCTCCACCACCCAACGGCTCTGAGGGTGCGGCGGTGACTGTGGCGGCTGGTCGCCGCGGCTGACGAAGTGCAGGCCGTGGCCGCCGGCGGAGCGGTCCGGCTTGAGGACCACCCGTGGGTGGGAGGCCAGCAGCGCAATGGTCACCTGACCGAGTTCCGCACCCGTGCAGGCCTGGCCGTGCGGCAGGCGCAGACCGAGGGCTTGTGCGGCCGTACGGAACCCTGTCTTCGTGTTCATGGCGGCGACCGCCCGCAGGGTGTGGGGGTTCGGGACGCCCGTTTCGTAGGGGACGACGGGGATGCGGAGATCCGCGGCCAGGGCGGCGGAGGCTTCGTCCAGCGCGGTGGGGAGCAGCCGCGCGGTCGGGCGCTCGCCGATGAGGGTGCGCACAGGCTCCAACAGGTTGTGTGCGGCCAGCGCCTGGGCCATCGGCAGGTGCGGTGTGTCGGGCACGGTGACGACGTCCACCGAGTTCTCCGGCACGCCGAGCCGGTGAAAGACGTAGCTTCGGAAGGGCGCGCTGAGAGGGACCGGGGTGATCAGCACGTCGCCGGGGCGGGTGAGCCACAGCTTGCGGGGAGCCTGCTCCGCCCACTGGCGCAGGACAGATTCCTCGGCGAGGTCGACTGCCAGCGGGGAGACGAAGTTGGCCAGGATGACGAGAGTGCCCGGACCTTCGTGCTCGCCGATCATGGTTCTTCGCCTTCCGCGTCACGTGGTCACGGCCCTTCGGCCCGTCGGCCCCCGGGCAAGGTGCCGGGAGCCGACGGGGCGGGGATCAGACAGCCGGGGTGAACCGGTCCCAGGCTCGGTGGTGAGCCAGCATTCCGGTGAGGCCCTCCAGGACCGAGGTCGGCTCGGTGGCGGTGACCACACCGGGAGCGTCGGGGGCGATGCCGGCGGTCTCCAGGGCGTCGAGACCATCGGCCCAGGCGCCGATGGCCTTGCCGTGCCGGTATGCCTCGGTGATCAACAGCAGGACCCGCGGGTCGACCCCGGCGGTCACCACCGCGTCGTCATCGACCTTGGCGTCGCGGGCACCGCTCGCGTCGAGGCCGGGGGCCGGTGCCCCGGCGAGCAGGATGGCGTCGAACTCGACGGATCGTGCGGTGGTGAAGGTGCGCTGGACGGTGACGGGTTCGCCGTCCTGGTCGAGTTTCCCACCGGTCGGAGCGATGACCAACGGAACCATTCCGGCGTCCAGCACCGCTTGGCGGACCGACCGAACGCCGCCCAGATCCTGGTCGCCGGCGGTGACGATGCCGATGATCCGGCCGTCCGCCGGCCACCTGTCGCCCAGTTGCGACAGGGCCGGGCTCGGCACCGGCTCGCCCAGAGGCACGGTTGCCTGCGGGACGGGCAGGCCGAGGCCGGCGGCCACCTGTTCGCACAGCACGCTGTCGATGTTCGCCAGGACGAGCAGGGCACGTTCCTTGATCGCCTGCTCGTAGCATTTGCCGAGCTCGAAGGTGTACGCAGCGACGATGTGCTCGCGCTCGGTAGGGGTCATGCTCAGCCAGAACAGCCGGGGCTGGCTGAAGTGGTCGTCGAAGGACGCAGGCGCGTCGCGGACCTTGCGGGCCGCGGGTACTTCGGCGGGCACCTCGATGTAGGCACCGGTGTCCTCCCCCGCGAGGAACGGGCAGCCGCCGTCGAGGGAGTTGGGCCGGTAGGGGGCCACACCCCGGTGGACCGCGGTCTGGTGCATGCCGTCGCGCAGCATGTCGTTGACCGGAGCGTGGGTGCGGTTGATCGGCAGCTGCCCGAAGTTGGGGCCGCCGAGCCGGCTGATCTGGGTGTCGAGATAGGAGAAGAGGCGGCCCTGGAGCAGCGGGTCGTCGGTGACGTCGATGCCGGGAACCAGGTGGCCGAGGTGGAAGGCGACCTGTTCGGTCTCGGCGAAGTAGTTCGACGGGTTGGCGTTCAGGGTGAGCAGACCGATCGGCTGGACCGGGGCCAGTTCCTCGGGCACGATCTTCGTCGGGTCCAGCAGGTCGATGCCTTCGAACGTCTGGTCCTCGGTGTCCGGGAAGGTCTGTACCCCCAGCTCCCACTGGGGGAAGGCGCCCGCTTCGATCGCGTCGGCGAGGTCCCGGCGGTGGAAGTCCGGGTCGACTCCGGCGGTGATCTGCGCTTCCTCCCACACCAGGGAGTGCACGCCGAGCTTGGGCTTCCAGTGGAACTTCACCAGCGTCGTGGCGCCCTCCGCGTTGACGAGGCGGAAGGTGTGGACGCCGAAGCCCTCCATCATCCGGTAGGAACGCGGAATGCCGCGGTCGGACATGTTCCACAGGGTGTGGTGGGTCGCCTCGGTGTGCAGGGTGACGAAGTCCCAGAACGTATCGTGGGCGCTCTGCGCCTGCGGGATCTCCCGGTCCGGGTGCGGCTTGCCGGCGTGGATGACGTCGGGGAACTTGATCGCGTCCTGGATGAAGAACACCGGGATGTTGTTGCCGACCAGGTCGAAGACCCCTTCGTCGGTGTAGAACTTCGTGGCGAACCCCCGGGTGTCGCGCACCGTGTCGGCCGAGCCCCGCGAACCGAGAACGGTCGAGAAGCGGACGAACACCGGTGTCTCGACGTCCTTGGCCAGGAACGCTGACTTGCAGATCTGCGCGGCAGTGCCGTAGCCCTGGAAGACCCCGTGCGCGGCTGCGCCCCGGGCGTGCACGACCCTCTCCGGGATACGCTCGTGGTCGAAGTGGGTGATCTTCTCCCGCAGGTGGTGGTCCTGCAGCAGGACCGGCCCACGCGGACCCGCCTTCAACGAGTGGTCGGTGTCGTACAGCCGGGCGCCCTGCGCGGTCGTCAGGCGGTCCCCGCCCTGCGCCACCTTCTTCTGGGGGACTCCGGTCTCCTGGCCGGTCGGGCTGTACGTGTCCGGGCCCCGCTGGTCGGGCTTGGGCGGCAGCGGACCGGTCGGCTCGGTGGGCTCGTCCACCGTCGGCGGCACCGGCGCAGGCGCACCGGGGATCTCGTTCGCGGGCCCAACGGCGTCCTGGACCTTCTCGACCACCTTTTCGGCGGCGGCCTTCACGGGGTTCTTCTTCTCACTCATGGAGTTCCCATCGTTGCGGAGAGTGTCGTTTGTCATCGATCGTGGCACAGGTGGTGAGGAGATAGCTGAGGTGGCGCATCCGGAGCGGACCCCGACGAGGTACGCGCTGGGACAGCGGGTGAAGTATCAGAGCTCCCGCTTACCCCTGTCTCTTCCGGTTCCAGGGTCTGGCAGGGTGCTGTGCAGTCGTCGCCAGGGATATGCGCCGAGCCCAAGGCGTCATGGGTGTTCGCCCGCTGTGGCACATCCGCCCGCGGTGCTCGCAGGAAGCGGCACTCCGCTGCTCCGCGCATGCGCAACAGGTCCGCAACCCATGCACGGGCGTCGCCGACGCCTTCGATCCCCCGTCGCTGTACGGCTCCGTTCGGGCAACCGCTTGAGGGCTCACCCAAGGTGCTTGGCGATCGCGTGACGTGGAGATGACCGCGTCGGATACGACACCCCTTGGGACCGGTAGCACTGGGATGGTGTCACGTGCTTCACGGTGGGCAATGACATTCATATCGTCCCACCCGGAATCGCATCAGTGGTCGCGTCCCTCGAAGTAGCGGCGGACAAGGCCGTGCGGCGGCGATGGCCAGTGTCGCACCAGGGATAAGAGCGACTGCGACGACACGTCCACACCGCCACCATGAATCGCTGAGCCGTTGCAGTGGTCCCGTCGTCCCCGGTGACAGTAACGGGACCCTCCACCAGCAGCGGCCCGCTGCGTTCGAGACGGAGGCGGCGAACGTCAGCGTTGTCGCGCACGGAAGACCACCAGTTCTTCCTTGTCCTGCTGCTCGTCGTCCATCAATCCCTGGTCACGCAACCACAACAGACGGGAGCGCAGCACTGGGCCGAAGGGGACGAGCTCGCGGTCGATGACCTGCGCGTCGAGACCCAGGCCGTAGAGAGCGTCGATCGTGACATCGACGCCGCACATTGCCGAGTGCACCATGAGCAACGTTCCGCCCGGCCCCAGAACGGTTGCGGCGGTCACGCAGACCTGGTCGACGACCGCACGGCCATCCAGGCCGCCGTCCCACGCACGAGCCTTCCCGCGCACAGGCGGCAAGGCAACCGGAGCCGGCACATAGGGCGGATTACTGATCACCAGGTCGAATCCGCCCCTGCCGAAGGTGGACAGATCGCGATGGCGGACACTGACGCGCTGGCGGTGGAGGGCGGCGTTCAATTTGGCGCACAACACCGCCCTGCGAGAGATGTCCACAGCGGTGACCCGAGCGCCCAGCCGGGCCGCGTGGACCGCCAAGGCTCCACTGCCTGTGCCGAGTTCCAGCACACGCTTACCAGGATCGGCGAGTTCTCGGCCGACAGCGCGCATCAGGAGGTGCGTGTCATGCTGCGGGGCATAAACGCCCGGGAGCGTAAGCATCCGCCGCGGCCTGCTGCGAAGTCTCTCCGCCATCTCTGCTTCTCGCCCTCTCGGTGGCGACGACTGTCCGCCGCCCATCCAGGATGTATCGCTGATAAGAGGACCGCCATTCAAACGATTACGGAACGTATTCCGCAGGTCTGCGTCTGCGCTGCGGCGCAGACGCAGACCAAGCAGACGGCCCGTCGACGGGGAAAGCACGGTCGGCTGCGACAGAATGCGGCCGTTCGAGCGCGCCGATCCGATGCCCAGCGCACTCCCGTGCTCAGAGGTCGGGTTGACAGCGCCCGTGAAGACGGTTTCACCGGTGTACGTCGGGTTGGGTCCGCAACTCGCGGCCCCCGACCCGAACGGCCATCGTCCGCCCGCCCACGAGTAGCCTCTCGACGGGCAAGGATTGGCCGGCCGCCGCCGCACTGCACGTGCAGCGCAGTCCTGACGTAGGCAGAGCAGTAAGGAAAGCACCGTCCTCAGCCCGCCTTTCTCGTGGATCGTCGAAACCGACTCACACAGCTATCGCCGGGTACCGACCAGTCCTGGTGCGTTGCGTGCTGCCGGAGCCGGCCGGGCTTCCTCCGTCTGTCCCGAAAGCCCCGGCCCATCCCTCCCGTGGTCGGCGTAATCCGGCCGGGCCCCTGTAGAAGCGCGTGCCGCCAGTCGTCCACGACGATCTCGCCCTCCTCATCGGTTCGATGACGCGCGGGCTGGGTGCAGGACGCCCGGGAAACTGCCTGGTGTTCCCAAGGACGTCCCAGGCACTGGTGCCTCTCGGTGTGTCGGCCAGGGCGTGGGCGGCACGGGCGGCGCCGTCACCGGGCACCCACGGGGGCCGACGTTCTCGGCCATGGACGTGGGCCTGTTCGAGGAGCGTGGCCCAGTCACCGGCCCGTGGCTGAAGAGGTGCGCGGGAGCACCCGCCGAGGGCCCTCCCCCTCCCCGCGCTCCTGGGCGGGGGCGCGGCCGTCGAAGCGGGAGAACGCTTCGGTGTGGACCGTCTTGGCCCGCCGGTGTCGCGGCCAACCGGCCTCCGGCGGAGCCGAGGCCACGGGGTGAGAAGCAGTTTGGCCAGGTCGTAGGCGGTTCGATGCGGTGGGTCCGTGCGCTCGCCCCGCATCGCCACGACGGCGGTCTGGGTTCCCAGGAGCCTGGCCGGCAGGGCGACTTCTTGGAGCCCCGCAGGGACGGGGGTCATCGAGCCGTGTCACCCGGTCGCCCTCGGGCCCTGGTGGTGCCGGTGGACCCGGGTTCCTGCCCGCGCCCGCGGCGCCCCTCTGCGTCTCCTCGCTTCTCATCACCCGTCCGGGTGTACAGGTCTGGTCTGGAGACAGGGCCGCTCAGGGGAAGAGTCACCTCGCCCCGTCTCCTTCGTACTGTTGGGGGAACACCTAGTTGCATGACCTCACACGATGAACTGCCCGGCACGGCCGAGTCCTACTGGATGGCGACGACCCCGGGCACCGACAAGCCCAGCCCGGACACGGACGCGGCGGCAGACGTCGTGGTGATCGGCGCGGGAATGGCCGGCCTGAGCACCGCTTGGGAGCTGGCCAGGGCCGGGCGGAGCGTGGTCGTGCTGGAGGCGGACCGTATCGCCGCCGGCGTATCGGGCTACACGACGGCGAAGCTCACAGCGGCGCACTCGCTGATCTATGAACGGCTGAACCGAACGCGCGGGGGTGAAGGCGCACGCCATTACGCCCAGTCCCAGCAAGCGGCGGTGGAACGCGTTGTATCGGTCGCGGAGGAACTCGGCGTCGACTGCGAAGTCGAGCGGTCCTCGGCCCTGACGTTCACCACCGATCCGCGGCAGCGGGCCACCTTCGAAGCGGAGGCCCACGCAGCCGCCGAAGCGGGCCTCGACGCTCACTTCGTGACGGAGGCGGACCTGCCGTTCCCTGTCCGCGCAGCCGTCAAGGTCGCCCACCAGGCACAGTTTCACCCGCGCAAGTACCTTCTGGCCTTGGCAGACGACATCACCGCACGAGGCGGCGTCATCCACGAACGGACTCGCGTGACCGGCCTGAACGAGGGCAGTCCGTGCAAGGTGACCACCGAGGGGGGCGTGACGATCACCGCGAAGGATGTCGTCGTCGCCACGCACTACCCGGTCTTCGACCGAGCACTCCATTTCGCCCGCTTGTCACCACGCCGGGAACTGGTGGTGGCCGCACCCATTCCCGCCGACCAGGCACCGGAGCACATGTACGTCACCGACGACATGGGTAAGCGCTCCGTCCGTACCGCGCCTTTCGACGACAGCCGACGACTGCTCATCGTCACCGGTGAGAGCTTCACCCCCGGCACCGGTGACAGCCACGGGCGATTCCTGCGACTGGACCGATGGATGCACGACCACTTCCCGGTAGGCGAGACGGCTTACCGATGGGCCGCTCAGGACAACGATGTGAGCGACGGTGTGCCGCTGGTCGGCCCCTTCCACCCGGGTGCCCGGCATGTGTATGTGGCCACCGGATTCGGTGGCTGGGGCATGAGCACGGGCGCCATGGCAGGACAGCTGCTGGCGTCGCTGGTCACCGGCGCACAACCCGAGTGGGCCGGGCTGTATGACCCACGCCGTCTGTGGAGCACCCTCCGGGAGGCACCGGCCCTGCTCAAGCAGCAGGTGGAGGTGGCTCGGCACTTCGTGGGCGACAGGGTGAAGACCACTCATGTGGATTCGGTCGCCGAGATCGCCCCGGGATCGGGCGCCGTCGTCCGGGTCGAGGGCCGCCGCTGTGCCGTCTATCGCGACGAGGACGGTACCGCCCACGCCGTGTCGGCGCGCTGTACGCATCTCGGGTGCCTGGTTTCCTTCAACGAAGCGGAAACGGCGTGGGAGTGCCCTTGCCACGGTTCCCGGTTTGGCATTGACGGAGAGGTCCTTCACGGACCGGCCCTGCGCCCGCTGTCTCCTCGGGAGATCTGACGGTCGTCCGACCGGACATGGCCACGCTGTCCGCGGCGCAGACAGCGCAGCCCGAGATTGCCCGGAAATCGGGATCAGCCCCCGCTCTTTCCTGCGGCCGAGCGGTGTGAACAGCACCAGGTTTCGCGCGTGGTACGCCCTCAGCGCGTCCACTACGAAAATCGTTGGTGGTCCAGGTCGGCGGACCCACGTAGAAGACGAGAAACGATGAGAGAGAGGCACTTGAGAAGGAATGCCGGCACCTGGCCCCGCTGTCGCCGGTGTAGTCATCCGCCAGTGTACGCGGCTCCCTATGCCCTTTGGGGACGCGCGCACGCGGGTGAAGGTGGGATCATGGCGTCATGGGAAGAAATGCTCTGATCCTGATCGACATGATCAACACATATGAGCACGCGGATGCGGAACTTCTGATTCCTTCCGTACGCCAGGCGCTACCGCATATTGTCCGGCTCTTGGAACGAGCGCGCACCCAGGGTGTCCCAGTCATTTATGTCAACGACAACTTCGGTAAATGGCGATCCCATCACGGAGAGATCCTCCATGCCGCACTGGCCGGGCCTGAGTCCGAGCTGGTCAGTCCGGTACGGCCGGATAAGAATTCGCTATTTGTGGTCAAGGCGAGACACTCGATATTTTTCGAAACCCCACTCAGCTACCTGCTGTCGCAAATCAACGTGGACCGGGTGATTCTCTGCGGCCAGGTCACCGAACAGTCCATCCTCTACTCCGCTCTTGATGCACACATCCGCCATGTGCACGTAACCATTCCCAAGGAGGCCGTCGCCCATATCCACCGCGACCTCGCCGAGGCGGCACTGCGCATGATGGAGCGCAATATGCAGGCGACGATCACCCCAGCTGATTCCATCAAGCTTTAAGGCAGCGACACGTCGACCACCCGTACTGCATACACGCTGTCGGAGCACATGACCAATCAGAAGCGGCTACAGAGCGGTCGCACGGTCGTCGTGACGGGTGCCGCACCCGGGCTCGGCGAATTCACCGCCAAGGAACTGGCTGCCCGTGGCGTCGACGTAGCTCTGCTCGGCCTGAAGGAGAACGCCCTCGTCGAGGTGGCGACCGAACTACCGACGACTTCGCGGTGCTGGGGTGCGGACCTCACCCATGCCCCCGCGATGGCTCGCGTCGCTAAGGAAGTGCCCCGGCTTATGGGCCGATTTCGATCGTCATGGCCAACGCGGGAGTGGCCGAAGCTGGCCCATTCCTCAACTCGGATCCGGCTAGTTGGTGACGTGTGATTGAGATCAACCTGATCAACGGCGCAGTGACGGCACGGTCATCTATGCCGCAACTGCTCGACACTCACGGCCATTATCTACAAATCGCCTCACTCGCGCCTCTCGGGGCGGTGCCAATGATGAGCACCTACTGCGCACCCAAAGCCGGAGTGTAGTCTCTCGTCCATTCTCTACATACCGAGATGGCCCACTACAGTGTCAGCGTCGGTATCGCGTATGTGAACTGCATCGACACGAGTATGATCCGCGACGCCGACCGCTACTCGGCATGGAGCGACGTGTGTCCTCCGTATACGTGCCGGGATGGTTGCCATCGTGACTGAGCCGTAGCCCCCCGTCGTCGGAGCCTTCCGGCGAGAATACCAACGGTTGTGGGCAGGAGTGGAGACGGCTACTTGCCGGTCGGCCCAGTGCGGTTGGCCCACGGCAGTGATGGGGTGTGCAGGCGGTATACGCTCCCGCCACGCAGCGCGGCGCGGGCCGCGTTCGCGCCGGGGGCTCCGTGGACGCCGCCACCGGGATGTGCGGATGCGGAGGCGAGGTAGAGGTTTTTCACCGGTGTCTCGGGCCGTCCCGTGCCCGGTGTGGGGCGGAACACCAGCTGCTGGTGCGCGGCGGCGGTGCCGCCGTTGATCGCGCCGTCGAGCAGATTGGCGTTCATGGACTCGATGGTCGGTGGAGCGAGAACCCGGCGGGAGATGACGCGCGATCGGAACCCCGGCGCCCAGCGCTCGATCTCGTGCTCCATCCGGTCGGCCATGGCTTCCTGTTCGCGCCGGTCCCACCGTCCCGTGAGGCCGTCCTCGCCGGCGTCGCCCTTGATGCGGTGCGGAACGTGGGTGTAGGCCCAGGCCGACTCCGTGCCGGCGGGTGAGCGCGTGGCGTCCGCCGTGGTCATCTGCCCGAAGAGGAGGAAGGGGCGGTCGGGTACCTGGCCGGTGGCGATCTGCGCGGCGAACCGGGTGAGACCGTCGACGCCGTCGGCCAGATGGACCGTTCCCGCCGTGGATGCCTCACCGGCGGTCCACGGCACCGGCCCGTTCAGCGCCCAGTCGACCTTGAAGGTCGCGAAGTCCCATTGGAAGCGACGCACATCGTTCAGCAGCTGATCAGGGAGGAATCGGGCGTCGACCAGTCCGCCGTAGAGCGCCGGTGCGGAGACATCGGCGAGCACGGCACGGGAGGCCGGAACGGATTCACCGCTCGCGGTGCGTACGCCGACGGCGCGTCCTGCGCGTACGACGATCTCGTCCACACGCTCTCCGCACCGGACGACACCGCCGTGCCGCTCCAGTCGCCGCACGAGAGCCGTGGTGAGCGCCCCAGCGCCTCCGACCGGTACAGGAAAGCCGTAGGTCTGGCCGAGCATGGACATCAGCCAGCCGAAACCTCCGCTGCCCGCCGCCTCGGGGCCGAGGTCCGCGTGCAGCGCGTTCCCCGCGAGGAGGAGTCGTGCCCCTTCGCCGCGGAACTCCTCCTCGCCGAGGCGACGCACAGGCAGGATCATCGTCCGCGCCAGACGAAGCCCCCCGGCGGCCGTGAGCTTGGCGGCCAGCTGGACGGCGGCCCGTACGGGCGGGAAGGGGGTGAAGAGAGCGCGCAGGATGTCGGGGCCCAGACGGGCCCAGGTACCGTACAGATCGAGCCAGGCGGCCCCGTCACCCGCCGCGAACGTATCCAGCCCCGCCGCCGTTTCCCGCGCACCCCGTTCGAGCACGGCGCACCGGCCGTCCGGCAGCGGGTGGGCCAGCACCCGAGGGGCGCGACTCCACTTGAGTCCTTCCTCCTGGAGCTCCAGTCCGCCGAGGACGGGAGACGCCGCGGCCAGTGGGTAGAAGGCGCTGAAGAGGTCACTCACGTAGTCCGGATGGACTCCACGATCGCTGCGGACCGCACCACCCGGTTCCGGCTGCGCCTCCAGCACCTCTACACTCCACCCCTCGCCGGCCAGAAGATTCGCCGCGACGAGGCCGTTGGGTCCCGCGCCGATGACCACCGCATCCGGCATCGCTGCCTCCTCATGTTCACGCCGAGCCACTACTGCGCAGCCACTCTGTCGTCCTACGGGCGGATGCGACGGTCACGCGACCTGATGTTCGCCCCTCGGGGTCCTTTCGACCACTTCCGCCAGGCGGGCGAGCATGGTGCGATGACGCAGCTGAACGAAAGCGTCGATGGCAGTGTTGTGGAGCTTCGCGGCGGGCCCTCGCAAGGGGTGCTCATCGATGATCACCAGCGTGTTCCTTCCCCAACGACGTACCTTCAGCGCGATCCGGGCGGTGCCCAGCCATCCGCTCTCGGCCTCCAGCTCCAGCACGTGCGGGGCCTCACAGCGTCGGACGACGGTGCGGCCCCGGGCGGACCACCAGCCCAGCTGGACCGTGTAGGTGATGCCGGCGCCGAGCTCGGGCCAGGTGCCTTCGTCGGGCGTCGACTCGGACGTACCCACGACCCAGTCGCCGTAGCGCCTGGGATCCGCGAGAACTGCCCACACAGCCTCGACGGGACGTTCGATCAATCGGTGTCGTACAGCCATCGGTTTCTCCACCTCTCGCCGAATCCGCCGACCCTCCCGTACCCGGCATCGTCTGCCCTACGCGTCCACTTTCGCAGGCATACGAGGGGTTCGCCGTCTGCTGGGCGGCAGGCGGGTACGAGGTGCCCCGTGAAACCACTTCACACGACTCCCCGCCACGGCCGGCATCGTGTCGGTGGCCGCTCTTGCCGGGGGGTCGGCGGCGACTATCCATCCGAGTGCATTTCCCTTCCCGCGCTACCGCTGGGCCCCTCACGCAAGGGGCCCGCGGGGGCCGTGCTCACTAGCGCGGTGCTCGCCCATTACTCGTTCGTCGGGTTCGAAACGTCCGTCGACGTGGCCGAAGAGACGTGCTGAAGCACCAGAACCGGGCTCCTGACACCGAGTCGATCTGACCTCGGCGTGTGGGTCCGGTGGGATATCCCGTCTGGAAGAGTCCCGGATCGCCCGGGATTTCCTCGCCTGGCAGCCGCGGCAGCTGAGCACAGGCCCGCGCGCCGGAGACGAAAGGACGGTCATGCCGGGCCCGGGCACCCCACATGTGGATGACGGGGCCGTAGCGTCCGGCTCCGTCACGCTGCTGCTTCGCGGCCCGCGATCTGGTCCGTGTGCCGGATTCCACCCGCGTGCTGTCCGCCGAACAGGGCACTTCTGGGGTGTTCTCGTGTCTTATCTGACTTTTGACACGACTTATGGCATCTCTTAGGCAATCAGGTGATCAGTACGACAATCATCTCGGCTTGAAGGAGCCTTCATGCGCATCTCCAGTTCTGTCCGCTCCCGCGCCGGCCGCACGGGCGCCAAGGTGGCCGTCGCCGTCGCCGTCGCCGGTGCCACCCTGGCCGGGGCACCCGCCGCCTATGCCGTCCCCGGCGACAGCGGTGACATCGACATCCGCTCGGTCAGCTGGCACTCGCGCGGTGACCGCGACGGGGTCGAGGTCTGCAAGTTCGTGCTGGCGGCGAGCAACTTCGAGTCGTTCCCCTCGGTCCCCTGGACGATCACCGAGCAGCCCCCGACCGTGCCGCCGGGTACCACCCTGCTGGACACCCTTCCGCTCATCAACGGCAGTGCGCGCAGTGAGCAGTACCTGCTCCCGGAGGGCACGTACCAGCTGGTGTGGGTCGTCCCGGCGGGCCCGAAGCAGAAGAGCTTCAAGGTCGAGTGCCCCAACCGCGGTCACGGCGGCAGCAAGCCTCACAAGCCGCAGCAGCCCATCGGCGCGGTCCCCGCGGGCGGCGGCGGTGTCCCGGACGTGGAGCCCGTCAGCTCCGAGAGCGACTCGAACGCCGGAACCGCCGCCGCCGCGTTGGTCGCCGGGGCCGCAGGAGCCGCGGGCCTGATCATGATGCGCCGGTCCGCGCGTCGCCGCGCCCGTGGCGACGCGTAACGTCCGCTGTCGACGGCGCCGACGGGGACCGACGCGCGCCTGCCGTCTCACCATGACGCTGTGCGTGACGTTCACTCTGGTGGCCGGCATCGTCCGGGTGTCCTCGGATTCCTCCGAGGACACCCGGACGGTCACCGCCGCCCGCGGCAGCGACGCCGCGGGCGGCGGGCCTGCGCCGTTCCGACGGGCACCGCACAAACCGGAGAAACACGTGCCCGCCTCGCACGCCCCCCTGGTGCCCTCCCGACCCCTGAAGGTCGCCATTCCCGCCATCTTCATCGAGGCGGCGGTCACCGGACTCGGCCTCGACACCAAGGGCCGGCTCGAAGCCCCGCCGTTGAGCAAGCCCAAGCTGACGGGCTGGTACGAGAAGGGGCCGTCGCCCGGCGAGGACGGCACGGCCCTGCTTGTGGGTCACCGGGACACCAGGACCGGCCCCGCCATCTTCCTCAACCTCAACGCTCTGCACCGGGGCGACAAGGTCGAGGTGGTGCGCGCGGACCGCAAAATCGCGGTGTTCACGGTGGATGCGGTGAAGACGTATACGAAGGACAAGTTCCCCGACGACAAGGTGTACGGGGAGACCGGGCGGCCCGAACTCCGGTTGCTGACCTGCGGCGGGCGTTTCAACGAGAAGGCAGGCTATTCGGCGAACGTGGTGGTCTTCGCCCACCTCACGTCGCTGAAGAAGGCGGCCTGAACGCCGCGGTCAAGCTCGGCCGGTACCTCGGGGGCGAGGTACCGGCCGCCCTCACGACCGGGGCGGGGCTGGCCCGCTCAGACCCCCGCCGCCCCGAACAGCCCGCCCGGCAATGCCATGTTGAGCGCCGTGCTGACCGACTTGCCGTGTTCCGTGCCAAGCCGGGAGGCCGCCCCCGTGGCAGCTGGAACAGCTCACCGCTCGCGGGATCAGCCGCAGGTAGGGCGGTTTGCACGCGCGGGAAGTGGGAGGGCGCCACCAGGACGATGTCCGCACCTCCGAGCCGCGACGCCTCCTTCCACACCAACGCGGGGCGCGGTCATGTCCACCGGGCCAAGGTGTTGTGGAACCGGCGCGTTGCAGCATTCCTTGCAGTTGCTCGACGGGGCGTTGGTGTTCGCCGTGAAGAGCGGTGAGGTTGATCAGACCGCCGGTGGCGCTGGGAGCACCCACTGCAATTTTGGCAGCGTCGCAACGTGATCGGTACGAACGAGGCCGAGGTACATAACGCGAAGGCTGCCGTCGTGAACGCCTGGCTGGCCTACCAGGCGTATGAACTACCACTGACGGAGCTCCATGGCAGCGCCTCAACGACGCCCGTGTCCGGGGAGGGTCGGCCCGCCGCTACTTCCACCGCGCCCCCTGTCTGGTGGGCGCGGCCTTGTCTGGCCGTCGCGTCTGCGGGGCTGCCCAGGGGCATCGAACGCGGGTGCCCCGTGATCGCGCTCTGCATGGGCTTACGGCCATCCCTGCGGTCACGCTCGTCGCTTGCGCGGACGGCACGCCACCATGTCCGTCTCCGAGGTCGCGAACGGCGGCTCACCTCCGCTCGGAAATGAACCACCCACTGCCGCAGAGCAACAAGGCCGATCTCCAGCACACATCCCGGCCCCGTCGCGCTGCCCTCCGTTGAGTAGAACCGAAAGGGCGTTCGCCGACCGCAGGAGTTCTCTGGGACTTCTCCGGGATTCCAACTCCATCAACCGGCGCGAGCATGAAACAACCGAAAGACCATGCGCGCAGGTCAGCAGCCAAAGGCCCCCATGGTGGTGGGTCAACACGCCGACTGGTCTCTTCCGGGACATCTGACCAGCAGGACTCAGCGGGCCAGCGCTCAGCGCCGCCCGCCCTCGGCATCCCGCCGGGATACGTCACCTCGACGGGTCTGATCTGACCAATTGATTTGCTGATATCCCATCAGAACGAGCGTCAGGATATCGCCCGTGACGCCCACACCGCACAACATGCGCACGCAAAAATCGCAGGTCAGGGGCCTTCGCGGCCGGTTCGAGGATGGCGACGCACTCCACGCGGTGCGTCATCGGAAAGACGTTGGCCTGGGCGAGTCACGGAAAAGCCCAGGTCAGACACCCATTTCTCAGCTCGCCATCCTGCGTGGGGGGACCTGGAGCGTCAAACGAGCGTCACAGCCGACAGTCGGTGAACAGGCCGCCAAAGTGCCCGCCGGGGCCGGCTACAGGTGCAGTCCCACATGGTTCACGATGAACCGCTTCTCCTCGGAATCGAGGGCGAAGTAGATGCGTCCCACCTCGGTGGGCGAGACGGTCTCCCGTACCTTGGTGGGCCTGCGCGAGAGACCTCGCCCCGTCCTGGTGCACGATGGTCACGCCACCCAGCTACCGACCCACGGCGGCGGGCCCGGGCTCTCTCTGGGCGTCCTGTCCCGGCGCAACCTGCACCGCCATCGCGACGCCGCAGGAGATCGGAGACCTCGTCCTGATGTGCTCGGACCGCCCTGACCGAACGTCGTCCGTCCGACCCGGACCATGACACGCGCCGCCTTCTCGTAGCTGCGCAACGCTGTTTCCGGGAAGCCGCCCCAGGCGCCGGCCACGCCGGACTCCAGGACTACGTCGACCACCTCGCGGCCCGCCTGGACGACCCGCACCGACGACGCGACGCTCCTCGCCCTGCGCCGAATCAGCACGTAGGGCCGGGGTAACGCGCGGGAAGAGTGTCCGGCCGAGGACCTCGGCGGCGACCTCGATGTACCGGCCGGAACGCGGCCGTGGGGGGCGGCGTTGGCTGCGACTTCCGCGACGAGCAGCGCGGCGGTGTCGGATGCCTCGCTGCCGTGCGGCACGCCCCATGCGTCGAGCTGGTGCAGCAAGAGCCGACGGGCGAGGAGCGCGCCACGCTCGCCGGGCGGAGCTGAACCGCTGGAGAAACACAGCCGCGAGGGGTTACGCATGGCCGGTCGTGGGAGCGGACGGTGCAGTTATCCGCCCACGGCGGCGGCGCTCAGTACCCGCAACCAGGTGCGACGCGCGTACGCCGTCCCGGCGTACGCGCCCACGAGTGGCCGGTGCGCGGCACAGGCGATCACACCCGGGCGACCTCGTCCGGAGACGGCACCGTGGATGACCTCCGGCCATGTCGAGGGAACGGCCCCTGTGCTTCAGAGGTCTTGCAGGCGACTGCGAGGCTGCTGGTTCGACGGCGTGGACAGGGCGTCTGCGGCTGCTTCCATATCGACGTCGACCTGGACTCTGCGGAACTGTTCAAGGGTTTCGAGCTCCTGGTCCGTGAAGCCTCCTTCGCTCAGACGAATGGCCTCCGCCAGGAATTGAACGGTCTGCCCGATGCGAACGGCATCCTCCGCGGCGCCGCGGTGGAGCGATCGATAGGACGTGGCAGTGGGGCCCTGCCAGCCGGTCTCGATGCCGTCGACGATCTCGTCCATGCGCTTGAACTGCTTGTCGAGATACTCGTGCATGTCATCCAGATCGTCAGCCAGCTTTTTCAACTGCGACGATGTATAGGCGAGTTTGGGCTCATCACCCATGTCGGTCCCCCACGTTCGAACCTGCGTTGCAAGCCGACCAACCCTAGCAACACGGACACAACTTCACAGGCATGGGGTGTCACGCACACGCACACCTCTATCACCCCTGCCATTGAGGGGCCAGGCTTCGAATTGGGCAGACATGTGGCCGACATGCGACCCGGTACCCGCACCGGACTCCGCTCAGGTGATGAGTAGCATCATTGGTGACTGCTTCTAGGGGGATCATCACCGTGCCGGACGAAGACGGCATCACCGTCAATTTCGCAACTCTGCAACAGCTTTCGGGTGACCTGGAGGGCATCCTCCGCGTCCTCAACGAGAAGCTGGACACGTTGTACGAGCGGACCGCCAAAGCCGTGCTGAGCTGGGACGGTGAGGCACGCGAAGCGTTCATCGACGAGCTGGACAAGTGGAGCCACTCCGCCGGCGACCTCAAGGCAACCCAGGCTTGGCTCCACGAGGTCGTGGTGAAGGGGCACCTGAACTACGCCGCGGCCAACAGGTCCGTACTCGAAGGCTGGGGAGGCGGTGCCTGATGGCCGGCCCTTCCTCACCCGCCCAGCCGCCGGGTGGTAGCGGCACCATCGACGTCAAGCCGAGCGACCTCTGGTCGGTCTCCGGCCGGGTCGCCGCGCAGCAGGACTTTCTGGTACGGGGTGCCAAGACGCTTCTCGAGGAGCTGGGCAAGTACCCCGACGCAGGCGGTGCCGGCACAGAGGCCGAGAAGTTCGCCCGGGCGTACAAGAAGATCGGCAATCGCTGACTGGAGGTCTGGGGCCGGTCCGTACTCAGCGTCGGCGGTGTCGCAGTTGGGTTCACCGAGACGGCCAACGCCTACACCAGGGCAGACGTGGCGGCCCACCCCAAGCCGGGGAAGATGGCCGAGCAGCGCCCGCGGCCCGCGGTCATCGACAAGGCCCCGAACTTCGACTCGGTACCAGATATCAAGTGGGGCGACGACGACGGCGGCGACGACATCCTGCGCAGCCTGATGGAGGGAATACCGGAAATCGTCCGGGACCTCCTCCAGCCACTGTGCAAGAACGTGTTCCGGATCGGAAGGGTGGCGGACGTCCACCCCTTCCCGCAACAGCACTACCTCAACTCGCTCTGTCACAGCTGGATGAACGTATCCATCACCGCGACGTTGGGGGCGGACCAGCTCACCCAGGCGGTGGGTGCCATCACCAACCACCAGCAGGCGGAATGGGAAGCCGCGATGCGGACCTTCTGCAGCGCCCTGTGGGGAGGGACGGCGTGGGGGCAGCAGCGGCACGGCTACCAATGGGGGCAGACCGCCAACTCAGGTCCGGGCACGCCGCGGGTTCCCACGGGCAGTCAGCCGGTTCTGGCCGTGCTGAAGGAAACTGCGGACAAAATTGCCACTATTCTGCGCGAGTACGCCGAGGCCGCCGTCGACCTCAACCGCGATGTCGAGGACGAGCTCCACCGCGCCATGTGGAAAGCCGCCAGGGAGATCATCGAAGATCTCGCCAAGCCCAAGGACCCCAAGAGCATCCTCGGCACCGTCACCTCCGTGATCGGCAAGGGCGCGGGCCTGATCCTGTCGTTCGACGTCAAGACAGTACTGAACATCGACACGAGCAAGCTGAACGGGATCGTCGACAAGTACACCGGCATCCTGGAGGGCCTCACCACGCGCATGGAGGCGCTGAGGGAGCCGCTGGACGAGGCATTCCGGAGCGCACCCAAGTTCGAGGCCGGCGTCGCCCGTGCCCACGGCTTCGGCACCAGGGCCCTGGAGGAGTTCAAGGACTCGAAGGTCTGGCTGAAGGTCGATTCGAACGGCGACTACGACCTGAACCTCGCCGCCAACGAATACATGGCAGACGGCCACACTTTGGACAAGCACGTAGGCAAGACGGACGAGCAGTTGGCGCAGCGCCTGCGTGATCAGCAGGGGAATGGTCCTACCCCCGCCTGGCCGCACGGCAAACCGAAGCCCAGCGCCTCCTCGGCCTTCCCGAACTACCGGCGGGCAGAGGAGCTGACCGAGTACAACCTCAACAAAAACACGTCCGCTATCGAGCTTTGGGTCAAGGGCCCTCCCCCGCCGGGGGAGGGCGAAGTCAGAGACTTCCACTCGACCGCGCCGAACGGCGAGACCAGCGGCCGCAGTGTGAGCAAACAGCCGGTGGACCTCAACGACCCGCTGTCCGGCTACAAACAGGGCGGCATGAATGCCAGGTCTTACGACGCCACAGGTATCGACACGCGGCTCCGGTACGACAGCAGCCGCACCCCGCCGTTCACCGTCATGACGTCGATGCCCTCCAAGTCCTAGCGCACGCCGAGAAAGGCCAGCACCACATGCCCCTCGAACAGAACTCTTGGGAAGCCGCCGTACGCCACCTGTTCGAGGACGCGTACCCGTACGACGCCACCGGCCCACGCCGGCACGAGGACTGGGTCCTTGATGTCCTCAAGCTGATGGCTCGGGCCGTCCCGGACCCCCGGGGCTGGACGGGTCTCGACGATTCGGCGCAGGACCCGGAGCGCGAGGGGTTTGCCACGTATCCGTTCGCTGTGCACCCCCCGGAGTACATCGCGCAGCGTCTCCGCGAGATCGATCGGGCCAGCGCCGAGAACCTGCTGCTGGCCCTCACGGACGACTGCTGCACCCTGTCCAACCTGAAGCGCTTCACGGAGAGCGAAGGAGAATTGCGGGCGATGGCGAGGACGATCCTCGCACGTTACGGCGACGAGGCCACTTATCACACCAACGTCAGCCGGCCCGGCCCTGTGCCCGGAGCACTCGACTTCACGACGTCGCACTGGGGGTACAACCCCCTGAGCGTGTACTCGGAGGACTGCGGCCTGATCGTCGTCTCGGACACTGAGGTCGGCATGTTCTGGAACTTCTCCGACTACTGAACCATTTGCCGCTCGTACGAGCGCAGGATCCGACCAGGTGATTTGAAAGGATGCCCCGTGCTGACCCGTTCCGCCTCCTATCCCGACCGGGAGACCGCCCAGTGGGCCACCCAGCAGGTGGTGACCGCCAACGAACAGGCCGTCCACCGCTGGCTCGCCCAGAACACCCGGGTCCGCCTCACCATTGAGGCAGCCTGGCCGTCCCGTGAGGAACCCGTGGGCCGGGTCCAGCTGGAGGGCGACCTGATGGCCGGGCGCGGCCCCGTCGACGTGCGCGCGGCGCGCGTGGTGCTGCGCCGCGAGGCGACGAGTCCGCTCGGCTTCGTCGTCCACACGACCGTCCCGTTCTACCTGTAGGGGTCACACGCACATGTCCATGAAGCCCCTCGAACACGACCGGCGATCGTCCCCGCAGACTCACTGGGAGTGGCACGCGCGTTTTCCGGAGACCGCTCAACTGCTGGGGGGCTGGTTCTCTCAGGACATCGTTGACGAGTTTCGCGGCCACGACGCCGCAGTCACCGACTACGCCGAAACCACAAACCCACAGTTGGTCGCCCACCTCGTGGGGGAACTGCACGAGTTGCTCGCCCTCCCCCTGGACGACGGGGACTACGCCCTGGCTGCCGCCGAACTCGGCATGGAGGTGAGCCCGCCGGAACCGTTCTCCCACGGCGCCTGGTTCCAGTCGCTGGCAGCGACGCTCTCCGGTATCTGATCCGGCTGAGCGGTCGCGGAACGGGCGCTCCACAGCCGCAAGACGGCACGAACATGGACAGCACCTCAGGGCCGAGCCCTCGCGAGACCCAACCTGAAGGTCCGTCCGGCCGGTGACCGCAGTCCTTGAGAACATCGCCAGGGCCTCAACAGCGCAACCCGGAGGAGACGCAGGCGATCCGCAGTCCGAACCGGCTCCGGACGCCAGCTCACCTGTCATGCCCCGCACCATCTGTCCGACCAACATCATGGGCCATGCCCGCCGGCCGACGACACCCCGCACCCGTGCGGAGGAACTCCTCGGCACTGACGCCAACGACTTCGCGCTGCACTGGGAGAACCCCATCACCGACCCGGCCTCCGCTTGGGCGGGGGTTACGGCGCGATGGTGGGTGACCGCGGAGAGCAGGCGCCTGTGGGTGGCGGCCAGCTGGGTTGATCCCTTCAGCACCTTGCCGTCGGCGGCGATCGCTCGGCGCGGTCCGGCCCTGTCCCCGGCGGCCTCGCGCCGGCCCGCGTGGTAGGCAACGACCGTCCGGTCGAGGGCGTCACCTACGACAGTCGCCAGCACCCGGCCGATCATGGTCCGCGAAGCCACAGCGCCACTAAAAGCTCCACTCCCGCACGTCGACAGCACGAGGTCCGCGAACGAGGCGCACCTTTCATTCCCCCACCAGTCGCCACAACCACGCCAGTCCCCGAACAGAAACCCAGGCTTGGCCGGCCGCTCTTCGGGTGTTCAACTACCGCCTCCAGGACAGGACGGCGTGTTCACGCCAATCGTCTATAAAGGGGCGGCTGATTGACCCTGCGACCAGGGGCACTCCGGGCATTCGTTCGGCGCGACACGTCTGGATCCAGCCCCATCCGCCGCCGTGCGTTAGTTCGATCCACTTTTGGATCAAGCATTACCCCGACTCTGTTCACGACTTACCCACGGGTGATGCACTGTGCGCACACGAGCGCGAAGACTTCTCACAACACTCCTGGCTCTGGCTCTCCTGGCCGTCGCAGGGGTCATCCCCTCCTGGGCCTCCCCCGGAGGCCAACAGACCTCCATACCCCCATCGGCTGCCATACGGACGGCCGCGGCGAGAACCGCTTCGGACCTCCCGAAGCCGCCCAAGGCCATGACGCTGGCCGAGAGACGCCAGCAGGTGAAGCGGGACCGGGGCGAGCTGTCGCCCATGCACAACTACATCGACCCGCGCGCAGAAAAGCCCTCCGGCACACCGCACCCCCGTCCCACGGAACCCGCCGACCGGGGCCCGGCCGGCGGCAAATCGGCATCGCCCTTCGGCGCGCAGGCAACAGGCAATCCGACATGGGTCAGCGCGTACGCCACCGCCTACCCGGCGATGCTGTCGCTCGGCGGGCAACTGCAGTTGCCTGCGGGTATGTCCGCATCCAAGGTGTCCGGGATGTGGCTCTACGTCCGCGACGAGGCGGGGAACTACGTCCACCAGCAGGAGATCAAACGCACCACCGGTGATCCTTCGGACCGCTACCTCGACAACGGCGCCTGGTGCTACGGGTGGTGGCCGAGCAACGCCTACCCCGCCGACCAGTGCTTCTGGTGGAGCGGCAGCACGCTCGGGGGGCATCTCGAGGATGGCAAGAAGTACTACGCCTGGATCTTCCTGACCGGCACGGACGGGTCTTCAAGTCCGGGCGGAACCACCTCTCCCCTGGTGGAAGCCTTCTACACGCCTGACATTCCCGGAGCACAGGCGGGCATCTGCACCTGCTACGCGCAGGCTCACCGTGCGGACCCGGTCAACACGGCGACCGGCATGTTCTTCGAGCAGCTTACCGACGCCTCCCTGATCGGCCCAGGTGTGCCCCTTGCTCTGGAGCGGACGTACCGTTCCGACTCGGCCACGGCGGGCCTGCTGGGCCGCGGCTGGGCGACACCGTTCGACTCGTGGCTCACGGTCGCGACGGGAAAGGTCACCTACCGGGCGGACGACGGGGCGTCGTTCGTGTTCACGCAGAACAGCGACGGGACATACAAAGCCCCGGCCGGTTCTACAGCCAAGCTGGTCAAAGGCACCAGTGACTACATCCTGACCACGCCCGACCACACCAAGCGGACCTTCACCAGCGTTGGTCAGCTCGTTTCCGTCGTGGACAAGGCAGGAAAGGGGCTGAACCTGACGTACGTGTCCGGCAAGCTCGCCTCCGTCAAGGACGCCTCCGGACGCACGACGACGTTCACGGTCGGCGCCGACGGGCTGCTGACCAAGGTGGCCCTGCCGGACACGACGTCGGTGTCCTACGGCTACACCGGTGGTTTGCTGACCTCGGCGACCAATCCCGCCGGAAAGACCTCTTCCTACACATATGACGCAAACAAGCGGCTGTCGTCCTACACCGACCCCGCAGGCGGCAGGGTGCGCAACACCTACGACACCGCAGGCCGGATCACTTCCCAGACCGACCAGAACACCAAGACGACCACGTTCACCTGGGACGGCAGCCGCGAGGCGCACACCACGGCGCCCGACGGCGGCGTGTGGACCGACGTGTACTCCGGCAACGTCCTCATGTCGACCATCGACCCGTACGGCAAGAGCATCACCTACGACTATGACCGCAATCTGCGGCCTGTTGGCATCACCGACCAGCGCGGCAACACCACGTCGATGACGTACGACAGCGCCGGCCGGATGCTCACGCGCAGTTCGCCGTCGGGGCTCGGCTACAAGGAGATCTGGACCTACGACACGTCGGGCAACATCACCAGCCACACCGACGGCCGCAGCCACAAGACCGCGTACGCGTACAACACGTCCAACCAGCTGACGACGACCACCGACCCGCTCGCCGGCACCACCTCCTACACGTACACGGCACTCGGCGCCATCCAGACGGTGAAGACACCACGCGGCAAGGTCACCACCTACGGCTACGACACAGCCGGGAACCGCACGTCGGTGACCACACCCCTGGGTGAGAAGGCGACGTTCACCTACGACGCGGCCGGGCGGATTCTGACCAGGACGGACCCGCGTGGCAACGTCACCGGCGCCGACCCCGACGCCTACACAACGACGTACGCCTACGACGGGCGAGGGCTGCTCAGCTCGGCCACCGACCCGCTGGACCGCACCACGACCTACACGTACAACGGCGCGGAACAACTCCTCACCGCGAAGAACCCCAAGGGCGACACCACGGCATTCGCCTACGACGATGCCGGGAACCTGACCCGAACGACGGACGCGGCGGGCAAGTTCGTCACCCGCGCCTACAGCGCCGCCGGGCACCTCGCCTCCGAGACGGACGCCGCCGGCAACAAGACCATCTACGCCTACGACAAGGTGGGACGCTTGCTCAGCAGCGTCTCCCCGCGCGGCAACGTCACAGGCAATGATCCGGCCGCCTACACCACGAGCTACGCCTACGACGCCGCAGGGAACAGTACCAAGGTCACCGGTCCCACCGGCGCGTTCACCACCACGACCTACGACGCGATCAACCGGCCTCTGGTGAACACCGACCAGCTGGGCCGCACCACCGCGTACACGTACGACGCCAACGACAACGTCACCAAGGTCACCGATGCCGCGGACAGGACGACCCTCTCCGTCTACGACAAGAACAACCAACTCACCAGCAGCACCAACCAGCTGAGCAAGACCAGCACCTACACCTACGACGCCGACGGGCACCTGCTCAGCAGCACTTCGCCCCTGGGCAACAAGGAGAGCTGGACCTACGACGACGACGGCCGCCAGGCCACGGCCGTCGACCCGCGAGGCAACGTCACCGGCGCCTCTCCCGCCCAGTACACCACCACCTACGACTACGACCCGTCGGGCAATACGACCGCCGTCACCGACCCGCTCGGCAACGTGACCAGAACCGAGTACGACGCCGTCGGGAACGTCACCCGGAGCACGGACGCCGACCAGCGCGCAACCACCTACCGGTTCGACGAGCTCGACCAGCTGACCACCGTCACCGCCCCCGGCGGCGCGGCCACCACCTACGGCTACGACGCGGTCGGCAACATGACCGGTCGCACCGACGCCAACGACCACGTCACCATCTACGGTTACGACGCGGCGCACCGCCTGACGTCGGTCACCGACCCGTTGGACCGGGCGACGACGTACGCGTACGACGCGGACAGCAATCCGGTCGGGGTGACGACGCCCCGCGGCTCCACCACTCGGACGTACGACGTCCGTGGTCTGGTCACGAAGATCGACTACTCGGACGCCACGCCCGACGTCACCCTCGGCTACGACGACGCCGGACAGATGACGGCCCGTGCCAACGCGAAGATGTCCGAGGACTTCGTCTACAACGCGGTCGGTGACCTCACCAAGACCCGCGGCTTCGCCTACACCTACGACGCCGCCGGGCAGATGCTCACCCGTAAGTACTCCGACGGCAGCACCATCGGCTACACGTACGACAACGACGGCCGCACCGCCACGATGACGGCCGACGGCACCACCACCACCTACACCTCGGACGCGGCGGGCAACCTCACCAGGACGGCGCTGCCCAACACGGAGACCGAGGAACGCACCTACGACCGGGCGGGCCGCGTCACCGCCGTCACCTCCGCCAAGGCTGGCACTACGGTCACCAAGACCGCCCTGACCTTGTCAGCGGCCGGCCTGCCCACCCGCGTCGACGTCACCCGGGCCGGAGTCGGCACCGGCGGTTACGACCAGACCTACGACACCGCGGGCCGTCTCACCTCCGGCTGCTACCCCCAGCCCTGGATCACCGGCTGCGCCGCGACACGCGCCACGTCCTACACCTACGACAAGGTCGGCAACCGCCTGACCTCCACCCTGGGCACCACGTCCACCAGCTACGCCTACGACGACGCCGACCAGCTCACCTCCACCACCGCCGGGGCCATCACCACCACATACGACTACGACGCGGAAGGCAACCAGACAAAGGCCGGCGCCAACACCTTCACCTACGACCTGGCCGGACAGATCTCCTCCGCCACCGTCGCGGGCACCGGCTACGCCTACGACCACGACGCCAGCGGTAATCAGGTCGCCACGCTCCAGGACGGCACGGTCACCAGCCGGACCCAGTGGGACCCCAACGCCCCCCTGCCGATCCTGGCCACCGAGTACGACAACGCCTGGACCGTCAAGCAGTCCTACCGCTACGACCCCATCGGCCAGCCCGCAGCCACGAAAACCGGCACAGGCGCGGTCTTCTACTACCACCACGACACCCAGGGCTCCCCGCTCGACGTCACCAGCAGCACCGGCACCCTCCACCAGCGCTGGGCCTACGACCCCTACGGCACCCGCGTCCTGGGCACCGTCACCGGAGGCGCCCCCTCAAGCACCCCCTCCTACACCGGCGCCCGCTACGAAACAACCACCGGCAACCTCGACCTCCACGCCCGCCAATACACCCCGCCCACCGGCCGCTTCACCAGCACCGACCCGGCTGCCCGCAGCGCCTCAACCCCTTACGTGTCCCCGTACGCCTACGCCGACAACCAGCCCACCCTGCTCACCGACCCGAGCGGCCGAACCCCCGACGACCCGAACGGCAGCGTCGACGGCATCGGCGACGTACTGGGCATCTTCGGCGACGCTTTCGCCGACGTCGTCAAGTCGCCCTTCGTGTTCCTCGGGGACGCACAGGATGCCTTCACCGGCGAGAACGGCGGCGCTGGTGCCTTCCTCGACAAGTACCTCCCGGTCCGTCCCGCCTACCGCCTCTACCGCGCCGAATACATGCTCCGCCAACAAGGCTGCGACGCACTCGCCGACCTCTACGCCGAAGCAGCCGACGAACTCACCCAACAGGTCGCCGTCACCGGACTCGGAGGACTGACCGGGTGGCGCAAGGCAGCCGTGGCACCCGAGTTGCGCGGACACAGCATTCCCTCTCACGGTAAGGGCGTCGGCCCGGCCCGCGTTCGAATCCCTGGCGGGCGGCCGGACGGCCAAGCCGTCATCGCGGGCCACGGGGCATACGTCCGAGGCACGGGGGACACTCAGATGCCTAGCGGCACCTGGGGCTACCTCTATGTCGAGGACGGGAAAATGCTCGGACAGCCCGTCGGACTTGCCGTCGAGCAGGGCAAGAAAGTGAAGCCCACGGAGATCTTCGGACCCGGCAAGGACATTCCGAACTACACCGTGTTCCCGGGGACCGACCTGAGGATGATGTCGGGGTCGATCACGGTGAGCAAGCCCACGCTGCTCAGCGATATCCTCAAACCCAACATGGGACCCGTGCACATGGCCTTCTGCCGAGAACACTGCAACCCACGCTGAGGAGTGGTTATGCCCCACTACCCCGACATGACCGCCTACGTGTACGACACATCGGACCAGGAGATGCTCAACGTCGGCTGGTTGGCGCCCGATTGTGCTTACCGCACCGGGATCGTGGACGACCGTGTGATCGATGCAATGAAGGCCCTCAGCAGCGCCTACGACAACCAGACGCGCGGTGTTCACGACTGCGAGTTCTGCTCGACCGAGCGGCCCGTCATCCTTGGTGGTCCGGCCTTCGACACCCAGGTGTGGCTCGGCTCTGCTGAGATCCGGGCTCAGGACACCGACGGCACTGTCTACTCGGCCCCCAACCTCGTCATCCACTACATCACGGAGCACCGCTACTGCCCCCCCGTGGAGTTCTGCCGGGCGGTAGTCAGGACGGCTGGGATGGATGGCCGTGGCGAGCTGGTCTTGGCTGACTAGCTCCAGGGGAAGGCAATCCGCAGGTCGCGAGATCCAGGCGGGAGACGCAGCGTCCGGCCACCTCAATCAGGTGGCCGGACGCTGGCCTCATGGGCCGAGCCCTTCACCGACAGCGACAGCGACAGCGACAGCGACAGGACCATCTCCCCTATGCCGCCCAGACGTCGCTGCTGTTCTTGACCAGCATCGGCTCGAACGTGCTGGCGTCGTGTTCCTGGACGGCCAGACGGGACATGCCGACCTCTCGCCATGGCGGAACTTCTCTCTCCTGAGGACAGACTGATGCTGAACGTCGAAGACGCTGCCGTGCTGGCCCAGAACTTCCTGGACCAGCAGGTCAGCCACGAAGGCCTGGCCCTCGCGCTCGTCGGAGGGGAACGCGCCCAAGTGGGAGGCGACTTCTTTTTCGGCTGCCAGTCAGCTGCCTATCTCCGTGACGGAGACCCCCGGGCCATAGTTGTAGGTACGGGCTACTTGCGCGTTGACGGAAATACCGGAGAATGCCGACTACTGGGTGCAGTCGAGTCTGCAGAGCTCGACCTCTTCTGAACTGACCGGTCAAAGCACCCGCAGAACGTCGTCAGGCGACAGGCCCGTTGCCTGCGGCAATCATATGCCGCAGGCAAGGGGTCGGTGGGCCTTTGACCCAGCTCTCAAGGTGATCCCGGGTCAGCGCGCTAGCACAGGCGACGGGGGCCCCAGTCCAAAAGCTACGCTCGCTTGCCTCGGCCTCCATGGCACGGCCTTCATCTCGAGCCGTTCCTCGAGATCGCCGCAGATCCGGGAGACCTCGCTCTTCGATTTGCCGGTGTCCGAGCCGAGCGCCTCGACCAAGCCGTCGACGTTGCGGGCAGAAGCCCGTTGCGGTAATCGCCCGAGTGGAAGCGCGATCGTTCCACGACGGTAGCGATCTGCACGGTGGCCTCGACCACCGACTGCAACAGCCGCTCGGCGACCCCCCTGACGAGTTCGAGACCGTCCGCCGGATGTAGTGACTCACGCAGGCGAAGCCGGCCACGTCGGGACAGAGACCTCCGTGCATCCCCTTGGGTCGACTGCCGGTTCCCCAAACAGGCGCACGGCGGCTGACCGCGTTCCCTGCAAACAGCCGATGCACACGACGACTCAGAACAGGGCGGACACCTCCGCCAAGATCTGCTGCACCTCTCCACAGCACACTATCGGTGCAGCGAGACGCCCACACCGGAAGACCTTGCCCTGCCGATGGTCCGGTCCGCAGGACCCCAGCCAGAGAGAGTTCCGGGCGGTCAAGACTTCCTATGCGAGCGTCATAGAGCGTCAAGACTCTCCGATCGAGACCCTGAAGACATCGCCGACGCAAGCACCTCCCTGATGGATTCGCAGGTCAGGAATGCACGAGGGGCGATCCGTCCCCTCGACCCGCCGCACCGAGGGAAACAGGTCGAGCAACCCACCCGGACCACAAATCCGCAGGTCAGGCACCCTTAGCCACGGGTTCGAGGATCGCCACACACTCCACATGATGCGTCATCGGAAACAGATCGAACGCCCGCAACGTCCGCACCCTGTACCCGCCCTCCGCGAAGTACGCCAGGTCCCGGGCCAGCGCCGCCGGGTCGCAGGCCACGTACGCGATCTTGCGGGCGCCCAGCCCCGACAGGTGCTTGACGACCTGCTTGCCCGCGCCCGCGCGTGGCGGGTCCAGGACGATCAGGTCGCACTCCGTGATGCCCGTGCGGGGCAGGACCTGGTCGACCTTGCCCTGTTCGATGCGGACCCGGTCCAGGTCCTTCAGGTTGTGGCGGGCGTCCTCGACCGCGCGCTTGCCGGACTCGATGCCGAGCACCGCACCCTTCTCGCCGATGCGCTGGCCGATGGCGCCGGCGAAGAGGCCGACGCCGCAGTAGAGGTCGAGGGCCGTGTCGTTCTTGCGGGGCAGCAGGCCCTGCATGACCGCGCGGACCAGGGTGTTGGCGGCCTGCGGGTGGACCTGCCAGAAGCCGCCGGAGCCGACGCGGTACGTGCGGTCGTCGGCGCGCTCGCGGACGAAGGCTCGGCCGTGGACGCGGTGGACGCCGGCGTCGTGCTCCTCGACGCGGAGTACGGAGACCGGCTTGTCCAGCTCGACCAGGGGGAGGCGGCCGCCGGGCTTCGGGGTGAGGATGACCTGGCGGTCGTTGGAGCCCGTGGCCGTGATGGCCTCCACCGCGGCGATCTGCGGCCACTCGCGCTTCTCGACACCGAGCTCGGAGACCCCGGGTGCGGCGATCAGGCAGCGGTCGATCGGCTGGACGTCGTGCGAGCGGTGCTTGCGCAGGCCCGCCCGGCCCTCCGCATCGACGGTGTACTGCACACGGGTGCGCCAGGCGGGGACCTCGCCCGGCGGGAGCTTGTCGCCCTCGGCGGGCATGACCGTGCCGTCCCAGCCGGCCTCCTCGGGCGTCAGGCCCGCCAGGCGCTGGAGCTGCTCGGCGATCACCTCGCCCTTGAGGCGGCGCTGGGCGCCCGGCTTGGCGTGCTGCCAGTCGCAGCCGCCGCACATGCCGGGGCCGGCGTACGGACACGGGGCCTCGACCCGGTCCTTGGACGGCTCGAGGATGCGTACCGCGTCGGCCCGCAGGAAGCGGGAGTCCGTGTCGCCCTCGGTGACCCTGGCGACGATCTTCTCTCCGGGGAGCGTGTGCCGGACGAAGAGGACCTGGTTCTCGGCGGTACGGGCGATGCAGTGGCCGCCGTGTGCGACGGGCCCGACCTCGACCTCGTACTCCTCCCCGACCAGCGACGACGTGGGTGCGTTCTGCATGAGGGGAGGCTCCAGGGAGGAAGAGGGCAGGGCGGGCGTGCGGCCGGACGACAGCCCACCAGTCTACGTGGGTGTGCTCGGGGTGCTTACCAGGAGCCGCGTACGTCCGGGTCGGCCCTGGACGCCTTCGCGCGGCTCACCCCTTCCGGTTCGGCTCCTTGGACCGGCGCTCCACCGGGCCCCGGCGCACCGCCCCCGGAGGGTTCCAGTCCGCGCGCTTCCTCGCCCGCTTCTTCGCCGCTTCGGAGGACTGGAGCTGGTACGGGACGGAGGTGACCATGACGCCGGGGGTGAAGAGCAGGCGGCCCTTGAGGCG
The DNA here is from genome assembly GCF_044752765.1 of Streptomyces sp. NPDC088706. Lineage (NCBI taxonomy): Bacteria > Bacillati > Actinomycetota > Actinomycetes > Kitasatosporales > Streptomycetaceae > Streptomyces > Streptomyces sp. NPDC088706. The sequence goes on from NZ_JBIVLW010000010.1 coordinate 100,190, forward strand.
CAGGGCGCTCTGGTTGTGGAGCAGGTGCTCGTACCAGTGCCCGACCACGTACTCCGGGATGTAGACGCTGATCACGTCGCGCGGGCTCTGGCGGCGCAGGCCCTTGACGTACTCGATGACCGGGCGCGTCACCTCGCGGTAGGGCGAGTCCAGGATCTTGAGCGGTACGTTGATGCCGCGCCGCTCCCAGTCCTCGCGCAGCGCCTTCGTCTCGTCCGGGTCGACGCTGATGGAGAGCGCCTCCAGGTGGTCGGTGCGGATCAGCTTGGCGTAGGCGAGGGCGCGCAGGGTGGGGCGGTGGAGCTTGGAGACCAGGACGATCGCGTGGACGCGGGAGGGGCGGACGCTCTCGTCCGAGGGGGTCTCGTCGGCGGCGATCTCGGCGGCGACCCGGTCGTAGTGCTTCCGGATCGCGGTCATCGTGCCGTAGAAGATCACCATGCCGAGCAGGGCGACCCAGGCGCCGTGGGTGAACTTGGTGGCCAGGACCACGACCAGGACCAGGCCGGTGAAGAAGGCGCCGAAGGCGTTGATGGCGCGGGATCGGATCATGTGGCGGCGCTTGGCCTCGTCCCGCTCGTCGGCCAGCAGGCGGTTCCAGTGCCGCACCATCCCGGTCTGGCTGAGGGTGAAGGAGACGAAGACGCCGACGATGTACAGCTGGATCAGGCGCGTGGAGTCGGCCCCGTAGATCCAGACCAGCAGGATGGCGGCGCCGGCCAGCAGCACGATGCCGTTGGAGAAGGCGAGCCGGTCGCCGCGGGTGTGGAGCTGGCGCGGCAGGTAGCGGTCCTGGGCGAGGATCGAGCCGAGCAGCGGGAAGCCGTTGTACGCGGTGTTCGCGGCCAGGAAGAGGACCAGCGCGGTGGCCGCGGCCAGGAGCATGAAGAGGAACGAACCGTGGCCGAAGACCGCCTCCGCGACCTGGGCGATCACCGGGTCCTGGGTGAAGCCCTCGCCGACCGGTACGCCGTCGCGGAGCAGGTCCTTCGCCGGGTTCTCGGCCATCTTGACGTCGGTGGCCATGGCCAGGCCGATGATCCCGCAGAACATGGTGACGGCGAGCAGGCCCATCATGGCGAGCGTGGTCGCGGCGTTCTTGCTCTTCGGCTTGCGGAAGGCGGGGACCCCGTTGCTGATCGCCTCCACGCCGGTGAGGGCGGCGCAGCCGGAGGAGAAGGCCCGCAGGAGGAGGAAGACGAGCGCGAAACCGGCGAGTCCCTGGTGCTCGGGCTCGATCTCCAGCTCGGAGGTCGGCGCGTGCATCGGGTCACCGAGGACCAGGCCCCGGAACGCGCCCCACAGCAGCATCAGGAAGACGCCGGCCACGAAGAGGTAGGTGGGAACGGCGAACAGCTTCCCGGACTCCCTGACCCCGCGCAGGTTCATCAGGGTGAGCAGGACGATCGCGCCGATCGCGCAGAGCGTCTTGTGCTCGATGACGAAGTGGATCGCGGAGCCCAGGTTCTCCACGCCGGCGGAGATCGACACGGCCACGGTGAGGACGTAGTCGACCAGCAGGGCACTGGCGACGGTCAGTCCGGCCTTGGGGCCCAGGTTGGTGGTGGCGACCTCGTAGTCGCCGCCGCCGCTCGGGTACGCGCGGACGTTCTGCCGGTAGGAGGTGACGACCGTGAACATCAGGACCACGACGGCCAGCGCGATCCAGGGGCTGAAGTGGTACGCCGACACGCCCGCGATGGACAGGACGAGGAGGACTTCTCCGGGCGCGTACGCCACCGAGGACAGCGGGTCGGATGCGAAGACGGGGAGCGCGATGCGCTTGGGGAGGAGGGTCTCCCCCAGCTTGTCGCTGCGCAGCGCCCGGCCGATCAGAATCCTTTTGGGCACGTCGGTCAGTTTGGACACGCTGAGGATCGTAAGCGCAGCCCGCACCGGTCGAGGACGCCTGATCGCCGTGGCCCGCCTGTCTTCTGCGGTGGGAGCAGAAACCGGCTGTAATCCTTAACGCAATCCTTGCGATCCACGCAGCGCTTTTACTCCCCCTTTGCCCGCGTGTCGAGGCGAACGCACACGCGGATGAGGCAATGGCCTCGGTGCGGCATAAGCTCGTCTCCGGGCAACGCCGAAGGTGGTTGCCCCGTTGTTTGCCCGGCAAGCTGAGAGAGAAGTGTGAGCAGCGTGTTTTCGCAGGTCAGCCGGACGACCAGGACGGCGAGGTAGGCGCACAGTGCACATCGTCATCATGGGCTGCGGGCGCGTCGGAGCCGCTCTCGCACAGACCCTTGAGCAGCAGGGGCACACGGTCGCGGTGATCGACCAGGACCCGACGGCCTTCCGCCGCCTCGGGTCCGGGTTCGGCGGTCGCCGGGTCACCGGGGTCGGCTTCGATCAGGACACCCTCCGCGAGGCGGGCATCGAGGAGGCCGGGGCGTTCGCCGCGGTCAGCAGCGGCGACAACTCCAACATCATCGCGGCCCGGGTGGCCCGCGAGATGTTCTCCATCGAGAACGTCGCGGCCCGTATCTATGACCCCAAGCGGGCCGAGGTCTACCAGCGGCTGGGCATCCCCACCGTGGCGACGGTCCGCTGGACGGCGGACCAGATGCTGCGGCGGCTGCTGCCGTCGGGCGCGGAGCCGCTGTGGCGTGATCCGAGCGGGGGTGTGCAGCTCGCCGAGGTGCACACCACGCCGTCCTGGATCGGCCACCGGATCAGCACGCTCCAGGAGGAGACCGGCGTCCGCGTCGCCTTCCTCACCCGGCTGGGCGAGGCCATTCTGCCGACGTCGCAGACCGTCCTGCAGGAGGGCGACCTCGTCCACGTGATGATGCGTACGGACGAGATCGCCAAGGTCGAAGCGGCCTTCGCCGAGGGCCCCGAGGAGGGCGGTCACTGATGCGTGTGTCGATTGCCGGGGCGGGCGCGGTGGGCCGTTCCATCGCCGCCGAGCTGCTGGAGAACGGGCACGAGGTGCTGCTCATCGACAAGGCGCCAAGCGCCATCTCGGTGGAGCGGGTCCCGTCGGCCGAGTGGCTGCTCGCGGACGCCTGTGAGATCACGTCGCTCGACGAGGCGGCGTTGCAGCGGTGCAACGTGGTGATCGCGGCGACGGGCGACGACAAGGTGAACCTGGTCGTCTCGCTGCTGGCGAAGACCGAGTACGGCGTGCCGCGGGTGGTGGCGCGGGTCAACCACCCGAAGAACGAGTGGCTGTTCAACGAGTCCTGGGGCGTGGATGTCGCGGTCTCGACCCCGCGCCTGATGTCGGCCCTGGTGGAGGAGGCGGTGAGCGTCGGCGACCTGGTCCGGCTGCTGCGCTTCAGCCACGGCGACGCCAACCTGGTGGAGCTGACGCTGCCGCCGGAGTCGGCGCTGGCCGGCACCCGGGTCGGTGACGTGGCGTGGCCCGAGGACACCTCACTGGTCACCATCATCCGCGGGACGCGGGTGCTCACGCCGAGCGCCGAGGAGTCGCTGGAGGCCGGTGACGAGCTGCTGTTCGTGGCCGCCCAGGCGCGTGAGGAGCAGTTGGAGGACCTGTTGTCGGTCCGCCGCGACCCGTCGTCCGACAGCGACGCGTGAGCATGTGGAAAGTGGTGCGTGAGCATGTGGAAAGTGGTGCGTGAGCACTCCGACAGCTGACGCGTGAGCACAGGAGGGGCCCGTGACCGCACAGCGGCGGTCACGGGCCCTCTTTTACGCGTTCTTACGCCTCCGGGTTGCGCAAGGCTGCCGCGGCCTGCTCGGCCTTGCGGTCCTTCTCCGCCTGCTCCTCGGCCTCCATCTCGGCGAAGAGGTCGATGGGCGGCGGAGCCTTGGCGAGGAAGACCCAGGTCAGGTAGACCGCGAGCAGGAACGGCGGGATCTTCAGCGCGATCAGCACCCAGCCGAACTGGGTGGTGTCGGCCCACCAGTAGAGCGGGAAGAGGATCGCGCACTTGGCGAGGAGGATGAGCCCCCAGGCGTAACTGGCCTTGGTGTACGCCTTCTTGCGGCCCGGGTTGCGGGTCCGCCAGGAGAGGTTCTCCTTGAAGACCGGGCCGAGGATCAGACCGATCAGCGGCACCCCGGCGGCGGCGGTGCCCAGGTAGGCGACCGCCAGCCCCAGCGTGTAGAGCATGCCCGGCAGGTAGAAGTCCTTGGCGTTGCCCGTCATCATCGCGAAGACCACACCGAAGGCCACGCCGAAGACGCCGCTGAAGGCGTGCTTCACGGTGTCCCGGCGGATCAGCCGTACGGCGACCAGGGCCAGGGACACCGCCAGGGCCGCGATGGCCGAGATGTGCAGGTCCTTGTTGATGGTGAAGATCGTGACGAAGAGCAGCCCGGGTAGGACCGTCTCCACCATGCCCCGCACGCCGCCGAAGGCTTCGAAGAGGGCGGCTTCGGTGACCGCCTTCGACGCGGGGTCCTGCTGACCGGCGTTCTGCGGGCCGGCGTTCTGCGGGCCGGTGTGGTGGGGGCCGGTGTGGTGGGGGCCGGTGTGGTGGGGCTGGTCCGTTTCGGACGTCGGCTTGTCGAGAGACGTCACCGGCTACTCCTTGCCGAGCGGTCGGAGTTCGTATGTGGGGTTGAACAGCACCCGGCGCCCGTGGCTCATGGCGACCCGGCCCGAGGCGATGATCCTGCGGCCGGGCTCTATGCCGACGATGGAGCGCCGGCCCAGCCAGACCACGTCCAGCGGCTCGGTGCCGTCGAAGAGCTCCGCCTCCAGGGCGGGCACTCCGGCCCGGGGACGGAGGGTGACGGTCCGCAACGTACCAGCCACTTTCACGATCTGCCGGTCGGTGCACTCGGAGATACGGGTGCATCCGGTGGCCTGGGCGTCCTCCCGCAGCTCCTGGGACTCCAGGTCCTCCTGGGAGCTGGAGAGCCGGTCGAGCATACGGCGGAAGCGCCCGGTGGGCCTCTCCGCCCTGCCGGCCTTCTCGTGTCGAGGAACAGCACTCATACCCGAAGGGTACCGGTCGTCGGCGGCGCTGACGGAGGTCCCGGAGGACCACTCGAAAGGATGACGCGCCGGGCGGGCGGCACGCGGCCGGGCGCGTCCTAGCCGCGCTCGAAGCGGTAGCCCATGCCCGGCTCGGTGACGAAGTGCCGGGGGTGTGAGGGGTCCGCCTCCAGCTTGCGGCGCAGCTGGGCCATGTAGACCCGCAGATAGTTGGTCTCGGTGCCGTAGGAGGGGCCCCAGACCTCCTGGAGGAGCTGTTTCTGGCCGACCAGGCGGCCGCCGTTGCGGACGAGGACCTCCAGCAGGTGCCACTCCGTGGGGGTGAGCCGTACGTCACGGCCTCCGCGGTGCACCTTCTTCGCCGCCAGGTCGACGGTGAAGCCGGCCGTCTCCACGATCGCCACGTCCGCGGTGACGTCCTGCCCGACCGGTTCCGAGCGGCGTACCGAGGCGCGCAGCCGGGCCAGCAGCTCGTCCATGCCGAACGGCTTGGTGACGTAGTCGTCGGCGCCCGCGTCCAGCGCCTCCACCTTCTCGTCGGAGGTGTGGCGCGCGGAGAGGACGAGGATCGGGACCCGGGTCCAGCCGCGCAGGCCCTTGATCACCTCGACCCCGTCCATGTCGGGCAGCCCGAGGTCGAGCACGACGACGTCGGGGTGGAGGGCCGCGGCGAGCTGGAGGGCGGTCGCCCCGTCGGGCGCCGCGTCGACCTCGTACTTGCGCGCCTTCAGGTTGATCACGAGGGCGCGTACGATCTGCGGCTCGTCGTCGACCACAAGCACCCGGGTCATCGCGGACCTGCCTTTCTGCTGTACGGGCTGTGCTGGCTGTGCTGACTGTGCTGGCTGTACGGGGAGTGGGTGGGGTGCACGTGGGCGGGGTGCACGTCTTCGTACGGGGACGGGGCCGGCGGGTCCGTCATGAGGCGGCCTCGGCCGGGAGCGCCGCCCGGGCCTCGGCCCGTCCCGGGGCCGCTGCGAGCGTCAGGACCATGGTCAGCCCGCCGCCGGGGGTGTCCTCCGCGTCCAGGGTGCCGCCCATGGCCTCGGCGAAGCCCCGGGAGACGGCGAGGCCGAGGCCCACCCCGGCGCCGCACGGGGCGTCACCGTACCGCTGGAAGGGCTCGAAGATCCGCTCCTTGGCCTCGTCGGGGACACCGCGCCCGCGGTCGACGACCCGCAGCTCGACGCGTCCGCCGAGCGCGCTGGCGGCCACCACGATGGGCTCCCCGCCGGGGCTGTACTTGACGGCGTTCTCGACGACGTTGGCGACGACCCGCTCCAGCAGCCCGGGGTCGACGGCGACCATGGGCAGCGTCTCGGGGATGTCCAGGTCGACGCTGCCCTCGGGGACCCCGCCGAGCGCCATCGGCACCACTTCGTCAAGGTCGATCTCGCGGATCAGCGGCGTGACGGTGCCGGTCTGGAGGCGGGACATGTCCAGCAGGTTGCCCACCAGGTGGTCGAGCCGGTCGGCGCCGTCCTCGATGCCTTCGAGGAGCTCCGCCTCGTCCTCGGGCGACCAGGCGACGTCGTCCGAGCGCAGCGAGCTGACGGCGGCCTTGATCCCGGCGAGCGGGGTCCGCAGGTCGTGGCTGACGGCGGCGAGCAGCGCGGTCCTGATCCGGTTGCCCTCGGCCAGCCTGCGGGCCTGCTCGGCCTCCCAGACCAGGCGCTGGCGGTCCAGCACGACGGCCGCCTGGGCCGCGAAGGCACCGAGCACCCGGCGGTCCTCGGCGGGCAGCACCCGGCCCGACAGCGCGAGCGCCATGTTGTCGCCGACCGGCATGTCCACGTCCGCGTCATCGGGGCGGGCGACCGGCGCGGGCCCGACCGATCCGGCACAGGTCCACGGCTCGACGTCGCCGGCACGCTCCAGCAGGGCGACGGACTCCATGGCGAAGGTCTCGCGGACCCGTTCCAGCAGGGCGTCCAGGGCGGTCTCGCCGCGCAGCACGCTGCCCGCCAGGAAGGAGAGGATCTCCGACTCGGCGCGCAGCCGGGCGGCCTGGTGGGTGCGCCGGGCCGCCAGGTCCACCACCGAGGAGACCGCCACCGCCACCGCGAAGAAGATCACGATGGCGACGAAGTTCTCCGGGTCCTGGACGGTGAGGGTCCGGGTCGGCGGGGTGAACCAGTAGTTCAGGAGCATGACGCCGACGGCGGCTGAGGCGAGAGCGGGTCGCAGGCCCCCGAGGAGGGCCGCGGCGACGGTCAGGGAGAGGAAGAGCAGGACGTCGTTGGCGAGGCCGGGGCCGTTCTCCAGGCTCCGCAGCAGCACGGAGAGCAGGACGGAGCCGACGACGCCGACGAGCCAGCCCCAGATGATCCGGACCCGCCCGAGCCGGCCGCCGCGGGCGATGGGCAGCCCGCGGCCCTTGGCTACCTCTTCGTGGGTGACGATGTGGACGTCCAGGTCGGGTCCGGACTCCCGGGCGACGGTGGCGCCGACCCCGGGGCCGTAGATGTACTGCCAGGTCTTGCGGCGGCTGGAGCCCAGCACGATCTGGGTGGCGTTGACCCCGCGGGCGAACTCCAGGAGGGCGGCGGGTATGTCGTCGCCGATGACGTGGTGGAACGTTCCGCCGACGTCCTCGACCAGGGTGCGCTGGACGGCGAGCTCCTTGGGCGACGCGGAGGTCAGCCCGTCGCTGCGCGCGATGTAGACGGCGAGGATCTCGCTGCCCGAACCCTTGGCGGCCATCCGGGAGGCGCGGCGGATGAGGGTGCGGCCCTCGGGCCCGCCGGTGAGGCCGACGACGATGCGTTCCCGGGCCTGCCAGGTGGTGCGGATGTTGTGCTCGCCCCGGTACTGCTGGAGGTACTCGTCCACCCGGTCCGCGGTCCACAGCAGGGCCAGCTCGCGCAGGGCGGTGAGGTTGCCGGGGCGGAAGTAGTTCGACAGGGCGGCGTCCAGCTCGTCGGGCTGGTAGATGTTGCCGTGCGCCATCCGGCGGCGCAGCGCCTGGGGCGACATGTCGACCAGCTCGATCTGGTCGGCCCGGCGCACCACCTCGTCGGGGACCGTCTCCTGCTGGCGTACCCCGGTGATCGACTCGACGACGTCGCCGAGTGACTCCAGGTGCTGGATGTTGACCGTCGATATGACGTCGATCCCGGCCTTGAGGAGCTCCTCGACGTCCTGCCAGCGCTTGGCGTTGCGGGACCCGGGCACGTTGGCGTGGGCCAGCTCGTCCACCAGGGCGACGGCGGGGGCGCGCTGCAGGACGGCGTCGACGTCCATCTCGGTGGAGGAGGCCGAGCGGTAGGTGATCTCGCTGCGCGGGACCTGCTCCAGGCCGTGCAGCAGCACCTCGGTACGCGGCCGGCCGTGGTGCTCCACGAAGGCCACCACGCAGTCGGTGCCGCGCTCGACCCTGCGGTGGGCCTCGGAGAGCATCGCGTACGTCTTGCCGACGCCCGGTGCCGCGCCCAGGTAGATCCGGAGTGTGCCGCGTCCCATGACCCCATTGTCTTCTTCCGTCCGGCCGTCTCTGTCCACGGCCGGTGGCGCCCGGTGCGGCTGCCGCCCTCGACGCTACTCCGCGCGGGGTGGGCATCCGGGGCCGGGAGCGGGGGCGGGACGCGTATTGACGGAACTCTGATGTTCGCAGCGCCGGGGGAAGGGCCTGGTGGGGAGGGGGTGCGTCAGGCGTGTTCGACGATGTGGCCGTCGCTCAGCTCCAGGACCCGGTCGGCGAGGCCGAGCAGCTGGGGGTCGTGGGTGGCGACGAGGGCGGTGACGTTCTCGCTGCGCACGACCGCGCGGAGCAGTTCCATCACGGCCAGCCCGGTCTCGGCGTCCAGCTGTCCGGTGGGCTCGTCGGCGATCAGGAGGGCGGGGCGGTTGGCGAGGGCGCGGGCGATGGCGACGCGCTGCTGCTGGCCGCCGGAGAGCTCGCCGGGGCGCTGCTCGGCGTGGTCGGCGAGGCCGACCAGGGAGAGCAGCAGCGCTACGCGCTCCTCGCGCTCGGCCGGGTCGGCCTTGCGCAGCCGCAGCGGAACGCCGACGTTCTCGGCGGCGGTCAGGATCGGGATGAGGCCGAAGGACTGGAAGATGAAGCCGACCCGCTCCCGGCGCAGCTCCAGCAGGCCCTTCTCGCCGAGACCCGCCAGCTCGGTGGAGTCGACGGTGATCCGGCCGCTGTCCGGGGTGTCCAGGCCGCCGACCAGGTTGAGCAGAGTGGTCTTGCCCGAGCCGGAACGGCCCTTGAGGGCGACCAGCTCACCGCGCGGGATGTCGAAGGAGACCCCGCGCAGGGCGTGCACGGCGGCCGCTCCGTTCCCGTACGAGCGGTGCAGGTCCTCGACCCTGACCATGACCGTACGGGCCGGGTCCTCGGCGACAACCGTGCCGGACTTCCCGCTGGTGCTCTCGGTCATGCTGCTCCCCCGTACGTATGTGGCCCGCGCCTTCGGCCGCCAGTATGTGCGTGCGGCACACGGCCGGGCAATGCTCGGCGGCCGGACGCGTGCCCCAGGGCCGGTGGAAGCGCGGAGCAGGCCGGTGACCGCACCCCGTGAAAGGGGTGAAGCGCGGAATCGGCCGGTGGGCCGCACCCCGGGACAGGGGTGCGGCCCACCGGCCGATTCGCTCGTACGGGTCCTGGCTAGCGGACCTCGGTGATCTCCGGTCCGCGCTGGAGCTGGCCCATGCCGCCGGAGAACTTCGAGCCCTCCTGGTCCTCCTGCTGGACACCCTCGGGCACCATCTGGGCGTCGTTGGGGAGCTTCAGGACGATCGGGTCGCGCGGAGCCATCGGGCCCTCCCCGCGGACCACCACGGTGTCCCGGAAGATCGTCTCCAGCAGCCCGGCGGCCTCCGGCTGGACGGCGCCCTGGCCGGAGATGACACCGCGCAGGAACCAGCGGGGGCCGTCGACGCCGACGAAGCGCACCAGCTGGACACCGTTGGCCCCGTCCGGCAGCTGTACGGGGACCTGGGCGCGCAGCTCCCAGCCCAGCGGGCCCTCGACCTCGTCGATGACGCCGCCCTGCTGGGTGATGCCGGAGGCGATCTCCTCGCGGACCTCGCCCCAGATGCCCTCCCGCTTGGGGGCCGCGAAGGCCTGCAGCTGGACCGCGCTGTCGCGCAGCACCACGGTGGCGGCGACGATCGCGTCCCCGGCCACCTCCACGCGCAGCTCCATGCCCTCGACGCCGGGCACGAAGATGCCGCCCAGGTCGACCCGGCCCTCGCCGGGCTGGGAGACCTCGGTGCTGTCCCAGGGTCCGTCCGGCCGGGGGGCCGGCGGAAGATTCGTCCGCCGGGCGCTCGGTGCGGCCCCGCCGGTGCTCTCGTCGGCGACCTGCTCGGCCTCGCGCACCTCGTCCGCCGCGTCCTCGGCGGAACCACTCTTCTTGCGACGTCCGAACACGTCACTGTCCTTCCCGGTCGGATACGACCGAAGCGTAGCTGTTCCCACCGTGGGTGATCCCGCCCTCGGCGACGTCCACCGACGCGTGACCGCCGGTGGACCCGAAGCCCCCTTCGGCCCGCGCCGAGCCGGGAAGTTCCGCCACCTCGTGGAAGCGCACCTTCTCGACCTGCTGGACGACCAGTTGGGCAATCCGGTCGAACCGTTCGAACCGCACGCTCTCGCGCGGATCGAGGTTGACCACGATCACCTTGATCTCCCCACGGTACCCGGCATCCACCGTCCCCGGGGCATTCACGAGAGCCACTCCGCAGCGGGCCGCGAGGCCCGAGCGGGGGTGTACGAAGGCGGCGTACCCGTCGGGCAGGGCGATGGAGACCCCGGTGGGCAGCACCGCGCGCTCGCCGGGGGCCAGTTCGGCGGCCTCGGTGGTCACCAGGTCGGTCCCGGCGTCCCCCGGGTGTCCGTACGCCGGAATCGGTACGTCCGGGTCGAGCAGGCGGATCAGTACGTCGACGGGGCCGCGCATCAGGGGTTCACCTCGAAGGCTCGGGCGCGCTTGACCTGGTCCGGGTCGGCCATGGCCGCCTGGATCTCGGCGGGCCGCCCGTTCTCGATGAAGTGGTCCACCTTGACCTCGATGAACAGGGCGTCGGCGCGGACCGCGACGGGGCCCTCGGGACCGCCGATCCGGCCGGTGGCCGTGGAGTAGATCTTCCGGCCGTGCACGGCGGTGATGCGGGCGTCGAGGTGCAGCACGGTGTCCACGGGGACGGGGCGCACGAAGTCGGTCTCCAGCCGTCCGGTCACCGCGATCGTGCGCAGCAGCCAGTTCAGCGAGCCGAGCGTCTCGTCCAGCGCCGTAGCGAGCACACCGCCGTGGGCGAGGCCGGGGGCGCCCTGGTGGGCGGGCTTGACGGTGAACTCGGCGCTCACGCTCACGCCCTCGCCGGCCCGCGCCATCAGGTGCAGGCCGTGCGGCTGTCCCTCACCGCAGCCGAAACAGTGCTCGTAGTGCGCGCCGAGGAGCTCCCCGGGGGCGGGGGCGTCAGGGTGCCGGACCGGCGCGACGGCGTCGGCCGGGGGTGTCAGAGCTGCTGATGTTCCACTCACAGGCGCAGACCTTACCCGCGCGGCGGCACGCCGGTCTCGCCGTGCCAAGCTTGGTTCCATGCAGCCTTCCGCACCGCCCTACGACGAACGTCTCACCGCGCCCCGTTCCTGGTGGTTCATCGCCTTCGGGGTCGGTGTCGCCTGCGCGCTGATGCTTCTGCCGCTCGGCACCCTGCCGCTGCTCGCGGGGCTGGTCGGCGGCACGGCCGCCGCCGCGGCCGCGGTGAGCAGTTACGGCTCCGCCCGGATCCGGGTGGTGGCCGGGGCGCTGGTGGCGGGTGACGCCCGTATCCCGCTCTCCGCGCTCGGGGAGCCCGAGGTGCTGGACGCCGAGGAGGCGCGCGCCTGGCGCACGCACAAGGCGGACGCGCGCGCGTTCATGCTGCTGCGCAGCTATGTGGGGACGGCGGTGCGGGTGGAGATCACGGATCCGGACGACCCGACTCCGTACGTCTTCCTCTCCACCCGGGACCCACGGGGCCTGGCGGCGGCGCTGACGGCCGTTCCGGCGGCCTGATCCGTTCCCGCGAGGTCAGCCCCCCTCGATCTCCTTGGGCAGCACGACCGGCACGGCGGGCCGCTCCAACGGGGGCAGCTCGGCCAGCCGGTCCCAGGGGATCTGCTGCTTGCGCAGGTCTTCCCTGATCCGGTCGGCGAGCTTGCGGGTGTCGCGGCGGTTCATCGTGGCGCCGACGGCGGCGCCGATCATGAACGGGATCAGGTTGGGCAGGGTGCGGGCCATGCGCTTCATGATCTGCTGGCGCAGCTCGCGCTTCATCTGGCCGCCCAGGGCCGCGTTGAGGGTGGTGGGGCGGGTGACGTCGATGCCGCGCTCCTCCGTCCACGACGTCAGATACGCGCTGCTGCGCTGGCCCAGATTGCCCGGCGGGCGGCGGCCGTAGACCTCGTGGAGCTCGGCGACGAGCTTCATCTCGATCGCGGCGACGCCGGTGACCTCCGCCGCCAGCTCGGCGAGCATGGCGGGCGGTACGGGCATCATGGCGGCCGCGCCGATGCCCGCGCCGACGGTGGCGCTGGCCCGGCTCGCGCCGGCCACGAGCTTGTCGGCGAGTTCCTCGGGCCCCAGCCCGGGGAACTGCTTGCGCAAGGTGGCGAGATCGCGCACCGGGACGCGGGGAGCCGTTTCGATGATCCGGTCGGCCAGCTGGCCGGCCAGGGCACGGGCGCTCTCCCCGCTCCTGCGCACCCCCCGTTTCACTGCGTGCAGGCGGCCTGCCCCGGTCGTGGGCTCCGCCTGGTCCGTCTCTCCGCTCCGCTCCGGCAGGTCTGCCGGACCCGCCACTTCGAGCGAGGCCGAACGGCCCCGCTCGTCGTCGGAGGTACCGGAGGACGTGCCGGAATCACCGGTCTTGGAGACACCGGAGGGGTCCGGCAGGGCGGCGGACCGCTCGGCAGACGGGCTGACGCCTGCCGCCGGGCCTGTGCCGCCCTGATTCGCCTCCGGTCCGTGCCGGCGCCAGGGGCGCCGCTTCCGGAACGGTGTGTCGCCTGCCACGCCGACCCGACCTCAGTCGCAGTCGCGGCAGATGGGCTGGCCGTTCTTCTCGCGGGCCAGCTGGCTGCGGTGGTGCACCAGGAAGCAGCTCATGCAGGTGAACTCGTCGGCCTGCTTGGGCAGGACCCGGACGGCCAGCTCCTCGTTGGAGAGGTCGGCACCGGGCAGCTCGAGGCCTTCGGCCGCGTCGAATTCGTCGACGTCGACGGCGGATGCCGTCTTGTCGCTCCGACGAGCCTTGAGCTCTTCGAGGCTGTCCTGGTCCACGTCGTCGTCGGTCTTGCGTGGGGTGTCGTAATCCGTTGCCATGTCGCTCTCCCCCTCTTGGGTGTCTGCGGGTGTCTCAGCGCACGTAACGCGTGAGAGGCCGGACTTGTGCCCGACCTGAGGCGGAGATTTTGCCTCACATCAAGGTCTGTTACTCAATCGACACCCGCCCGGCCGCCTCGGCGAGGCTCGGCTTGGGTGGCGATGGGGACCGTACACGGTCCCGGCTGCGCAGTTCACAGGCGCCACCCCGTGTACTTCCCGTGATAACCCCCTCCGAAAACCCGGACGATTACCGGCTTTCCGAACGGGATGTGATCACGGAGAGTAGATGGCCCGGAAACGGCCTCTGTGATCGATCACACACGAACCGCCCGAGCGCGGGTCCTGAAAATTCCGCCCAAAGCGAACATGAAGATTCGGTGCGGAGTCACACCGTGCAGCCTCTCAGACCGGCAGGGTGACGCGCATCAGGAGACCGCCGCCTTCGCGGGGCTCCGCGATGATACGGCCTCCGTGGGCCCGCGCGACGGAGCGCGCGATCGACAGGCCGAGTCCGACCCCCTTGTCGCTGCCGGTGCGCTCCGTACGCAGCCGTCGGAACGGCTCGAAGAGGTTGTCGATCTCGTACGCCGGCACCACAGGGCCCGTGTTCGAGACGACCAACAGGGCCTGGCCGGGCTGCACGGAGGTGGCGACCTCCACCCAGCCGTCCTCGGCCACGTTGTACCGCACGGCGTTCTGTACGAGGTTCAGGGCGATCCGCTCCAGCAGGACGCCGTTGCCCTGGACGACGGCGGCGGCCCGCTCGCCGCGGATCTCGACCTTCCGCTCCACCGCCTCCGCCCGGATCTGGTCGATGGCGCGGTCGGCGACCTCGGCCAGGTCGACCGGTTTGCGCTCCACGATCTGGTTGTCACTGCGGGCGAGCAGCAGCAGCCCCTCGACCAGCTGCTCGCTGCGTTCATTGGTGGCCAGCAGCGTCTTCCCGAGCTGCTGGAGTTCGGGCGGGGCCTGCGGATCGGAGAGGTGGACCTCCAGCAGCGTGCGGTTGATCGCCAGCGGGGTGCGCAGTTCGTGCGAGGCGTTGCCGACGAACCGCTGCTGCGCGGTGAACGCCCGCTCCAGCCGGTCCAGCATGTCGTCGAAGGTGTCCGCGAGCTCCTTGAGCTCGTCGTCGGGGCCGTCCAGCTCGATCCGGCGGGTGAGGTCCGTGCCCGCCACCCTGCGCGCGGTCCGGGTGATCCGGCCGAGCGGGGACAGGACGCGTCCGGCCATGGCGTAGCCGAAGGCGAACGCGATGATGCTGAGCCCGACCAGGGCCAGCAGCGAGCGGTTCAGCAGGGTCTCCAGCGCCTGCCTGCGCTGCTCGTTGACGCAGGCGTTCATCGCGGCGTTGAAGGCCTCCGGGGAGGGTCCGTTCGGCAGGTCGCAGATGTCGCTGGCGACCCGTCCGCTCACGATCTCGAAGGGCAGTTTGCTGCCCACCTGGAGGGCCTGCGCGGCCAGCATGTAGATGATCGAGAGCAGCAGGATGCCCGCGATCAGGAACATCCCGCCGTAGAGCAGCGTGAGCCGTATCCGGATGGTCGGGCGCAGCCAGGGGTACGAGGGCTCCTGCTGCTTGGGCTCCCAGGTGGGCTTCGGGGGTGCCGTGGGGGGCGGCGGGGTGGCGGCCATGGTCCTCAGATCCGGTATCCGGAGCCTGGCACGGTGACGATGACGGGGGGTTCGCCGAGCTTGCGGCGGAGCGTCATGACCGTGACCCGCACCACGTTGGTGAAGGGGTCGGTGTTCTCGTCCCAGGCCTTCTCCAGGAGCTGCTCCGCCGAGACGACGGCGCCCTCGCTGCGCATCAGGACCTCCAGCACCGCGAACTCCTTGGGGGCGAGCTGGATCTCCACCTCGTCCCGGAAGACCTCGCGGCGGTTCGGGTCGAGCTTGATGCCGGCCCGCTCCAGGACCGGCGGCAGCGCGACCGTCGTACGGCGGCCGAGCGCGCGCACGCGGGCGGTCAGCTCGCTGAAGGCGAAGGGCTTGGGCAGGTAGTCGTCGGCGCCCAGCTCCAGGCCCTCGACCCGGTCGCTGACGTCGCCGGACGCGGTGAGCATGAGGACCCGGGTGGGCATGCCGAGCTCGACGACCTTGCGGCAGACGTCGTCGCCGTGCACCACCGGAAGGTCCCGGTCGAGCACGACGACGTCGTAGTCGTTGACCCCGATGCGCTCCAGGGCCGCGGCACCGTCGTAGACGACGTCGACGGCCATGGCCTCCCGGCGCAGTCCGGTGGCCACCGCATCGGCGAGCAGCTGCTCGTCCTCGACGACGAGTACGCGCACAGCGCAGTCCTTCCCTAGGTCCTTCTACGGGTCCACACAGCGAACGGCCTCCCGGGGAGGCCGACCGTGTGCGTCCATCCTGCCCGCAACGCCCATAAACCGGCGGTAAGGCGGCGTCGGGCCGACCGGGCCCCGGGGACGGTGCGGAATTACCGGTCGGTCGAGGTTTCTCCGTGACCGCGCATGGGGATGAGGGGTTCACACCCGCGATCACGCCCGGCACGTGGCAGTCCACGACTCCCTCTCCGGTACCCGGAGAAGCGGCGAGATCACCCGCACCTTCGGCACCCCGGCCGGAGGTATTCCGGGCACACCCCCGTGCCACCGACCCACGATGAGGGGGCGCATCATGGACGCTTTCACCGCAGGTCTGCTGCACCGCATCAAGACGACCGAGTCCGACCTCACGCGGGCCCGCGAGGACGGCGACGACTTCCTCGCGGATGTCGAGCAGGGCGAGCTGGACGACCTGCACCGCCTCGCGGCCGAGCACGGCGTGGAGATCGGCGTCACCAGCGTCTGAGTCGTACGGCCCAGGGCCCCGGATGCCGTCACGGCGCCCGGGGCCCTGTGCTGTGCCGCGGCCCTCTCGGCTCTCACCAGGGTCTTCGGTGTCAGTCGTGCCAGGCGCCCAGCTCGTCGAGGGCGGCCTGCAGCGGCTCGAAGACCCCAGGAGTGGCGGCCACGGTCAGGTCGCCGTCGGCCGGCAGCCCGGGGCGGCCGCCGGTCAGTGCGCCCGCCTCCCGGGCGATGAGGTCCCCCGCCGCCAGGTCCCAGGGGTGCAGTCCGCGCTCGTAGTAGCCGTCCAGCCGGCCCGCCGCCACATCGCAGAGGTCGACCGCCGCCGAGCCGCCGCGCCGGATGTCGCGCAGCCGCGGGATCAGCTGCTGGGCGATGTCCGCCTGGTGGCGGCGGACGTGGGCGACGTAGTTGAAACCGGTCGAGACGAGGGCCTGGTCCAGCGGCGGGGCGGGGCGGCAGCGCAGGGCGTTGCCGTTCGCGTACGCACCGCCGCCGAGGACCGCCTGGTACGTCTCCTGGCGCATCGGGGCCTCGACGACGCCCACGACCCGCTCACCGTCACGCTCGGCGGCGATGGAGACGGCCCAGGTGGGCAGGCCGTACAGGTAGTTCACGGTGCCGTCCAGCGGATCGATGACCCAGCGGATGCCGGTGCTGCCCGGGGAGCTGGCCCCCTCCTCGCCGAGGAAGCCGTCGTCGGGGCGGAAGTCGGAGAGGTAGCCGGTGATCAGCTTCTCGGCGGCGATGTCCATCTCGGTGACCACGTCGATGGGGCTGGACTTGGTCGCGGCCACGCCCAGGTCGGCGGGGCGGCCGTCGCGCAGCAGGGCTCCGGCGCGGCGGGCGGCCTCCAGGGCGAGGTCGAGCAGTTCGGTCAGGGCGGGGTCGGTCACGGTGCTCCCTAAGGGGCTCGACGAGAACAGGGGCTGCACGCCTGGGGCGGAGGCTTCACGCGTACGGGCTGTCGGCGCCCGCGGCGGCCGGCTCGGGGGCCCGGGCCGGGCAGCAGCCGACCGGACAGAGGTCGTGGGAAGGGCCGAGGGAGCCGAGCGCGCACGGCTGGACGGTCCGGCCCCGCTCGCTCGCGGCCCGCTCCAGGAGCAGGTCCCGTACGGCGGCGGCGAAGCGCGGGTCGTCGCCCACGGTGGCGGACCGGCGGACCGGCAGGCCGAGCTCGGCGGCCTTCGCGGTCGCCTCGGTGTCGAGGTCGTACAGGACCTCCATGTGGTCCGAGACGAAGCCGATGGGCGCCATCACGACCGCGGGGACGCCCTCGCCGTGCAGGGTCTCCAGGTGGTCGCAGATGTCGGGCTCCAGCCACGGGATGTGCGGGGCGCCGCTGCGGGACTGGTAGACGAGCTGCCAGGGGTGGTCGACGCCGGTCTCCTCGTGTACCGCCCGGACGATCAGCCGGGCCACGTCCAGGTGCTCGGCGACGTACGCCCCGCCCTCGCCGTGCGCCTCCTCGGGCCCCGAGGCGTCGGCGGCGGAGGTCGGGATGGAGTGCGTGGTGAAGGCGAGGTGGGCGCCGGCCCGGACGTCCTCGGGGAGGTCGGCGAGGGAGGCGAGCACCCCGTCCACCATGGGCGCGACGAAGCCCGGGTGGTTGAAGTAGTGCCGCAGCTTGTCCACGCGCGGCACTGCGAGCCCCTCCGCCTCCAGGGCGGCGAGCGACTCGGCGAGGTTCTCGCGGTACTGGCGGCAGCCCGAGTACGAGGCGTAGGCGCTGGTGGCGAGGACGGCGATCCGGCGGTGCCCGTCGGCGGTCATCTCGCGCAGGGTGTCGGTCAGGTACGGCGCCCAGTTGCGGTTGCCCCAGTAGACGGGCAGGTCCACGCCGTGGTCGGCGAAGTCCTTGCGCAGGGCGTCCAGCAGCGCGCGGTTCTGGGCGTTGATCGGGCTGACCCCGCCGAAGAGGAAGTAGTGCTTGCCGACCTCCTTGAGCCGTTCCTCGGGGATGCCCCGGCCGCGGGTCACGTTCGCCAGGAACGGAACCACGTCGTCCGGGCCTTCGGGACCGCCGAAGGAGAGCAGGAGCAGGGCGTCGTAGGGAGCGGGATCGCGCAGATCGGCCATGGCATCGATCCTGCCACCCGGCGCTGACAGCGCGGCACCCGACATCCGACGCCCCGTCGGGAACCCGGCGGGCCACTGGCGGAAATCCGCTTTCGGCCACGCCCCGGCCGACCCGGAAATCCGGTGTCCGGCGGGGCCGCCCGGTCGTAAGCTGTATCAGCCAGCCACACGCCTGACAGGCATGACCGGAGTACCCCTTGCCCAGCCCGTACCGCGCCATCTTCGCCGCCCCCGGTTCCCGGGGGTTCTCCGCCGCCGGGTTCCTGGGGCGGATGCCGCTGTCCATGATGGGCATCGGCGTCGTGACCATGATCTCCCAGCTCACCGGTCGCTACGGGCTGGCCGGGGCGCTCACCGCGGCCCTCGCCATGGCCGCCGCGGTCTTCGGCCCGCAGGTCTCGCGCCTGGTCGACCGGTACGGGCAGCGGCGCGTGCTGCGCCCCGTCACGCTGGTCTCGGTGGCCGCGGTGGCGGGGCTGCTGGTCTGTGCCCAGCAGGGGGCGCCGGACTGGACCCTGTTCGTCTTCGCGGCCGGCGCGGGCTGTGTGCCGAGCGTGGGCTCGATGGTCCGGGCCCGCTGGGCGGCGATCTACCGGGGTTCCAGCCGTGAGCTGCACACGGCGTACTCCTGGGAGTCGATCGTCGACGAGGTGTGCTTCATCTTCGGCCCGATCATCTCGATCGGCCTGTCCACCGCCTGGTTCCCGGAGGCCGGTCCGCTGATCGCCGCCGCGTTCCTGCTGGTCGGGGTCTTCTGGCTGACCGCCCAGCGTGCCACCGAGCCCATCCCGCACCCGAAGTCGCTGCACACCGGCGGCTCGGCGCTGCGCTCGCCGGGCCTCCAGGTCCTGGTGATCACCTTCGTGGCGACGGGAGCGATCTTCGGGGCCGTCGACGTGGTGACGGTGGCGTTCGCCGAGGAGAGCGGCCACAAGGCCGCGGCCTCCCTGGTGCTGGCCGTCTACGCGCTAGGTTCCTGTCTGGCGGGGGCCGTCTTCGGGCTGCTGCACCTGAAGGGGAAGCCCGCGACCAGGTGGCTGGTGGGGGTCTGCGCGATGGCCGTGAGTATGATCCCCCTCCAACTGGCCGGGAACCTCGCGTTGCTGGCCGTGGCGCTCTTTGTCGCGGGCCTCGCCATCGCACCGACGATGGTCACCACCATGGCCCTCGTCGAAGCGCACGTACCGCGCACCAAGCTGACCGAGGGCATGACCTGGACCAGTACCGGGCTCGCGGTCGGAGTGGCGCTCGGCTCCTCGGCCGCCGGCTGGGTGGTCGACGCCGCCGGGGCGAAGGCGGGGTACGCGGTGCCCGCCGTGGCGGGAGGGCTCGCGGCAGCTGTGGCGTTCCTGGGGTATCGCCGGCTGGCGAAGCCGGTTCCTACGGGAGGGCGCGGGGAAGATGACCGACACCTACGCACGGAAGACGACGAACGCGTGGCGTAACTGGGCGGGCAATGTCACCGCCCGGCCGGCCCGGGCCGAGTCACCCGCGTCCGTGGACGAGCTCGTGGACGTACTGCGCCGGGCGCACGCGGACGGCCTGAGGGTGAAGCCGGTCGGCACCGGCCACTCCTTCACGGCGGCCGCGGCCACGGACGGCGTACTGATCCGCCCGGACCTGCTCACCGGCATCCGGGAGATCGACCGCACGGCGATGACGGTCACCGTGGAGGCGGGCACTCCGCTCAAGCGCCTCAACACCGCGCTCGCCCGCGAGGGGCTCTCGCTCACGAACATGGGCGACATCATGGAGCAGACGATCGCCGGGGCGACCGCCACCGGAACGCACGGCACCGGCCGCGACTCGGCGTCGATATCCGCCCAGATCCACGCCCTGGAGCTGGTCACCGCCGACGGCACGGTGCTGGTCTGCTCGGAGCGGGAGAACCCGGAGGTGTTCGCCGCCGCCCGGGTCGGGCTCGGCGCCCTCGGGGTGATCACCGCCGTCACCCTCGCCGTGGAACCGGTCTTCCTGCTGACCGCCCGGGAGGAGCCGATGGCCTTCGACCGGGTGACCGCCCAGTTCGACCAGCTGGTCGCCGAGAACGAACACTTCGAGTTCTACTGGTTCCCGCACACCGGCAACTGCAGCACCAAGCGCAACAACCGCAGCGCGGGCCCCGCCGCCCCGCCCGGGAAGGTGAGCAGCTGGATCGATGACGAGCTGCTCTCCAACGGCATCTTCCAGGTGGCCTGTTCGGTGGGTCGGGCGGTTCCGGCGACCATCCCCTCGATCGCCCGGCTCTCCAGCCGCGCCCTCTCGGCCCGGACCTACACCGACATTCCCTACAAGGTGTTCACCAGCCCGCGCCGGGTGAAGTTCGTGGAGATGGAGTACGCCGTTCCGCGCGAGCAGGCCGTGGCGGCGCTGCGAGAGCTCAAGGCGATGGTCGAGCGCTCACCGTTGAAGATCAGCTTCCCGGTCGAGGTGCGCACCGCGCCCGCCGACGACATGGCCCTGTCGACGGCCTCGGGCCGCGACAGCGCGTACATCGCCGTGCACCTCTACAAGGGCACGCCCCACCGCTCGTACTTCACCGCGGTCGAGCGGATCATGGCCGAGCACTCCGGCCGGCCGCACTGGGGCAAGATCCACACCCGGGACGCGGCCTACCTGGCGGGGGTCTACCCGCGCTTCGGCGAGTTCACGGCCGTACGCGACCGGCTCGACCCGGACCGGATGTTCGGCAACGACTACCTGCGACGCGTCCTCGGCGAGTGACCTCCCGGACAGCACAGCGGCCCCCTTGACGTCTTGCGTCGCAAGGGGGCCGATGTGCTGTCCGGTCCGCGGCAGGCCGGTCACTCGCCGCCGGTGCCGTCGGCCGGCGGGACCTGCTCCCCCTGGCCGGGGGCGCCGCCGGAGCCCGTACCGGTCGGATCGGGCGCGCCGGTGCCGTTGTCGCCGGGGGTCGACGGGGTCGGGGCCGGGTCGGGCGTGATCTCGTCGCCGCCGGAGTCCGAGGGCGTCGGCGCGGGGGCCGAGCCGGTGCCCGGGCTCTCGCCACCCGTGCCCGTACCGGGGTCGGGGCTGGTGCTGGCGCCGTCGTCCGGATCGGGGGCGGGGGCGGAGCCGGAGCCGTCGCCGGGGGTCTGCCGCTCGTCCTCTCCCCCGTCCTGGCCGGTCTCTCCGGAGGGCGTGGGACCGGCCGGTCCGGGGTCGCGGTCGCCACCGCCGCGTACGACGGAGCTGAGGGTGGTCCCGTGACCGCCGCTGAGGTCGTTGCCCGAGATCACCTCGAAGACGGTGATCCCGGCCATGGACACGGCGAAGACCGCGGCGGCCGCGAGCGCGGGGCGCTTCCAGCCGCGCAGACGGGTGCCGTGGGTGGTGCCTGCGGTGAACGCGTCGTCGGTGGACACGTCACCGGTGCCGGCCTGGCCCGCTCCGGCCTGGGGCAGCAACTGCGTACGGTCCGGACGGGATCCGGCCTCCGCGCCCGGGCCGGGCCGTGCCCGCGGCATCCGGCTCCGCGCGTCGCCGAGGTCCAGCAGCTGCGTCCGGTCCGCGTCGGCGGCCGGTCTCAGCGGCTGCGTGCTCTCCGCGTCCGGCACCACCCGCGGCACCGCGCCCGGGTCGGCCGTGGGCAGCACCGTGGTCGCGTCGGCCGTGGACTCCGGCTGCGGCCGCCGCTCGGCACCTCTGTGCGCCGAGGGCGTCGTCTCCTTGGTGTGTACCGTCACCTGGCGGCCCTCCGGGTGGGTCACCTGGACCGTCACCTCACGGATCTGCTCGCCGGTGCGGCGGAAGAAGTGCTGGAAGACGGAGCCTCCGCAGGTGGCGACGACGCTCATCACGCCGGCTCCGGCGATGGTGCCGTACACGCCCAGTTGCGAGGCCGCCACCGCTGCCGCGACGGCCGCGACGGCACTCCCGGCGACCTGCGGCAGACTCAGATCTATGCGCCCTTCCTTGGGTTCTACGTCAGTTTCCGGCTTCTGAACCATTACCAGCCTCTGCTTGACATCTCTCCCACCATGCAACAGGAAGGGACAAATGAGCGAGGTGGACAGTTCCGTTTCCGGTGATTGTGTGAAGCACGACACGCGTCGGGGGCATTTCATGGAGAACCGGGTAACCCAACTCCCATGCCTCCCGAGAAGTTCGGCGGCGCGCCGGTCCACCCCGGTGGCCCGAATGGAGTACTGTGACGAGCCCTGGGGCGGACTCCCACGTGGGTATCCGCGGCTACGGGGCGAGCGCCCGACACGCCGGGCGACTTGGCAAGGTTGTGGCAGGCTGCACCCGGGCAGGTCACACTCGACTAGCGGAAGCAGCGACGCACGTGACGTCGGCAGGCACCACCCGGGAGGTCCCCATGCCCGAACTGCGTGTCGTGGCCGTCTCCAACGACGGCACACGACTGGTGCTCAAGGCTGCGGACAGCACGGAATACACGCTTCCGATCGATGAGCGGCTGCGCGCCGCCGTGCGCAACGACCGCGCCCGGCTCGGCCAGATCGAGATCGAGGTGGAGAGCCACCTCCGCCCCCGCGACATCCAGGCGCGCATACGAGCCGGTGCCTCCGCGGAGGAGGTCGCGCAGTTCGCCGGCATCCCGGTCGACCGGGTACGCCGCTTCGAGGGCCCCGTGCTCGCGGAGCGCGCCTTCATGGCCGAGCGGGCCCGGAAGACCCCCGTGCGCCGTCCCGGCGAGAACACCGGCCCCCAGCTCGGCGAGGCGGTGCAGGAGCGGCTCCTGCTGCGCGGCGCCGACAAGGAGACCGTCCAGTGGGACTCCTGGCGCCGCGACGACGGCATCTGGGAAGTCCTGCTCGTCTACCGGGTGGCGGGCGAACCGCACTCGGCGAGCTGGACGTACGACCCGCCCCGGCGGCTCGTCCAGGCCGTCGACGACGAGGCGCGCTCGCTGATCGGTGAGACCGACGGCGCGGCGGCCGAGCCGAGCTTCCCGTTCGTGCCCCGGATCGCCCGGCTGCCGCGCGACCGGCCGCTGGACCGCGCGCTCGACCGGCAGATCGAGCGTCCCGCACCGGCCGCCGAGCCGGAGGAGTTCGTCAGCAGCGCCTCGGCCGGCGAGCGCGACTCGCTGACCAGCCTGCTGGAGGCGGTGCCGAGCTTCCGCGGCGACATGGTCGTCCCGGAACGGCCCACGCAGCCCGAGCCGCCCGCGCTCGAACCGGCGGCCGAGGAGGTCGAGGCGGACGAGCCGCCCGCCGCCGCGGCCTCGGCCGGTGCCGGTTCGGCGTACGCGGATGTGCTGATGCCCCGGGCGGTGGCCGGTCACCGCGACCGGCTGACCGGGACGACGGACCGTCAGGCCGAGGCGGACGGGGTCCGGCCGGGACGCCGGGCCGCCGTGCCGAGCTGGGACGAGATCGTCTTCGGCACCCGCCGCAAGAAGCAGGACTGACCGGGAGTGCCGGTCAGCGGGAGAGGGGCCCGTACGCGATGGCGTACGGGCCCCTCTCCGTTGCGGCCTTCCCGCTCGGAGGGCCGGGCCCTACTGCGGCTCGGGGCCGGTGGCGACCGGGCGGGCCGGGTCGGCGGACCACTCGGACCAGGAGCCGGGGTAGAGCGCGGCGCGGATTCCGGCGATCTCCAGGGCGAGCACCTCGTGGGCGCCGGAGACCCCCGATCCGCAGTAGACACCGACGGCCTCGCCGCTCGTGCCCGCTCCGAGGCCGGCGAACCGCTCGGTGAGCCGTCCGGCCGGAAGGTAGCGCCCGTCCTCGGCGACGTTCGACGTGGTCGGGGCGGAGACGGCACCGGGGATGTGGCCGCCGACGCGGTCGATCGGCTCGACGTCGCCCCGGTAGCGCTCGGCCGCCCGGGCGTCCAGCAGCAGCCCCGTGCGGGCGAGGGCGGCGGCCGCGTCCGCGTCCAGGGTGGGCAGGGCGCCGGGTTCCGGCCGGAAATCGCCCTCGGCGGGGTGCGGGATCTCGGTGGAGAGGTCGCCGGTCCACGCGGCGAGGCCGCCGTCCAGGACCCGTACGTCCGCGTGCCCGCACCAGCGCAGCAGCCACCAGGCGCGCGCGGCTGCCCAGCCCTGCCCGCCGTCGTACACCACGACCGGGGTGTCCTGCCCGACCCCGGCGCGGCGCATCACGGCGCCGAAGGCCTCCGGGTCCGGGAGGGGATGGCGGCCGCCGCTGCCCGCCGGTCCGGCCAGTTCCGTATCGAGGTCGACGAAGACGGCGCCGGGCAGATGACCGGCCTCGTAGGCGGGGCGGCCGTGCGGACCACCCAACTGCCAGCGGACGTCCAGGAGCACCGGGGGCCGCGGTCCCGCCGACTCGCTCGCGCATTCGGATGCGGTGATGATGGGCTTCATGGGTGCCATCCTCGCGCAGAGGCGGTGGCACCCGTACCGGTACCCGAACGGACAAACCCCTACAAATCGGCCTTCCTCCGTCAACAACGCCGGAGAACGCGGCGCGGCCGGAGCCGCGCCGGCGCCGGGTGGTGCGAGCATCTGCACGGGGTGTGCGGACCGCGTCCTGACCCGGGACGGCGTACCCGCCCCGTTCCCCCGTACGGCCACACAACGGTCCGAGGAGAGACAAGAAGATGACCGAGGCTGTTGCCCGGCGCACGCCCGGAACACCTTGCTGGGTGAGTCTGATCGTGCACGGCCTGACCGCGACCCAGGAGTTCTACCGGGCTCTGTTCGGCTGGGAGTTCCGGCCGGGACCCGACCAGCTGGGGCCCTACGTCCGCGGTCTGCTCGACGGGAATGAGGTCGCGGGCGTCGGCCGGCTGCCGCCCGACCGGCACCTCCCGATCGCCTGGACCACCTACCTGGCGACGGACGACGCGGACCTGACGGCCGAGGCGATCCGGTCCTGCGGCGGCACGGTCGCGGTCGGCCCGCTCGACGCGGGTGAGGCGGGACGGCTCGTCATCGCGTCGGACCCGGGCGGGGCGGTCTTCGGCGCCTGGCAGGGCTCGGAGCACATCGGGACCATGACGGCGGGCGTCCCCGGCACCCCCGTCTGGAACGAGCTGGTGACCCGGGAGACCTCGATGGTCGCGAAGTTCTACCAGACGGTCTTCCGCTACGAGACCGAGGCGGTGGTCTCCGCCGACTTCGACTACCAGACCCTGCACCTGGACGGCCGCCCGGTGGCCGCCCTGCACGGGGTCGGCCAGTCGCTGCCGCGCGACCGGGGCCCGCACTGGATGACGTACTTCGAGGTCACCGACGTGGACGAGTCGGCCGCCCGGGTGGTGGAGCTGGGCGGGCGCGTCCTGCGGCCGCCGCGGGAAGGGGCGAGCGGCAGGCTGGCGACGGTGGCCGATCCGGAGGGCGCGGTCTTCACGATCGTACGGACGTCCGAGGGCTGACCGCCCTCCCGCCGGTCGCCCGGAGCCGACGCCCCTTCGGGGGAGGCCTCAGCCCTCGGCGGCGACCGGCAGCACGTCCGGGGAGAGCGTGCCCGCGCGGGCCGTCTCCGCGGTCAGCCGGCGACGGTGGTGGCGTCGGCACAGCACCTCGTAACCGACCTCGCCCGCCTGCCGGTTGACGTCCCCGACGACGACCTGGGCGCCCTCGACGACCATCTCGCCGTCCACCGTACGGGCGTTGTGCGTGGCGCGGGCGCCACACCAGCACAGCGCCTCGACCTGGAGTGCCTCTATCCGGTCGGCCAGCTCGATCAGCCGCTGGGAGCCGGGGAAGAGCTTCGTGCGGAAGTCGGTGGTGATGCCGAAGGCGAAGACATCCAGGCCCAGATCGTCGACGACCCGGGCCAGCTGGTCGATCTGGACCGGGGCGAGGAACTGCGCCTCGTCCACGATCACGTAGTCGACCCGGCCGCCGCGGCTGACCCGGTCGACGATGTGCGCGTACACGTCCATGCCCTCGTCCGCCTCGACCGCGTCGGTCACCAGGCCGAGACGGGAGGAGAGCTTGCCCTGGCCCGCCCGGTCGTCCCGGGTGAAGATCACGCCTTGGAGCCCGCGCGCGGAGCGGTTGTGACCGATCTGCAGGGCCAGCGTGCTCTTTCCGCAGTCCATGGTTCCGGAGAAGAACACCAGCTCGGGCATGAGGGGTCGAGCACCTTTCACAGCGGCAAGGGGGAGACGTTCGGCGGAGAAACGCGGTTACGAGCGTACTTCGAGCAGCGGGACGAGCTGTTCGACGGGGGTCAGGGAGCCGTGCATGCCGACCATCGCCGACTCGTGCGGCTCGTTGACCGACGCGGTGATGACGACGTCGTCATGGGCGGCGGCGACCACATCGCCGATCCGGCCGTACACCCGCTCGTCGACGACGGGCCCGAACCAGCCCGCCGCGATCGCCTCGTCCCGGCTCGCCACCCAGAACTGTTCGCCGAGCACCTCGCGCCAGACCGCCAGGACGTCCCCCTGGGCGCCGGGCACCGCGTAGACGTGACGGGCACGGCCCTCGCCGCCGAGCAGGGCGACGCCCGCACGCAGCTCCCAGTCCTCGTCGAAGTCGATCCGGGACCGCTCGTCGAACGGGATGTCGATCATGCCGTGGTCGGCGGTGATGTAGAGCGCGGAGCGCGGCGGGAGCTGTTCGGCGAGGCGCCGGGCGAGCCCGTCGACGTACATCAACTGGCCGCGCCAGGCGTCGGAGTCGACGCCGAAGCGGTGGCCCTTGCCGTCGACCTCGCTGTAGTACGTGTAGACGAGCGAGCGGTCACCGGCGGCGAGGCGCTGGGCGGAGACGTCCATCCGCTCCTCGCCGGAGAGCCGGCCGAGGAAGGAGCCGCCGCTGAGCGCGACCTTGGTGAGCGGGGTCTGCTCGAAGTCCGGGGAGGAGACCTGTGCGGTGTGCACGCCCGCCGCGTCGGCGAGCCGGAAGACCGTGGGGTAGGGCTGCCAGACCTTCGGCGCGGTGAACGGCTTCCAGCGGAGCTGGTTCATCAGCGCGCCGGTCTCCGGGTTGCGCACGGTGTAGCCGGGCAGGCCGTGCTCGCCGGGCGGCAACCCCGTACCGACCGAGGCGAGCGAGGTCGCGGTGGTGGAGGGGAAGCCGGCGGTGATGGGGCGGCCCGTGCCGCCGCGCGAGGTGGGGAGCAGGGAGTGCAGGAAGGGCGCCTCGTCCGGGTGGGCCTTGATCTGCTCCCAGCCGAGGCCGTCGATCAGGAAGACGCAGTTGCGGTCGGCGGGCGTCAGTTCGCCGATGGTGGCGGTGAGGCCCTCCACCCCCTGCCCGGCTGCGAGCGTCGGCAGCAGGTCGGCCAGCGAGCCGCTGCCGTACGCGGGGACGGGGGCGGTGTCGAGAGCGAGCGGGACGGGGTCCTGCCAGGCGGGCTGGGCCATCACCGGCCGGTCGCCGCGGTGGCGGCCGTGGCCTCGGAGAGCGACTGGGCGAAGGCGAGGGTCTGACGGACGGCGTCCGGTCCGTCCCCGGCCTCGCTGACGCGCAGGCTCAGGTCGTCCGCGGTGGAGCTGCCCGTGTAGCCGTGGTCGGCCTCGCAGTTGGCGTCGCCGCAGGCGGCGGGCTCCAGGTCGATCCGGGACACCGCGCCCCAGCCGATGGTGAGGACGACCTCGCGGGGCAGCGTGCCCGGAACGTACTTCTCCGGGTTGGCCACCACCCGGCTGACCACGACCGAGGAGATCCGCTCCAGCTTGACCGACTCGGTGGAGGTGGTGGCGTACGGCGTCGGGGAGCTGGTGTCGGCGGCCTGCTCGTCGGTGTGGCTGACGATGAAGCGGTGCTCGGTCAGGACGAGGACCGTGGCATGGCGACGGACCTCGTTGGAGTCGAAGGTGGTCTCCTGGTGGACCAGGTACGAAGCGACCGGCTCCCCGCCGACGGCGGCCTCGACCGCCTCGGCCACGAGGGCCGGGTAGTAGCCGCTGCGCTCGATCGCCGCGCGCAGCCCCTGGGTCGTCGTACCGGTCTTTGCCATGTGCACCATCCTACGGGGGGCCGGTGGCTGCCTGGGACCTGTCAGTAGTTCGGGAGGCGGCGCGGGCCCAGGTCGCCGCGCGGGGGCGGTGGCGCCAGCCGGACGCTCGCGCCGAGCACGGTGAGGCCCTGGGGGGCCACGACCACCGGTTCGAGCGCCACGGAGACCACTTCGGGATGGTCGTCGACGAGGCGGGACAGCCGCAGCAGCAGCTCCTCCAGGGCCGGGGTGTCGACGGGCGCCGAGCCACGCCAGCCGAAGAGGACCGGGGCCGCCTTGATCGACCGGATCAGCTCGGCGGCGTCCCGGTCGGTGGCCGGAACCAGCCGGTGCGCGGTGTCGCCGAGCAGCTCGGAGGGGGCGCCCGCGAGACCGAACGAGAGGATGGCCCCGGCGGCGGCGTCGATGGACGCCCGTACGACCGTGTCCACGCCGCGCGGGGCCATGGACTGGACGACCGGGAGGAGTTCGGCGGGCTTGCCGAGGAGCTCGGTGAACTCCCCGTACGCCCGGCGCAGCGCGTCCTCGTCGGCGAGGTCGAGCCGTACGCCGCCGAGGTCGGCGCGGTGGCGCAGGTGGGGTGCGGTGGTCTTGAGCGCCACCGGGTAGCCGAGGCGGGCGGCCGCGGCGACGGCGGCCCCGGGGTCCGGGGCAGGCAGCGTGGGGCGTACGGGGATGCCGTAGCGGTCCAGCAGCTCGCGGGCCTCGTCGTGGGTGAGGGGGCGGCCGCGCGGGTCGGGGGCGGTGCCGAGCAGGGTGTCGATCAGGGCGGCCGTGCCGGGCTCGTCGATGGTGTCGTCGAGGAACTCGGGCACCTTGCCCTGGGTGGCCGACTGGCGCCGCCACTGGGCGTACTTCACGGCCTCGGCCAGCGCGCGTACGGCGCGTTCGGCGGCGGGGTAGGCGGGGATGCGGCCGGGGGGGTCGGTTGCTTCGGCTGCGGTTGCTGCGGTTGCTGCGGTTTCGGTTGCTGCGGTTGCTTCGGCTTCGGTTGCTGCGGTTGCTTCGGTTGCGGTTGCTTCGGTTTCGGTCTGCGTGGGGGCGGCCGGGGTGGCCGTGGTGGCTCCGGTGGGTGTGCCCGACGTGGCGGAGGGCTGGGCGGCGAGCGTCGTGGGTCGGGTGCGCGGTGCGGCCGTGCTGCTCGCGGCGGCCAGCGCCTCCGCGAGGCCGCCGATCTCCACGTGGACGACGGCGACCGGCTTGGCCGGTCCCCCGGCGGCGGCTCCGCGCAGGGCGGCGGCCAGCACCTCGCCGTCGCCGGTCTCGGCCTCGCCGTTCTCGCCCACCCACGGGATGGCGGTGACGATCACGGCGTCGCAGGTGCCGTCGGCGAGCGCCTCCGCCAGCGCGTCCCGGAAGTCCTGCGGGGAGGCGGCGGTGGTGAGGTCGATCGGCGGGCGCGGGCGGAGGCCCTCGGCGAGGCAGGCGTCGTAGGTCAGGAGGCCGAGGGACTCGGAGTTGCCGAGGATCGCCACCCGGGGGCCGGCCGGGAGCGGCTGGTCGGCCAGGAGCAGTCCGGCGTCCACCATCTCGGTCACCGTGTCGACCCGGATGACGCCCGCCTGCCGCATCAGGGCGGAGACGGTGGCGTCGGGGATGCGGCTGACCGGGACGGCGTGACCGGGCGGGTTGGTGCCGCTGTGCCGGGCGCCCTTCACCACGACGACGGGCTTCACGGCGGCGGTGCGGCGGGCGAGGCGGGTGAACTTGCGGGGGTTGCCGAGCGATTCGAGGTAGAGGAGGGCGACGTCGGTGTCCTGGTCCTCGAACGAGTACTGGAGGAAGTCGTTGCCGGAGACGTCGGCCCGGTTGCCCGCGGAGATGAACGAGGAGAGGCCCGCGCCGCGCCGGTGGAGACCGGAGAGGAGGGCGATGCCGATCGCGCCGGACTGGGTGAACAGGCCGATCCGGCCGCGCGCGGGCGACTCGGGGGCGAGGGAGGCGTTCAGCCGGACGGAGTCGGCGGTGTTGATGATGCCGAAGGCGTTGGGGCCGATGATGCGCATGCCGTACGAGCGGGCCTGGCGGACCAGTTCGCGCTGGAGCTCGCGGCCGGCGGAGCCCCGCTCGGCGTATCCGGCGGA
This sequence comes from Streptomyces sp. NPDC088706, assembly GCF_044752765.1. NCBI lineage: Bacteria > Bacillati > Actinomycetota > Actinomycetes > Kitasatosporales > Streptomycetaceae > Streptomyces > Streptomyces sp. NPDC088706. The sequence goes on from NZ_JBIVLW010000010.1 coordinate 130,253, forward strand.
GAGGACGACGAGGCCTTGGACGCCGTGTTCGCCGCAGTCCGCGACGGCTTCGGGGACCCGGTGGGCGGGGACCGCGATGACGGCGAGGTCGACCTGCTCGTCGATCTCGCCGAGCGAGCGGTGGGCGGGCACCCCGTCGAGGGTGGCCGGGCCCTCGTCGAAGGCGCGGTTCACGGCGTAGGTGCGGCCGGTGAAGCCGGCGGCCAGCAGGTTGCGCAGCACCGTACGGCCCACTCCCCCGGGCGTGCGGCCGGCGCCGATCACCGCGACGGAGCCGGGAGCGAGGAGGCGCTGCACCGAGCGGGCCTCGGCGCGCTGCTCGCGGCCGCGCTGGACGGCGAGGGACTTCTCGGTGGGTTCGAGGTCGAGGGTGAGATGGACGGAGCCGTCCTCGAAGGTGCGCTGCTGGGTGTAGCCGGCGTCCCGGAAGACCTTGATCATTTTGTTGTTGGCGGGGAGCACCTCGGCGGCGAACCGTCGGATGGAGCGCTCGCGGGCGACGGCGGCGATGTGTTCGAGCAGTGCCGAGGCGACTCCGCGGCCCTGGTGGGCGTCCTGGACGAGGAAGGCGACCTCGGCCTCGTCGGCGGGGGCGGAGGCGGGCCTGCCCTGCTCGTTGATGCGGTCGTAGCGGACGGTCCCGATGAACTCACCGCCGATCGTGACGGCCAGCCCCACCCGGTCGACGTAGTCGTGATGGGTGAAGCGGTGCACGTCCCGGTCGGAAAGGCGGGGGTACGGGGCGAAGAACCGGTAGTACTTCGACTCGTCGGACACCTGCTCGTAGAAGCTGACCAGCCGCTCGGCGTCGTCCGTGGTGATCGGCCTGATGCGCGCGGTGCCACCGTCGCGGAGCACCACGTCCGCTTCCCAGTGGTCGGGGTACGCCTGATGCGGACTCTGCTCCGGGGTGGGCTCCATGGGCAAAGCCTACGGCCGGCATCCCGGTCGCGGAGGGATCGGTACCGGGGCAGTGTGAGGACGACCGGGTGGAGGCCGGCCGGAGGGAGACCGGGCACAGCATTGCGCACCGCGTGAGAGACTGGTCTAGACAACCGTTGACATGTGAAGGGCAGAACCATGGCTGAGCGCCGCGTAAACGTCGGTTGGGCCGAGGGCCTGCACGCCCGCCCCGCTTCCATCTTCGTCCGTGCCGCCACGGCTTCCGGCGTCCCGGTGACGATCGCCAAGTCCGACGGCAACCCGGTGAACGCCGCCTCCATGCTCGCGGTGCTCGGCCTGGGCGCGCAGGGTGGCGAGGAGATCGTGCTCTCGTCCGACGCGGACAACGCCGAGGCCGCTCTGAACCGTCTGGCGAAGCTGGTCGCCGAGGGCCTCGAAGAGCTTCCCGAGACCGTCTGACGATCCCGGGGCCGTACAACGGCGACGGACCTGAGCCGTGGTTCCGCTGTGGGGGACCACGGCTTCTTCGTTATTTCTGACACCGAAGCGTCGGCCATTGCAGGCCCTATTCGGGCAGCACGAATGAAGCCCTCGGAAATTACTTCTCTTTGTATACGGCGTCCTTGTTAATGACGGACACCCGCGATGTTTACGCCATGTTGCGAAGAACTCACCCGGGGCGGCGGAGCCGCGCGCCGGCCGGGACGGTCCGGGCGGCGCAGCCGGTGGGCGCCGACGGCTCGTTCCGCGTGCTGGGCGGTCAGCGCCCTGGCCCGTTCCGCGTCGCCGCGCGCCACCGCGTCCACGATGGCCCCGTGCTCGACCCAGGAGTCGACCGGGCGAGCCGGCTGCTCGACGGCGTACATCCATGCGATCTTGTGTCTGAGCTGGGTGAGCAGGGCGATGAGGCCAGGACTGCCGGAGGCCTGGGCGAGGGTCTCGTGGAACCATCCGCCCAGCGACCGCAGATCCTCCCCCTCCCCCCGGCGGGCCCGCTCCTGGCCCAGCCTGACCAGCCCGCGGAGCACCTTGAGGTGCGCTTCCGTGCGGCGCTGGGCGGCCCGGGCGGCGCCGAGCGGCTCCAGGAGCATCCGCACCTCCAGCAGGTCGGCGGCCTCCTGCTCGGTGGGCTCGGCGACACAGGCCCCGGCGTGCCTGCGGGTGACGACGAAGCCCTCGGACTCCAGGGTGCGCAGCGCCTCGCGCACCGGGACGCGGGAGACCCCGTACCGCCGTGCCAGCAGCTCCTCGGTGAGGCGGCTGCCGCGCTCGTAGACACCGGAGACGATGTCGTCACGGATCGCCGTGCATACCGAATGCGCGGGAATGCGCATGTCCGAACCTCCGCCTTAATCCCCGCGAAACGCGGCCGGCCGACGCCTGTTCCGTGACTCTATTGCAATCCGCAGCAATTTCCGATGGCAGGCCGGAATTGATGGATATCTTCTGGCCGGAGGCCGGGGACGGAGATGTCGGTCACGGCGGTTTCCCGGCGCATGGCCGAAGGCCCCGGCGGGAAACCGGGGCCTTCGGGCGGGGAGGCCGCGCGAGGCGGGGTCAGACGTTCAGGCCGTGCGAGCGCAGGTAGGCGACCGGGTCCATGTCCGAGCCGTACTCCGGGGTGGTCCGGGCCTCGAAGTGCAGGTGCGGGCCGGTGGAGTTGCCGGTGGAGCCGGAGAGGCCGATCCGCTGGCCGGAGGTGACGCTCTGACCGACGGAGACGCCGATCGAGGAGAGGTGGCCGTACTGGGTGTATGTGCCGTCCGTCATCCGCAGCACGATGTTGTTGCCGTACGCCCCGCCCCAGCCGGCCTCCACGACCGTGCCGGCGCCGACCGCGACGACGGAGCTGCCGGAGGCGGCCTGGAAGTCCACGCCGGAGTGGCTGCCGGAGGACCAGAGCGCGCCGCCCGACTTGTAGCCGGTGGTGACGGACGAGCCGGCGACCGGGAGGTGGAAGGCGTTCAGACGGGCGCGCTCGGCGGCGCGGGCGGCCCGGGTCTTCTCCTCGCGGACCTCCTCGGCGCGGGCGTCGGCCTCGCGCTGGGCCTCCGCCTTCGCCTTGGCCTTCGCGGCCTTGACCTTGGCCTCGGCGGCCGCCTTGGCCTTCGCCCTCGCCAGGGCCTCGGCCTGCTCGTGCTGCACCTGGGCCTGCGCGTCGATCTGCTCGGCGAGCGTGGCATCGAGGGCGATGGCCTGGGCGAGGCCGCTCTCGGCGGCCTTGGGGGTCTCGGGGTCCGCAGCGGCGGCCGGGGAGGCCAGGGAGCCGAGGACTCCGGTGGTGGCCAGGGCCGCGATGCCGGCGGCCTGGGCGCCGCGGCGCGTCAGGCGGCTCGGGGCACGGTGCTTCCCGGTGGCACGGGTGAACGCCATGGAGGAGCTGGTTCCTTTCCTTCCTTCTCGCCTACCGGGTTAGCTGACGGGTTCGGAGCAGGAAGGTCTCCTACGGATTCCCACGCCGGGTCGCGGCACGGGCTTCCGATTCACCCCAGGGACTGCGTGGGTCCCCGGCTCCCCAGGCTCGCGCCTGACAGGGACTCGGCGATGGCTGCCCGGCGCCGCGGATGCGGCATACGGGTGACGGACAGCCGGGCCGACGCTAGGCGGGCAGACTTCCCACCACCAAGCGGACAAGGGGATTTGTCGCGCATCCCACAGGGCGAAGAGTCACTCTCTCCTGCAAAGGGGATGAAAAGGACCTGGCGAATATAAGGGAGGACCCCGGCGAATCCTTGTCCGCCGGGGTCCTCTTCGTTCTGATGTGTGCCGACGGTGCGTCAGCCGCTGACGACGGTCACCTCTCCGATGCCGAGCGCCTTCACCGGCTCCGCGATCTGGGCCGCGTCGCCCACCAGGACCGTGACCAGTCGGTCCACCGGGAAGGCGTTGACCACGGCCGCGGTCGCCTCCACGGTGCCCGTCTCGGCGAGGCGGGCGTAGAGCTGGGCCTGGTAGTCGTCGGGCAGGTGCTGCTCGACCTGGTCGGCCAGTGTGCTCGCCACCGAGGCGGCCGTCTCGAACTTCAGCGGGGCGACGCCCACCAGGTTCTGCACGGCGCTCTCGCGCTCGGCGTCGGTCAGCCCCTCGGCCGCCAGCGTCCGCAGGACCGTCCAGAGGTCCTCCAGCGCCGCGCCGGTGGACTCGGTGTCCACCGAACCGCTGATGGCGAGCATCGCCGCGCCGCCCGCGTCGGGGCCGCTGGAGCGCAGGACCTGGGCGAAGGCCCGTACGCCGTAGGTGTAGCCCTTCTCCTCGCGCAGCACCCGGTCCAGCCGGGAGGTGAGCGTGCCGCCCAGGCAGTACGTGCCGAGCACCTGCGCGGGCCACACGCGCTCGTGCCGGTCGGCGCCGATGCGGCCGATGAGCAGCTGGGTCTGGACCGCGCCGGGGCGGTCCACGATCACCACACGGCCGGTGTCGTCGGCGGTGATCGGCGGGACCGGGCGGGCCCGGCCGGCGTCGCCCGACCAGTCACCGAGGGTGTCGGCGAGCAGGGCGTCCAGGTCGATGCCGGTGAGGTCGCCGACGATCACGGCCGTCGCGGTGGCCGGGCGGATGTGGGCGTCGAAGAAGGCCCGCACGGCGGCGGCGTCGATCCGCCGCACGGTGTCCTCGGTGCCCAGCCGCGGGCGGGACATCCGGGCGGTGGCCGGGAAGAGCTCCTTGGAGAGCTGCTTGGCGGCGCGCCGGGACGGGTTGGCCTGCTCGTGCGGGATCTCGTCGAGGCGGTTGCCGACGAGCCGCTCGATCTCGCTCTCGGCGAAGGCCGGGGCGCGCAGGGCCTCGGCGACCAGGCCGAGCGCCTTGGCCAGCCGGGAGGCCGGGACCTCCAGGGAGACCCGGACGCCGGGGTGGTCGGCGCCCGCGTCCAGGGTGGCGCCGCAGCGCTCCAGCTCGGCGGCGAACTCCTCGGCGCTGTGCTTGTCGGTGCCCTCGGAGAGCGCGCGCGACATGATCGTGGCCACGCCGTCCAGGCCCTCGGGCTCGGCGTCCAACGGCGCGTCCAGGAAGATCTCCACGGCGACGACCTGCTGGCCGGGGCGGTGGCAGCGCAGCACGGTCAGCCCGTTGGGCAGGGCGCCGCGCTCGGGCGCGGGGAACGCCCACGGCCGGGCGGTGCCCGGGGTCGGCTGCGGGTGGTACTCCATGGCTACTCCAGTCACGGCGGCGTCGCTCACTTGTCCGCCCCCTCGGGCTCGTCGGTGCCTTCGGCCTCGTCGGCCGGCTCGATGGGCTCGTAGACCAGCACCGCCCGGTTGTCGGGGCGCAGGGCCGCCCGGGCCGCCTCGCGCACCTCGTCCGCGGTGATGTCCAGGACGCGTCCCACCGCACTCAGAGCGAGCTGCGGGTCGCCGAACAGGACCGCGTAACGGCACAGTTCGTCGGCGCGGCCCGCGACCGTCCCCAGCCGGTCCAGCCACTCGCGCTCCAACTGGGCCTGGGCGCGCTCCATCTCCTCCGGGGTGGGGCCCTCCTCGGCGAACCGGGCCAGCTCCTCGTCGACCGCGGTCTCGATCTGCTCCACCTCGACCCCGCCGGAGGTCTTCACGTCCAGCCAGCCCAGCGAGGGCGCCCCGGCGAGCCGCAGCAGCCCGAAGCCGGCCGCCACCGCCGTACGGTCGCGGCGGACCAGCCGGTTGTGCAGCCGGGAGGACTCGCCGCCGCCCAGCACGGTCAGCGCCAGGTCGGCCGCGTCACAGGCGCGGGTGCCGTCGTGCGGGAGACGGTAGGCGGCCATGAGCGCGCGCGCCGGGACCTCCTCGTGGATCACTTCGCGCAGCTGCTCGCCGATGGTCTCGGGCAGGGTGCCGTCGCGCGGCGAGCGCTTGCCGTCGTGGGACGGGATGGAGCCGAAGTACTTCTCGACCCAGGCCAGGGTCTGCTCGGGGTCGATGTCCCCGACGATCGAGAGCACCGCGTTGTTGGGCGCGTAGTACGTACGGAAGAACGCGCGGGCGTCCTCCAGGGTCGCCGCGTCCAGGTCGGCCATGGAGCCGATCGGGGTGTGGTGGTACGGGTGGCCCTCGGGGTAGGCGAGGGCGGTGAGCTTCTCGAACGCGGTGCCGTAGGGCACGTTGTCGTAGCGCTGGCGCCGTTCGTTCTTGACGACGTCGCGCTGGTTCTCCATGGACTCCTCGTCGAGCGCGGCGAGGAGGGAGCCCATACGGTCGGCTTCCAGCCAGAGGGCGAGCTCCACCTGATGGGTGGGCATGGTCTCGAAGTAGTTGGTCCGCTCGAAGCTGGTCGTCCCGTTGAGCGAGCCGCCGGCCCCCTGGACGAGCTCGAAGTGACCGTTCCCCTTGACCTGTCCCGAGCCCTGGAACATCAGGTGCTCGAAGAGATGAGCCAGACCGGTGCGTCCCTTGACCTCGTGGCGCGAGCCGACGTCGTACCAGAGGCAGACCGCGGCGACCGGGGTCAGATGGTCCTCGGAGAGCACCACACGCAGGCCGTTGGCCAGGCGGTGCTCGGTCGCTGTCAAGCCGCCGGAGCCGGCCTGTGCTGTGGCCGTGTGACCCATGGGCATGTACGTCCCTTCGATCGCGATACTGGACTTCCTGCCAGACCTGCCACTCTAAGCAAGCGCACCGGCACCTGGCGAAGTTCCCGTTCCGCCGAAGTTTCCGTCGATGGTGTCGTAGGTGCCGTCGGGGCCGGCCTCCCCCGGACCGCTTCGGACGGGTCGAGGTCGGCGTTGTCGGTGCGGCGGTCCACAATGGTCCGCGTCAGTAGCTCGACTTGTCAGCTCGTGTCGCCCCGAACAAGCTCGTGTCGTGCCGAACAAGCTCAGGTTGTCCGAACAGAATCCGTGAAGGAGTCGCAGCCGCGATGGCCCGCCGTAGCACGAAGACCCCGCCGCCGGACGACTTCGAGGAGAAGATCCTCGACATCGACGTCGTCGACGAAATGCAGGGCTCCTTCCTCGAGTACGCGTACTCGGTGATCTACTCCAGGGCCCTGCCCGACGCCCGCGACGGCATGAAGCCGGTGCACCGGCGCATCGTCTCCCAGATGAACGAGATGGGACTGCGTCCCGACCGCGGCTATGTGAAGTGCGCGCGCGTCGTCGGCGAGGTCATGGGCAAGCTGCACCCCCACGGTGACGCGTCGATCTACGACGCCCTGGTGCGGATGGCACAGCCCTTCTCGATGCGGCTGCCCCTGGTCGACGGCCACGGCAACTTCGGCTCCCTCGGCAACGACGACCCGCCGGCCGCCATGCGGTACACCGAGTGCCGGATGGCCGACGCCACGTCACTGATGACCGAGGCGATCGACGAGGACACCGTCGACTTCCAGTCGAACTACGACGGCCAGGAGCGCGAGCCGGTCGTCCTCCCGGCGGCCTACCCCAACCTCCTGGTCAACGGCGTCTCGGGGATCGCGGTCGGCATGGCGACCAACATGCCCCCGCACAACCTGGGCGAGGTCATCGCCGCCGCCCGCCACCTGATCAAGCACCCGGGCGCCGACGTCGAGACGCTGATGCGTTTCGTCCCCGGACCCGACCTGCCCACCGGCGGCCGCATCGTCGGGCTCAACGGCATCAAGGACGCGTACACGGGGGGCCGCGGCACGTTCAAGATCCGCGCCACCGTCGCCGTGGAGAACGTGACGGCGCGCCGCAAGGGCCTCGTCGTCACCGAACTGCCCTTCACCGTCGGCCCGGAGAAGGTGATCGCCAAGATCAAGGACCTGGTCTCGGCGAAGAAGCTCCAGGGTATCGCCGACGTCAAGGACCTCACCGACCGCGCGCACGGCCTGCGTCTGGTCATCGAGGTGAAGAACGGCTTCGTGCCGGAGGCGGTGCTGGAGCAGCTCTACAAGCTGACGCCGATGGAGGAGTCCTTCGGCATCAACAACGTGGCACTGGTCGACGGCCAGCCGCTCACCCTGGGCCTCAAGGAGCTGCTGGAGGTCTATCTCGACCATCGCTTCGAGGTGGTGCGCCGGCGCAGCGAGTTCCGCCGCACCAAGCGCCGCGACCGGCTGCACCTGGTCGAGGGGCTGATCGTCGCCCTGCTCGACATCGACGAGGTCATCCGGATCATCCGGGACAGCGACAACTCGGCGCAGGCGAAGGAGCGCCTGATGGCGCACTTCGCGCTGAGCGAGATCCAGACCCAGTACATCCTGGACACCCCGCTGCGCCGGCTCACCCGCTTCGACCGGATCGAGCTGGAGAGCGAGCGCGACAGGCTCAACGGCGAGATCGAGGCGCTGACCGCGATCCTGGAGTCGGACGCGGAGCTGCGCAAGCTGGTCTCCACCGAGCTGGCGGCGGTGGCGAAGAAGTTCGGCACGGACCGGCGCACGGTGCTGCTGGAGTCGGCGGGTTCGCAGATCGCCTCCGTACCGCTGGAGGTCGCCGACGACCCGTGCCGGGTGCTGCTCTCCTCGACGGGTCTGCTGGCCCGGACGGCCAACGCGGAGCCGGTCGAGATCTCCGAGGACGCCCGGCGGACCAAGCACGACGTGATCGTCTCGGCGGTCGCGGCGACGGCGCGCGGCGATGTGGGGGCGGTGACCTCCACCGGGCGGCTGCTGCGGCTCTCCGTGATCGACCTGCCGCAGCTGCCGGACACCCACGCGGAGCCCAACCTCTCGGGCGGGGCGATGATTTCGGAGTTCCTCAACCTGGAGGCGGACGAGGAGCTGATCTGCCTCACGACCCTCGACGAGGCGTCGCCGGGGCTGGCGATCGGCACGCTCCAGGGTGTGGTGAAGCGCGTGGTGCCGGACTATCCGGCCAACAAGGACGAGCTGGAGGTCATCACCCTCAGGGCGGGTGACCGCGTCGTGGGCGCGACCGAGCTGCGTACGGGCGATGAGGACCTGGTCTTCATCACCTCCGACGCCCAGCTCCTGCGCTATCCGGCGGCCTCGGTGCGTCCGCAGGGGCGGGCCGCCGGGGGCATGGCGGGCGTCAAGGTGGCGGCGGGGGCCGAGGTGCTGTCGTTCACGGCGGTCGATCCGGCGGTGGACGCGATCGTGTTCACGGTGGCCGGTTCGCACGGGACGCTGGACGACTCGGTGCTGACCTCGAAGCTCACGCCGTTCGACCAGTATCCGCGCAAGGGCCGGGCGACCGGCGGGGTGCGCTGCCAGCGGTTCCTGAAGGGGGAGGACGTCCTGGTCTTCGCCTGGGCGGGCGCCACTCCGGCCCGCGCCGCCCAGAAGAACGGCACCCCGGCGAAGCTGCCGGAGCCGGACCCGCGGCGCGACGGCTCGGGCACGCCGCTGCTCCAGCCGGTGGCCGTGATCGCGGGACCGCCGCTGTAGGCGGGTCCAGGACGCCCACGGGGAGCGGCCGGGAGGGTTACGCCTCCGCGGCCGCCTCCCGCGCGTGTTCCGGCGCCGGCTCCGCCTCCTGTACGTACCGGAGCACGCCCCACATGCCGCGTTCGGCGTCAGGGGTGTCGAGGCCGTCGGCGGCCCGCACCGATTCCCGGTCGTCGGCCCGGCAGGCTGCGAGCGCGGTCCGCAGCGCCTCGGCGTCGACGCCCGCGCCGATCAGGACGAGCTGGGTGAGCCGCTGTTCACCCCGTGCCCACGGCTGCGGCACGAAGCGCAGGAACCGGCCGACCGCGTGCAGCGCGTACTTGTTGTCCCGGTCCCCCGCGCCGAAGTCCGCGAACCCCTTGATCCGGTAGAGGCCCTCGGGCCGGGAGTCGAGGAACGCCATGAAGCGGCGTGGGTCCATCGGGATGTCCGCGGTGAAGTCGACGCTCTCGTACGCCGCGTGCAGATGGTTCCCGTGTCCGTCGTCGTGGCCGTCGCACTCCTCCTCCCGCAGCAGGTCCTCGAAGGTGAGCTGACGGACCTTCTCCTCGCCGTCCGGCCGCAGCGCGGGATCGAAGAGCAGCTCGGGGTCGATCCGGCCGTGCACGGCGGAGATGACGGCGGCGGGCCCGCTCAGCGCCGCGACGGTCCCGCGCAGCCGGTCCCGCTCGGCCTCCCCCACCCGGTCGGTCTTGTTCAGGACGACGAGGTCGGCGACGGCGAGATGGCGGTCGATCTCCGGGTGGCGCTTGCGGGTCCCGTCGAACTCGGCGGCGTCGACGACCTCGACCAGACCGCCGTACAGGATGTGCGGGTTCTCGCTGGCCAGCAGCATCCGTACGAGCTCCTGGGGTTCGGCGAGGCCGCTCGCCTCGATGACGATCACGTCCAGCCGCGCGGAGGGGCGGGTGAGCGTCTCCAGGAAGGTGTCGAGTTCGCTCGCGTCGACCGCGCAGCACAGGCAGCCGTTGCCCAGGGAGACCGTCGAGCCGACCTGCCCCGCGACGGTCATGGCGTCGATCTCGATGGACCCGAAGTCGTTGACGATCACGCCGATCCGGGTGCCCGCGCGGTTGCGGAGGAGGTGGTTCAGGAGCGTGGTCTTGCCTGATCCGAGAAAGCCCGCCAGGACGAGGACCGGGATCTGCTGGGTGCGGGGCGGGGTCAACGGGGGCCTTCCTCGGTGGGCGGTCAGGGTGCGGGAACCGGCTGCGGCGGCGGTGTGCCGACGTGACGGGCCGCGGGGCGGATGATCTTCGAGTCCGCCGCCTGCTCCAGGATATTGGCGCTCCACCCGATCACCCGCGCCGCGGCGAAGGTGGGCGTGAACATGGCGCGCGGCAGCCCGCAGAGCTCCATGACGACCCCGGCGTAGAACTCCACGTCGGTCCGGGGTCCGGCGGACGCCCCGGCCCGCGCCGTCCTGGACGCCGCCCTGGTGCTCCTGATCGACCACGACCTCGCCGCCTCCACCCTGGCCGCCCGGGTCGCCGCCTCGGCGCACGCCCACCCCTACGCCGTGGTCTCCGCGGGCCTCGGGGTCTTGGAGGGTCCGCTGCACGGCGCCGCGAGCGGGTCGGCCCACCGGATGCTCCAGGAGGCCGTGGACCGGGGCGGCGCGGTCCCCGTGGTCGCCGACCAGCCGCGGACCGGGCGCCGGGTGCCGGGGCTGGGCCACCGGCTGTACCAGGGCGAGGACCCGCGGGCCCGGACCCTGTTCGCCCTGCCGGAGGACGTACCGCAGGCGGCCGGGGCGCTGGCGGCGGCCCGTGAGGTGGTCGGCACGACGGCCCGCCACGTGCCCCTGCACGCCAACATCGACCTGGCGCTCGCCGTCCTCTCGGTCTCCTGCGGGATGGCGGCGGAGGCGGGCGAGACGGTGTTCGCGGTCTCCCGCACGGCGGGCTGGATCGCGCACGCGCCGGAGGAGTACGGGGTGCGTCCGCTGCGGATCCGGCCGAGCGGGCAGCACACCGGCGCCCGGCCGCCACAGCCGCTGCCCGCCCCACCGGTCCGGACCAAGGAGCGGGCAGCGCAAATTAGCTACGAATCAGAGGGAATTCTCGCGCGGCGGCTGGGCGGTGGATCCGCGCACCACCAGTTCCGGTTCGAAGAGCAGCTCGTCCGACGGCACGGTCCGCCCGCCGATCTGTACCGACAGCAGCTCCACGGCCGCCCGGCCCATGGCCTCGATGGGCTGGCGGACGGTGGTCAGCGGCGGCTCGGTGCAGTTCATGAACGCCGAGTCGTCGTACCCCACGACCGATACGTCGTGGGGCACCGAGAGCCCGCGGCGGCGGGCGGCCCGGACCGCGCCCAGGGCGAGCGGGTCACTGGCGCAGATGATGCCGGTGACGCCCCGCTCCAGCAGCCGCGTGGCGGCGGCCTGCCCGCCCTCCAGCGAGAACATCGCCCGCGCCACCCACTCGTCGGGGATGCTCGTGCCGGTCTCGTCGGCGAGCACCCGGGCGGCGGCGAGCTTGCGTTGCGAGGGCACGTGGTCGGAGGGGCCGAGGACGAGGCCGATGCGCTCGTGGCCCAGCGAGACGAGGTGGCGCCAGGCCTGCTCGACGGCGACGGAGTCGTCGCAGGAGACGCCCGGGAAGCCGAGACGGTCGATGGCCGCGTTGATCAGCACGACGGGGATCTTGCGGTCGGCGAGCACCTTGTAATGGTCGTGCGGGGCGTCCTCCTGGTGGTACAGGCCGCCCGCGAAGACCACACCGGAGACCTGCTGCTGGAGGAGGAGCTCGACGTAGTCGGCCTCCGAGACGCCTCCCTTGGTCTGGGTGCACAGCACCGGGGTGAGCCCCTGCTGGGCGAGTGCGCCGCCGACCACTTCGGCGAAGGCCGGGAAGATCGGGTTCTGCAGCTCGGGCAGGACGAGCCCGACCAGCCGGGCCCGCTCCCCCCGCAACTGGGTGGGCCGCTCGTAGCCGAGAACGTCCAGCGCGGAGAGGACGGCCTGCCTGGTGGCGTCGGAGACGCCCGGCTTACCGTTCAGCACCCGGCTGACCGTCGCCTCGCTGACTCCCACCTTCTGGGCCACCTGAGCAAGTCGTCGCGCCATGAGTGCAAGATTAGCGCAAGAAGTGCAAGCAGATTGCGCTCCTGACGAACTCCCCGCAACGCTCCCGGACCGCCCGTAGGAGAACGCTCACAGAAGGCGCGCCACCGGGCAAGGGGTGGACGAGATCCCCTCCCTTGTGCCTCCAGGCCCGCTCAGGGATTTCCGCGCGGCCCCCGCGCCCTTTACCGTCTCTACGATGAACGCCCCACCGATCTCCGACCGGGGACCGCGACGGTTCGGCTGGCCGCAGCGGGTCTTCTCCCAGGTCCTGCTGATGCAGCTGGCCATCATCACGGGCGTCACCGTGCTGGTCACCGGTCTTTTCCTGGCCCCCTTCAGCGCCCAGCTCGACGACGAGGCGATGCGCCGCGCACTGGCCATCGCCCAGAGCACGGCCGCCCAGCCGGGCATCGCGGAGGACCTGCGCACCACGGAGCCGTCCGCGCTCGGCCCCGTACAGTCCGCCGCCGAGCGGATCCGGCGGTCCACCGGCGCGGAGTACGTCGTGGTCATGGACCGCCGGGGCGTGCGCTGGTCGCACCCGGAGAGCGACCGGATCGGCGATGTGGTCTCCACCGACCCCGGGAAGGCGCTCCGCGGCCGGGAGGTCATGGAGATCGACAGCGGCACCCTCGGCCGCTCCGCCCGGGGCAAGGTGCCGCTGCTCGGCGTCTCCGGCGAGGTGACCGGTGCCGTCTCGGTCGGGATCGAGTACGACAGCGTCCGCGCCCGCCTGCTGGGGGCGATCCCGGAGCTCCTCGCGTACGCGGGCGGGGCCCTGGCCGTCGGCGCGCTCGCCGCGTACCTGATCTCCCGCCGGCTCCAACGCCAGACCCATGACCTGGCGTTCTCCGACATCTCCGCGCTGCTGACCGAGCGCGAGGCGATGCTGCACTCGATCCGCGAAGGGGTGGTCGCGCTCGACGGCACGGGCCGCATCCGGCTGCTGAACGACGAGGCCCAGCGGCTGCTCGGCCTCGGCCCCGAGGCGGCGGGCCGGCCGCTGGAGGCGGTGCTGGACGGCGGCCGGACCGCGGATGTGCTGGCGGGCCGGGTGCGGGGCGAGGACCTGCTGGCCGTCCAGGGCAGCCGGGTGCTCCTGGCCAACCGGATGGAGACGGACGACGGCGGGGCCGTGGTGACCCTGCGCGACCGGACCGAACTCGAACACCTCGGCCGGGAGCTCGACTCCACCACCGGGCTGATCGACGCGCTGCGCGCCCAGGACCACGAGCACGCCAACCGGCTCCACACCCTGCTGGGCCTGCTGGAGCTGGAGATGCACGAGGACGCCATGCAGTTCGTCACGGAGGTGGTGGGCGTCCACCGGGCGACGGCGGAGCAGGTCACCGAGAAGGTGCGGGATCCGCTGCTGGCCGCCCTGCTCGTCGGCAAGGCGACGGTGGCCGCCGAGCGCGGTGTCTCGCTGCGGCTGGCGCCCGGCACGCTGCTGCCGGACCGGGTGGTCGACCCGCGCGGCCTGGTCACGGTGGTCGGCAACCTCGTCGACAACGCCACGGACGCGGCGGCCGGGTCGGGGGACGCCCGGATCGAGGTCGGTCTGCGGGCCGAGGGCCGTACGGTGGTGCTACGGGTACGGGACAGCGGCCCCGGGATCGCCCCCGAGCAGTACGCGTCGATCTTCACCGAGGGCTGGTCCACCAAGGACCTCCCCGCGCACGGCAAGCGGGGCCTCGGGCTCCCGCTGGTCCGCAGGCTCGCGGAGCGGCAGGGCGGCGGCGTGACCGTCGCCGGGGCCGACGGGGGCGGTGCGGTGTTCACCGTCGTCCTCCCGGAGGCGCTGGCCGAGCCGGACCCGGCCACGACGGCGCGGGCGGCCGCGACACTTCCGGACACGACACTTCCGGCCACGACGGGAGAGAACCGGTGATCCAGGTCCTGATCGTGGACGACGACGTCCGGGTGGCGGGGATCAACGCGGCGTACGTCGCCAAGGTCGCCGGATTCCGGGTGGCCGCGCAGGCGCACTCGGCGGCCCGGGCGCTGGCCGTGGTCGAGGAGGTGCCCGTCGACCTGATCCTGCTGGACCACTACCTCCCGGACCGCAACGGCCTCGCCGTCGTGCGGGAGTTGCGCCGCCTGGGCCGTCAGGTCGACGTGATCATGGTGACCGCCGCCCGCGACGTGGCCACCGTGCAGGAAGCCATGCGGCACGGCGCGCTCCAGTACCTGGTCAAGCCGTTCACGTACGCCGGTCTGCGCACGAAGCTGGAGGCGTACGCGGCGCTGCGCCACACGCTCGACGGCGGCGGCGAGGCCGAGCAGGCGGAGGTCGACCGGCTCTTCGGCGCCCTGTGGGCGGCGGGCGAGCCTGACCTGCCCAAGGGCCACTCCCCCAGCACCGCGGAACTGGTCCGGCGGGCGCTGCGCGACGCGGACGGCCCGCTCTCCGCGCAGGAGATCGCGGAGAGCGCGGGGATGAGCCGGCAGACGGCACAGCGCTATCTGAAGCTGCTGGAGCGGACCGGCAAGGTCCGGTTGACCCTGCGGTACGGCGAGACGGGCCGCCCGGAGCACCGCTACGCCTGGGCCTAGGGCCTGTCCGGCGGATCAGGGCCGGATCCGGTCGGGATCCGCCGGACACGCCCTGAGGCCTGTCGGTCAGACCGCCCCCGCCCCCGTGAGGGACCGGACCTCGCTCTCGGCGTGCTTGGCCGCGTCCGACGCCTCGCGCGAGGTGACCGTCCCGAGCCAGCCCGCCAGGAAGCCGAGCGGGATCGAGACGAGCCCGGGGTTCTCCAGCGGGAAGAGCTGGAAGTCGACGCCCGGGAACAGGGACGTGGGGCTGCCCGAGACGACGGGTGAGACCAGGACCAGGACGACGGCGGGGACGAGGCCGCCGTACACCGCCCAGACGGCTCCCCGGGTGGTGAAGTTCCGCCAGAACAGGGAGTAGAGCAGGGCCGGCAGGTTCGCCGACGCCGCCACGGCGAAGGCGAGGCCGACCAGGAAGGCCACGTTCAGGTTCTGGGCGAGCAGGCCGAGCCCGATGGCGACCGCCCCGATCCCGGCGGCGGCGACCCGGGCGACGGCCACTTCGCCGTACTGCCTGCGGCCCGGGCGGCGGAACGAGGCGTAGAGGTCGTGGGCGACGGAGGCCGAGGAGGCGAGCGTGATGCCCGCGACGACGGCCAGGATGGTGGCGAAGGCGATGGCGGCGACGACGGCGAAGAGAACCGCTCCGCCGGTGGAGCCCTCACCGCCGCCGAGCACCAGGGCGAGCAGGGGGACGGCGGTGTTCCCCGCCGCGTTGGAGGCCCGGACATCGGCGGACCCGACGAGGGCGGCGGCACCGAAGCCGAGCACGATCGTCATCAGGTAGAAGCTGCCGATCAGGCCGATGGACCAGACGACCGACCGGCGCGCGGCGCGGGCGGTGGGCACGGTGTAGAAGCGCGACAGGATGTGCGGCAGCCCCGCCGTGCCGAGGACGAGGGCCACACCCAGGCTGATGAAGTCGAAGCGTGAGGTCCAGTCGTCGCCGTAACGCAGGCCGGGGGCGAGGAAGTCCTTGCCGTGGCCGCTGCGTTCGGCCGCGGTGTTCAGCAGGCTGTTGACGTCGCCGCGGAAGTGGACCAGGACGAGCACGGTGAGGGCGACGGCTCCGCCCATCAGCAGCACGGCCTTGACGATCTGGATCCAGGTGGTGGCGCGCATCCCGCCGAAGGACACGTAGATCACCATCAGCGCTCCGACACCGACCACGGTCCAGGACCGGGCCGCGTCGCTCGTCCCGCCGAGCAGCAGGGCCATTAGGGACCCCGCGCCGACCATCTGAGCGACGAGGTAGAGCACGGAGACGGTGACGGACGAGGTGCCGAGCGCGGTGCGCACCGGCCGCTCCGCCAGGCGGGCGGCGACCACGTCGGCGAGGGTGAACCGGCCGCAGTTGCGGACGAGTTCGGCGACGAGCAGCAGAACCACCAGCCAGGCCACCAGGAAGCCGACCGAGTAGAGCATGCCGTCGTAGCCGAACAGGGCGATCAGCCCGGAGATGCCGAGGAAGGAGGCGGCCGACATGTAGTCGCCGGCGATGGCGAAACCGTTCTCCATCGGCGAGAACAGGCGTCCTCCGGCGTAGAACTCCTCGGCGGAGCCCTGCCGGTTGCGGCTGACCCAGGTGGTGATGAAGAGCGTCACCGCGATGAACGCGCAGAACAGCAGCAGGGCGAGTGTCTGGTGGTCGCCTCTCACCATACGGTCCCTCCCACCGACTGCCCCGTCAGCCCTCGCGTCATCTCCTGGGTGTCCCACCGCAGATCGAGCGCGGCCCGGTCCCTGCGCAGCCGTGCGTGGCGTGCGTACGCCCAGGTCAGGAGGAAGGTGGTGAGGAACTGGCCGAGGCCCGCCAGCATCGCCACGTTGACCGCGCCGACCAGCGGGCGGGCCATCAGCGCGGGTGCCGTGGTCGCCGCGACGACATAGGCGAGGTACCAGAGGAGAAAGGCGAGGGCGGCGGGCACCACGAATCGGCGGTACCGGCGGCGCACCTCGCGGAAGGCCGGGCTGCGGTGCACCTCCAGGTAGATCTCGGCCGCGCTCGGCGCGGGCCGCGGCTCACCGGGGCGCGGTGGGCCGTCGGCCGCCGTGCCCGTCGCCCCGTCCGCCTCGCCCCGGCCCGCGGCCGGGGCCTCGTACCACGGGTCGTCGAGCCGCACTCCCGCGGCCGTCGGCCCTGCTTCCTTCTCCACCGGGCAACTCCCTTGTCCGCGGACCTTGTCGGCCGCGTGGCCCACCATGGGCGGTGCGGGAGGATCCCAGGCGTGTCATTCGCCCGAATTCACCTCTTCAGGTGACAGCAGTGCCGGACGGCTGCGCGAGCCCCCGAACGTACGCGGCCCCCGCCCCCCGGTCGTCCGGGGAGCGGGGGCGAGCGGTCACGCGGGTCAGGCGTCGATGCGCGAACGGTCCAGGGTCGCCGCCGAGCTGGTGATGAATTCCTTGCGGGGCGCGACCTCGTTGCCCATCAGGAGGTCGAAGACCTGCTCGGAGGATTCCAGGTCGCCGATGTTGATCCGGCGCAGCGTGCGGTGGCGCGGGTCCATCGTGGTCTCGGCCAGCTGGTCGGCGTCCATCTCGCCCAGGCCCTTGTAGCGCTGGATGGACTCCTTGATCCGGACGTTCTTGCGCTGGAACTCCAGCAGGGTCTGGCGCAGCTCGTTGTCCGAGTACGTGTAGACGTACTTGTCCTGGCCCTTCTTGGGCTGGACCAGCTCGATCCGGTGCAGCGGGGGCACCGCCGCGAAGACCCGCCCGGCCTCGACCATCGGGCGCATGTAGCGCTGGAAGAGGGTCAGCAGCAGGGTGCGGATGTGGGAGCCGTCGACATCGGCGTCGGTCATCATGATGACCTTGCCGTAGCGGGCGGCGTCGATGTCGAAGGTCCGCCCGGACCCGGCTCCTATGACCTGGATGATGGCGCCGCACTCGGCGTTCTTCAGCATGTCCGAGACGGACGACTTCTGGACGTTGAGGATCTTGCCGCGGATCGGCAGCAGCGCCTGGAACTCACTGTTCCGGGCCAGCTTGGCGGTGCCGAGCGCCGAGTCGCCCTCGACGATGAACAGCTCGCTGCGCTCGACGTCGTCGCTGCGGCAGTCGGCGAGCTTGGCCGGCAGCGAGGAGGACTCCAGCGCGGTCTTGCGGCGCTGGGCGTCCTTGTGCTGGCGGGCCGCGATCCGCGTACGGGCGGCCGCGACGGCCTTCTCCAGGACCGCCCGGGCCTGGGCCTTGGCGTCCCGCTTGGTGGAGGTCAGGAAGGCCTTCAGCTCCTTGGCGACCACGGCCGCGACGATCCGGTTGGCCGCCGAGGTGCCGAGCACCTCCTTGGTCTGCCCTTCGAACTGCGGCTCCGCCAGCCGTACGGTGACGACGGCGGTGAGCCCTTCGAGGGCGTCGTCCTTGACCACGTCGTCCTCGGCGACCCGCAGCAGCTTCTGGGAGCGGAGCGCTTCGTTCACCGTCTTGGTGAGGGAGCGCTCGAAACCGCTGACGTGGGTGCCGCCCTTGGGGGTGGCGATGATGTTGACGAAGGACTTGACGGTGGCGTCGTAACCGGTGCCCCAGCGCAGCGCGATGTCGACGCCGAGCTCCCGGGTGACCTCGGTCGCGGTCATGTGGCCGCGGTCGTCGAGGACCGGGACGGTCTCCTTGAACGTGCCCGTGCCGGTCAGTCGCTGGACGTCGCAGACGGCCTTGTCCTGCGCCAGGTACTCGCAGAACTCGCTGATGCCGCCGTCGAAGCGGAACGTCCCCTCGGTCTTGCCCTCGCCGTCGAGCCCCCGCTCGTCGCGGACGACGATGGTGAGGCCGGGGACGAGGAAGGCGGTCTGGCGGGCCCGCTGGTAGAGCGTCTCCAGGTTGAGCTTGGCGTCCTTGAGGAAGATCTGCCGGTCCGCCCAGTACCTGACCCGGGTACCGGTACGGGTCTTCGGGACCCGCTTCCCCTTACGCAGCCCGTTGGCCGGGTCGAAGGGGCTGTCGGGGCCCTGCTCGGTGAACATGCCCGGGACGCCGCGCCGGAAGCTGATGGAGTGGGTCGCGCTGTTGCGGTCGACCTCGACGTCCAGCCGGGCGGAGAGGGCGTTGACCACGGAGGCGCCGACGCCGTGGAGGCCGCCGGACGCCGCGTAGGAGCCGCCGCCGAACTTGCCTCCGGCGTGCAGCTTGGTCATGACGACCTCGATGCCGGAGAGCCCGGTCTTGGGCTCCACGTCCACCGGGATGCCGCGGCCGTTGTCCCGGACCTCCACGGAGGCGTCGTCGTGGAGGATGACCTCGATCTGGTCGCAGTGACCGCCCAGGGCCTCGTCGACGGAGTTGTCGATGATCTCCCAGAGGCAGTGCATGAGCCCGCGGCTGTCGGTGGACCCGATGTACATCCCGGGGCGCTTGCGGACCGCCTCGAGCCCTTCGAGGACGAGAAGGTGCCGCGCGGTGTAGTTGGAGCTGTCCCGGTCGCCGCCTGCTGCGGTCAGCATCGCGGTGGACGGCACGGACGTTTCGGCGGTCACGCGGTTCGCTCCTCGCTGAATTTCATCTGGGCCTCATGTGGGTATCACGATCGGCTTCGGTTGCCGCTGAGAGCCTACAGAGGCCTGGTAGAGCGGTTGTAACGCCACCCTCGGGGAATCCTCATGCTAGTCGAGCCCCATCCGGGCTCGCATGCATGTTCGATCATTCGTCGGAGTGACGTGCACATCACGTTCCCTTCGAGGCATGAACCATTTAGGCTCCGGGCACGTCCTCATGAACAAACCGGCAAGCCGGCCGACGGGACCCACCCCCGAGACAAGCAACGCGAAACCGTAGCGCTCCGCATACGGCACATTCGCCGCCAACCGGCAACTGACAGCCATCCCGAGAAGAAGTTTCGAAGAAAAGCCACGAGCGGGAACGTTTTCGGCCTGGTTGGATGTTGACCCTGGTACGACAGCTCGTCGAGCTAGAGAAGAGGCGACGTGACTACTGTTCTGACCCCCGCGAGCCCGCTGACCGCGGCAGACCGCTGTGACCGTTGCGGCGCCCAGGCCTATCTGCGCGTCGTCCTGATCAGTGGCGGTGAACTGCTCTTCTGCGCCCACCACGGGCGCAAGTTCGAGCCGGAACTCAAGAAGATCGCCGCGGAAATACAGGATGAGACGGATCGGCTCACCGCCGTACCGGCGACCGCAGCCGACGAGGAACAACACTGACACCTCGCATCCACGACGAGCCAGGGGCCGGTCCAGGACCGGCCGACGGGCGGCACCTCCACCAGGAGGTGCCGCCCGTTCTCGTCTCCGCGGGGTCCCGCGCCGGCCGCCTCCCAGCGGCTCAGGACGGGCACCCGCACATCGCTCTCCCAGCGGCTCAGAGGCGGCCCGCGGCCCAGTCCACGACGGCGGAGACCCGGGTGTACACCCCGGGGCTGCCCGCGCGCCCGCAGCCGCTCCCCCACGACACCAGGCCGATGAGCCGCCCCCGGGCCACCAGCGGCCCCCCGCTGTCGCCCTGGCACGCGTCCCGCCCCCCGGCCGGATCGCCCGCACAGAGCATCCCCGAGGCGTCGTACGTGCCTTCCTGGCCGCCCGGGTAGGCACGGACGCACTCGCTGTCCGACAGGACCTGGACCCGGGCGGAGCGCAGCACCGAGGCGTACGTACCGCTTCCGGTGGTGTCCCCCCACCCGTAGACCGCGGCCCCCGTACCGGCCCGGTACGCCTCGTCCCCGGCCCGGGCCATCGGGATGACGCTGCTCCTGGGCAGGGCCCGGGACAGGGTCAGCACCGCGAGGTCCCCGGCGTTGGTAGCGGGGTCGTACGCCGGATTGACCCAGACCCCCCGGACCGGGATCTCCTGGCCGGCCGCGTCACTCAGCCGGTCCCGTCCCGCGATGACGCGCAGGTCCTTCACCCGGCTCACGGGTCCGCCGAGCGCCTCTTCACCCAGACAGTGGGCGACCGTCAGGATCTTCGTGGGCGCCACGGCGACACCGCCGCAGAACTGGCCCGAGCGCGCTCCTCCGAACCGGTCACGGCTCGACAGGGCCACCACCCACGGGCTGTCCGCCACAGGGGCGGGCTGTCCGCCGACGACGATGCTGTCCGCGGCCGCCGGGAGCGGTGCGGCGAGCGGCAGCACGGTGGCCGCGGCGGTCAGGGCGAAGACCCCGGTCAGGGCACGGACGACGGGACGGGGCATGAAGGCTCCTGACACTGAGGTGGCAACGGTCCACCCAGCGTGATCCAGGGTGTCCGCCTGCGCACCCCCGGACACGCCGAAGGGCCCGGCTCCCCTGGGGGATCCGGGCTCTTGGCCGCCCTTGGCCGGTGCACTCGCGTGCTACCGGGGAACCGGTGCTCCCGGCCGGGCGCTCCTAGTCGAGGTAGTCGCGCAGGACCTGCGAGCGCGACGGGTGACGGAGCTTCGACATCGTCTTCGACTCGATCTGACGGATGCGCTCACGCGTCACGCCGTAGACCTTGCCGATCTCGTCCAGCGTCTTCGGCTGGCCGTCGGTGAGGCCGAAGCGCATCGAGACCACGCCGGCCTCACGCTCGGAGAGCGTGTCCAGCACCGAGTGCAGCTGCTCCTGGAGGAGCGTGAAGCTGACCGCGTCCGCCGGGACGACGGCCTCGGAGTCCTCGATCAGGTCGCCGAACTCGCTGTCGCCGTCCTCGCCGAGCGGGGTGTGCAGCGAGATCGGCTCGCGGCCGTACTTCTGGACTTCGATGACCTTCTCCGGGGTCATGTCGAGCTCCTTGGCCAGCTCCTCCGGGGTGGGCTCACGGCCCAGGTCCTGGAGCATCTGGCGCTGGACGCGCGCGAGCTTGTTGATGACCTCGACCATGTGCACCGGGATACGGATGGTGCGGGCCTGGTCGGCCATGGCGCGGGTGATCGCCTGCCGGATCCACCAGGTGGCATACGTGGAGAACTTGTAGCCCTTGGTGTAGTCGAACTTCTCGACCGCGCGGATCAGACCGAGGTTGCCCTCCTGGATCAGGTCCAGGAAGAGCATGCCGCGGCCGGTGTAGCGCTTGGCCAGGGAGACCACCAGGCGGAGGTTGGCCTCCAGGAGGTGGTTCTTGGCGCGCCGGCCGTCCTCAGCGATGATCTCCAGCTCGCGCTTGAGCTTCGGCGCGAGCTTGTCGGCGTTGGCCAGCTTGTCCTCGGCGAAGAGACCGGCCTCGATGCGCTTGGCGAGCTCGACCTCCTGCTCGGCGTTGAGGAGGGGGACCTTGCCGATCTGCTTGAGGTAGTCCTTGACCGGGTCGGCGGTGGCGCCGGCGACGGCGACCTGCTGGGCAGGCGCGTCGTCCTCGTCGTCGTCGGAGAGGACGAAGCCCTTATTCTCGCCCTCGCCCTCCTCCTCCTCGCCCTTGCCGGCCTTGACCTCTTCGACGGCCTCGTCACCGTCGAGCAGCTCGTCGTCCTGCTTGCCGGACTTCTTCGCCGTCGTCTTCTTGGCCGCCGTCTTCTTCACGGCGGTCTTCTTGGCAGCCGTCTTCTTGGCTGCCGCCTTCTTCGCGGGGGCGGCCGCGGCGGCGTCGTCGGCCACCGCGTCCGCGCTCTCGGCCGCCGGGGCGGCGGCCGCGACGGTCCTGGTCACGGTGGTCTTCGCCGCGACAGTCTTGGTGGCGGTGCGCTTGACCGGGCTCTTCGCTGCGACGCTCTTGCGGGCGCGCTTCGGCGACTCCGCGGCACTGACCATCAGCGTCACACCCTCTTCCTCGAGGATCTGGTTGAGGCTGCGCAGAACGTTCTTCCACTGGGTTGGCGGAATCTGGTCAGCCTCGAAGGCCCGACGCACGTCATCGCCGGCGATCTGCCCATCAGCCTTTCCCCGCTCGATGAGCGCCATCACAGACTCGGACTCGGCGATCTCCGGCGGGAGCGTACGGGATGTGCTGGCCGACACGAACAACCTCTCGGAACGATGGAAACGGCTTCCGGCCCCGCCCTGGAGAGGGCTGGAACCGACGACCGTCGACTGGGGATGTCGTCGACGGCGCGGGTTTGGCCTCAGAACTGAACAGCGCGCCCAGGGGCTGCTGTATTCCTTCCGCGGCGGTCACCTCTTAAGTCATCGCACTGCTTCGAGGAGTGTTACGGCCAATCCGCGTGGCCCGAGTCACACCCCATTGGCGACGAACCGTGGCAGGGCGGGCATCCCCGCACAATTGTGCCGCCGGACCCGTGCGGTCCGGCGGCACAGGGCCTGGGCACCCGGCCGTGGACGGGTCAGTGCTCGCGCGGCGCGGGAACCACACGCTCCACGTCGGGGTGGACCACGAGCAGTTGGCGCATGGCCGTCTCGGCCCCCGCGGAGTCACCCGACGCCAGGGCGTCGACGATGCGCGCGTGGTGGGCGAGCGAGGCGTCCCCCGGGCGGTCACAGCCGGTGACCGGGCCACCGGAGACATGCAGGGCGGCCGAGACGATGCCGGAAAGGTGTTCGAGCATCCGGTTGGCCGCGGCCTGGATGAGCAGGGCGTGGAACTCGGCGTCGGCGCGGGAGAAGGTGATCGCGTCCCCCTGCCCCATCGCGTGGCCCATGATCTCCACCATGTCGCCGAGCCGCTGCTGCAGGTCTTCGCGGCCGTGGCCGGCGGCGAGCCGGGCGGCGAGCGGCTCGATCGTCCAGCGGAGCTCGGCCAGCTCACGGCGCTGGTCGTCGCGCTGCGGGCCGAAGGCGCGCCATTCGATGATGTCGGGATCCAGCAGGTTCCAGTCGCTGACCGGGCGGACCCGCGTACCCACATTGGGACGGGCGCTGACAAGCCCCTTGGCTTCGAGGACGCGCAGGGACTCGCGTACGACGGTGCGGGAGACCTCGAAGCGCTGGCCGATCTCCTCGGGAACGAGGGGGCGGTCGGCGCCGAGGTCGCCGGAGACGATCATCTGGCCCAGCTGCTGGACGAGTTGGCCGTGGAGGCCGCGCCCGCGGCTGGCCGCCCCCCGTCGGCTCGCCCGCCCCAACTCGGAATCGGCGCCGCCCCAGGGCCGGCTCGCGGCGCGCTCGCCGGCCGGCGCCTCCGTGTAGGGATAGCGATCGAGTTCGCCCGAGCCGGCCAGGCCGGAATCGGCGGAGCGGGCGGCGGTCATCATGGTGTGCGCAAGGGTACTCACGCATCCTTTGTCGGCGGAGCTCGCCCGCCCCTTGAGGTCTTTGGTGAAAAGCACACGAAAGGGTGATCGGCGCCCACGCCACAATTGACGCCATATGCGAATGAACCCGGCATTTCTCAGGGAGTTACGGTCCCCTCTCCTCGGCGCCGGGCCACAGCGGTCACCAACGGACCTTTCCGCGAAGGCTGGTGAACAGATACGCACAGATCAGGGCCGACAACGACAGGGTGAGTGCGGCACCCACGGGCTGTGCCACCACCCGCGCGACCGCCAGGACCCAGTGGTCCGCCTCCTGCGGCAGCTGCCACCAGGCCAGTTCACGCAGCCGGCCGGGGAGCCCGGTCACCGAACGCGCGGACGGGGCGGCGAACACCTTCTGCACCAGCGGAACCACCAGCACCGGGACAGCCAGTACGGCGGCGATGCCGGCCCCGGCCACCCGGAAGACACCGGCCGCCAGCAGCCCCGCCCAGGCGCAACCTACCGTCAGGCCTGCCCAACTCGCCGCCAGTGCAACGGCATTGACCGGAACGGTGACCAACTCCGGCCCGTAGAAGAGTCGGAGGCTCTGCGCGCCGCAGACGACGGCGAGCAGGGCCAGCAGGAGCGCGAACCCCGCGGTCACCGTCAGCTTGGCCAGCAGCAGGCCGATCCGCCGGGGCACGGTCCCACGGCCCGTGGCGAGCGCCGGGTAGCGGAACTCGTCCCCGAAGGACAGGGCGCCCAGGATGCCCGCGCCCAGGGCGGCGGGAGGCAGCGGCAGCAGCTCGGGCCAGGCGGCGAGCGCGCGCGGCAGGGGGGTGCCGCCGGTGCGGGCCAGCAGCACGGAGAGCGCGACGGAGGTCAGCACCACGGAGGCCATGATCACGGTCGTCGTCCTGACGCCGAGGGAGCGCCGCAGTTCGTACCGGAGCGGGCGCAGCGGCCCGCGTGCCGGACGGGCCCGGATCGGCGGCGGCAGTTCGGACAGGGCGACGGCGGAGGGCCGGCGCGCCGCGTCGTCGCTGCTGGGCGGGGCGGCGGGGCCGGTGTCGCCGATCTCGTCCGCGAGTCGGTGCACCGGGACCCCGTGCCGGAACGCGGTGTCCCCGACCTCCGCGCAGGTGCTGCCGTACACGGTCAGCAGGCCGCCGGCTTCGGGGACCACCTCGACGGATCGCTGTGCGGCCCGTGCCTCCCTGCTGACGACCGCGGCGAGCCGGGCGGCGTGCGGGGTCCGGACGGCGACCCGGGGGCGGAGCCGGGTGCGGGCGAAGTCGGCGACCTCCTGGTCCGCGACGAGGCGGCCGCCGTCGACCGTGACGACGCGATCAGCCGTGCGGGCCGCCTCCTTGGGGTCGGCGGTGGCGTACAGGACCGTGCCGCCCTGCACCGCGTGGGCGCGCAGCAGCCCGTACAACCAGCTGTTCTCCCGTGGTGAGAGCCCCTCGGCGGGTTCGTCCAGGACAAGGGTGTGCGGGTCTCCGAGCAGGGCGGAGGCGAGGCCGAGCCGGCGGTCCATGCCCACCGACAGGGTGCCGAGGCGCTGGTCCCCGAGCCCTGCGAGGCCCACGACTTCGAGCATCTCGTCGGCTCGGGTGGCGGACGTCCCAGCGGCCGCGCAGAGCATTCGGAGCTGACCGCGGGCCGTACGGGAGGGATGCCCCGGTACATCACCGAGCAGCACGCCCACTTCGCGCGCCGGGTGGGCGATGCGGTGCAGCGGCCTGCCACGGAAGTAGGCGACGCCTCGCCCGGAGTCGAGTTCGAGCATCAGGCGTAGGGCCGTGGTCTTGCCCGAGCCGGGGGCGCCCAGCAGGGCGGTGACGCGGCCGGGCGGGGCCTCGAAGGTCAGGTCGTCCACGGCGGGCGGAGCGTCGCGGCGGGGGGTGCTGGTGAGTCCGATGGCCTGGAGCATCGCTTCTCTCGCGTTCTCTCACGGAAGGTGAGACCGCTCGGCGGCAGAGGGGTACCGCAGCAAGATAACGCGACATTTCCGACTTTTGGTGCAGCAATGCGCCCGCGGGTGTTCCGCATTTCAGCGCGGGGAGCCGCCTCGGACTTCCGGAGCGGCCTCGGACTTCCGGAAGCGGCCTCGGACTTCCGGGAGCGGCCTCAGATCTCCGGCCGCAGCATCGGCGGATTGAGCACCGTGGCCGCACCGGCCCGGAACAACTGCGCGGGCCTGCCCCCTTGTCGCGTGGTGGTCCCGCCGGATGGCACCAGGAAACCGGGCGTGCCGGTGACCTTGCGGTGGAAGTTGCGGGGGTCGAGGACCACGCCCCATACCGCCTCGTACACCCGGCGCAGCTCGCCGACCGTGAACTCCGGCGGGCAGAACGCCGTGGCCAGCGAGGAGTATTCGATCTTGGAGCGGGCGCGCTCCACTCCGTCGGCGAGGATCCGCCCGTGGTCGAACGCGAGAGGTGCCGCCCGCTCGCCCTCCCGCCCGCTGCCGGGGCGCTGGAGGTCCTCGACGGGCGCCCAGCGGGCGCTGTTGGCGTCGCCGCCCGCCCGGGGCGCGGGCAGGTCGGGTGCGAGGGCGAGGTGAGCGACGCTGACCACCCGCATCCGGGGGTCCCGCGCCGGGTCACCGTAGGTCGCCAGCTGTTCGAGGTGCGCGCCGTTGCCCGCGGCCGGTTTCGCCGGATCGTGGGCGCACAGTCCCGTCTCCTCGGCCAGCTCCCGCGCAGCCGCGGACGCGAGGTCCTCGTCCGTCCTGACGAAGCCGCCGGGCAGCGCCCACCGGCCCTGGAACGGGGTCTCGCCACGGCGGACGACCAGCGCGCAGAGCGCGTGGCGGCGCACCGTGAGCACGACCAGGTCGACGGTGACGGCGAAGGGCGGGAAGGTCGACGGGTCGTAGGGCGGCATGCCGCGATCATAGTCGTCTGCCTGACGATAAACACTCCCTTCGGTGCTTCGGTGATCAGCGAATGCGCGTGACCGGAGCCGACCGCACGCGTCTAACCGGTCCTCGTCGGGCGGTGCCGTCGGGCGGGTGTCGGCCCACCGGCTGACCGCGCTGCCGGCCCCCATGCCCCCAGCGGCGGAGCCCGGCCCACCGCACACCCGTCCCCCTCACCCTCAACGGCGGAGCCCGGCCCAGCGCACCACCCCTCCCCCTCGCCCTCGCCCTCGCCCTCGCCCTCAACAGCGGAGCCCGGCCCGGCGCGCTGTCGGCCCCACCACCCTCAGCGGCGGATTCCGGTGCCCCGTCGGCCGTAGCGCCGGAGGTCCCGCATCCGGCGGCCGCCCGACGTCCTGGGCCGCGCGGGGCTAGGCACCGGCGTCCTCCCGCCGGTCTGCGTCACCCGGCGGCCGCTCCCCCGCCGCCGCTCCCGGTTCGCCGACGGCCGTACTCGGCGGACATGGAGGGCGGGCCCTCCGGTGGCCCCGGCCTCGCCCGCCGACCCGCCGCCATCGGCGCTCGGGACCGCCCCCTGGGGCGCTTCGCCGTCACCGCGCAGGCAGCGGCGCAACGTCTCCGGGTCCAGCCCCTCGTTGCACGCCCGGTGCAGCAACTGCGCGAAGGTGTACTCCGGATCCGCGCGGAGCGCCATGGCCAGCGCGACCCGTGCGCCGGGCTCGTCGCCGGTGGACCAGGAGACCCAGCCGGCGAGGGTGAGCGGAGCCGCCGCGTGCTCGCCGTACGGTCCGACGCAGCGGCGGGCGAGCGTTCGCCACAGCCTCAGCGCGCGGTGGCCGTCCGGGCCTTCCATCCAGGCGGCGGCCTTGTCACGTGTCTCCCGGTCCTGGAGTCCGAGGATGACGGCGGCGGCCTCGTCATCGCTGATCAGCTGGTCGTCCCCGAAGTCGGAGACGGCTTCCGGAGCGGGTCGCGTCCTGCCGAGGCGGCCCATGAGGGTGTGCGCGAGCGCCAGGGTCTCCTTCGTCACCCCGGCCTTCGCCCGTTCGTCGAGGATGCGGGGAACCAGCGACGGCGCGGCCCGGTCCAGCGCCCGCAGCTGCGCGGAGGCCTCGTCCGGCGTCTGCCAGGGAGCGAGCCGCGCCTCCAGGTCGCGCAGCGTGCCCCGCACCTGGATCCCCGCGTACGCGGCGGCTGCGGCCATCACCGTCGTACCGGGCATGGCCAGGGGTTTTCCGTCGGTCGGGCAGCACCGGCCGTCGGGGCAGCAGTAGGACCAGTAGCGGCCGTCCGAGATGCAGAGCGCTTCGAGCACGGGCACGTCGAGCGCTCCGCACGCCGTGCGCAGGCTCTGGGCGAACGGGCGCAGGCGCTCCATGGTCAAGCGGCCGCTCCCGCCGTCCGGCGAGTCCTGGCAGAGGAAGATCACGATCCCGTCGGGGCGCCCGTCACGGCGCTCGCTCCCCGAGATCAGGCTCTCCGCCAACTGATCGGCGACCGGCCCCCATTCGCCGGGCGCCGGCGGAATTCCGAGCCGGAGCCGACCGCCGAACCGGCCTCGGCCACCGTGCAGGGCCACCATGACGACGCTGTCGTCGGGGTGGAAGCCCATCAGATACGGCAGGGCATCGGCCAGTTCGGCGGGGCCGCGCAGGGTGATCTGCTGACCGTCGGCCGGGCCGGTGGATTCGTGGTGCTTGTTCATGGCTCGACGGTCCCGCGGTCCGCCGGATCCCGCGACCCCTGTGGATAACGTTATCCACAGGCTCGCGCCGGCGTTCGCGGTTTGTGGTCGTGATCGGGTTGCATGGGGGGATGACCAACGCAGACCGTGCAGCACTCAGGGCTTCGGCCGACTCCGTCCTCGCCCGCCTGGTCGGGGATGCCACGGGTGAGGCCCGGTTGCGCGAGGACCAGTGGCTGGCGATCGAAGCCCTGGTCGCCGACAAACGCCGGGCGCTGGTCGTGCAGCGCACCGGGTGGGGCAAGTCCGCGGTCTATTTCGTGGCGACCTCGCTGCTGCGCGCGCAGGGCAGCGGCCCGACCGTGATCGTCTCGCCGCTGCTGGCGCTGATGCGCAACCAGGTCGCGGCGGCCGCGCGGGCGGGGATCAGCGCCCGCACGATCAATTCGTCCAACACGGAGGAGTGGGAGAGCGTCCAGCAGGAGGTGGCGGCCGGTGAGGTCGACGTCCTGCTGGTCAGCCCCGAGCGGCTGAACAACCCCGATTTCCGGGATCAGGTGCTGCCCCGGCTGGCCGCCGCGACAGGCCTCCTGGTGGTCGACGAGGCGCACTGCATCTCCGACTGGGGGCACGACTTCCGGCCGGACTACCGACGGCTGAGGACCATGCTCGCCGATCTGCCCGCCGGTGTGCCGGTGCTGGCCACCACCGCCACGGCGAACGCGCGCGTGACGGCGGACGTCGCGGAACAGCTGGGCACGGGCGCGGGCACGGACGCGCTGGTCCTGCGCGGTCCGCTGGACCGGGAGAGCCTGAGCCTCGGCGTGCTCCGGCTGACCGACGCGGCGCACCGGCTGGCCTGGCTGGGCGACCACCTGGGGGAGCTTCCCGGTTCCGGGATCATCTATACGCTGACGGTCGCGGCGGCCGAGGAGGTCACGGCCTACCTGCGCCAGAACGGTCATCCGGTCACCTCCTACACCGGGCGGACCGAGAACGCGGACCGCCAGCAGGCGGAGGACGACCTGCTGGCCAACCGCGTCAAGGCACTGGTCGCCACCTCCGCGCTGGGCATGGGATTCGACAAACCCGACCTCGGCTTCGTCGTGCACCTGGGCTCACCCTCCTCCCCCATCGCGTACTACCAGCAGGTCGGGCGAGCGGGGCGCGGCGTCGAGCACGCCGAGGTGCTGCTGCTCCCCGGCAAGGAGGACGAGGCGATCTGGCAGTACTTCGCCTCGGTCGCCTTCCCGCCCGAGGAGCAGGTGCGCCGCACCCTGGAGGTCCTGGCCCACTCGGAGCGGCCGCTCTCCCTGCCGGCGCTGGAACCCCTGGTCGACCTTCGGCGGACCCGCCTGGAGACGATGCTCAAGGTGCTGGACGTCGACGGTGCGGTGAAGCGGGTCAAGGGCGGCTGGATCTCCACCGGAGAGCCGTGGGTGTACGACTCCGAGCGCTATGCCTGGGTCGCCCGGCAGCGCGCGGCCGAGCAGCAGGCCATGCGGGACTACGCCACCACGACGGCGTGCCGGATGGAGTTCCTGCGGCTGCGGCTGGACGACGAGCAGGCGACCGCCTGCGGACGCTGTGACAACTGCGCCGGCGCCCGCTTCGACGACAAGGTCTCCACCGCCGCCCTGGACGGCGCCCGCGACGAGCTGGGCCGGCCGGGTGTGGAGGTGGCCCCCCGCAAGATGTGGCCCACCGGGCTGTCCGCGGTCGGCGTCGACCTCAAGGGACGCATCCCCGCCGGTGAACTCTCCTCCACCGGCCGGGCGCTGGGCCGCCTCTCCGACATCGGGTGGGGCAATCGGCTGCGCCCCATGCTGGCGGCGCAGGCACCGGACGCACCGGTGCCGGACGATGTCACGGACGCCGTGGTCACCGTTCTCACGGACTGGGCGAAGGGCCCCGGCGGCTGGGCGTCCGGCGCACCCGACGCCGCTCCCCGGCCGGTCGGTGTGGTCACCGTCGCCTCGCGCCGCCGACCGCGGCTGGTGGGGTCCCTCGGGCAACGCATCGCCGAGATCGGCCGGATGCCGCTGCTCGGGACCGTGACGTACGCGCCGGGCACCGAGGATCTGCCGATGTCGCAGACCAACAGCGCGCAGCGGGTACGGGCCCTGCACGAAGCCCTCGTCGTCGGGCCGGAGCTGGCACAGGCGCTGAAGTCCACCGACGGGCCGGTCCTGCTCGTCGACGACCTGTCCGACACCGGCTGGACGCTGGCCGTCGCCGCGCGGCTGCTGCGGCGGGCCGGAGCTCAGGGGGTGTGTCCGCTGGTCCTCGCGGTTCAGGGGTGAGGGGAGGCGTCGTCCGGACCGGGGCTGGGCAGGGATATCAGTGTCATTCCGGCCGATTCCCGTCAGCCGTGCCAATTGCTCGTTGCCGCCTGCCGATACGCCAGGAAGAATTGGGACCGCTCCCCGCACAGTTCTCGTCGGGCCCGGAAGGGCTGTGCCGCGGCGCGCCCTCACTCGACCCTGCCCGCACCATGGGCGCGTAGCGAAGGGAGGACCATGACCTTCGGATTCGCCCCGTCCGCAGCCACTTCGATCTCGGCGTTCTCGACCCCACCAGGTGGCGCGGACTCCGTCAACCGCCTTGCCCGGATGCTCGAACCCGCCGAGTGGGCCTCGGCGGGCATACCGCTGCTGCGCAGCCCGCGGGAGGTCGTCAGCGGGCTGCACTCGCGGCACCGGCCGACGCCCGCCACGGCCGTGGTCGCGGTCCTCGATCACGAGGAACGGCTCACGGCGAGCGCCTCGTTCACGCGCCGGGACACGGTGGCGGCGGACGGCTGGGACTTCCGTAACGCCCTGCTCGCGCATCTGCGGCGGGTGATTCCGCACGATCTGCGCCGCCGGACCCCGGTGCGGACAGCCGTGCTGCTCTACTGCCGCGACGGCGACGAACGGTGGACCGAGGAGGACGGGGCGTGGATGTGGGGCCTGCGGGACGCGTGCACCCTGCACGGGCTGCGGTGCGGCGCGTACATCACACTGACCGGCGGGGGTTGGCAGGTGCTCGGCGAAGGGCGGGGCGGGCGGCGGCCCAGCTCCCTGTCGGAGCCGGCCCCGCTGGCCGACGCCGTCGCCGAACAGCAGCCCGCTCTGACGCGGACCGGTGGTGGGGCGGCGGAGGCCCTGCGCCGCTCGGCCGCCCGCTGAGCGGACGACGCCGAGCATCCACCCGACCGGAGTCCCGGCCGCCCGCGCGGACGGCCGGGACTCCGGTCGGACGGTTCAGACGCCCGCGCCGAGTGCGGAGTTGATCGTCTGCGGGTCTCCGCAGACGATCAGCAGCACGTCGGCACGGTCACGCGCGAGGGGCAGCGCACGGGCGACGGTGCCATCAATGTCGCCGTTGACCGCCACGACGACCACCGGCCGGGGCTTGGCCCGGTCGACGGCGGAGGCGTCCGCGAAGAAGACGTCGTCGCCCGCGTCCTGCTGGGCCCAATAGGCGGCTTCGCCGAAGGACAGCTCGTGGGTGGCCCACGGGTGCTGCTCCCCGGTGGTGAGCACCAGGATGTCGCCGGGTGCGCGGCCGGAGTCCAGCAGCAGGTCGACCGCCTCCTCGGCCGCGTCGAGGGCTCCCCCGGCCGGGGCCGGGATCAGCTGGAGCTGCGGCACGGAACGATTCTCCGGGCGGCTCGCAACGCCCTTGGGCGCGGCGGGCGCGGGTCCCGGTGCGGGATGTGCGCGCTGTGCCGGAGGCTTGGGGCGCGCGGGGCCGGGGATCGGACGGCCGGGACGCGGTGTGGCCGCGGAACGCGGGCCGGGTACGGGACGGGGGGTCGGCGCGGTACGGCCGGCGGCCGGAGCTACGCGGGGACCCTGGGCACTCTCGTGAATCTGGGGCTCCTGGGGAAGAGAGACAGGAAGGTGGTCTGTCGTGGGCCGACGTGGTGGGTCGGCGTCGCTGGAGGGGCGCCTGCGCGCGGTCAGAATTCGAAGCCGAGCTGGCCCCCGCTTTCGAGTGCGGCCGCATCGGCGGAGAACCGGACCTTCTTCAGGTGCTGCCACCTGGGCAGCGCGTCCAGGTAGGCCCAGGAGAGGCGGTGGTGGGGCGTGGGCCCCCGCTCCTCCAGTGCGGCCCGGTGCACGGGCGAGGGATATCCCGCGTTGGCACCGAAGGCGAAGTCTGTGTACTGCTCGGACTCCCCGCCCAGTTCGGCCATCATCCGGTCGCGGTGCACCTTGGCGATGACCGAGGCGGCCGCCACCGCGATGCAGGACTGGTCCCCCTTGATGACCGTACGGACCTTCCAGGGGACGCCCAGGTAGTCGTGCTTGCCGTCGAGTATCACCGCGTCGGGCCGCACCGGCAGCCCTTCCAGGGCGCGTACGGCGGCGAGCCGGAGCGCGGCGGTCATGCCGAGGTCGTCGATCTCCTGCGCAGTGGCGTGACCCAGGGCATGGGCGGTGACCCAGCTCTCCAGCAGAGGCGCGAGCTCGGCACGCCGCCGGGGCGTCAACAGCTTGGAATCGGTGAGGCCTTCGGGCGGCCGGCGCAGACCGGTGACCGCAGCACACACGGTGACGGGCCCGGCCCACGCCCCGCGTCCGACCTCGTCGACACCGGCAACGGTCCTGGCACCGGTGGTAGCGCGAAGCGAGCGCTCGACGGTGTGCGTGGGTGGTTCGTACGGCATGGCGCCAGCCAGCGTACGCCGAGAGCGACGGCAGCAACACCCCGGGGCACCGTGCAGACCGAGATTCGGCCGACGGACCCGGGACGGGTCACGGGATCCGGCCGACGGAACCCGACACGGAGACCGGACTCCGGCCGGCGGCCTGGGACGGGCGGCGGGATCCGGCCGGCGGAGCCCGGGACCGGGGCAGGGGGCCGGCGTGGGATCAGTACGGGTCGTACTCGTCGTGGTCCTGCTCGTAGCCGTCCCGCTCGCCCTCCCGTACGCCGTCCGTACCCAGCCCGTAGCAGGGGCGGCGGTCGGTGGTCGCGGGGCGCTTGCGGAGGATCTCCTCGGCCCGCGCCTCGCCCCGGCTGGTGGCGTACCAGGGGGAGTCGGAGGTCCACAGTTCCCGCTGGATGACCCGCAGGGCACAGGAGCGCTGGGGTTCCGGCAGCTTGTCCAGGGCCGGTACGGCGTCGGCGGAGAGGTCCTTGAGGTAGTCGAGGTCGATGGAGCCGCCGTCGGTGGAGTCGCGGTCGGCGAAGCGCCGGACGTTCTGCTCGGCCACCACCGCGTCCGGCGAGATCAGCCCGAAGGCCAGTACGGCGGCCGCGGCGCTGACGGCGATCGCGCGGGGCAGGAACCTGGCGCCGAAGACCCCGGCGGCCAGGATCAGGACGAGCACCACGCCGAGCCAGAGTTCCATCGCGGCCACGGAGATCCGGAGCCGGGTCAACCCGTACTCCTCGACGTACAGGTCCATGCGGCGCAGCGCCGAGGCGACGACCACGAGGGTGAGCACGCAGAGGGTGCCGAGCACCGCGCGTACCAGCGTCCGGTCCCGGCTGCCGCCGCGCGGCGCCCAGCGCAGGGCCAGGGCGATCACGAGGAGCGTGAGCAGGGTGGCCCAGAGCAGCTGCCAGAAGCCCTGGCGGGCGTACTCGGCGTGGTCGAGCCCGGTCTCCGCGCGCACCTTGTCGTAGCCGCCGAGGAGGACGACGAGCTGAAGGGCGATGAACGCGGCGAAGAGCAGGTCGAGGACGATGAGCGGAAGGGCCCACTCCGTACGTCCCCGGGGCTTGCCCCGCTTCACGGTGAGCCCGTCCCAGCGCACCGGTGCGGCAGCGGTACGGGCGGCGGCCAGCGCGCCCACGAGCCCCACCACGAACAGGAACGTCCGCAACGGGCCGTCGACGATCGACACATCGGGGGTGAGCCGGCCCAGCAGGTCGGCGAAGGCGGCATCCGCGCTGGCGAAGAGCGCTCCGAACACCACCAGGAGCCCGAGGGCGACAGCCGTGGTACGGACGGCGGTGCCCCAGCGTCCCCGGGAGCCGTCGGCCCTCTCCCGCACCCCGCGCCAGCCCCACCGGATGCCCGGCACGATCGAGTCCAGGGTGCCCACGGAACCGATCAGGACGCCGAGCCAGGTCCGGCTGCCGTGCAGCGCGAGCGAGCCCAGCGCGAAGGCCGACACGACGGCCAGGAAGGTCGGCCAGCCCGCGTCGCGGAGCGCCGGCACCGCGAGCAGGGCGAGGCCGCCGACGGCCCAGGTGGCGGTCCAGGGCCGCAGCCGGCGACCCGCCCCCCGCGCCGCCGACGCGGCGGCCAGAGCGGCGGGCAACGCGACGATCAGGAGGTTCACACCGAGGCCGTCGCCGAGCAGGAACGCGCTGATTACGCCGGTGGCCAGGACCGACCAGAGGACGGCGGACCGGATCGACGTCGGTGCGGCCGGACGGAGCTTGGCCGTCGCACCGGGGCTCTTGACGGGCGGTTGCCAGGGCCGGCCGGGCTGCCAGGGCTGCTGCGCCCCCTGGGCCCGTTGCCGCTGGGCGTGGAGGTACGCGGGGATGGCCGGCGGCTGGGTGCCCTGGGCCGTGTAGGGGCCGGGCTGCGGGGCCGATGGCAGGGGGGCGGCCGGGGCGGCCGTCTCCGTCACCGAGGACGCCTGCGTCCGGGACGGCGCTGGCGGAGACGGCTGGTGCGCAGACGGCGATCGCGGGGTCGACGACTGCGGGGTCGACGACTGCGGAGTGGGCGAGCCGTCGGCCGGTGGGCCTGTCGGCGCGGACGACTCGGGCGGCTCGGACGTTCGTTCGGACATGGGACCCCTCCCCCACCGGGCACCCGCGCACGGCCTCGGGCGGCGCGTGGTCCCGGCATCTCATTCGGCGCGCGCCGCCGGAGGTCGACCGTGAAGATCGAACAGAGGCGGTGTGGCCGAAAGAGTAATCCTCGATCGGTGTTCGTGAACACTCAGAGTGAGGCCTGTGGCAGGACCGTGACAGTCGTCCCGGCGGAGGTCAGGGGTGCGCCGGGACCAGCCAGCCGGGAGGTTCCTCCGTCTGTGCCAGCCATGCGGCGGGCGGCGCCCCGGCCGTACCGGCGGCGACGACTCCGCCGACGATGGCACAGGTCGTGTCGACGTCGCCGCCCGCCTGGGCGGTCAGCCAGAAGGCCTCCTCGAAGTCGCCGAGGCTCCTGGCCGCCGACCAGAGGGCGAATGGCACGGTGTCGTGGGCGCTGGTCCGGCGGCCGTTGCCGAGGACCGCGGCGACCGTCCCGGCGTCCTGGTAGTCGAGCATGTCCCGGGCCCTGCGCAGCCCGGCGCCGACGGCGCTGCGGGGCACGAGCGCGATGACGCCGTCGAGGAGCTCCTCGGGCTTCGGCGGCCCGTCCGGGGCAGCGGCGAGCGAGGCGGCCGCCGCGACGGCCATGGCGCCGACGACGGCCTCACGGTGCTGGTGCGTGGTGTACGAGGAGATCTCGGCCTGATGGGTGGCCTGCTCCGGGTCGTCCGCGTACCAGGCACCGAGCGGGGCGATCCGCATGGCCGAACCGTTGCCCCACGACCCCTGCCCCTTGAAGAGCGCCGATGCCAGCTCGCGCCAGTCGCCGCCCTCCCGCACGAGCCGGAGCAGCCGGTTCACGGCGGGCCCGTAACCCCGGTCGAAGTCGTGGTGCTCGGCGAAGGAGCGGGCGAGCGCGTCCTGGTCGACGCGGCCGTGGGCGGCGAGCACGGCCAGGACCGAGGAGGCCATCTCGGTGTCGTCGGTCCACTGCCAGGGGCCAGGTGGCAGGACGCGCCGTTTGAGCAGCGGGTAGTTGACCGGGACGAAGAACTGGGAGCCCAGGGCGTCTCCCACGGACAGGCCGCGCAGGCTGGCCAGGGCGCGTTCGAAGCGCCGCTCGGAGGCAGAATCATCGGTCATCGCCCTGCCACTCTATCCGGTGACGCCGTACGACTCAGGGGTGCGCCAGCGCTGAAAGGGCCGGTCGAGGGTGTAGCGGCCGTTCTCGCCGAGGAGCAGGGTCCTAGTCTCGGCGTTGCCGGGGTTGGAGAGCGATTCGAACTCGGCCACCGACCAGTGGAACCAGCGCATGCAGAACAGCCGCATCGTCAGCCCGTGGGTGACCAGCAGGACGTTCTCGGGGTGGCCGGGGTCCTCGAAGCTGCGGTGCAGGCTCTCCAGGAACGCGCCCACCCGGTCGTACACGTCCGCGCCGGACTCCCCCTGGGCGAAGCGGTAGAAGAAGTGCCCGTACGCGTCCCGACAGGCCTTCTGGAGCCGTACGTCATCCCGGTCCTGCCAGTTGCCCCAGTCCTGCTCTCGCAGCCGGGGCTCCTCGCGGACCCGGACCCGGGCGGGGTCGAGGCCGAAGGCCCGGAACGTCTCGTGGGTCCGCCGGTAGGGGGAGATATAGGCGCTCACCTGTTCGTCGCCGAACTGCTCGCGCAGGAGCGCCCCGGTCTCCCGGGCCTGCCGCAGGCCCGTCGCGGTGAGCCGGAGCGCGTGGTCGGGCTCCCGCTCGTACACCGTGTCGTCGGCGTTGCCCTCGGACTCACCGTGCCGGACGAGGACTATGCGCTGCGGTCGTGCCATGCACCGACCCTAGGCGGTGTGCGGCCATTCCGCGTGCCCCATGGAGTGCGGGTGATCCATAGGGACCTCGCGGTGTCCGCGGAGACCTCGCGGGAGGCGCACCGGGCGGTGTCAGACCGTCCAGGAGGGTTCCAGGTCGACGACGTCTCCGGTCAGCGCGGCCACGTCCGTCTCGGTCTGCGCGCGGGCCGCCAGCCGCTGGGCACCGTCGGCGCGGTACTTGCCCCGCTCGGCGCTCGACTTCCACATGGAGAGCACCAGGAACTCA
This sequence comes from Streptomyces sp. NPDC088706, assembly GCF_044752765.1. Taxonomy (NCBI): domain Bacteria; kingdom Bacillati; phylum Actinomycetota; class Actinomycetes; order Kitasatosporales; family Streptomycetaceae; genus Streptomyces; species Streptomyces sp. NPDC088706. The sequence goes on from NZ_JBIVLW010000010.1 coordinate 167,469, forward strand.
TGGCCGGGCGCCTCTCCGAAGACCCCGCGCAGCATCCCGGGGGAACCGGCCATCGCCGGGTTCCACACCTGCTTCTGCATCAGCACGAAGTGCTCCTCCCGGTCCTCGTGGACGCTGCTGTGCGCGACCCTGACGACATCCGCTTCCGTGAAGTCGGGTTCGAAGCCCGTCTTCACGTCGAAGCGGCGCTCGAAGAGCATGACCTGCATGTCGCGGAAGGTGCCCGCCTGCCCGGTCGCCGGGCGGTCGTGGCCGCGGGCCATGAAGGAGTCGTAGAAGACGCGGTTGTCCCAGAACGCGAAGACATGGGCGACATCGGGGCGTGTTCGGCTCCACCCGCCGCTCTGCCCCCTGAACCCCGGCTCGCCGAGCAGCCCCGCCCACTTCCGCTGCCCCTGCTCGAAACCATGACGGTCCACCACGGAACAGCGAATCCACTTCACCAGCACCGCGCCATCGTACGGCGCGGAACATGGCAGGGGTCACGGCCGTGCGCGGACCGCCCGAACCGGACGTTCCGCTCGCCCGATGACCACCGTGGCGACGCCGCCCGCCCACCGTGGGCGCCTGGCCCGAATCCGTCGTCCGCCCCGGGGGCAGTTGGCGGCGCGGCCCGTTCCGTACATGATCGGGTGATGAGAACGGTCCATGGACCGTCGGCCAGGAGGGGAAGTCCGGTGAGCACTCCGAACAAGGACATCGAGAAGGTCGAAGTACGCGTCAAATGGGACCCCAGCCCGCACGGTGACCCGGCCAACGACCTCGACATCATCGCGGCGACCTACCCGGCGGACGCACCGTACGGCCGCCCCTCCTACCTGGTGCATTTCGACAGCCGCTCGCCGGACGGCACCATCACGCTGAACCGGGACAGCAGGACCGGCCAGGGGTTCGGCTTCGACGAGGTCATGACCATCGAGCTGGACCGGCTGGCGGACACCTACGGCAGGGTGGTGGTCGGCGTCGCCATCCAGCAGCGCGAGGGCCGCAAGACCTTCGGCCAGGTCGGCAGCACCGCGGTGCAGATACGCGAGGGCTACACGAACCTGCTGGAAGACGACTTCACGCGCGTCGCCCGGTCGACGGCGGCGGTCGTCGCGGAGTTCTCCCGTACCGGCTCGGGGCTGTGGGTGTTCCGCGCCGACGTACGCGGCTTCGACGCCGATCCCGACACGTTCGCCGCGGTGATGGGCGACCGCGACTCCGGGGCCTGACCGGTACCGGCCAGTTCCGGCCAATGCCTGTGCCAGGAGAGGGCGGCCGCTTCCCTTCCCGGCCGATGTCCGACCGTCGGGCCCGGCAGCAGCGCAGCATCGCCGACCCGGCAGGGCAGCCTCTCCGAACGACAGGGGCGGCTGCGGACGCCGGAGAGGGTGCCGGCCCGTGGCCGGCACCCTCTCCTCAGTGCTCAGACTCAGCTGCAACCGCTGGTCGAGCCGCAGCAGTGCTCAGACTCAGCTGCAACCGCTGGTCGAGCCGCAGCCCTCGCAGATGTAGCAGGAGCCGGCCCGCTGCATCTTCGTTCCGCAGGAGAAGCAGAGCGGGGCGTCCGCGCTGATACCGAGCTGCATCTCGACCAGCTCGGCCGAGGTGTGGGCGGTCGCCGGAGCCGGCTTCTCGGCTGACTCGCGGGGAGCCGCCACCGCCTTCAGGGGCTCGGGCTGCACCGGGGCCGACTGGGCCAGGCTCTCGGAGTCCACACCGTCCGCCTCGAAGGACGGCTCGTACGACCCGGTGTCGAGGTGGCGCTGACGCTCATCGGCGGAGTGGATGCCGAGGGCGGAGCGGGTCTCGAAGGGCAGGAAGTCGAGCGCCAGGCGGCGGAAGATGTAGTCGACGATCGACTGCGCCATCCGCACGTCCGGGTCGTCCGTCATACCGGCCGGCTCGAAGCGCATGTTCGTGAACTTCGAGACGTACGTCTCCAGCGGGACGCCGTACTGCAGACCGACCGAGACGGCGATGGAGAAGGCGTCCATCATGCCCGCGAGGGTCGAACCCTGCTTGGACATCTTCAGGAAGACCTCACCGAGACCGTCGTCCGGGTAGGAGTTGGCGGTCATGTAGCCCTCGGCGCCGCCCACGGTGAAGGAGGTGGTGATGCCGGGACGGCCCTTGGGCAGACGCTTGCGGACCGGGCGGTACTCGATGACCTTCTCGACCGCCGTACGGATGGTCTCCTCGGCCTTCGCGGTGACCTCTTCCTTCTTCTTGTCCTTGGTCTTGGCGGAGAGGGGCTGGCCGACCTTGCAGTTGTCGCGGTAGATCGCGAGCGCCTTGACGCCCAGCTTCCACGCCTCGAAGTAGACCTCTTCGACGTCCTCAACGGTGGCGCTCTCGGGCAGGTTCACCGTCTTGGAGAGCGCACCGGAGATCCACGGCTGGATGGCCGCCATCATCCGGACGTGGCCCATCGCGGAGATGGAACGCTCGCCCATCGCGCAGTCGAAGACCTCGTAGTGCTCGGTCTTCAGGCCCGGGGCGTCGATCACGTTGCCGTGGTCGGCGATGTGGGCGACGATCGCCTCGATCTGCTCCGGCTGGTAGCCCATGCGGCGCAGGGCCTGCGGCACCGTGCCGTTGACGATCTGCATCGAGCCGCCGCCGACCAGCTTCTTGAACTTGACCAGCGCGAGGTCGGGCTCCAGGCCCGTGGTGTCGCAGGACATCGCGAGACCGATGGTGCCGGTGGGCGCGATGACCGAGGCCTGCGCGTTGCGGAAACCGTTCTTCGCTCCGAGCCGGATCACGTCCTGCCAGGCCTCCGTCGCCGCCGCCCAGACAGGGGCGTCCAGGTCGTCGGTGCGGACGGCCGTGGCGTTGGCGTCGGCGTGCTGCTTCATGACGCGCTGGTGCGGCTCGGCGTTGCGGGCGTAGCCGTCGTACGGGCCGACGACCGCGGCGAGCTCGGCGGAGCGCTTGTACGAGGTGCTGGTCATCAGCGAGGTGATGGCGCCCGCCAGGGCGCGGCCGCCGTCGCTGTCGTACGCGTGGCCGGTCGCCATCAGGAGGGCGCCGAGGTTGGCGTAGCCGATGCCCAGCTGGCGGTAGGCGCGGGTGTTCTCGCCGATCTTCTGCGTGGGGAAGTCCGCGAAGCAGATCGAGATGTCCATCGCCGTGATGACCAGCTCGACGACCTTGGAGAAGCGCTCGGACTCGAAGGACTGGTTGCCCAGGCCGTCGTCCTTGAGGAACTTCATCAGGTTGAGCGAGGCGAGGTTGCACGAGGTGTTGTCCAGGTGCATGTACTCGCTGCACGGGTTCGAGCCGTTGATCCGGCCGGACTCCGGGCAGGTGTGCCAGGCGTTGATGGTGTCGTCGTACTGGATGCCGGGGTCGGCGCAGGCCCAGGCGGCCTCGGCCATCTTGCGGAAGAGGGACTTGGCCTCGACCTCCTCGATGACGTCGCCGGTCATCCGGGCGCGCAGCCCGAACTTGCCGCCCGCCTCCACGGCCTTCATGAACTCGTCGTTCACGCGGACCGAGTTGTTGGCGTTCTGGTACTGGACGGACGTGATGTCGTCGCCGCCGAGGTCCATGTCGAAGCCCGCGTCTCGCAGGGCGCGGATCTTCTCCTCCTCCTTCACCTTGGTCTCGATGAAGGCCTCGATGTCGGGGTGGTCGACGTCGAGGATGACCATCTTCGCCGCACGGCGGGTGGCGCCACCGGACTTGATCGTTCCGGCGGACGCGTCGGCGCCGCGCATGAACGAGACCGGGCCGGAGGCGTTGCCGCCCGAGGAGAGGAGCTCCTTGGAGGAGCGGATACGGGAGAGGTTGAGGCCGGCGCCGGAGCCGCCCTTGAAGATCATGCCCTCTTCCTTGTACCAGTCGAGGATCGACTCCATGGAGTCGTCGACGGCCAGGATGAAGCAGGCGGAGACCTGCTGCGGCTGGGGCGTGCCGACGTTGAACCAGACCGGGGAGTTGAAACTGAAGACCTGGTGCAGAAGGGCGTACGCCAGCTCGTGCTCGAAGATCTCGGCGTCCGCGGGAGAGGCGAAGTAGCTGTTCTCCTCGCCGGCCTTCCGGTATGTCTTCACGATCCGGTCGATCAGCTGCTTCAGACCGGTCTCGCGCTGCGGCGTGCCGACAGCGCCGCGGAAGTACTTGCTGGTGACGATGTTGACCGCGTTCACCGACCAGAAGTCGGGGAACTCGACGCCACGCTGCTCGAAGTTGATCGAGCCGTCGCGCCAATTGGTCATGACGACGTCACGGCGCTCCCACGTGACCTCGTCGTACGGATGCACGCCGGGGGTGGTGTGGATGCGCTCGATGCGCAGACCCTTGCTCGCCTTGGTGCCCTTGGTGCGGGAACCTCGTGCCGGGCCGCTCGCCGTCTCTGTCATGCCGCCTCCCATATATGGGCAAAAACGCCCTGAAGTGCCCAGTTCTTCCCAGGCACAGTGTTGTGTCCGTCGTCCCGCGGGCCGCCTCGGTCCACGGGAACAGGTCTTGAATCGCCCGGTCGCCGGCCGGCGGACATGCTGCCGGACGGTGACGGGCCGGTACCGCTCAGTCGGCGGCGATGGCGGGGGCGGGGACCTCGGGGGTCTCTCCGCTCCCGCGCTCCTCAGCGGTGGGCCGCTGCCCGCGCAGCTCCACGATGGCGGCCTCGAAGTCTTCCAAAGAATCGAACGCCCGGTAGACGGACGCGAAGCGCAGGTACGCGACGAGGTCGAGCTCCTGCAGCGGACCGAGTATGGCCAGGCCCACGTCGTGGGTGGTCAGCTCGGCACTGCCGGTGGCACGCACCGCCTCCTCGACCCGCTGGCCGAGTTTGGCGAGGGCGTCCTCCGTGACGGGCCGGCCCTGGCATGCCTTGCGGACGCCGGAGATGACCTTGGTGCGACTGAAGGGCTCGGTCACGCCGCTGCGCTTGACGACCATCAGCGAGCAGGTCTCCACCGTGGTGAAACGGCGGGAGCAGTCGGGGCACTGGCGGCGGCGGCGGATCGACGTCCCGTCGTCGGTGGTGCGACTGTCGACGACCCGGCTGTCGGGGTGCCTGCAGAAGGGGCAGTGCATGGCTCCCAACCCTCCTTCACAGCGCGACTGAATAGCCTCCCCGTCCGGACCTTGCGGGCCCCTGGGAGGCAGTCCCCAGCATAGGCGATGACCCCGGACCGGTTGCACCCAGGACCACAACTTCTGGGCGGCCGGGACGATCCAACCACTAGATCTAGGGTTGAGTCGCAATTTCGGCCGGACCGCGTGTCGTGCCCCTGTGATGCCTGGCGGGAGCGTGGGCCAGGCACGAGGGTACGGGAATCGCGGATTCCGCGAGCCGCCGGGGCTCCGGGGTGCGCAGGCGGATGAAAGACTGGGCCCGGGCCGGCGGGGGATCCCGCGGATACCCCGTACGCGCCTTCCGCCGCGTGCTCCTACACCGATGGGAAGCGTCTCGGCAGCCCTTTATCCGTTTTTCACTCGAACGTGTGTTTGGCGCAACCTTTCGAAAGCTACTACCGTTGTCCAGCTAGGGAGAACATTCGAGAGGGGCCGACGTGACCACGACCGCAGACAGCGCCACCATCACCGCCCGGGACCACCGCTCCCAGAGCCGACTTGAGCCGGTGCATGCCATGAATGACTCAGTCACGAACGCGGACGGGCCCGAGCCCGGGCGACCCGGGCGGTCCTTGCCCGGGAGGCCGCCAGGGATCAGGGCGGACAGCTCCGGGCTCACGGACCGGCAGCGGCGGGTCATCGAGGTCATCCGGGACTCCGTGCAGCGCCGGGGCTACCCGCCGTCCATGCGGGAGATCGGCCAGGCGGTGGGCCTGTCCAGCACCTCGTCCGTCGCCCATCAGCTGATGGCCCTGGAGCGCAAGGGGTTCCTCCGCCGGGACCCGCACCGGCCCCGCGCCTACGAGGTGCGCGGATCGGACCAGCCCAGCACCCAGCCGACCGACACGACGGGGAAGCCCGCCGCGTCCTACGTCCCGCTGGTGGGCCGGATCGCCGCCGGTGGGCCGATCCTCGCCGAGGAGTCGGTCGAGGACGTCTTCCCGCTGCCGCGCCAGCTCGTCGGCGACGGCGAGCTGTTCGTCCTGAAGGTCGTCGGTGACTCGATGATCGAAGCGGCGATCTGTGACGGCGACTGGGTCACCGTGCGCCGCCAGCCGGTCGCGGAGAACGGTGACATCGTCGCCGCGATGCTGGACGGCGAGGCGACGGTCAAGCGCTTCCGCCGTGAGGACGGGCATGTGTGGCTGCTGCCGCACAACGCCGCGTACCAGCCGATCCCCGGTGACGAGGCGACGATCCTCGGCAAGGTGGTGGCGGTGCTGCGGCGGGTGTGAAGAGCGCCGGCCGTCGATCTCGACTCGCACCTCCAGGGCCCCGGACGCTGTACGCCGATCCGGGGCCCTGCGGTGTCTCCTGGCAGGGCCCGTGAGGCTACGGCCCTTCCTACCCGCCGTCCGCCGTGGCCAGGGCATCGATCGCGGCGAGCGAGCGGCGCGCCTGGTTGCGGTCCGTGGTGTACCAGAAGTCCGGCAGTGAGGCGCGCAGATAGCTGCCGTACCGCGCGGTGGCGAGCCGGGGGTCGAGCACGGCGACGACACCCTTGTCGCCGGTGGCCCGGACCAGTCGGCCCGCACCCTGGGCCATCAGCAGTGCGGCGTGCGTCGCGGCCACCGCCATGAAGCCGTTGCCGCCGGCCTCCTCGACCGCCTTCTGGCGTGCGCTCATCAGCGGGTCGTCGGGCCGGGGGAACGGAATCCGGTCCATGACCACCAGCTGACAGCTCGACCCGGGCACATCGACGCCCTGCCAGAGTGAGAGCGTGCCGAAGAGGCAGGTGTCCGGGTCGGCGGCGAAGTTCTTGATCAGCTCGCCGAGGGTCTCCTCGCCCTGGAGCAGGATCGGCTTGTCCAGCCGTCCCCGCAGTTCCTCGGCGGCTGACTTGGCCCCCCGCATGGAGGAGAACAGCCCCAGCGTGCGGCCGCCCGCCGCCTCCACCAGCTCGGCCAGCTCGGCCAGCATGTCCGTACGCGACCCCTCGCGCCCGGGGGTGTTCAGATGACGGGCGACATAGAGGATGCCCTGCTTCGGGTAGTCGAACGGGGAACCGACGTCCAGCCCCTTCCACTGCGGGACATCGTCGCCGGCGGTGCCCTCGGGAGCGAGCCCCAGGGACGCCCCCACCCCGTTGAAGTCCCCGCCGAGCTTCAGCGTGGCCGAGGTCAGGACCACGGAGCGCTCGGCGAACAGCTTCTCGCGCAGCAGCCCGGATACGGAGAGGGGGGCCACCCGCACCGAGGCGCCGAACCGGTCGTGCTGCTCGTACCAGACGACGTCGTACTCCGAGCCCTGGGTGATGCGCTCGGCGACCCCGTGGATCGACTCGACCGAGGCCAGGGCCTGCTTACGGACCGCGTCCTCGTCCTGGACCGACTTGTCACGGGTGGCGCCCATCGCGGAGATCACCGTACGGGCCGCGTCGCGCAGCGCCATCAGCGCGTATTCGAGGTCTTCGGGCACCTCCTCCAGCCGGCCCGGGAGTGCCAGCTCCATCACCCGCTCGAACCCCTCGGCGGCGGTCTGCAGGGCGTCGGCGGCCTTCTCGTTGACCAGCTTCGCGGCCCGGCGGACCGCCCGGTTGACCTGGGCCGGGGTCAGCTCGCCGGTGGCGACGCCGGTGACCCGGGAGACCAGCTCATGCGCCTCGTCCACGATCAGCACCTCGTGCGAGGGCAGCACCGGAGCGCCCTCGATGGCGTCGATCGCCAGCAGCGCGTGGTTGGTGACCACCACATCCGCGAGCTTGGCGCGCTCACGGGCCGCCTCGGCGAAGCACTCGGCGCCGTACGCACACTTCGTCGCGCCCAGGCACTCGCGCGAGGAGACCGAGACCTGCGCCCAGGCCCGGTCCGAGACGCCGGGCGTGAGGTCGTCCCGGTCGCCGGTCTCCGTGTCGTCCGACCAGTCCCGCATCCGCAGCAGGTCCTGGCCCAGCTTGCTGGAGGGCGCCGCCGCCTCGAACTGGTCGAAGAGGCCCTCCTCCTCGTCCTGCGGGACCCCTTCGTGCAGCCGGTGGAGGCACAGGTAGTTCGACCGGCCCTTGAGCATCGCGTACTGCGGGCGCCGGCGCAGCAGCGGATGCAGCGCCTCCACCGTGCGCGGAAGGTCCCGCTCCACCAGCTGGCGCTGGAGGGCGAGGGTGGCCGTGGCCACGACGACCCGCTCCCCGTGTGCCAGCGCGGGCACCAGGTAGCCGAGGGACTTGCCCGTGCCGGTACCGGCCTGGACGAGCAGGTGGGATTGGTCGTCGACCGCCTCGGCGACGGCCTCGGCCATGGTGACCTGGCCGGGCCGCTCCGTACCGCCGACGGCGGTGACGGCGGCGTGCAGGAGCTCGGGGAGGGATGGCTTCGTCATAGCCCGACCACCCTACGGCGCACCACTGACAACGATGGTCACCCCCGGATCCGGGCGGCGGGGTGCAGCGGGTTGGGAACCGTGCCGTGGATCGCCGCGTGCGGGCGGCTGGAGCGGTCGCGGTAACCGTCCACGTGCAGTCGGTTGCGGTTGAGACAGAGTCGTTCGATCTCGGGGGTGAGCATGTCGAACAGCTCGAACCGCTCCTCGAGCTCCGGGAAACGGGAGTGGTGGCGGACGATCTCCGCCCGGACGAGTGACCAGAACGTGTCCTCGCTCACCCCCAGCTGCTGTTCGCAGAGCGGGGACAGATAGCGGAAGACGCCGACGAAGAGTCCGGCGTGGATGAACTGGGTGAGGAAGGACGGCTCCTCGGTGAGCAGGACCGTGCGCACCTCCTCGGGCATGGTGTCGTGCTCCGGCAGTCGGCGGGCGCTGACGTTGACGTCGTCGACGAAGTCCTTGATGGCGAGGCGTACGGGTACGTCGTTCTCGTCGAAGACGACGATGGCGTTCTCGCCGTGCGGGGAGAACACCGTGCCGTAGCGGTAGAGGAAGTGCAGCAGGGGCGGCAGCAGGGCGGCGAAGAGGCGGGTGAGCCAGGCGGCCGGGGCGAGGCCGGAGCGCTCGACGAGTTCGGCGGTGAACGCGCGGCCCGCCGGATCCGTATGGAGGAGGGAGGCGAGCGTGCGGGCGCGTTCGCCGGGTGCGAGGCGGGGCGGCAGCGGCTCCCGCCAGATCGCGCCGAGGATTTCCTTGTACTGGTACGGGGCTTCGGGGAGGTGGTCGTAGAGCGGGTGTTCCACCGTGACGGAGGCGACCTCACCGAGGAGGATGACCCGGCAGGTGTCGCGCAGGAACGGGTCGCCCTCGCACAGGCCCTGGACCCAGGCGGTGACGGCGGGGGCCGCGAGGGTCCGCTCGGTCGGCAGACCGCGCCAGACCAGGGTGTTGAGGATGGAGAGCGGCAGCTTCACCGTGTGCCGGTCGGGGCGGGCCACATTGGCGAACGTACGGACGGACTGCTGCGGCAGGCGCGCGTCACCGTCGGTCCGCAGCGCCACGATGTCCCCGTCGGCGATGGCGGGGGCGAAGAGCGGAACGATCCACTCGTCCCACTGCCAGGGGTGCACGGGGAGGTAGAGATAGCCCTCGGGGTCGAGCCCCCGGGCGTGCAGTTCGGCGGCGAACGAGGCCCGGACGGAGGGGTCGAGCTCCTCGGCGTAGAGATGCTCCGGGGTGGTGAGGTGGCCCACGCCCCGGTACTGCGCGATGCGGGTGCTCACCGCGATCCACGGCAGCTGGAGGGGGCTGCGGGTCTCGGGGGTGAAACGGGCCGCGTCGGCGGCGGAGAAGCCGAGCCGCCCCTTGCTCGCCACCAGCCAGGGGTGGCCGGTCTGGTGTCCTTCGAGCTCGGCGTAGCCCACGTCGGCGAGTTGGTCCGCGGTGAGGGCGCTGTGCTCGAGCCGGGCGTCGGCGGAGAGCGTGAGGGTCACCTCGCGGATGAGGTGGCCGAGGGTGGCGCCGTCGAGTCCGAGGAGTCCCCTGGCGCGGGCGAGGAACCGCAGCGGGTCGCGGAACGGCCGGGCCACCTCGGACGAACCGTTGGAGGACGCGCTGGGTGACGGCGAACCGTTGGGCGAGGGCGAGCCGTTGGGCGAAGGGGAGACGTCGGGCGAGGGCGAGCCGTTGGAGAGGGGGCTCGCGGGCCGGTGGACGGTCTCGATGGAGTCGGGGTCGACGCGCCAGCTGCCGTAGACGCCCCGGCGGGCCGAGAAGCGGAGCTGCGTACCGTCGTCGAGCGACAGCGAGTGCACGCTGCCGCCGGGCTGTCGTACGGGCTCGATGATCTCCTCGTACGCGAACTCGCCGAGCATCTTGGCGAGCAGCCGCGCTGCGGCCCGGTCCCAGACCTGCCGGTTCAGCTCCGGCGGGCTGAGCAGCGGGTGGGGCTCGACTGAATCATGGCTCGCGGGATATGTCGGCACGGGGACTCCTCCGGGTGGAACCGATGGGGTTCGAGCGGTGTGGACGGTGCGGAGCGATGTTCACAGGTGATCACGGTGCGTTCGGTCGCGGATCATGAGGGCGGCACGTTTGTCGGGGAGGTCCACTTCCGCGGAGAAGCGGAATCCCGCGCTCAGAAAGGCCGATACGGACGGGGTGTTGCGCAGATCGGGCTCGGCTACGACCCGGCCGCAGCGCGGCAGGTTGTCCAGGACGAGGTCGGCGACGGCGCGCAGCAGAAGGGTGCCCACGCCCCTCCCCCGGCTGTTCACGCCCCCGATGAGGAGGTGGATCCCGGTGTCGTGGAGACGGGCGGGGTAGTGGCGGGCCAGCGGGTCCAGATCGGCGCGGTAGATCTCCCAGTAGCTCATCGGGGTTCCGTCGAGGACACCGAGGCAGGGGATGGAGCGTCCGTCCCCTTCGAGCTGCGGCCGCAGATGGTCCGCGGTGACGGATTCGGGCCCGGCGAGCTCCCAGAAGGCGGCGACGGCGGGGTCGTTCATCCAGCGGGTGAGGACGGCGAGATCGCGTTCCAGGACCACCGGGACCAGGTGGAAGACCCCGGCATCGGTGGTGGCTCCGGGCCAGGTGGCGGGGTCACCGAGCAGCTCGCCGGTGACTTCGTGCCGTACTGCCGCCGCTCTGTTCCGGTCCTCGCCGGTGAGGGCGAGGAGCTCTTCGGTGAGCTTCAGCTCAAGGGTGTCCTCGGTGCCGGTGCCGGAGGCATGGGACGGGGCGGCGGTTTCCTGGTCGCCGGGCCCGGAGCCCGGTTCCGCAGGCGCCGCTTCGGACTCCGCGGGCGCGTCGGCGGGAGGCACGGTGACACTCTCCTCTCTGGGGCGGCCGGCCGGCTCGTGATGACGGCCGGGCCGCTCAGGCGTGCAGCGGGTTGGCGATGGAGACGTAGACGGACTGGGTGTCGACCGGGCCGACCAGCTCGTCGAGTCCGTGGAGCCGGGTCAGCAGGTTGGCCTTGCAGCGCAGGTGGCGGTTCTCCAGGAGATACGCGGGCAGCGGCGAACCCAGTTCCGCCGTGTCGGTGAGGAATCGGCGGAAGGCGGCGAGGAGGACCTGCTCGTCGGCGAGGCGCTGGGCACCGAACGCGCCGATGAGTCCGAGGACGTTGTTGATGCCCAGGTAGTAGGCGAACCGCTCGTCGGTGACCGGGTCGGAGACGAAGGTGTCGCTGACCGAGCCGATGCCCGGGAGCCGCCGTTCCAGTTCGTCGCGGCGGGAGTCCCGGAAGTAGTAGCCCTGGTTGTCCCGGTAGCGCCCGCCGACCGGCCAGCCGTCGCGGTCGAGCAGGACCAGGGTGTTCTGCTGGTGGGCTTCGAGGGCGACACCGGCGTGGGCGTCGAGCCACAGGACGGGTCGTACGACACGGTCCAGGTAGCGCCGGAACCACTCGGCGGAGACGTCCGCGGCCGGCCGGCCGGTGCGTTGGGCCAGGGCGGCGACGGCCTCGGCGAGCCGGGAGCGCATCCGGGGCCGCCCGGGCCAGGGGCGTTGTGCGGTGAGTCCGGCGATACACACCGCGTCGTCGCCCGGACCGAAGGGGTTCTGACGGAGCATCACGTCGAGGCCGGTGACGGGGGTGCCCTCGGGGTCGTCGACGGCGAGCCAGGCGGGGTCGCGGACGATGTCGAAGCCGGGGTGCTCCCGCTGCCAGCTGTCGGCCAGTCCGGTGGAGAGGAGGCGGTGGACCTCGACGCCCCGGTGCAGCTCCTTGCGGAGGTTCTCGCGTCGGGAGTTGGTGATGCGTACGCCGAGCGAGAGCTTGAGCATCACGCGGGCGCCGGGGCGGTGCACGGTACGGATGGACGAGGTGGGGTGCCAGTGCTCGCCGTGCGGACCGAGGTCGTGCAGCAGGCCGGTCTCCTGGAGCGCCGCGACCTGCGGGCGGCTCAGCAGGTCGGCGGCCTGCCAGGGGTGCAGGGGGACGGCGACGGTGCCGGGCGGCAGGCGCAGCCCTTCGCGGTGCGGGGCGATGAGCTCCTCGGCGGACGCGGCGCCGCCGTCGCTCCAGGCGGAGTCGGTGGCGGTCAGCGTACGGTCCACGGCGAACCAGTGGAGCGGGAAGGAGCCGTGGAGCTCCGGCGAATAGCGCCGGGACTCGGCCTCGGAGAGCCCTTCACGGCTCTTGGGGGTGGGGTGGAGCGGGTGGCCGAGGAGGAGGGACTGCTCGGCGGCGAGGAAGAGGCCGGCACCTGCCGGGTCGGCGGGGCTGCGCCGGCGCTGTTCGACGAAGCCCGCGGTGTGGCGTACGGAGTCGGCTACCCGGGCCACCAGGTCGGCGGAGCCGTTGCGCTCGGCTTCCCGCCCGATGAGTACGGCGACGGTGACGGCGTCGGCGGGCGGGGCCTTCTCGGGGGCACCTTCCAGGACCGGTGCGCCGAAGCGGTGGGCTCCGGTGGCGGACCAGTAGTGCACGGGGACGAGCAGGGCGGTGCCGGTGGCGGGGAAGGCGATGCGCAGGATGTCGCCCTCGGGGCGGGGCAGGTCGTTCTCCCGGGTCCAGCAGCGCAGCAGGCTCTCGGTGCCCGCGGCGTCGGCGACGCGCGACGGGTCCGGATGGTCCAACAGGTCGGGTTCCCCGTGGACTTCGTCACCCAGGAGTCCCGGAGCGCCGGGCTCATTCGGGGTGCCGGGTCCGCCCGCGCGGGGCGTGGGGGCGTGTGCGGAGACCTCGCCCGTGGGGGTGTGGGCGGGGTCGCTCGTCGGGGTGTGGGCGGGGTCGCCCGAGTCGCCCTCGTACGGTGCTTTCTGGCGGGGCACGGTCGTCGCCTCGACCGTGCCGGGGGCGGCCGGTCCGTCCTGCCCTCGGTGCTGGGGGGTGCCGGGGCCGTCGGCCTCGGACGCGGGGGTGGGGTTCACGGCGGTCTTCCTTGTGTGGTTCCGGGGATCAGGTGGTCGGCCCGGCGGCCCCGCGGTGCGGCGAACGCTCCGCGGCGGCCAGCGCGTCGGCCAGACGGTCGACGACGGCGCTCGCCTGCTCGTCGGTGAGGGTGAGTGGGGGCAGGAGGCGGACCACGGCGCTGTGCCGGCCGCCCAGTTCGACGATGAGGCCCCGGTGCAGGCACTCCTGCTGGACGGCGCGGGCGAGAGCCGGGTCCGGCGGTGGGGCCGGGGCACGGTCGCCCGCCTCGGCCGCCAGGGGCGCGGCCTCGGGGTCCACCAGCTCCAGGCCGATCATCAGTCCACGCCCCCGTACGTCGCCGATCCCCGCATGGTCCGCCCGCAACGTCCGCAGGCTGTCGAGCATTCGGGCGCCCAAGGCCGCCGCACGCTCCGCCAGCCCGTTCTCCCGGACGTACGCGAGGGTGGCCGCGCCCGCCGCCATGGCGAGCTGGTTGCCACGAAACGTACCCGCGTGGGCGCCCGGCTGCCAGAGGTCCAGCTCAGAGCGGTAGACGATGACGGCGAGCGGGAGGGAACCGCCGATCGCCTTCGAGAGGACCATGACGTCCGGCACGACACCGCTGTGCTCGACCGCCCAGAAGGCACCGGTCCTGCCGACGCCGGTCTGCACCTCGTCGGCGATCAGCGGGATGCCCCGGGCCCGGGTGATCTCGCGCATCCTGCGCAGCCAGGCGTCCGGAGCGGGGTTGACGCCGCCCTCGCCCTGGACCGGCTCCACGATCATCCCCGCCGGGGCCGGGACCCCGCCCTTCTCGTCGTCCAGCAGGTGCTCCGTCCATCGCGCGCCGAGGGCGGCGCCGCGCTCACCGCCGATCCCGAACGGACAGCGGTAGTCCTGCGGGAAGGGCAACCGGGTCACCCGGACGTCGCGGGCCCCGCCGGAGGCTTCCAGCGCCCCGGCCGTCATACCGTGGTACGCGCCGGTGAAGGTCAGCAGGCCGTCGCGCCCGGTGGCGGCGCGGACCAGCTTGAACGCGGCCTCGACGGCGTCCGTACCGGCCGGGCCGCAGAACTGGATGCGGGCGTTCTCCGCGAACTCGCCCGGCAGGGTGGCGAACAGCTCGGTGGTGAAGGCGTCCTTGACCGGGGTGGCCAGGTCGAGCACGTGCAGGGGGGCGCCGGAGTCGATCACCTTCCGGATGGCTTCGAGCACGACCGGGTGGTTGTGGCCGAGCGCCAGGGTGCCCGCGCCCGACAGACAGTCCAGATAGCGCCGTCCGTCCGCGCCCTCGATGGTGAGCCCGCGCGCCCGGACCGGGACGATCGGCAGGGACCGCGCGTAGGTGCGGGCGGCCGATTCGCGCAGCGACTGGCGGCGGAGGATCCCCTCGTGCGCGGGAGGCGGTACCACCGGAGCGGGTTCGGTCACGGACACGGCTCTTGATCCTCCTGCGGTAACAGTTGTGTTGCACGTCGGTACGTTTTCGCGCGGACGGAGTGCGGGGGTGAACGCTGTCCGGGTGTCCCCCGTACGTACCAACGACGCCGACCGCAAGGGATCACGGGTAAATCGGAACATCCTTGCGGGCGAGGAACCGTGGACCTGCCGCGTGCCGTCCCCATCGGCACCGGCATAGTGGGGGCCGCGCCGGGGGGCGGAGCACCTGCTCAGCGGCCCCGAAGTGTCCGAGAAGCAGCACGGAGTACCGAGTGACGAAGTCCCAGGGGGATCACCACATGCGACCCATTCGCCCGACCGACACCGCACGCCGCGGCAGGCGCGTACGGCGCGTGCCCTCCGGCGTGCTCACCGCGACGGCGGTCGCCGCCGTCCTCGCGCTCACCGCCACCGCCTGCGGTCCGGAGGAGGACGGCGCGGGCGGTACGACGCCCAGCGCCTCGGCCGGCCAGGCGGACGGCAAGGTCACCGTTCCGGACGACCTCAAGGACCGGCTCAGGGAGCACGGGATCGACCCGGACAAGTGGCGGGACGGCGAGTGGAAGAACTGGGACAAGGACAAGTGGCTGCGTGAGGCCAAGGACTTCGTCAACCCGGTCATCGACGGCCTCTGGGACCCGGACCGGATGCGGGACGCCGACAGGCCCCCCGAGGCCCCGGTCGACAGCGACATCTCCGGTGACGACGGCGTGACGGACCCGACGCCCGCCCCCGTCCAGGCGGCCGGTGTCGCAACGCCCTACCACGACAACGCGCCGGAGTCCGGAAAGCTCCTCTTCGACGGTCCCCTGGGCTCGATGGTCTGCTCCGCGACCGTGGTGAAGGACCCGGCGAACCCCGGCAAGTCCAACATGGTGTGGACCGCCGGGCACTGTGTGCACGCCGGCAAGAAGGGCGGCTGGTACCGCAACATCGCCTTCGTCCCGTCGTACAACAACGACGGTCTGTCCGTGGCGGAGCTGGAGACCGCGCCCAAGGAGAAGATCGCGCCGTACGGGGTGTGGTGGGGCCGGTGGGCCCAGACATCCGAGCAGTGGATCGCCGAGGGCGCGGCGACCGGCGGACAGGGCGCCCCGTACGACTTCGCGGTGCTGCATGTGACGCCGGAGGAGGGCTCGACCGGCAAGTCGCTGGAGGAGACGGTCGGTTCGGCGCTGCCGGTGGAGTTCGACGCTCCCGCCGTGCCGCAGATCGCGGACCTGACGGCCACCGGCTACCCGGCCGCGCCGCCGTTCGACGGCCAGAAGCTGCTCCGGTGCCAGGACGAGCCGGGCCGGCTGTCGGTCCGTCAGGACCAGCCGACGATGTACCGGATCGGCTGCACCATGACCGGCGGTTCCTCCGGCGGCGGCTGGGTGGCGGCCGGTCAGGACGGCAAGCCCGCGCTGGTCTCCAACACCTCGATCGGCCCGGTCTCGGCGGGCTGGCTGGCCGGTCCCCGGCTCGGCGAGGAGGCCGAGGGCGTCTACCGCGCGGTCAGCGAGAAGTACGCGGGCCGGTAGGCCGGACAGTGTCCCGCCCGGACGGCCGGCTCATCCGTCGGCCGGCCCGGGTCGCTGGTCGGCCTCCTGGACGGCGTCGAGCTCCGCGGCCCCGTCTTCCCAGCGTCGGCGCCGCTCGGTGAGGGACTGCTCCCACCAAGGGGTGCCGCGTTCACCGAGGGCCACCTTGGCCGCGTGCACCCGGCTACGGGCCAGCTTCTCGGCCGCCGGGTCCTGGGTCCGGTGCGAGGCGGCCACACCGCGACGGGCCGCCATGAGGTGACGGCGCAGGCCGGCGGCGACGTCCTCGGGAATCTCCGGGTCCGTCGCCCGCCAGCGCCGCCCGTTCACCACGATGTGACGGCCGTCGGGGGTCCGCTCCGGCTGGTCGGCGTCCATCAGGCCATGGTGCCCGAAGGATGCCGGTACCGGTGCGATGGCATGCGGGCGCACCCCGTCAGAACGGCATGTGACCACGGGCGCGGCGACCGGCCGAACCGCTGCGGCCGACAGCCTTGGAGCTGCTGCGGAAGGGCTTGCTGAAGAGGCGCCCCAGAGGACCGGGCGCCTTGCTGCCGGCGCGGGAGCCCAGGCCCAGCGT
Organism: Streptomyces sp. NPDC088706; assembly: GCF_044752765.1. Classification (NCBI taxonomy): domain Bacteria; kingdom Bacillati; phylum Actinomycetota; class Actinomycetes; order Kitasatosporales; family Streptomycetaceae; genus Streptomyces; species Streptomyces sp. NPDC088706. The sequence goes on from NZ_JBIVLW010000010.1 coordinate 184,264, forward strand.
GCGCTGGGTGCCGCGCTCCGGATGGCGCGAGAGCTTGGGGACGAAGAAGGCCAGTACGGCCAGGACGACGCAGACGGCGACTATTCCGACGATCAGCATGAATCCTCCTCTGGTAGGGGCGTGCCGTCGTCGTATGCCCGGCGCTCGGCCGCCCAACCTCCGCCGGGTCGGATCGTTCCGCGGCCCGGGCGGGGCCGATGTTCGGCGTTCCGGCGGGTACACGGAAGGCAACCGAGCGCCGGATTCCCGTGCGGCCGAACGACCGAGAGGCATGGCGATGACCGATTCCACGATGAGGGCGGTGGGCTGGGCGCAGTCCTTCCCCATTTCTGAAGGAGTGCGTGCGGGACGCCACTGGGCGCGCGAGCACCTCGAAACCCTGGAGTGGGCCAAGGACGCCCCCGACACCGTGGATTCGGTGCTCCTCGCCGTCTCCGAGCTCATCACCAACGCGCACAAGCACGCCCACAGTGACGCCCAGCTCGTCCTGACCTGGGACAGCGCGTGTCTGCATGTCAGCGTCCACGACTCCAGTCCGCAGCCGCCCACACCGCGCAAGGCGGATCCCACCGCACTCGGCGGCCGGGGTATGGCCATCGTCGACGCGCTGGCCGACAGCTGGCAGCACCATCCGCAGCGGGAGGGCAAGACGGTGACCGCGTGCTTCGTGCCCCCGGGGTACGAAGCGGCGGCGGCCGGTTCCGGTGCGCACGACGACCGTGCGTGAACGAACAGGACGCCCTACCCGGTCTCTTCCGGGTCGGGCGTCCTGCGTCATGGCCTGTGCCGTGCGGTGATCAGTGCGCGGCGGGGACGAAGGTCCCCAGCTCCGCCGCCAGTTCCTCGTGGACCTGGGCCTTGAGCAGGGTGCCCTCGGCGGTGTGCTCCTCGGAGAGGACCTCACCCTCGGCGTGCACCCGGGAGACCAGAGCCCCCTGGATGTACGGCACGAGCACCTCGATCTCGACGGACGGGCGCGGCAGCTCGGCGTCGATGAGCGCGAGCAGCTCGTCGATTCCGGCACCGGTCCTCGCCGAGACCGCGATGGCGTACTTCTCGTTGCGCAGCAGCCGCTGGAGGACCAGCGGGTCCGCCGCGTCCGCCTTGTTGATCACGACGATCTCGCGCACGTCCACCGCGCCGACATCGCGGATCACCTCACGCACCGCGGCGAGCTGCTCCTCCGGCACCGGGTGCGAGCCGTCCACCACGTGCAGGATGAGATCGGACTCGCCGACCTCCTCCATGGTGGAGCGGAACGCCTCGACGAGGTGGTGCGGCAGGTGCCGTACGAACCCGACGGTGTCGGCGAGGGTGTAGACACGGCCGCTCGGTGTCTCGGCCCGGCGCACGGTCGGGTCCAGGGTGGCGAACAGGGCGTTCTCCACCAGGACACCGGCTCCGGTGAGGCGGTTGAGCAGCGAGGACTTGCCCGCGTTGGTGTATCCGGCGATGGCGACGGAGGGCACCTTGTTGCGCTTGCGCTCCTGCCGCTTGATCTCACGACCGGTCTTCATCTCCGCGATCTCCCGGCGCATCTTCGCCATCTTCTCGCGGATCCGTCGCCGGTCCGTCTCGATCTTGGTCTCACCGGGACCGCGGGTCGCCATGCCGCCACCGCCGCCGGAACCGGCGCCGCCCATCTGGCGGGAGAGCGACTGGCCCCAGCCGCGCAGCCGCGGCAGCATGTACTGCATCTGCGCCAGCGAGACCTGCGCCTTGCCCTCCCGGGACTTGGCGTGCTGGGCGAAGATGTCGAGGATGAGGGCGGTCCGGTCGACCACCTTCACCTTGACGACGTCTTCCAGGTGGATCAGCTGGCCGGGGCTGAGCTCACCGTCGCAGATGACGGTGTCGGCCCCGGATTCGAGGACGATGTCACGCAGCTCCAGCGCCTTGCCGGACCCGATGTAGGTCGCCGGGTCGGGTTTGTCGCGCCGCTGGTACACCGCGTCGAGCACCTGGGCGCCCGCCGTCTCGGCGAGTGCGGCGAGCTCCGCGAGGGAGATCTCCGCGTCACGCACCGTCCCCGAGGTCCAGACACCGACCAGCACGACGCGCTCCAGGCGCAGCTGCCGGTACTCGACCTCGGTGACGTCCTCGAGCTCCGTGGAGAGACCGGCGACGCGCCGCAGGGCGGCCCGCTCGGAGCGGTCCAGCTGGTCGCCGTCGCGCGCTCCGTCGATCTCCTGGCTCCAGGCGACGTCCTCTTCCATCAGGGCGTCGGCCCGAAGGCTCTCGGTGAGGCTCTCGGGGATGTTCTCCGTGGCGCTCTGCGCGTCCTGCGCGTCCTGGGGAAGGGAAGAAGAGGAGGTCATTGGTTCCTTACGTCGATAGAAATCTTTACACCAGTCACAACGTGTGATCCGTCCGGAAGATTCCCGATCATTCCCGCCGGGGATCCGGAGCGGTCTCGCCGTGCCGATGTGTCGATGGTGGCACGGCCCCGCGGGGCCCGTCACTGGGGTTTTCCCCCGGCCTCAGGGGGTGGCAGCGGGTGCGGCGGCACGCCAGTCGGGGTGTCCGGGCATCGATGGTGTCTTCTTCCCGTACAGCCAGCTCTCGAAGAAGGACGTCAGGTCGCGTCCCGCGATGCCGGACGCCAGCCGGGTGAAGTCCGCGGTGGTGGCCGTACCGTCCCGGTGGATCCGCACCCAGGCGCGCTCCAGCCGGTCGAAGGCGGCCGCGCCGATCTCCTGGCGCAGGGCGTAGAGGACCAGGGCGCTGCCGTCGTAGACGACGGGCCGGAAGAGGGAGAGTTTCTCCCCCTCGGCCGGGCCGTCCGGGCGCGCCGGCGGTCCGCCGTTCGCCCGCCAGCCGTCGGAGAGCTTGTACGCCTCACGCATCCGGCGCTCCAGCGTCCCTCCCCCGTTCTCCTCGGCGTACCGGGCCTCGTACCAACTGGCGTGCCCCTCGTTGAGCCACAGGTCGGACCAGGAGGCGGGTGAGACGCTGTTGCCGAACCACTGGTGGGCCAGTTCGTGGACCATGACGGAGTCGACGTACCACTCGGGGTAGGCGGGCTCGGTGAAGAAGGACTTCCCGAACAGCGAGATCGTCTGGGTCTCCAGCGCGAAGCCGATGGGGCTGTCGGCGACGAGGACTCCGTACGTCTCGAAGGGGTAGCGGCCGACCTGCCGTTCCATCCACTCCAGTTGGGCGGGGGTCTTCCTCAGCCAGGGCTCCATCTTCTCGCGGTCGGCCGCCGGGACGACGTCGCGCAGGGGCAGTCCGTGCGGGCCGGTGTGGTGGTGGACGGCGGACCGGCCGATGGAGACCTGGGCGAGCTCGGTGGCCATGGGGTGCTCGGTGCGGTAGGTCCAGGTGGTCGTGGCGCCGTGTCGGGTCCGGCCGGCGGGCAGCCCGTTGGCGACGGCCGTGAGCTCCTGGGGGGCGGTGACGCGGAAGGTGAAGTGCGCCTTGTCCGAGGGGTGGTCGTTGCCCGGGAAGACCCGGTGGGCGGCGTCGGCCTGGTTGGCCATGGCCAAGCCGTCGGCGGTAGGGATCCAGCCGCCGTTGCCCGCTGTTCCGGCCGGGTCGCTGGTGTGCCGGACGGTGATGTTCAGGGGTACGCCTGCGGGGAGGCCGCGGGGGGTCCGGACGACCAGGTCCTCGTTCTTGCTGCCGAACTCGGCGGCCCGGCCGTTGACCTCGACGCCCTGGACGGTGCCCCGGGCGAAGTCGAGGTTGATCCGCTCCAGCGGCGCGGTGGTGCGGGCCCCGATCCTGGTGACGGCGTCCAGGGGCTCGGTGTTGTTGCCGTGGTACGTGAGGGCGATGTCGTACGTGAGGACGTCGTACCCGGGGTTGCCCAGTTCGGGGAAGAGCCGGTCGCCGATGCCGAGGGGCTCGGGGTCGGGCAGGGCGGCGGCGACGAGGGTGAGCGACGCGGTGGCCAGGAGGGCGGCCCGCAGGCGGCGGGAGAGGTGCGGCATGGACTACCGCTATCAGCGCCGGGCGCTCTCCCGGTGGTGCCGCGCGCCGCACCACCCGAACGTGGCGGGGGTCAGCCGGTGGCGGCCGGGTGCTGGGCGCGGCTGACGTCGTAGACCCCGGCGACCTCGCGCATGGCGCGCATCAGGGCGGGGAGTCCGGCGGCGTCGGGGAGCTGGAGGGTGTAGGTGTGCCGGACGCGCTGTTCGCTGGGCGGTTCGACGGTGGCGGAGACGATCGCCGCGTCGGCCGTGGCGATCGCCTCGGTGAGGTCGGCGAGGAGCCGGGGGCGCCCGAAGGACTCGGCGACGAGCGTGACCCGGCAGGCGGCGGTGTCGCTCCAGCCGTCCTCGTCGCGCCAGCGGGCCGCGACCGGTGCGCGGCCGATCTCCCGCATCCGGGCGACGGCGGGACACCCGTGGCGGTGCACGGTGACGGCGCCGCCCCGGACGACGAAGCCGATCACCTCGTCCGGGGGCACCGGCGTGCAGCAGCCGGCCAGGCGGGTGGGGCTCCGGTGGCCGTCGACGACGACGTTGGCGGCGCTCCCCGTGGATCTGGTGCGTGCGGGCGCGGTGGACTGCGGGCTCTCCCCCACGGGCTCGGCCCGGCCCCCCGCTCCTCCTGCCTCCGGGCCCGGGTCGTCGGGGTGGGCGGAGAGCCAGCCGGTGATCGCGATCCGGGCGGCGGGGGTGCGGGCGTGTTCGAGCCATTGGGGGGACGGGCCGGACGCGGTGTCCTGGGCGAGCAGCAGCTGCACGGTGTCCCCGTCGCCGAGCTGGGTGCTGAGGGTGGCGAGACGGCCGTTGACCCGGGCGCCGATGCAGGCGTGCGCCCGCTCCCCGTGCTGGGCGTAGGCGGCGTCGACACAGCTGGCCCCGGCGGGCAGGCCGAGGGTCTTGCCGTCGGTGAGGAACACGGCGATCTCGCGGTCCTGGGCGAGGTCGGCGCGCAGGGTGGTCCAGAAGGTGTCCGGGTCGGTGGCGGACTCCTGCCAGTCCAGCAGCCGGGAGAGCCAGCCGGGCCGGGTCGGGTCGGCGCGCTCGTCGGACGGTTCGGCCTGCTGGGCGGTGGTGCCGTCGTGGGCGTAGGGGTTGCCCAGGGCGACGACGCCCGCCTCGGCGACCGTGTGCATCCGGTGCGTGCGGATGAGGACTTCGGCGACCGCGCCCTCGGGGCCGACGACGGCGGTGTGCAGCGACTGGTACAGGTTGAACTTGGGGGCGGCGATGAAGTCCTTGAACTCGGAGATCACCGGGGTGAAGCAGGTGTGCAGCTCACCGAGGACGGCGTAGCAGTCGGCGTCCTCGCCGACCAGGACGAGCAGCCGGCCGAAGTCGGTGGGGCGCAGTTCGCCGCGTTTCCTGCGGACCCGGTGCACGGAGACGAAGTGGCGTGGCCGGATGAGGACTTCGGCGCTGATGCCCGCTTCCCGCAGGGTGGCCCGTACGCTGTCGGCGATGGCGGCCAGGGGGTCCGCCTCACCGGTGGCGGCCACGATGAGGGCGCGGGTGTCCTCGTACTCCTCGGGGTTCAGGATGGCGAAGACCAGGTCCTCCAGCTCGGTCTTGAGCGCCTGTACGCCGAGCCGTTCGGCCAGCGGGATGAGGACGTCCCGGGTGACCTTGGCGATCCTGGCCTGCTTCTCTGGGCGCATCACGGTGAGCGTGCGCATGTTGTGCAGCCGGTCGGCCAGTTTGATCGACATGACCCGGACGTCGTTGCCGGTGGCGACGAGCATCTTGCGGAACGTCTCGGGCTCGGCGGCGGCCCCGTAGTCGACCTTCTCGAGTTTGGTGACGCCGTCGACGAGGTAGCAGACCTCTTCGCCGAACTGCTCGCGCACCTGATCGAGGGTCACCTCGGTGTCCTCGACCGTGTCGTGGAGCAGCGAGGCGGTCAGGGTGGTGGTCTCGGCGCCGAGCTCGGCGAGGATCAGGGTGACGGCCAGCGGGTGCGTGATGTACGGCTCGCCGCTCTTGCGCGTCTGGCCCCGGTGCGAGGACTCCGCGAGGACGTAGGCCCGGTGGAGGATGCCCAGGTCGGCGTCGGGATGGTGGGCCCGGTGCGCGTCGGCGACATGGCCGATGGCGTCGGGCAGCCGGTCGCGGGAGACCGGGCCGAGCAGCGCCACCCGGCCCAGTCTGCGCAGGTCGATCCTGGGCCGGCTGCGCCTGCGCGGCACGGCGGCGGGATCGGCGGCCTCAGCACTCATCGGGGCACCTCCGGCGGGGTCGTCCGGCGGTGGGGAGAGGCGGACGCCTCTCCGGGCCGGTGCTTGATGCTACCGACCCCACCACGTGGCGCAGTCCGGCTCTCGCCCGGCGTGAAACGGATCACCCATTCGAGCGAAGCTCCGACCGACCACGGTTTCGAACCGGAAACCGCCCGGCGGTCGGCCGACGAGGGGCCGGGAGCTGAGCCGGCGCCGCCCGGCGGTCAGCCGGTCGCCGCTTCGAGCCAGGCCGGGTCGATGGTGCCCTCGGCGACGATCACCGCGGCGCCGGTCATGTCGACCGAACCGTCCGGGTGCTCGGTGATGGTGAGGGTGCCGCCGGGGAGATCCACCCGGTATGTCGCGGGGAGCCCGGTCACCGCCGGGTCCCGGCCGTCCCGGCGGGCCGCGGCGACCGCGACGGCGCAGGCCCCGGTGCCGCAGGAGCGGGTCTCGCCGGAACCCCGCTCGTGGACCCGCATCGCGACATGGCGCGGGCCCCGGTCGACGACGAACTCGACGTTGACCCCGTCGGGGTAGACCGCGGCGGGGCTGACCGGAGGGGCGGAGAGCAGGTCGCCGGCGTGAGCGAGGTCGTCGACGAAGGCGACGGCGTGCGGGTTGCCCATGTTGACGTTGCGGGAGGGCCAGCTGCGCTCCCCGACGGCGACCGTGGCGCTCTCCCCGGGCAGCACGGCACGCCCCATGGAGACGGTGATGTCGCCGTCCTTGGCGAGGTGCACCCGCTTGATGCCACCGCGCGTGGCGACGGCGAGAGTGCCCTGCTCGACGAGGCCTTCGCGCTGGAGGTGGTGGGCGAAGACGCGCACCCCGTTGCCGCACATCTCGGCGACCGAGCCGTCCGCGTTGCGGTAGTCCATGAACCACTCGGCCCCGTCGGCCATGTCCTGGGCCTCGGGATGGGCCGCGGAGCGGACGACGTGCAGCAGGCCGTCCCCGCCGATACCGGCCCGGCGGTCGCAGATCCGGGCGACGACGGAGGCGGGCAGCGCGAGGGCGTTGTCCGGGTCGGGGACGATCACGAAGTCGTTCTCGGTGCCGTGACCCTTGAGGAAGGTGATCTGCGAAGTGCTCACAGGGCAACTGTACGAGCCACCACGGACACTCCGCGAGGCCGGACACGCCGGGGGCGTCAGCGCAGGCGGGCCACCCGCCAGACGGCGAGGGCGACGAGCCCGGCCCCCATGGCGACGTACAGGGCGATCACGCGCCAGTCGAGGCGGTCGCCCGATCCCCTGGCCGGCAGGCCGGGCCAGGTGTGCCCGACGCGGCGGGCCGCCATCATGCCCCAACCGGCCGCGCAGCAGCTGATCAGGAGCCCCAGCATGGCGACGACGGCGCCGCCGTCACCGAACTCGAAGGCGAGCGGGAAGGCGAACATCAGGGAGCCGACGGCGGCCAGCATCACGATGGGTGCGAGCTGCCAGATCCGCAGCCTGCGGGCGGGCCGGAGCTCGACCTCGACCTCCGGGGCCACGTGCTGCTCGTCGGGCCCGTCGGGGCTCAGCCGTCCCGCGCCGTCCTGCGGTGGCGGTACGTCGTGCTGCTCCGTGTCGCGAGGGCCGGCCTCCATCGCCACGCGCCCTCCCAACTCGGACTCCACTGGTGGATCGATGCTCGATGATGGCACGATCACGGGTGCCGGACTGCCGGGCTGAGCTTCCCGATGCCATCACGTGATCAGGCTGTTATAGCCCCGCTTTGGGGTTTATGCAGGTCAGACGCCTGCCGCTGGTCGGCGAGTCAGCGCGAGGTGAGCGATAGCCCCAGGTCAGCGCCGGATTGACCGGTCGCGACCAGTCCGAAGAAGGAACCCTCTCGATCATGTCGAACAAGCTGAGGTTTCCGCCACCACTTCGCCTCGCCTCCAACGCCCTTGGACAAGGCATCCCCATCACCGACGTCGCAGACGTCGCCACCGCGGCCCGACTTTCCGATTGTTTCAGAATGATGTTCGTAGACGTCGCAAAGAAATGATATTGCAGGCGAGTTCGAGGGGGGTGTGTTTGTGGGGACATGCCTGCACGCGTTGAGGGGCTCGACGTTGCCGCCGCGTGCCGGTCACCCCGCGTCCGTGGCCGGACGTCCGCTCCGGCGGAGACACGCCGACGGGAGTGGTGGGGCGGCCCGGGAACCTCGGGGGATTCGGCCCCCGGGCCGCGCGGCCCCGGCGTCCTGCGGTGCGCAGGTACGTCGTGGCCGGTCTGGGTGCGCGGCGCGGACACTGTGCACATGTCCGCACCGGGCGTCGCAGGGTCACAGAACTCGGCTGTGCTGTCCGGCATCTCCCCCTGGCCGGGCATCACGTCACGGCGTCATCGGACGGGACCCCCAGTCCTCCCGTTACGCCGCACGTGGCCGGCGGCACCATGGGCGGAGCGCGGGTCGCCGTTCGCCAGCGCGCCCGTGATGGCCCGCACCAGCCAGCCGTTGAGGGACAACCGCTCCTGGGTGGCCGCTTCCTCCGCCCGGTGCTTCAGCGGCGTGGGCAGCCGGAGATTGATGCGGCACACACCTCCGTCGTCCTCGGCCGCGTACGCCGGGGGCGCCTGTGGTGCGAACGGCGCAGGTTCGTCGCCGTGCCGTCCGGCAGGCGCCGCGAGGCCTCGCGGCGCCGGAGTGAAGACGAACTCCGGCCTCAGTCCGTTCAGTCGTACGCTCACCGAGCCCGGAGCCAGTTCCCGGGTGATCTCGGCGGCGACGTCCGACAACACGGTCAGCAGTGTCAGGCACATGCTCGCGTCCAGCGCGAGCCCGAGCCGGTCCGCTGCCGCACAGGGCTCCCCGTCCTCGGCGACGGCCGCGGCGGCGAACTCGTGCCGGATGTCGGTGACGTACGGCGTGAGGTCCATGCCCCCAGGATGGCACAAACATGACGCCATTTCGAGCCCTCATGGCGCCAGATGTGGATCGGCAGCACTCGAAGGCCCCGCGAGTACCTCTCCTGCCCGGACAGCCGGGCCAGCTCCGGCTTGACCAACCGCACACCGGGGGCGGCGTCCCGCCGACATGACACCACCCGCCGGGGCGGACTCCTGATACCCCTCGCGCCATGTTGGCGCCGCAGTCAGCGCCGCCGACCGGCCACGCGACGGGCTCGCGGAGCCCCCGGCCCGCGCCGCCGCACCCCGCCGGGAGCCACTCGGCGGTTCGCCGGAGGCGCCGATGGGGCCTGGAAATCGCCTCGTTCACGGAGCCCGGCGGGGCAGACTTTTTCTTCCAGGGGCCCTCCTGGATATCCGGTTTCTCGCAAATCTCTCCGGACACCATCCGTGCATTGCGCTCGTAATATCCGCACGCCAACATGAAGGGAGCATCGGGATTCGGCGGATCCGGGATAAGGACTGTACGAACGACGTCCCGTCGGCAGGACATCGAGAGCCGCACCCGAAATCATTCCCAGGGCACGGATGCGCCACCATGCCGGGCACCCAAACCACCGTGGAATCGTCAGCATTCTCCGAGCAGATCACCGAGGAGCGCCGTATGTTCGTCCCCCGTCAATACCGCGAACCGGACACGTCGTGGATGGCCGATCTGATACGCACCAATCCGCTGGCCCTGCTGGTGAGCAACGGCAGCCCCGAGACGGGGCCGCTCGCCACGCACCTGCCCGTCATCGTCGACCCCGCGGCGGACGCCGTTCCGGCGGCAGACCTCGCGGGGACGACACTGCTGGCGCACATGAACCGGGCGAATCCGCACTGGTCCGCGATCACGACGGACAGCACCATCCTGTTGACGTTCACCGGCCCGCACGCGTATGTGTCCCCGGCCGTCTACGAAATGACGCCGGCGGCACCGACGTGGGACTTCACCTCGGTCCATGTACACGGGACCGTGGAGAAGATCGAGTCGATCGAGGAAACCCTCAAGGTGGTGCAATCGACCGTGCGCGCCTACGAGTCGGAGTTCGGCCATGGGTGGGACATGACCGAATCGCTCGGATACTTCCGCAAGATCGTGCCCGCTGTGGGCGCCTTCCGGGTTCTGGTGTCGGGGGCGGAGGGCATGTTCAAACTGAGCCAGGAGCAGGAATCCCACGTACGGGACCGTGTCCACAAGTCGTTCGCGTCGAGCGGATGCACCCGGCACCGCGCGACGGCCGAACTGATGAGTCGGCTGCCCTGAGAAACAGGCACAGCCTTCGACGCACGGCGGGGGCAGTGCCGTTGCCTGCCTCCGCCGCTGCCAGGACCATCAGTCCGTGAGCGCGATCCGCCCAGCCGAGCCCTGCAGGACTCGTTCGGCTGCGTCGTCCAGGGTCGACAGCACCCACTGGTCCAGGTCACTGCCGAGTTGGGCAGCCGCCTTGTGCCACCACTGCAAGCGACTGTCGGGCACGGCCAGGCGCCGCGTGGCGTCCCCTTCCTCCTCCTCGCGCCGCGAGTCGCCCTCCCGCTCGACGCGTACGGCGTTGCGCAGCTGCTTGGTGGTCCACTTCATCCGCTCCGCCCGGTCCAGCCACAGCTCCTGTTCGTCGACAAGGAGGGAGGCCAGTTCGGCGTGGTGCTGGAAGCTCAGGGCCGCACGGCGCCGATGGAACTCGAAGCGGCGCGACACCCAGGCGTAGTTGCGCAGGGTCTGGTACTGCAGCCCCGCAGCACGGATCCCGCGCTGATATCGGTCCACATAGTGGTCCTTTCCGTACACCAGCCAGTCACCGAGCCACCAGGACGAGGAGTTGAGGATCCCGGAAAGCTGACGGCCGGCGCGTTCCCAGTCGTCGAAAGTGAGTCCCGCCGGTATCTGGAGTCCGACCCGGGTGGTGAGCACCTGATCACGGTGCACTTCGTGACCACCAGATCTTCGCTGCCGCAGGCCCCCTTCCGAAACCTTGCCGAACAGAACGACCGTCTGGCCTTCGAGCTCATCGGCTGGGTTATGCATGGCACCTCCATACGTCTCGACCACAAAGGTGAATCGGCCCGTCGTATCAGCGCTCACGGAGACCTTCCGGCCGAGGAAGTTCTGCGAACGCATTCAGCCGAAGACCCCAGTTCACCCGACTGTGCTCCCTGTGACGAAAGATCCCGATGCGTATCATCGAGAGGAGTCGGCCACAGGGAGCTCACGCCATCGGGTCGTTCCGAGTAGAGCCCGAAACCCGTGGCTGATTCAAGGATCTTGGCGCCATCAGTCACCACTTTGCGGAGTTCGAACAATGACCCGAACCTGCGAGTCGGTCATATTTGGCGTGAAGATGCCCCAGAGTCAAGGGGAGGCAAAGTCGCAGAGGGGGGCCGATCGGACTTTCCGACCATGCGCAGGCCGGCCCCGCCCCTTCTGCGTCCGTGCGTGTCATCCCCGTCCAGGACCACCCACCTTGGCGTCACCGCAGTCGGGGCAGCGGGTGGCCATCACGGGACCACGGAGGAGCAGGCCGCACCACGGGAGCCGGGGATGTGCCACCACAGGCACCACATCCAGTCACACGGACAACACGGTGGCGCCACAGGTGCAGTCAACCTAGACTCGGCCAGCGGAAAGCTCAGTAAACTCGGGGGAGTTATTGCGCCATGGCGATGTCCTGCACACAGTCTTCGGACGCAGCGTCCAGCCGGTCGGCAGCGGACCCGGAATCCTCCTTCGCTCATTTTACCGAGACCGTCTTCAGCAGCCTGAGACGGGCCGACCAACGCCGGTGGGCGCACACCTATGTGGAGGCGCTCCTCAACACGCCCGGCAAGAAGTCCATCCGCCGTCTCGCTCAGACGGTTTCCACCTCCCCCACCACCGTCCAGTCGCTCCGGCAGCTCGTCAGCCTCAGCCCCTGGGACTGGGACCCGGTGCTGTACGCGCTCACGCGCTGGGCCGACCGGCACGGTCCGGACCCCGTCTGCGCCATCGGGCGGGCGAGCCTCCCCAAACGAGGGGAGAGCTCGGTCGGCGTACACCGGTACTTCGACCTGAGCTCAGGCCGCGCCCTCAACGGTCAGCTGGCGTTAGGGGCGTTCATGTGCTTCGGCCCCGTACAGGTCCCCGTCGACTGGCGTCTGCATCTGCCGGTCGAGTGGACGGAGGACGAACGTCTGCGCCGTCGGACCCGCATCCCGGACACCATGCCCTACCGCCCCATGTGGGCCCAGGCCCTCCAGCTGATCGACACGCTCGGCGCCCGTACGGGCAGTATGTCCGCCCCGATCGTCGCCGACATGAGCAGCGACCCGGATGTCGCCCTCCTCATCCACGGACTCGGCCGCCGGGGGCGGGACTTCGTGATGGCCGTGCCGCACAACCTGACCGTCCTCCCGGTCGGTGAGTCCGAACAGACGACGATCGCCCAGCTGGTGGCCAGGCCCCGTGCCTCGCTCGGCGCCCCCGAGATGGTCGTCGTCACCGCACCTGACGGGAGCAGCCGCAGCACCCGCGTGCACGCCGGGCTGGTCCATCTCACCGGCACTCAGCGCAGGCCCGTCGGCCCGCCTCACCGGCTGTTCGCCGAGATACTTCCCGGGTCACGCCCGGGACACCTGTGGGTCACGAGTCTCACCCAGTGCCATCTCGGCGGTGTCGCCTCGCTCGCGGCCCTCGCCTCGTGCACCACATCCGCGGTCGAGCACATGGAGCGCGACTTCGGGTTGCTCGACTTCGAGGGCCGTTCGCTTCCCGGCTGGTATCACCACATGGTCCTCGTCTCAGCGGCGTACGTGTACCAGGGCCTCGCCCACCGCTCTTCGCCCGGAAGGGCCGAGCAGCACCCCGGCTCCGATCCGAAGGACCGCGGCGAGGACGCGTGAAGTGGCTCGCGCCGGAGCCCCGTGCTCTCCACGGGGCTCCGGCGCCCTCTGGGTCAGCGTGAGAAGACGCTCTCGTGCTCGCCGCGCTGACGCGGCGGGGTGGAACCGGGCTTCTGGGCCGACAGCTTCTCCCCCTCGACATCCATGTCGGGGAGCAGCCTGTCGAGCCACTTGGGCAGCCACCACGCCCGGTCGCCCAGCAGGGCGAAGAGGGCGGGGATGATGGCCATGCGTACGACGAAGGCGTCGAAGACGACGGCCAGCGCGAGGGCCAGACCCACCATCTTCACGAAGTCGTTGTCCTCCATGACGAATCCGGAGAACACACTCGTCATGATGAGCGCCGCGGCCGCGACGATCCGGCCGCTGTACCGGAATCCGGTGACGACCGCGTTGTGGGTCGACTCACCGTGCGCGTAGGCCTCGCGCATCCGGGTCACGAGGAAGACCTCGTAGTCCATGGCGAGTCCGAACACGACACCGATCATGAAGATCGGCATGGTACTCATGATCGGGCCCGGCTGGTCGACCCCGACGATGTCGGCGAACCAGCCCCACTGGAAGACGGCCACGATCACACCGAGCGCGGCCGAGACCGAGAGCAGGAAGCCGAGCGCGGCCTTGAGCGGCACCAGCACCGACCGGAAGACCAGCATCAGGAGAAGGAAGGCCAGTCCGACAACGAGCCCGATGTACGGCAGCAGGGCGTCGTTGAGGGTCTTGGAGAAGTCGATGAACATGGCGGTCTGACCGGTGAGCAGCACCTCGGCTCCGGCGTCGGTGCCGGTCGTGCCCAGCTCCTCGCGGATGGACCGGACGAGTTCCTCGGTCCGGTTGTCCGACGGTCCCGTCTCCGGGACGACGTTGATGATCGCGGTATCGCCGGCCTCATTGAGCACAGGAGGGCTGACGGCCACGACCCCGGGCCGTCCGGCAAGCTCCCCGCCCACTTCCGCAGCGAGGCCCTTGGCGTCGTCGGCCTCGACGGTGACCATGAGCGGTCCGTTGAACCCGTCACCGAAGGACTCCGACAGCAGGTCGTACGCCTTGCGCTGGGTCGTGTCGGGGGCCATGGTCCCCTCTCCGGGCAGGCCGAGCTCCAGCTGGGTAGCGGGGACCGCGATGACGCCGAGGCTCAGCACACCGAGCAGCAGCACGGCGGCGGGGCGGCGCAGGACGAAGCTCGCCCAGCGGGCGCCCATGTTCGGCTTCTGCCGGGCCTCACGCTTCTGCGCCTTTCGGCGCTGACGTGCTGACAGCTCCTTGCCCCGGAACGCCTTGCGGTCCCTGCGACGCAGCACCCGCAGCGGCGCGAAGCCGAGGAGCGCGGGGACCAGCGTGACGGCGACCAGCACGGCCACGGCGACCGTACCGGCCGCGGTGAGACCCATCTTGGTGAGCATGGGGACGTTGACGACCGCAAGACCGGCGAGGGCGACGATGACGGTGAGGCCGGCGAAGACCACGGCCGAACCCGCGGTCCCTGTGGCGCGTCCCGCCGCTTCCTCCCTCTCGCGTCCGTCCGCCATCTCGGTCCGGTAGCGCGAGACGATGAAGAGTGCGTAGTCGATACCGACCGCGAGGCCGATCATCATGGCCAGGGTCGTGGTCGTCGAGGAGAGTCCGAGCGTACTGCCGAGGGCGCCGATGGCGGAGATCCCGATGCCGACGCCGACGACCGCGGTCAGCAGCGGCATTCCGGCGGCGACCAGGGACCCGAAGGTGACCAGCAGGATGACGGCGGAGACACCGAGACCGATCAGCTCCGCCGTCCCGTTCAGGGCCTGTTCCACGGGGACCGCGTCACCGCCGACCTCGACGGTGAGGCCGTCGGAGCGCGCCTTGTCGGCCGCCCCCAGCAGGGCATCGTGAGCCTCGTCCGTCAGCTCCGTGGCAATGACTTTGTAGGACACGGTCGCGTACGCGGTGGTGCCGTCCTTGCTGACAGCTCGCGCGGTGAAGGGATCGGCGACGTTCGCCACCTGCGGGGAGCCGGTCAGGTCGGCGACGAGTTCGCCGACCCGCGCCTTCGGTGACGGGTCGGAGATCTTGCCGCCGTCGGGCGCCCGGAGGACGACCCGGGCCGTTGCGCCGTCGGCGGAGGCCGCCGGGAACTTCTCCTCCAGGAGGTCGAAGGCTTTCTGCGACTCGGTGCCCGGCATGGAGAAGGTGTCCGCGGGTGGTGGTGGCGCGGCCGAGGCCGCGACGGCCACGCCGCCGAGCATGAGCAGCCATACCAGGACGGTCAGGCCCCGGTGCCGGAAGGCGAACCGGCCCAGTCGGCTGAGGAAGATGGCCATGTCTGAGAACTCCCGTTGAGTGAGGTCGTGTCATGTCACGGGGCGGGCACCGGCCGGCCCCGCGTCCGCCGCGAGGCAGATCAGCAGAGAGCGGAGGACGGTCCTCCGTGGCGCCCGACGAGCAGCGGCAGCACCCTGGCACCCGATACCTCCGGGGACTGCAGGAACACGGGCGGGTTGCTCGGGTCGGTGCGCAGGGAGGGGAAGCGATCCAGCAGTGCGCTGATCGCGATGCGCCCCTCCAGCCTCGCCAGGGAGGCACCCAGGCAGTAGTGGATACCCCGGCCGAAGCCGAGATGGACGTTGGAACCGCGGCCGGGGTCGAAGGCGTGCGGCCGGGGGAAGACCCGCCTGTCCCGGTTGGCAGCGCCGAGCCAGAGCGCCACCATCTCCCCCTCGGCCAGCGTTCTGTCGCCGAGCACGGTGGGCCGGGTCGTCACCCGGTGCACGACCTCGAAAGGGGTCATCAGGCGCAGGGACTCCTCGATGACGGCCGGTACCGCCGTGCGGTCCCGGCGCACGAGGGCGGCGCCCTCGGGGTGGGTGTCCAGGCAGAGCACCGTGTTCCCGAGAAGCAGGGCAGTGGTCACATAGCCGGCGAGGAAGAGGAGTTGGACGAAGTTCGACAGAGCCCTGCCGGTCAGCCGTTCCCCCTCCGTCTCGGCCCTCACCAGTCCGGAGAGCAGATCCTCACGCGGGTGGCGCCTGCGGTCGTCCACGTGCTCGGCGAAGTAGTCGTTCATCCGGCGTTCGAGGTCGAACGCGGCCTCGATGCCCGCCGTCTGCTCGTCGCCGGCACGGACCGCTGGAGGCGCGGCGGTCGGGAAGAGCTCGTCCGCCCACCGCCTGAAGAGATCGCGGTCGGCGGCGGGCACGCCCAGCAGGCCCGCGATGACGGTTACGGGCAGCGGGTAGGCCAGATCGTTCATCAGCTCGATACCGTCCTGGCCGTCGACCGCGTCGAGGAGTTCGCCGGTGACATCGGCGATCCACGGTTCCATCTCGCCGACGAGCTTCGGGGTGAACGCCCGGTTGACCAGCTTGCGTAAGACGCGGTGCTCCGGTGGGTCCAACTCCGTGAGGACGCCGCTGCTGTCGTAGGCGCCCGGGTCGGGCAGGAAGCGCCGGGACGTGTCCGACGAGAAGACCTCGGGGTCCGAGAGGACCGCGACGGACTCCGGATAGCCATGGACGTCCCACACCCCCGTCTCCTCGTCGAACTCGACGGCACCCCGGGGTGGGGCGCCGCGGAGCCAGAAGTGCTGGGTGGGTGCTCCCCAGCGATCGGCGAGACGGGCGATGGGCGAGACGAGGGGCGCGGGAGGACTCATGGCGGGTCCGCCTCTTCCTCTCGCCGGCCTGGGTACGAGCCGGGTCGATTCATAGCGCCATAATGGCACTCTCATGGCGCCAGTGCAAAGTTCACTTCACCGAAGTGGCGCGGAAGCCACCCTTTGCCTCATTCGTGGCCATCGCCCCCAGGCGCCCTTCAGCCTGGTGAACCCCCTCACGAAACGTGTCATTACCCTGCTCGGAGTGGGGTTGTGGACCGCTGAAGAGCGAGTGCCCGCACCCCGCCCCCGGTCGCCGAAGCGGGTTCGTGCGACGCCATACGCGGCGCAGGAGTCCCACTGATGGCGCCACTGTGAGCCACCGGTCCGGTGAAGAGATCGAGTGACGGGCACGGCGAAGCCCGGGACCGGGTGGACCGGTCCCGGGCCCGGGCGGCATCAGCCCAGATGTCCCCTGACCGCCGCCGTCACCTCGTCGGCACACGTGTTGAGATAGAAGTGACCGCCGGGGAACACCTTCAACGCGAACCCGCCGCCGGTATGCTCCGCCCAGGCACCCGCCTCCTCCAGCGTCACCTGTGGGTCGTCGTCCCCGGTGAGGGCGAGGACGGGACAGCTGAGGGGCGGCCCGTCGGTGTACGCGTACGTCTCGACCGCCTTGTAGTCGGCCCGTACCGCCGGCATGACCAGACGCATCAGCTCCGGGTCCCCGAGCACCCGGGAATCCGTGCCGCTGAGCCGGGCCATATGCGCCAGCAGCGCCTCGTCACCGCCGAGATGAACCCGCTCGCTCCGGGGCCGTGACGGTGCGCGACGGCCGGAGACACAGAGGCCGTGCAGGACAATGCCCCGCCGCTCAAGGCGTCTCGCCACCTCGAACGCCAGCAGGGCGCCCATGCTGTGGCCGAAGAAGGTCACCGGGCGGTCGAACCACGCCGGCAGCTCACCCTCCAGCGCGTCGGCAAGGCCACCGATGCTGTCCAGACATGCCTCGCCGTGGCGATCGTGTCTGCCCGGGTACTGGATCGCCAGCACGTCCGCGTACGGTCCGATCGCCCGCGACACGGGGAAGTAGTACGACGCCGAGCCGCCGGCGTGCGGGAAGCAGACCAGCCGGCGGTCAGCACCCGGCGCGGGATGGTAGCGCCGGACCCAGCCGACCTCGCTCGGTGTGCTGGAACTCGCGGCGTCCTGCGCTGCCTCGGTCACGTTCGCTTCCCGTCTGGGGCCACATCGGCGGTCCCGTCGTCCTGGTGCGGCTGTTTCCGGCCCCCGGGCGCGCGCCGGACGTGGCCGTGCCCGGGCCGGTCAGCACGCGATGATGGCGCAGCCCCAGTGCATCCCGCGTCCCATGCCGGCCAGCGCGACCAGGTCGCCCTCGGCGAGATCGCCCGCCGCCACGTGCTGCTGGAGGTTGAGCAGATGGTCGGCGGCGCCGAAGTGGCCATGCTCCAGCGAGAATCCGAGGTTGGTGCGCTCTTCGGGCACCCCGAGCTTGTCGGCGAGCACCTTCAGGGTCTGCTCGTTGTCGTTGAGCAGGACGACCCGGGCGAGATCGCCCGGCTGAACGCCCGCCCGCTTGCAGGCGCGGTGGACCACCTCGCGCACCCGGTCGTTCATGAGCTCGATGAAGCCCTCGAACCGGTCCGAGTCGTAGTCGAAGAATTCCATCATGTCCCAGGCGTCGCGGGCCGCCGGCTGCCCTTCGCCGGGCATGAAGGGGAACAGCGCACCGCCCTGTTCCATGAGGAAGAAGTCGGCGTAGCGGCCGTCCGTGATGACCTCGCCGCCCCGCCAGCGGAACGCCGGGTGTCCGCGCCCGACGACCGTCGCCGCGGCGCCGTCGGAGAACAGGAGCGAATGGGTCTCCATCCGGTTCCAGTACGCCTCGGCGGTCCGGTTGGCACCCACGAACAAGGCCCGTCTGTAGTCGGGGTGGGTGGCGAACCGGCCGGCGATGGTATCGAAGCCCGTGATGCCGCCCGCGCAACCCTGAGCGATCAGCACGGCTTCGGCCTGGTGGGCACCGAGCCTCGCCTGGAGGCTCGCCGCGGCGTCCCAGTACAGGTACTCAGGGATGTCGGTGATCGCCAGGACCACCAGGTCCAGCTCGCCGGGATCGGTGCCCGACGCCGCCATCGCCTCGCGGGCCGCGGCCACCGCCAGGTCGGTGAGGCCGACCTCCGGAGGACACCGGTGCACATTGCGGTAGCCGTACGCCAGCACCCGCTCCCTGTCCGTCGTGTACTCCGCCACGATGTCGGCCACCGGGGCCTTCTCGCCGAGCGCGGACCCAAATCCCATCATCCCGAAGTCCATCGGGATCCTCCTTCCGTCGCCGTACGCCGGCCGCCGGGTGCCAGGGTGCTCATGCCGGCTCCTCCGCCGTGATCGCCGCGTTCCCGAGCCACTTCCGCGGTTCATCGCGGCGCTCCAGGACGCTCCTGACACCGGTGAGGAACCGCACCGCGTCCCGGCCGTTGACGACCCGGTGGTCGTAGGCGAGTCCGAGGTGGACGTACCGGACGGCGCGGGGCGTCCCGTCGGCACCGGGCCGGTACTCCTCGTCGACCGCGCCGACCGACACCATGCACAGCTGCGGCCAGAGCACGATGGGGTGGACCAGCACCACGCCGGGGTCGGGGTTGAGGGAGACGGCGATGTTCCCGCCGTCCAGCTCCTGCGCGAGGAAGTCCTTGGTCAGCGCCTTCATCCTGAACTCCATCAGAGTGTCGGCGACGTCCTCCAGCGACCTCTTGTGTGCTTGTCGGACCACCGGTACGTACAGGGATCCGTCGGTGTCGACGGTCACGCCCACGTGCGGCGCGTCAGCGAGGGCGACGGTGCGGTCGTCCAGCAGGGAACCGAAGAAGTGCGGGAACTCGGCATGCTGAGCGGCCACCGCCTTGACCAACGCCTCCGCGAGGCCGAACGTGGTGCCCGTCTCCTCGCCCAGCTCCGCCAGGGCGTCCAGGATGGGGCCCACTTCCGCCCGGACCACCGTGAACCCGGCCGGGACTTCGCGGTGGCTCCTGGTGACCACCGCCGCGGTGCCCTGCTGAATCCGGTCGAGCGTGTGTACCCGGCCCGGCCGGTCCTCGCCCGGGACGGGCCCGGCGGTCGTCGGAGCAGGACGTTCCGTCCTGGCCACGGGGACGGGTGCGGAAGCCCGCGCCCCGGGGGCGGGCGGCTGTGGCAGGAGGAAGGCGAGGACGTCCCCGACCTCCGGCTCATCCCCGACCGCAGCGACCCGGTGAACGTAACCGGCCTCGGTGACCTCGATGTCCTGTACGGCCTTGGAGGTTTCCAGCGAGACCACTTCGGTGCCGGGCTCGACCCACTCCCCCTCGTCCACCAGCCAGTCCGTGAGCAGATAGGTGGTGTCGTTGTTGTTGAGCTTGGGCACGACGAGCGGCACACCGGCCGCTCCGGACACCTCCGCGGGCAGCTCCTCGAAGGGTGCCCCGGCCGCGCGGGAGCCGCCCAGGCCCGCGGCGGCCACGATACCGGCCGCGATGCGGTCGGCGCCGAGGAGGACCCGGCTCTCCAGGTGCCCGGCGGTCGGGATGATCGAGTCGGCGGAGTTGAGCAGCACCACCGGACCGCGCAACGAGGACCAGATCCGCTCGTGGACGACCCGGGCCACCTCGGCGCCCCAGGTACCGCCGGCGGTGCTCTCCTCCACCACGACGACCCGGTCCGCCGAGGCGAGCAGCGAAAGCACCGGGTCCAGATCGAGCGGATAGAGCTGAGCGGGCGTCAGCAGATGTACCGAACAGCCGTGTTCGGTACGCAGTCGGCGAGCGGCTTCCAAGGCTCGGTGGGTCATGCCGCCCGGGGCGAGGACGACCACGGCCGGCGAGGTGCCGCCCTCGGCCTGGGGAAAGGTGTGCGCCCAGCCGGCAGCGGATCCCAGCAGCTCGAAGCGGAAGAGGTCGTCGACGCGGCCATCGCGGTACATGCGGCGCGTGTAAAGGACCTTGTCCTCGAAAAAGATCCCGGGCGCGCCCCGGTTCAGGGCGGCGCCCAGCACGGCTTCCACGTCGTGGAACGGCGACAGCTCGTACAGTGCCAGGTTGGGGATGCCGATGAAGTGCTTCTGCGGACTCTGGCTGTGGGTCGGCCCGTAGCCGCGGTTGCCGCCCACCGGGCAGCGGACCACCAGGGGGACGCCCACCTCGCGCCCGTACATCGAGACCGACTTCGAGGCGAAGTTGAGCAGCTGGTCGAAGGCGAGGGCGATGAAGTCGCCGAACATGATCTCGACGATGACCTTGTTGCCGCACAGGGCGAGGCCGCCACCGGCTCCCACGATGCCGCCCTCGCTCAGCGGCGTCGACAGCACCCGGCCCGGAAAGCCGGTCGACAGCCCTTTGGTGATCTTGAATGCTCCGCCGTACGGATCGACCAGGTCCTCACCCAGGAGGAAAAGCTGTTCCTCCTGGGTGAACAGCCGGTGCAAGGCGCGGTTGAGATGCTCCCCGACGCGCGGCGCGATGGAGGCGAGCGGGTCGCCCGCGACCGCCGTCATACCGGGAACCCCTTCTCTGCGAGGAGCGTGCGCAGTTCGCCCACGCTTCGGCAGGACCGGGCCTGCCGGGGGGTGAGCCGCACCCCGAACTCCTCTCCGACGGCCGCGATGATCTGCACGTGCCGCAGGCTGGTCCAGTCCGCGGCCGTGGCCGGACCGGTTTCGTCGTCTATCCGCGTCTCCTCGACGCCGAGCACCTCGGCGACGATCCTGTCCAGTGCGCTCACTCGGTGACACCCACTCCCCACTCGGTCAGCGCCGGCCAGCTCGACGGCGGCCGGGCGGACACATCCGCCACGAGGTCGGCGATCCGCGCGCGGGTGCGCGCGTCGATCGCGGTGAACTGGTCCCTGTACCGCCGTGCGTAGAGGGCGCTCCACTCCCGGGCGCGGACATCGGCCAGCTCCTCCTCGGAGCGGGTGTCGTCACCCTTGCTGTGCGGCCCGAGCCGCAGGCAGTGGAACTCCACCACCGCCGGTGCGCCGCCCCTGCGCATCCCCTCGACCAGCGGGGCCAGTTCCTCGCGGATGGCGTTGACGTCGCTGGTGCGCACTTCTCGGTACTCGATGCCGAAGGCAGCCGCGCGGTCCGCGATCGTGCCCGCCATCTGCTGCTCGGTCGGGGTGGACTGGGCGATCGCGTTGTTCTCCACGACCACCAGCAGGGGAACCTGCCACAACGTGGCCATGTTCAGGGCCTCGTAGACCGATCCTTCGCCCCAGGTGCCGTCGCCGATGTGGGCGACGGCGATGCGCCCTTCCCCCGCGCGCCGCAGGTGCAGGGCGACACCGGCGGCCACCGGCAGACTCTGGCCCTGCACGCCCGTGGAGAGGAATCCCTCCCGGTAGATGTGCTGGCTGCCGCCCACTCCGGCGCACACGGCACCCGACCGGCCCATGATCTCCGCGAGGAGACCGGCAGGATCGGCGAAGCGGGCCAGATAGTGACCGTGGCCCCGGTGGTTGCTGAACACGAAGTCGTCGCGGAGCAACGGAGCAAGTGCGACCGGCACGTATTCCTGCCCGAGACAGGTGTGCGTGGTGCCGTTGAGCTTTCCCTCGGCAAACAGGTCCAGCAGAGCAAGCTCGAAATTCCTGATCAGCAGCAGGGTTTCGAGGTCCTCGTCGGAAATCTTCGTGACATCGGGCAACGCGTCGGTCGCCATCCCTCGCATGTCTCCTCCGCGGTGGTCATCGATGTACCGGGCTGTCGGCGGTGCCGGTCCCGCGAAGGTTCAGACGCCGTCCTTCGCCATGGCCTCCGCCAGGCTCCTGGGCCGCATGTCGGTCCAGTTCTCGTCGATGAAGTCGAGGCAGGCCTGCCGGCTGTCCGCGTCTTTGATGACCGTCCAGCCCGCGGGCGCGTCGATGTACGAAGGCCACAGGGAATGCTGCCCCTCGTCATTGACCAGGACCAGGTAGGTACCGCTCTCGTCCTCGAAAGGATTCGCCATCGATTTCCCTTCCCTGATGAAGTGTATGAAGTGACGGATCGGGCGTTCTTTCCCGGGCTCCGCGCTACGACAACCGAAGGCTATACAGCATTCACGCGCACTGGCCATCCCGGAATTCATCTTGACGGTACGCGACGGGAGGGGGCCGTCTCCGCGACGGCTTCGGACTCACCCGGTCCAGGACTCCGGCCAGTTCGGGGTAGTGCCGTGTCCTGCCGACAGGACAGCCGTGGAGCTGTCCGACCTTGAAGTGATTCAACTCGCCGGTCTAGCGTGACACCGCCGACTTCTTCCACATCGGATCAATTCGGGTCCCGCGGTACGCCGCCGCTCATCCGGGCGGCCGGCTGCGGTCCGGCAGCAAACTCTTCGCAGGGTACGTCTCTCTGCGCCGGGCGGCGGCTCCGGTATTCGCCGCTGCGATCCATCACCTGTCCCGTTTCCCGGAGAATCGGGACCGTATTCACACGCATGGAAAAGCAACGAGGAGGAAGCCCATGCAGGTTTCACCGGCGAGCGGCGCAGCGTCCACCGGGTCCCGTGCCACGGACATCGAGTCTTCCGTCGTCGATTGGTTGCGCAACGAGCTGGACGATCAGGAGATCACCGGGGACGACAACTTCCTGGACATCGGCGGCCATTCCCTGACATTCGCCCGGCTGAACAAGCATGTCGGGGCGGCCTTCGGTGTCGTTCTCGACAACAGGACGACCTACTCCGAATCGCTGAGCGTGGCCGTGTCGAAGGCACAGCCGGCCGAGACCCACTGACGAAGACCATCAACCCGACGAGGGAGCAGGAATGACCACCAGCGAGCGTACCGATTTCTCCCTTACCGAGGAGCAGATCGCCTCGTTCCACAAGAACGGCTACATCGGCCCGCTGACCGTCTACACCCCTGAAGAGATGGACCGGATGTGGAAGGAGATCCGGCGCGATTCGCTGGACCGCAGTCACGCCGCCTACCCGGAGGTGGACGCGGGCATCGGAGCTCCGAACATCTTCAACTACGACCGGCACCTCGACGTCGACCTGCTGGCGAAGCACATCTGCAACCAGAAGATCATCGACAGGGTCGCCTCGCTGCTCGGTCCCGACCTGCTCTGCTGGCGCACCGAGTTCTTCCCGAAGTACCCCGGTGACGAGGGCACCGACTGGCACCAGGCGGACACCTTCGCCAACGCCAGCGGCAAGCCCCAGCTCCTGTGGCCGGGCGAGACCGAGAGCAACTTCGGTGGCGGCACGCTGACGGTGTGGACCGCGTTCACCGACTCCACCATGGAGAACGGTTGTCTGCAGATCATCCCCGGCACCCACACCAAGATGAACTACGACGAGACCAAGACGATGGACTTCAACGAGGACCGCATCAACGCGGAGGTGAAGGACGGCGTCCCCCGGGGCTTCTTCGGCTACGACTACCGGCAGCTCCAGTTCGACCCCGACTGGAAGCCCAATGAAGAGGACGCGGTCTCCCTGGTCATGGAGAAGGGGCAGTGCGTCATCTTCCTGTCGACGCTGATGCACGCCTCGCTGCCGAACACCTCCACCGGCAAGGGCTACCGGATGGGCTTCGCGTCCCGCTATGTGCCCACCTCGGTCCGTGTGTACCCGGACACGGACCACATCGAGGAGTACGGCGGCAACATCTCGCTGGACAAGTGGTCCGCCGTCCTCGTCAACGGCGAGGACGCATACGGTCACAACAAGATCGGCACCAGGACGCTGCGGGGCACCGAGTACCGCTCCGCCTGATCGTCCGCCGGGGTCCGGGGGGCGGCGGTGTCCCCGTCCTTCCCCACCCCGGCACCCCACCTGCCGGGGGGCCGGGGCCCGGGGGACCGGGGCCCCCCCCCCCCCCCCCCCCGGGCCCCCACGCCAAACCCCCCCCCCAACCCCGGATAGCCCTAAAAACCCCCCCCACCGG
>NZ_JBIVLW010000011.1:0-208226 GCF_044752765.1 Streptomyces sp. NPDC088706
GGGGCCCAGGGTGCGACACGGGCCGACCCTACGCCGCTCCCCCGGCCCGACCGCCACGGGCCCACCTCCCCCAGCGCCTGCGCCTCCCTGCCCCCCCCCCCCCCCCCCGCCCCCCCCCCCCCCCCCCCCCCCCCCCCCCCCCCCCCCCGCCCCCCTTTCCCCGCCCCCTCAGCCGGTGAAGATCTCCACGCCCGTCCAGACGGCGAGCCCCAGCATGCAGATCCCGCCGATGCGCTGCACGGTCTTCAGCGGCACGCGCTTGGCGATGAACTTCCCCGCGAGCAGCGCGAGGGCCGAGACGGACATCAGGGCGGCGGCCGCGCCGATCGCGGTCGACCAGGTGCCGTTGCTCGCCGCGAGGTTGGCGGTCGTGATCTGGGTCAGGTCGCCCCACTCGCTGATGAAGACCGCCATGAACGCGGTCGAGTAGACCGGCCAGAAACCGGTCACGGTCTTCACCTCGGCCTCGTCATCGTCGTCGCCACCGCTGCCGCGCAGCAGGATGAACGCGCCGAAGGCGAAGAGCGAGGCGGAGACGAGCTTGACGGTCCAGTCCGGCAGCAGCCCGATCAGACTGCCCGCGCCCACGGCGATGGCGACATGCACGATGAACGCGGACGACGTGCCGAACCACACGTAGAGCGGGCGCATCCGCGTACCCATGGCCAGCGACGCGAACATCGTCTTGTCGGGGAGCTCCGCGAGGAAGATCAGCCCGAAGGCGGTGATGATCGCCAGGAGGTCGAGGTGCATTCCAGGTGGCTTTCTGTGCGAGCCGGGCCCCGGATCTTCGCGAAGCGCCGCTCGGCTTTTCGGAGGACCACTCGGCCCGGCATGACGGTGCCGCCCACAGGGCGTGGGCGTGTCATACAGGACCGAAGGTCTCGCCCGCCCGTGGGGACCCTCGCGGGACTCACGGGCCCGGCCACCGGGAACCCGAGGGTTCCAGTGTGTCGACGACCGGTTTGCGGGGCTACTCCCCTTCGCAGCCCTCAACACTACCCCACCGCATCTGGCGGGGGCGCCTGTGTTCGAAGCGGGGAAGCCTCGGTAGAGTCGCGGTGATCACCCGGACCAGCGTTGACCGTCCCGCTCCCCCCTGCCGACCGGAAGTGCCCGCATGAGCCGCCGCCCCCGCAAGGACGTGCCCGCCCAGGGCGCTGCCCGGCCCACCGTGAGCGTCTGCCGGGGCTGCTGCTGCGGCACCGAGAAGATCCCGGGCGTCGACCACGCCGCGCAGCTGGCCCGGCTGCGCGCCGGTCTGGAAGGCGCCGCCACCGTACGGGCCGTCGAGTGCCTGGACGCCTGTGAGCAGGGCAACGTGATCGTCCTCCAGCCGTCGCCTGAGGGCCGTCGCGCCGGGGGCCGCCCGGTCTGGCTGGGCCTGGTCAACGACGAGCACGCGGAGCAGGACGTCATCACCTGGGCGTCGGCCGGCGGTCCGGGGCTCGCGGACGCCCCGGACATCCTGGACCTGTACGTCTTCCAGCCCTCACGCCGGGTCCGGGCGGGCCTCGACGACTGAGGGCCGCGCCGGGCGGCCGTGCCCCGGCCGACCGGCCCCGCCCGGTTTCAGCCCGCCGCCAGACCCGTCAGCAGCTTCGGCAGCGCCGTACCGATCGGCTCCCGGACGACCTCGTCGGCCAGTGCGTCGTACGGGGTCGGCTCCGCGTTCACCACGATCAGCCGCGCCCCGTGTTCGGCCGCGATTCCCGCGAGCGAGGCGGCGGGCTGCACCTGGAGCGTCGAGCCGACCGCCACGAAGACCTCGCACGCCTTGGCGATCGCCATCGCGTCGGCCAGCACCCGCGGGTCCAGCCGTTCGCCGAACATCACCGTCGCCGACTTCAGGATCCCGCCGCAGACCGTGCACGCCGGGTCCGCCTCGCCCGCCTCGATCCGCTCCAGGGCGTCGGCCATCGACGAGCGGGCGTGGCAGCGCGTACAGACCACCTCGCGCGAGGAGCCGGGGCGGGACGTGGAGACCGGACCCGAGGCCCAGCAGGGCTGACATCGCCTACGTGACCGGCTTGCCGTCCTCCAGCTCCACCGTGCCGGCACCGGACTCCAGCACGTCGAGGGCGGCCCGCACCCGTCCCTCCAACTGTCCCAGCAGATAACGGCCGAGTTCGGCCGGGGCGACCAGCTTCCAGGAGAGCAGCTCCTCCTCCTGGAGGCGGATCGCCGCGAGCTGCTCCGGGGTGAGCACTCCGCCGTCGTATATGTACGCCACGATCGGCGGCCGACGGCTGCTCCGCGTCCAGTCGACGGCGAGCAGCCGGCCCGGCGCCAGGTCGAGCCCGACCTCCTCCGACGTCTCGCGCCGGGCGCCCTGCCGGGGGCCTTCACCCGTCTGGGACTCCACCGTTCCGCCGGGCAGCGCCCAGCCCTCGCGGTAGTTCGGCTCGACGAGCAGGACCCGTCCCGCAGCGTCCCGGAAGAGGCACGCGGCTCCGGCGAGGACCCGGGGGAGCCCGGCGATGTACGTGGCGTAGTCGGCATCCGTAGTAGTCACGGCCGACAGCGTAGTGGGGGAGGGGGGGGCCGGACGGCCATGGGCAGATCAGGGGTCGTACGGATAGGGTCGGGGCGGCGCGACTGCCTGTTCGAAAGCAAGGGATGCAAGGTGACGGACGGAGCAGATGTGGAGACCGCCCGCGTGCTCGTCGCGGCGGACAAGTTCAAGGGCTCGCTCACGGCCGTACAGGTCGCGGAGCGGGTGACGGCCGGGCTGCGGCGCGTCGTCCCCGGCGTACGGGTGGAGACCCTGCCCGTCGCGGACGGCGGCGACGGCACGGTCGCGGCGGCGGTGGCCGCCGGGTTCGAGCGCCGTGCGGCGCGGGTGACCGGGCCCCTCGGGGACCCGGTGACGGCGGCGTACGCGCTGCGCGACTCCACCGCCGTGGTGGAGATGGCCGAGGCCTCGGGCCTCCAGCACCTGCCCGAGGGGGTGTTCGCCCCGCTCACGGCCACCACGTACGGCTCCGGCGAGCTGTTGGCGGCCGCCCTGGACGCCGGGGCGACGACGATCGTGTTCGGGGTCGGCGGCAGCGCCACCACGGACGGCGGCGCGGGCATGCTCGCCGCGCTCGGGGCCCGCTTCCTGGACGCGGACGGCAAGCCCGTCGGCCCCGGTGGCGGGGGGCTCGCCGAACTGGCCGAGGCCGACCTGTCCGGGCTCGACCCGCGCTTCGCCGACGTCGACCTGGTCCTGGCCAGCGACGTCGACAACCCGCTGACCGGGCCCAAGGGCGCACCCGAGGTGTACGGGCGGCAGAAGGGCGCGAGCGAGGAGGACATCGCGGTCCTCGACGCGGCCCTGACGCACTACGCCTCCATCTTGGGGTCCCGGACGGCGGCCCTGCCGGGCGCGGGTGCGGCCGGAGGCATCGGCTACGGGGCGCTCGTGGCCCTCGGCGCCCGCTTCCGGCCCGGCATCGAGGTCATGCTCGACGTGCTCGGCTTCGCCCCCGCCCTCGCCCGCGCCACGCTGGTCATCACCGGCGAGGGCTCGCTGGACGAGCAGACCCTGCACGGCAAGGCCCCGGCCGGGGTCGCCGCCGCCGCCCGGCAGGCCGGGATCGAGGTGGTCGCGGTCTGCGGCCGGCTGGCCCTGTCCCCGGAGGCCCTGAGCGGGGCGGGCATCGCGCGCGCCTACGCCCTGGCCGAGCTGGAACCGGACCCGGCGCTCTCGATGGCCCAGGCCGGACCGCTGCTGGAGCGGGCGGCGGAGTCGATCGCCCGGGACTTCCTGAGCTGACGGGAAGGGGCCGGACGTACGAAACGTACGCCCGGCCCTCCCTGTCCGGCCCTCCCTGTCCGGCCCTCCCTGTCCGGCCCTTCCTGTCCGGCCCTGCACGCCTGGTCCTTCGCGTCTGGTCCTTGGCGTCCGGCCTCTTCACTCCCGGCGCCTGCACATCCAGCGTTTCCCGCCTGGCCCCTTCCTGTCTGGCCCCTTCGCGCCTGGCCCCTTCGCGTCCGGCCCCGTCGTACCGCGCCGCGGACCGACGCTCCGCGGGAGGTCCCGCCGCTCACCCCAGCGCCGCCGACAGCCGCAGCGCGTCCAGCGCCAGCACCGTCTCGACCAGCTCGCGCGGGTGGGTCAGCGACCGTGAGGTCAGCCGTTCCAGCCGACGCAACCGGTTGAACACCGTGTTCCGGTGGCACCGCAGCCGCGCCGCGGCCCGCCCCACCGAGCCGACGCACTCCAGCCATGCCTCCAACGTCCCCACCAGCAGCGCCCGTTCCGCCGGAGCCAGCACGAGCAGCGGGCCGAACACCTCGGCGAGCAGCCGCGCCGACAGCTCCGGCCGGCTCGCCACCAGGGCCGCCGACAGCCGCTCGTCCAGCGGCACGATCTCGCCCGTCCCCGGCTCGCAGGTCAGCAGCGCCGCCCCCGCGAGCCGACGGGCGGACCCCAGCTCCGCCAGGCCGCCCACCACCGGGCTGACGCCCCCCGGCCCCGCGCCGGCCTCCACGAGCCGCGCGACCGGCCGGGCGAGACCTCCCGGGCCCAGCAGAACGACCCCGGCCTCCCCGCACCAGCACCACCGGGCCTCGCCCCCTTCCGGGACGGCGACGGGCGCGCCCAGCACCACCACCGCGTACCGCCCCCGCTCGGGCAGCCCGAGCTCCCGCGCCGCACGCCGCACCTGATGCGGCTGGGCGGAACCCGCCAGCAGCGGCCGGAGCAGCGCCCCGGCCCGCGGATCGGCCCGCGCCCGCGCCCCGGGCCCCGTCTCCCGCCGCATCCCCGCCTCCGTCCGCCGGACCGGCGACCGGCTCGTCCGGCGCCCGTCACCTGCCGCCGGGGGCCGCACCGGGACCGGTCTCCCCGATGACCGACGAGGATGCCACCGGCGGCGCGGCCGGGAGCCCGTCCGTCGGCGCCTCTGTGCGCGTGCACAACGCGGCCCCTCGATCGCTGGTCGTGCGCATCGAGTCCGCCCCGCGCCGTGGACGCGCGCTCCGGCCGGTGCTGGTCTGTGGCACCACACGACGCCACACCACCACCACAGACGAGCACCACGCATCAGCACCACCCACGAGCACGACACGAGAAGGCGGAAGGAGGAGGACGCATGGCAACGCTAGAGATCCGCGCTCTGTCCGTCGGCTACGGCCCGGTCCGGGCCCTGCGCGACATCTCCGTCGACGTGCCGGACGGCGCGATCACCGCCGTACTGGGCGGCAACGGCGCGGGCAAGACCACGCTGCTGCGGGCCGTATCGCGGACCCTCGGCTTCCACCGCGCGGTGCGGGCACCGGCACCATCCGGTTCGACGGCCGTCCCCTGGAGGGGCTGCGGCCCGCCCAGGTGGTGGCCGCAGGAGTGGTCCAGGTACCGGAGGGCCGGCAGGTCTTCGCCCGGATGACGGTGGCGGACAACCTGCGCGCGGGCGCACTCGGGGCGCGCGGCGGGCGCAAGCAGACGAACGCCGCACTGGCCCGCGTCCACGAACTGTTCCCGGTCCTCTCCGACCGGGCACACCAGCGGGCCGGCCTGCTCTCCGGCGGCGAGCAGCAGATGCTGGCCATGGGCCGCGCCTTGATGGCGGGACCCCGGCTGCTCCTGCTGGACGAGCCCTCGCTCGGCCTCGCCCCGCTGATGGCGGCCAGGATCGCGGAGACCGTGCGGGAGATCAACGCGAGCGGTACCTCCGTCATGCTCGTCGAGCAGAACGCGGCGATCGCGCTGCGCCTCGCCTCGACGGCGTACGTCCTGGACGTCGGCGAGGTCGCCCTGCACGGGCCGGCCGCCGAACTGGCCGCCTCCGACGAGGTGCGCCGGCGCTATCTCGGCGTCGTCGACGAGGAGGCCGCCGCCGATGCGGACGCGGGCTCCCGCAACCGGCGCACCCTGAGCAGGTGGTCCGGGTGAAGACCGCACCGGCCACCGCCACCGGCGCCACCACCGGGCCGGCCGCCCTCACCGTCTCCGACGTGACCGTACGCTTCGCCGGGCTCACCGCCCTCGACGCCGTCTCCTTCACCGTCGAACCCGGTAGCGTGCACGCGGTCATCGGCCCCAACGGCGCGGGCAAGTCCACCTGCTTCAACGTCCTCTCCGGCGTCTACCGCGCCTCCGCGGGCACCGTCCACCTCGGCACCACCGAGCTGACCGGACTCCCGCCGCACGCCGTCGCCGCCCTCGGCATCGCCCGCACCTTCCAGAACATCGCGCTCCCGCCGCACGCGACGGTCGCCGACAGCCTGCTGCTCGGCCGTCACCGGCTCACCCGCTCCGGGTTCATCGCCGCCGGCCTGCGGCTGCCCTCCGCAGCCAGCGAGGAGCGGCGCCACCTGGACCGGGTCCGCGAGATCGCCGAATTCATCGGCCTGGAGGCGGCGTTGGACCGCCCGGCGGGCTCGCTCCCCTACGGACAGCAGAAGCTCGTCGAGCTCGGCCGCGCCCTGTGCATGGAGCCGCGGGTCCTGCTCCTGGACGAGCCGATCGCCGGGATGACCGCCGACGAACGCCGCCGTACCGCGGCCGTCGTGGCCAACGTACGCGACAGCCTCGGCATCTCCATCGTGCTGGTCGAACACGACATGGGGGTGGTGATGCGGCTCGCGGACGCGGTGACCGTACTCGACTTCGGACGCAGGATCGCGGGCGGCACCCCCGCCGAGGTCCAGAACGACCCGGCCGTCGTCCAGGCCTACTTGGGAGCACCTCAATGACCACGTTCATCGAACTTCTCCTCGGCGGCCTGTCGATCGGTTCGGTCTACGCACTGATCGCCCTCGGCTTCGTCGTCATCTTCAAGGCCACCGAGGTCGTCAACTTCGCCCACGCCTCGCTGCTGCTGGCGGGCGGCTACGTCACCGCCGTCCTCCACGACGACATCGGGTTCTGGCCCGCGCTGCTCGTCGGGATCGCCGGGGCCGCGACCGTCGGGGCGGCCATCGAGTTCTTCGTGATGCGCCGCTACCGGGGCAGCGACCACAGCGTCCTGGCCATCGTCACCATCGGCGTCGACATCCTCCTCATCACCGAACTCACCCGCCGCATGGGCACGGACGTCCTCGCGCTCGGCGACCCGTGGGGCAACGAGGTCGTCCACATCGGCGGCGTCACCCTCGCCCAGACCAGGATCGCCGCGTTCCTCGCCGCCGGGCTCCTCATCACCGTCTTCCTGCTGGCCTTCCGCCACACCTCGTGGGGTGTCTCGATGCGGGCCGCCGCCGAGAACCCGCAGACCGCCGCCCTCATGGGCATCAAGCTCGGCCGCGTCTCGCTCGCCGCCTGGGCCGTCGCCGGTGCGCTCGCCGCCGTCGCCGCCCTCTTCCTCACCGTGTTCCCGACCCCCGGCCTGGAGCGCGCCACCTCGCTCGCCGCGCTCAAGGCGTTCCCCGCCGCGATCCTCGGCGGACTCGACTCCACGACCGGGGCGCTCGCCGGCGGGCTCATCGTCGGCGTCACCGAGTCGCTCGCCACCGGCTACCAGAGCGACCTCTCCTTCCTCGGCCGGGGCATCGGCGATCTGGCGCCCTACCTGGTGATGGTCGCGGTCCTGCTGATCCGGCCCGCGGGACTCTTCGGCACGAAGGAGCTCGCCCGTGTCTGACACCACCGCCGAAGCCGCCCCCCACGCCCCGGCCGCACCTGCCCCCGCACCCGTGGGCGCGGCGCGTGTCACCGACCGGCTGCGCCGACCGCGTACGTACGCCGTCCTCGTCGGCTCCCTCCTGCTCCTGGCGCTCCCGTTCTACCTGGACCGCTTCTGGCTCCAGGCCGGACTGTTCGCGATGGCGGCGGCGATCGGCGCCATCGGGCTCAACATGCTCACCGGCGCCACGGGCCAACTCTCCATGGGACACGCGTTCTTCCTCGCCGTGGGCGCGTACGGCTACTGCATCCTGGCGGGGGAGAGCAGCACCGAGAACGGCCATGCCCTGACCGGCCTGGGCCTGCCCACCTGGCTGGCCGCGATCCTCGCCGTCCTGCTCGCGGGTGCCGCCGGAGGGGTGTTCAGCCCGATCGCCGGACGGCTGCGCGGTGCGTACCTCGGTATAGCGACCCTCGCGCTGATCTTCATCGGGCAGCACGTGCTGTTCAACGCGGGCTCCCTGACCGGTGGTTACAACGGCCGGGCCGTACCGCCGCTCTCCCTCCTCGGGTTCACCTTCGACGACAGTGAACTCGTCGTCGCCGCCGTCCCGTTCGGTTCCTCGGAGAAGCTCTGGTACCTGGGCCTGGCCGCCCTGCTGCTCAGCGCCCTGTTCGCCCGCGGCGTGCTGCGGGGCAGGCCGGGCCGGGCGATGAACGCCATCCGCGACCACCGGATCGCGGCGGGCGTGATGGGTGTACCGGTGGCGCGCTACCGGGCCGGCGTCTTCGTCCTGTCCTCCATGTACGCGGGTCTCGCGGGCATCCTGCTCGCCCTGGTCTTCCAGCGGACCGTGCCCGAGTACTTCGGCATGATCCTGTCCCTCGAATACCTCGCCATGATCGTCATCGGCGGGCTCGGCAGCGTCGCGGGGGCCGTCGCCGGCGCCTTCTTCGTCTCCCTGCTCCCGCAGGTGCTGACGCACTACAGCGACTCCCTCCCGCTGGTCTCCGCCCCCGGCACGGGCGGTCTGGCACCGGGTGAGGCGTCCCGCTATCTGTACGGCGCCGCGGTGGTCGCGGCGGTCCTTTTCCTGCCCGGCGGTCTCGCCCGCCTCGGCATCGCACTCCCGCGCGTCCCGCGTCCGAAGAAAACAGGGGAGAAGAAATGAAGCTCAGAGTGCTCACGGCCGTGGTCGCGGCCCTCACCGTCACCCTCGTCGGGTGCAGTGGCAAGGCGACCGAGGGGAAGGGCGACGAGCAGGACAAGGCCGGGATCAAGACCGGCCCCGGGGTCTCCTCCTCGACGATCTCGCTCGGTGTCCTCACCGACATGACCGGCGTGTACGCCTCGCTCGGCAAGAGCGTCACCCAGGCCCAACAGCTGTGGGCGAAGCAGACCAACGCCAAGGGCGGCATCTGCGACCGCAAGGTCGAGCTGACCGTACGGGACCACGGCTACGACCCGCAGAAGGCCATCGCGGGCTACACCGAGCTGGCACCGAAGGTGCTGGGCTTCACCCAGTTCATCGGCTCCCCGTTCGTCGCCGCCGTCGAGCAGCGCATCGACGGCCAGGACAAGGGTCTCGTGCTGCCGCAGGCCTGGTCGGCGAACCTGCTCGGCTCCCCGTACATCCGCGTCGTCGGCGCCACGTACGACGTCGAGACCATCAACTTGATCGACCACCTGCTCAAGGAGAAGCGGATCGCCGAGGGTGACAAGATCGGCCATGTGTACTTCGAGGGCGACTACGGCGAGAACGCGCTCACCGGCTCCACGTACGCGGCGAAGGAAGCCGGACTCACCGTCGTCGAGCAGAAGATCAAGCCGACCGACAACGACATGACCGCCCAGGTCGCCGCGCTCAAGCAGGCCGGGGTGAAGGCCGTCGTCGTCAGCGCGGGCCCGCGGCAGGCGGCCTCGCTCGTCGGCGTCGCGGCGGCCACCGGATTCGACGTCCCCGTCGTCGGCAACAACTCCGCCTACGCACCCCAGCTGTTGAAGACCCAGGCGGGCCCGGCCCTGCTGAAGGACTACTACATCGCCTCCTCCACCCTGCCCATCGGCGACCCCGGCGACGGGCCCGCCAAGCTGGCGAAGGAGTACGCGGCGCAGTACCCGGACGATGTCCTCGACAACGGCGTCGTCGCCGGCTGGACGGCGGCCTCCATCTTCGGCGAGGCGCTGGCCAAGGCGTGCGACGACAAGGACCTCACGCGCGAGGGCGTCGACAAGGCGCTGCTCACGATCGAGGGGTACGGAAACGACTTCGGAGTCACGCACGACTTCTCCGACCCCACGGCGCCGTCCACCCGGGAGAGCGTCATCATGAAGCCGGACGCCAACGCCCCCGGCGGACTGAAGGTCATCAGCCCGGCGTCGGTCTCCCCGGCGGCCGAGTCCTTCACGGTGAGGTGACGGGGTCACGCTGCGCACAAGGTGGGTTCGGCCGATGCGGCCGGGCCCACCCCCGTGTTCGGAGGGGTTCGGCTCCGGTGCGGACGAGCGGGCCGTGGTGGGGGGCGCCGACGGCAGGCTCCGGTGGCTGGAATCAGGCCAGGGTGTGCGGACGGCGCCTCCGTACGGCGGGGGCGGTATCGGGGGCCCGGACGCCTCGTGACCACCGTGTACGGCTCCGTGTTCGGCGGAAAATTGGTCTGGACCACCTCGGGTGGCGGTGGTTAGCTCGACTCCGGACGAGGGCCCCCGAGCTGTGGGCCGTCCCGATTCCTCCTGCGCTCCCGCCCTCGTCCTCGTACAGTTCCGCCCGCGTCCGTGCTGAGGGGATCCATCCCGTGATCGACATCGTGGCAGTGCTCAGGGCCGAGGACGCCGTCCTGGACTTCCTCTCCGTGCTCACCGCCCCCGAACCCGGGCTCACGGCCCCCGGGCCCCGGCTCACGGCCCCCGGGCCCCGGCTCACGGCCCCCGGGCCCCGGCTCACGGCCCCCGGGCCCCGGCTCACGGCCCCAGGGTCCCGGCTCCCGGCCCCAGGGTCCCGGCTCCCGGCCCCAGGGTCCCGGCTGACGGCCCCCGGGCCCCGGCTCACGGTGCCCGGGTCCGTGCTCACGACCACCGGGTCCGCGCTCACCGCCCCCGGGCCGGCCGGTCAGCGGGACGAGGGCCGCGAGGTCCATGTCCTGATCGGCGACACCGCCGAACACCTGGTGCTCCCGGCGGGCCTGCCGGTCGCCGAGCGCCTCGCCGCCCTCGCCGGGCACATCCGACCCGTCCACGAGAGCGCCGCATCGCCGGGACCCCAGGCACTGGCCGCCCTGATCGAAGCGGCGGCCCAGGGCGCCCCGGCCCGGCTCTGGACCCACTCGCCCGCCGACACCCGCCGCAGCCGGGGCCGCCTCGGCCGGGACGCCGCTGCCGCTGCCGCCGTTGCTCCGGGCGGCGGGCCGCCCGTCCTGCACGCCGTCGGGCACTCCCCGTACCTCCAGTTCATCAGCGATCTCGACCGGCCGCTGGACCGCGCCGAGGTCGGGGCCAAGCTCGCCTTCGTCAACCGGCACTGCGGCCACCTGCTGCGCACCGACTCCGCCGAGTACGTCGTTCGGACCGGCCGGGTCCACGCCACCGAGCGGTTCTTCTCCGCCGGGCCCGTGGAGCGCGAGCGGCTGTTCGCGCTCCTCGCCAGCCTCGACGAGGACGCGGCCTCGGTACCCGACCCGTGGGAGTTCGCCACCTCCGCGTACGAGGCCGAGCGGCTGGACACCACCGTCGCGTGGATCGCCGGGCACTGTCCGCCCGGCAGCGGTCCCCTCGTCGAGGTCGGCGCCTGCGAAGGGGCGCTCACCGCCCGGCTCGCGGAGAAGGGCTTCACCGTCCATGCCACCGAGCCCAACCCCGCCTTCCGCCGGCGCCTGACCGACCGCGTCGGCGACACCGCCCGGGTCCACCCCCAGCCCCTGGAGGAGCTGGCCGCCCGGCCGGAGCTGCCCGGAGCGGCCTACCTCCTGATCGAGATGCTCTACTACGGCCAGGACCTCGCCCTGCTGGACCGGCTCCCGGCCGACCTGGTCTTCGTCGCCCTCGAACCCGAGACGCTCGCCGCCCGGCTGACCCCCTGGCTGGAGAGCGCACCGCACTGGGAGAAGGCGGACGAGACCCCGCTCGTCGCCCCGGCGCTGGAGAGCGTCTGCGGCGGCCGTGCCTACCTCAGCAAACGCGGCAGCGTAGGCGTCCTGCTGCGCCGCACCGGCGTCTGACGGCGTCCGCCATGTACGACGTCTGCGTCGGACTCGGCTACCACTGCGAGTCGACCTACCAGCTCCGCCGCGTCACCGGCGCGGAGTGGGCCCAGTTCTTCGACTGGCTCGACCTCGACCTCAGCGCCGTACGGGAGATCATCGCGGCCGACTTCGCCAACGTCCTGCGCCCCGGTCTGTGCGAACCCTTCAGCAACGGCGCCTGCGTCCGGGACCGGGGCTCGGACATCCGCTTCTTCCACGACTTCCACGCCCCGGCGGGCACCGCGCTGACCCTGGCTCTCATCGCCGCGCAGCATCCGGCGGTCCGGCAGAAGTTCGGGTACCTCGCCGACCGCTGGCGGGCCCTGGCGGCCTCCCGCTCACGCGTCCTGTACGTGCACCACGACGCGTTCGACGAGAGCGGAGCCGACGACCTGGCGGCCCTGCACGGACTCCTGCGCTCCCGCTACCCCCACCACGACTTCGAGCTCCTCTGGCTGCGCCGTACGGCCCCGGAGGACGCCGCCGCACTCCCGCCCGGCATCGCCTGGTCCACGGTCGCCGCCCAGCCCCGCCGCTGGGAAGGCAGCGACGCGGCCTGGGACACCGCCCTCGCCCCGCTGGACATCCCCCGGGCCCCCGCGCCCTGACCCCTCGCCCCAGCCGCCTCCGGAGGAACCGTGCCCGCCCCCGTACCGCCCCTCTGGCGCACCGTCGTCATCTCCCCGCACTTCGACGACGCCGCGCTCTCCCTCGCCGGGCTCCTGCCCACCCTGCCCGGCCCCCTCGCCGTCGTCACCGTCCACGGCGGGCCCCCGCCGCCCGGCTCCCCCGTCTCCTGGTGGGACAGCGTCTGCGGCTTCACCACCGCGGCCGAGGCCCACCGGGTCCGCGGCGCCGAGGACGCCCGCGCCTGCGCGCTGCTGGGCGCCGAGCAGGTCCTGATCGACCACCCCGACGGCCCCTACGTCACCGAGGGCGACGGACCGGACGCGCTCGACGCCCTCCTGCGTACCCTCGCCCCCACCACACAGGTCCTGATCCCGCTCGGCACCAACCAGCCCGACCACGAGGCCGTACGGCTGCGTGCCGAACGCGCCCTCGCCGCGGCCGGCGCCCCCGCCCCCTGGGTCTACGCCGACCTGCCCTACACCGGACACCTGCCGGAGTGGGGCACGCCCGAGGCGTCCGGGGCGCCGGCCGC
The DNA here is from genome assembly GCF_044752765.1 of Streptomyces sp. NPDC088706. Classification (NCBI taxonomy): domain Bacteria; kingdom Bacillati; phylum Actinomycetota; class Actinomycetes; order Kitasatosporales; family Streptomycetaceae; genus Streptomyces; species Streptomyces sp. NPDC088706. The sequence continues at coordinate 12,954 of NZ_JBIVLW010000011.1, forward strand.
CGGCCAGAAGTGGGGGACCGCCTACCAGGAGTTCACCCGCCGCCACCGGGTCACCGTCGCGCACGAGCTGGTGCTCTCCGACGAGCAGCGGGCGGCCAAGCGCGCGGCGATCCTCAGCCACGCCTCCCAGCTGGCCGCCCTCGCCCCCGACCACGGGTCCTTCCTGGCCCGCTCCGGCCCCCTGCGCGCCGAGCTGATCTGGAGCCTGGAGCCTGGAGCCCCCCGCCCGCGACTGACGCGGGTGCCCCGGAACGCACGAAGGCCCGGATGCCGGGAAGCATCCGGGCCTTCGCCCTGTTCGGTGTCCGTACCGCTACGTTCGCACCGCTACGGGAGCTGTGCCGCCCGCGCCTCGCGCCGGTTGTCACGGAAGGTGTTGACCCGTCGCGCCGTGGCGAAGAGCGGGATCACCGCACCGAGGACGACCTGGAGCGCACAGCCGGTCTGGAGCAGGAGCTGACCGCCCGGCGCGTCGAACGCCCACGCGGCGAGCAGTCCCATCGCGCCCACGATCCAGCTGAGCATCGCCACCGCGAGGATGCCGCGCGGCTTGGGGTACTCGACCCGGCTCACCATCAGCCACGCCACGCCGATGATGGCGAGCAGCGTCGGGACGAAGGGCAGCTCCAGAAGCACGATCGAGACGACCGTCAGCGCTCCGAAGGGGCTCGGCATGCCCTGGAACATGCCGTCCTTCAAGGTCACACAGGAGAATCTGGCCAGTCTGAGCACCACCGCCAGCAGCACGACGATCGCCGCCAGCGCCGATACCCGCTGGTGGGCGTCGTCCGCGACCATCCCGTACACGAGGACGAAGTAGGCCGGGGCGAGCCCGAAGCTGATGAGGTCGGAGAGGTTGTCCAGCTCCGCACCCATCGGCGAGGAACGCAGCTTGCGCGCCACGAGCCCGTCGAAGAGGTCGAAGATCGCCGCCATCAGCATGAGGATGACCGCGGTGGCCGCCGAGTGGCGGGCCATCCCCGTCTCGTCGCTGCCCGTGAGGTGCGGGATGAGGATCCCCGTGGTGGTGAAGTACACCGCCATGAAACCGCACGTGGCGTTACCGAGGGTGAGCGTGTCCGCTATCGACAGCCGCATCGACAGCGGCATGTCCTCCGCGTCCGTGTCACTCGCCTCGCCGGCTTCCGGAACCCAGTCGGCCTGGGTATCGGGATCAACTACGGTCAATTCGAGTCACCCCCGCGGTGGTGGCTTGGCCGACCTCGACCGCGACATCGATACCTTCCGGAAGGTAGATGTCGACGCGCGAGCCGAAGCGGATCAGGCCGATGCGCTCGCCCTGCTCCACCTTCGTGCCCTGGGGGAGGTACGGCACGATCCGACGGGCGACCGCTCCCGCGATCTGCACCATCTCGATGTCACCGAGCTCGGTGTCGAAGTGCCAGACAACGCGCTCGTTGTTCTCGCTCTCCTTGTTGAACGCCGGAACGAACCCGCCCGGGATGTGCTCGACCGACGTCACGGTACCCGCCAGCGGCGCACGGTTGACGTGGACGTTGAGCGGGCTCATGAAGATGGCGACCCGGGTGCGCCCGTCCTTCCACGGCATGATGCTCTGCACCACACCGTCGGCCGGGGAGATGACCCGGCCCGCGGCGATCTCACGCTCGGGGTCACGGAAGAACCACAGCATGCCCGCCGCGAGCGCGGTGGTGGGCACGGCCACGGCCGCCCAGCGCCCGGACTTACGGGCGCGGGCCAGGCTGAGGGCCGCGGTGGCGACGGTCGGGAGGAGCCACGGCGATGCTCCGCGTGCGATGCGGACCCCGCCGCGGTTTGCGGAGGTAGGGCTGTCGGGCATGGATGACCTTCGTAGCGGATGATGCCGCGCTGGCAACGGGGGACGGCGGCTTTCCGAAGATGCTATCGGTTGCCGGGCGCAACTGGGCAAGCCAGCAGCCGAGTCGGACTGTCGAACGACCCCGGCCGAGGGTGACCCGGTGTGATGTTCTTCGCCACCAAATCACCCCGAAGGGGACAATCAGCCCTGGAATCGGTATTCCTCCAGGAGGCGCCGGCCAATGATCATTTTCTGGATCTCGGCGGTACCTTCACCGATCAGCAGCATCGGGGCCTCGCGGTAGAGGCGCTCGATCTCGTACTCCTTGGAGAAGCCGTAGCCGCCGTGGATACGGAAGGCGTCCTCGACGACTTCCTTGCAGTACTCGGAGGCGAGGTACTTCGCCATCCCTGCCTCCAGGTCGTTCCGTTCCCCGGAGTCCTTTTTGCGTGCCGCGTTCACCATCATCGCATGGGCGGCTTCGACCTTGGTGGCCATTTCAGCCAATTTGAACTGGATCGCCTGGTGCTGGGCGATCGGCTTGCCGAACGTGTGGCGCTGCTGGGCGTACGAAACGCCCAGCTCGAATGCACGCTGCGCGACGCCGCAGCCACGCGCGGCGACATTCACCCGCCCGACCTCGACACCGTCCATCATTTGGTAAAACCCCCGGCCGGTCGTGCCACCCAGGACCCGATTGGCCGGAACGCGCAGGTCGTCCATGATGAGCTCGGTGGTGTCGACGCCCTTGTAGCCCATCTTGTCGATCTTCCCGGGGATGGTCAGGCCGGGCCGCACCTCTCCGAAGCCGGGCTCCTTCTCGATCAGGAAGGTCGTCATGGACTTGTGGGGTGCGGTGCCCTCGGGGTGGCCTTCGTCACTTCGGCACAGAACGGCCACCAGAGTCGACGTTCCGCCGTTCGTCAGCCACATCTTCTGGCCGTTGAGGACGTATTCGTCGCCGTCCTTGACGCCCTTGGAGGAGATCGCCGAGACATCGGAGCCGAGCGCCGGCTCCGACATCGAGAAGGCGCCCCGCACCTCGCCGAGCGCCATGCGCGGCAGGAACGTGTCCTTCTGCTCCTGGGTGCCGTGCTGCTTGAGCATGTAGGCCACGATGAAATGCGTGTTGATGATCCCCGACACGCTCATCCAGCCGCGTGCGATCTCCTCCACGCACAGCGCGTAGGTGAGCAGCGACTCACCCAGACCCCCGTACTCCTCGGGGATCATCAGCCCGAACAGGCCGAGTTCCTTGAGCCCCTCCACGATTTCCGAGGGGTACTCGTCGCGGTGCTCCAGCTGGGTCGCGACCGGAATGATCTCCTTGTCGACGAAATCCCGGACGGTGGCGAGGATTTCCCGCTGGATGTCGTTCAGACCAGCGGTCTGGGCGAGTCGCGTCATGGCTGCTTCTCCTGTGGCTTCACGCGGATGGCCTCAAGGCCTCACACAGTTACTTGGCGGGCGTCGGGCGGCCGGGCTGCTCGCCGCCCCGCTCCTTGATGTACGTCTCGGTGGGGACCATCACCTTGCGCCGGAACACGCAGACCACGGTGCCGTCCTGCTTGTAGCCCTTGGTCTCCACGTACACGATCCCGCGGTCGTTCTTCGACTTCGACGGCGTCTTGTCCAGCACGGTCGTCTCGCCGTAGATCGTGTCGCCGTGGAAGGTCGGCGCGATGTGCTTGAGCGATTCGACCTCCAGGTTGGCGATGGCCTTCCCGGAGACGTCCGGCACCGACATGCCGAGCAGCAGTGAGTAGACGTAGTTGCCGACGACGACGTTCTTCCCGAAGTCGGTCGTCTCCTGCGCGTAGTTGCTGTCCATGTGCAGCGGGTGGTGATTCATGGTCAGCAGGCAGAAGAGGTGGTCGTCGTATTCCGTGACCGTCTTTCCGGGCCAGTGCTTGTAGACCGCACCGACCTCGAACTCCTCAAAAGTGCGTCCGAACTGCATGATCAGGCCTCCGGGGCTTCGAACTTGGAGGTGCGCTGCATTCCGGCCGCCCGGCCCTTGCCCGCGATGACCAGGGCCATCTTGCGGCTGGCCTCGTCGATCATCTCGTCGCCGAGCATCGCCGAGCCCTTCTTGCCGCCCTCCTCGGAGGTGCACCAGTCGTAGGCGTCCAGGATCAGCTCGGCGTGGTCGTAGTCCTCCTGCGAGGGCGAGAACACCTCGTTGGCCGCGTCGACCTGGCCCGGGTGCAGGACCCACTTGCCGTCGAAGCCGAGGGCGGCGGCACGGCCGGCCACCTCGCGGTAGGCGTCCACGTCACGGATCTGGAGGAACGGGCCGTCGATCGCCTGGAGGTCGTGCGTGCGGGCCGCCATCAGGATGCGCATCAGGATGTAGTGGTACGCGTCCGCCGGGTAGCCGGGCGGCTGCTGGCCGACGACCAGGGTCTTCATGTTGATCGAGGCCATGAAGTCGGCCGGGCCGAAGATCAGCGTCTCCAGACGGGGTGAGGCGGCGGCGATGTCGTCGATGTTCACCAGACCCCTGGCGTTCTCGATCTGCGCCTCGATGCCGATCTTCCCGACCTCGAAGCCCATCGTCTTCTCGATCTGGGTCAGCAACAGGTCCAGCGCCACGACCTGCTGGGCGTCCTGGACCTTCGGCAGCATGATGCAGTCGAGGTTGGGGCCCGCGCCCTCGACGACCGTGATGACGTCCCGGTACGTCCAGTGCGTCGTCCAGTCGTTGACCCGCACGACCCGGGTCTTGCCGCTCCAGTCACCGTTGTTCAGCGCGTCCACGATGGTGTGGCGGGCGCCTTCCTTGGCCAGCGGCGCGCAGGCGTCCTCCAGGTCCAGGAAGACCTGGTCGGCCGGGAGACCCTGGGCCTTCTCCAGGAAGCGCGGGTTGGAGCCCGGCACGGCCAGACACGAGCGGCGGGGCCGCAGCCGGTTCACGGACGGGGTGGGCGTGGTCATGCGGAGACCTCCAGAGGGTCGCGCTTGTTCGCTTTCCGGATCTCGTCGACGATACGGCCGATGATCTCGGTGATGCCGAAGTCCTTCGGGGTGAAGACGGCGGCCACACCGGCTTCGATGAGCGCCGCGGCGTCGGCCGGCGGGATGATGCCGCCCGCGATCACCGGAATGTCCGGCGCCCCGGCCTCCCGCAGCCGGTGCAGCACATCGGGCACCAGCTCCGCGTGCGAGCCGGAGAGGATGGACAGCCCCACGCAGTGCACGTCCTCGGCGAGCGCCGCGTCGGTGATCTGCTCGGGGGTCAGCCGGATGCCCTGGTAGACCACCTCGAAGCCGGCGTCACGCGCCCGTACGGCGATCTGCTCGGCCCCGTTGGAGTGCCCGTCCAGGCCCGGCTTGCCGACCAGCAGGCGCAGCCGCCCCACGCCCAGGTCGGCGGCGGTACGGGTGACCTTCTCGCGGACCAGGGCGAGCGGGGTGCCCGCCTCGGCGGTGACCGCGACCGGGGCCGAGGAGACCCCGGTGGGTGCGCGGAACTCGCCGAAGACGTCCCGCAGCGCCCAGGACCACTCGCCGGTGGTGACGCCCGCGCGGGCGCACTCGACGGTGGCCTCCATCATGTTCTCGGTGCCCGCGGCGGCCTTCTTCAGCGCGGCCAGCGCCTCCGACGCACGGGCCTCGTCGCGGTTGTCCCGCCACTCGTGCAGCGCGGCGACGACCCGGGCCTCGTTCTCGGGATCGACGGTCATGATCGCGCCGTCGAGGTCGGAGGTGAGCGGGTTGGGCTCGGTCGTCTCGTAGATGTTGACGCCGACGATCTTCTCCTCGCCGCCCTCGATCCGGGCCCGCCGCGCGGCGTGCGAGGAGACCAGCTCCGACTTGAGGTAGCCGGACTCGACGGCCGCCATCGCGCCGCCCATCTGCTGGATCCGGTCGATCTCCGCCAGCGACTCCTCGACCAGGGACTCCACCTTGGCCTCGATGACGTGCGACCCGGCGAAGATGTCCTCGTACTCCAGCAGATCGCTCTCGTGCGCCAGCACCTGCTGGATCCGCAGCGACCACTGCTGGTCCCAGGGCCGGGGCAGTCCCAGCGCCTCGTTCCAGGCCGGCAGCTGCACCGCGCGGGCGCGGGCGTCCTTGGAGAGGGTGACGGCCAGCATCTCCAGGACGATGCGCTGGACGTTGTTCTCCGGCTGCGCCTCGGTCAGGCCGAGGGAGTTGACCTGGACGCCGTAGCGGAAGCGGCGCTGCTTGGCGTCGGTGATGCCGTACCGCTCCCGCGTGACGCGGTCCCAGATGCGGCCGAAGGCGCGCATCTTGCACATCTCCTCGATGAAGCGGACGCCCGCGTTCACGAAGAACGAGATCCGGGCGACCACGTCACCGAACTTCTCCTCGGGCACCTGGCCCGAGTCGCGGACCGCGTCGAGCACCGCGATGGCGGTCGACATGGCGTACGCGATCTCCTGGACCGGGGTGGCCCCCGCCTCCTGGAGGTGGTAGCTGCAGATGTTGATCGGGTTCCACTTGGGGATGCGGTTGACCGTGTACGTGATCATGTCCGTGGTCAGCCGCAGCGAGGGCACCGGCGGGAAGACGTGCGTCCCGCGCGAGAGGTACTCCTTCACGATGTCGTTCTGCGTGGTTCCCTGGAGCTTGTCGGGGTCGGCCCCCTGCTCCTCCGCGACCACCTGGTAGAGCGCCAGCAGCCACATGGCGGTCGCGTTGATCGTCATCGAGGTGTTCATCTGCTCCAGGGGGATGTCCTGGAACAGCCGGCGCATGTCACCGAGGTGCGAGACGGGCACACCGACACGGCCCACCTCGCCGCGGGCGAGAATGTGGTCCGGGTCGTATCCGGTCTGCGTCGGCAGATCGAAGGCGACCGAGAGACCCGTCTGGCCCTTGGCGAGGTTGCGGCGGTACAGCTCGTTGGACGCCTCGGCGGTCGAGTGACCGGCGTACGTCCGCATGAGCCAGGGCCGGTCCTTCTGACGTTCGGTCATGGGAGAACCTCAGACGTTGCGGAAGCGGTTGATGGCGTCGATGTGCTGCTCGCGCATGTCCTGGTCGCGCACGCCCAGACCCTCGCGGGGTGCCAGTGCCAGGACGCCGACCTTGCCCTGGTGGGCGTTGCGGTGGACGTCGTGGGCGGCCTGGCCGGTGTCCTCCAGGGAGTAGACCTTGGAGAGCGTCGGGTGGATCTTGCCCTTGGCGATGAGGCGGTTGGCCTCCCACGCCTCGCGGTAGTTGGCGAAGTGGGAGCCGATGATGCGCTTGAGGGACATCCACAGGTAGCGGTTGTCGTACTCGTGCATGTAGCCGGAGGTGGAGGCGCAGGTCGTGATGGTGCCGCCCTTGCGGGTGACGTAGACCGAGGCTCCGAAGGTCTCGCGGCCCGGGTGCTCGAAGACGATGTCGATGTCCTCGCCGCCGGTGAACTCGCGGATGCGCTTGCCGAAGCGCTTCCACTCCTTCGGGTCCTGGGTGCGCTCGTCCTTCCAGAACTTGTAGCCCTCCGCGTTGCGGTCGATGACCGCCTCGGCCCCCATCGACCGGCAGATCTCGGCCTTCTCCGGGCTGGAGACGACACAGATCGGGTTGGCGCCGCCGGCCAGCGCGAACTGGGTGGCGTAGGAGCCGAGGCCGCCGCTGGCGCCCCAGATCAGCACGTTGTCGCCCTGCTTCATGCCGGCGCCGTTGCGCGAGACGAGCTGGCGGTACGCGGTCGAGTTGACCAGGCCCGGAGCCGCGGCCTCCTCCCAGCTGAGGTGCCGGGGCTTGGGCATCAGCTGGTTGGACTTGACCAGCGCGATCTCGGCGAGCCCGCCGAAGTTGGTCTCGAAGCCCCAGATGCGCTGCTCGGGGTCGAGCATCGTGTCGTTGTGGCCGTCGGAGGACTCCAGCTCCACGGAGAGGCAGTGCGCGACGACCTCGTCGCCCGGCTTCCAGGCGTTGACGCCGGGGCCGGTGCGCAGGACGACGCCCGCGAGGTCCGAGCCGATGACGTGGTACGGCAGGTCGTGCCGCTTGGTGAGCTCGCTGAGCTTGCCGTACCGCTCCAGGAAGCCGAAGGTGGACACCGGCTCGAAGATCGAGGTCCAGATGGAGTTGTAGTTCACCGAGCTGGCCATCACGGCGACGAGGGCCTCGCCGGGGCCGAGTTCGGGGACCGGGACCTCGTCCAGGTGGATCGACTTGCGGGGGTCCTTGTCGCGGGACGCGAGCCCCGCGAACATCTCCGCCTCGTCCTTGTGCACGGTGATCGCACGGTAGGACTCGGGGAGGGACAGGGCCGCGAAGTCCGCGGCTGTGCTGTCCTGCGATTGGATCGCGTCCAGGATTTCCTTCACGGTGTTGCCTCCGGTGATGCGGCGTCGAGGGAACGCTTGGGGGGCCCTGCTGGCAGGGGAGCGGTGCGGTGTGGAGGTGTGTGCCGTCGGTTCGGCGAGTGGAGCTTCGGCTTGCTCGGGTGGAGCAGAAGGGTGCCTGTGACGCAGGCGTCCGGGCGCGCAGCACGGTGGTTGCGGGGACAGCCGGCGTACGTGAGATCCCAGCACGCCGGCCGCCCGGACACCTTCAACGTATGGCACTCCGTGACACCTGACAAGGCACCCAGTGCCAACAATTTCTCTCACTTGTCATCTGGTAGGCACGCATGAGCAACACCATGGGTGTTACGACCCGTTCTGTCCCGCTGGCGTGCGGTTACCGGCCGGGTCGGTACACATACGGCGTCGTCGTCCCCAGCTCACCGGGCGGGCCCGTCGGGGCGGGCGTGCTGCCGCATCTCGCGGTCGAAAAGGTCACGGATCTCGATGGCGTGCTCAGGTGATCGCATCCGCGCACCTCAGCGCGGCGGCGGTCGGCGAACCAGCGGATTTCGGCCGTGGTCCGCGCGGAACGGCTCGGCGCGCACGCGTCGAAAGACCAGCTCGGGGCAGGTGTGCGAGACCAAGTGATCATGGAGTGGTCAGGAAGCAGGGGTGGGGCACCGATGGGTATACCGATCCGCAGCCGAGACGGCGGCCGGAGGCAGCGCGCGCCCTTCGACCTCCGGCGCACCACCTTCGGCTTCGCCCTCATCGCGCTGATCCTCGGGGGCGGCGGAATGGCACTGCGGGCCGCCTGGCGGAGCGCCGGGCGCAACCCGGTCGCCGCAGCACTCCTGATCGCCCTGGCCCTCACCGCGGCGGTCCTGGTGCTGCGCCGCCGCCGTCGTGCCCGCCGGGTCGCGGCGGCCGTCACGGACGCCGCGTACGGGATCGTCGACGCCGGGCTCGCGGAGCTGGACGCCGCGGAGGCCGCCCGGGCGCAGGCCCGCCCCGGGGCGCGGGAGGCCGCCGATCCGGTCGACTACGCGCAGCTGGACCCGTACGCCTTCGAGGAGGCCGTCGCCGAGCTCTGCCGGCGCGACGGCTGCGCGGACGCCGAGGTGGTGGGCGGCGCCGGGGACCTGGGCGCCGATGTGGTGGGCACCACGCCGGACGGCCGCCGCCTGGTCGTGCAGTGCAAGCGCTACGGGCCGGACAACCGGGTCGGCTCCCAGGACCTCCAGCGCTTCGGCGGCACCTGCTACGCGGTGCACGGGGCGGACATCGCGCTCGTCGTCTCCACCGGCGGCTTCACCGACCCCGCGCTCGACTACGCGGAGCAGTGCGCCATCCTCTGCTACGGCCCCGAGGAACTGGCCGCCTGGAGCGAGGGCGGGGCGCCGCCGCCCTGGGAGGCGGCGGTGGTGCCCGCCGAGGAGCGGACAGCCCGGCTCAACGCTCCTTGAGCGCCTGCTGGATCGTCCGCATGACCTCGTCCAGCGGGGCGTCCGTACGCGCCACCGCGACCAGCACCTCGCCCTCCGTCGCCACCGTCGCCGCCGGGGTCCTGGCGGGCTCGGTCCGGGCGGTGCGGCCCGCCCCGATGCCGGTGCCGAAGGTGTCGCGCACGATGGCGAAGGCCCGGTCCAGCTGCGCCTCCACATCGCCCTGGCCGCCCGCCCGCAGCCAGCGGCGCAGCACGTGGTTGTGCGCGGTGACCACGGCGGACGCGGCCACCTCCGCGAGCAGCGGGTCGTCGTTGCCCACGTGGTGGTCGCGCTCGTCGAAGTGGCCCAGCAGATAACGGGTGAACAGCCGCTCGTAGCGGGCCACCGACGCGATCTCGGCCTCCCGGAGGGTGGGCACTTCACGGGTGAGCTTGTAACGGGCCACGGAGACGGCGGGCTTGGCCGCGTACATCTTCATGACCTCCTTGATGCCGCGGCAGACCGTGTCGAGGGGATGCTCGTGCGCGGGGGCGGCGTTCAGGACGGCCTCGGCCCTGACGAGGGTGTCGTCGTGGTCCGGGAAGATGGCCTCTTCCTTGGAGCGGAAGTGCCGGAAGAAGGTCCGCCGGGCGACTCCCGCGGCGCCCGCGATCTCGTCGACGGTGGTCGCCTCGTAGCCCTTCGTGGCGAAGAGTTCCATCGCGGCTGCGGCCAGTTCGCGGCGCATCTTGAGCCGTTGGGCGGCGGCGCGCGTTCCCGCAGCGGTCTCCGGGGCGTCGGGCACGGCGGTGGCACGGGGTGACTTGGCGGGCTGGGACATGGCATGAACGTAACGCATCGGTGCAGGAGAGCGCGCCTGCGGGGGCGGGCCGCCGGGGGGTCCCAGCAGCCCGCCCCACCCGGCTCCCGGGTCAGCGACGGGCATATTCGCGGAAGCCGCGGCCCGTCTTGCGGCCGAGGCAGCCCGCGGCCACCAGGTGCTCCAGCAGCGGCGCCGGAGCGAGCCCCGGGTCGCGGAACTCCTTGTGCAGCACCTTCTCGATGGCGAGGGAGACGTCGAGCCCCACGACGTCCAGCAGTTCGAACGGGCCCATCGGGTAGCCGCCGCCCAGCTTCATCGCCGCGTCGATGTCGTCCAGCGAGGCGTAGTGCTCCTCGACCATCTTGATCGCGTTGTTGAGGTACGGGAACAGCAGCGCGTTCACGATGAACCCGGCCCGGTCCCCGCAGTCCACCGGGTGCTTGCGGATCTTCACGCAGACCGCGCGGACCGTGGTGTGCACGTCGTCGGCGGTCAGGACCGTACGGACGACCTCGACCAGCTTCATCGCGGGCGCCGGGTTGAAGAAGTGCATCCCGATGACGTCCTCGGGCCGCCCGGTCGCCCGGGCGATGGCAATGACCGGCAGGGACGAGGTGGTGGTGGCGAGGACCGCGCCCGGTCGGCAGACCTTGTCGAGCGTGGCGAACAGCTGCTGCTTGATCTCCAGGTCCTCGGCGACCGCCTCCACGGCGAGGTCGACCTCCGCGAACGCGTCCAGCGACCCGGCCGCCGTGATCCGCCCCAGCGTCTCGTCCCGCGCCTCGGCGCTGAGCCGCCCCTTGGTCACCGAGCGCTCCAGCGACTTCGCGATCCGGGCCTTGGCGAGGTCCGCCTTCTCCTGGCCGCGCGCCGCCAGGACCACGGTGTACCCGGCCTTGGCGAAGACCTCGGCGATCCCGGAGGCCATCGTGCCGGAGCCGGCGACCCCGACGGACGCCACCTCGCGCCCGGCCCCGGCGGCCGCTTCCGGCGAAGGGGTCAAGGCATCGGGCACGACGGCCTGGCCGCCCGGAGCGTCATACGTGTAGAAGCCCCGTCCCGCCTTACGCCCGGTCAGGCCCGCCTCGCTGAGCTGGCCGAGGACGGGCGCGGGGGCGTGCAGGCGGTCGTGGGAGGCGGAGTACATGGCCTCCAGGACGGTGCGGGCGGTGTCGATCCCGATCAGGTCCAGCAGGGCGAGGGGGCCCATGGGCAGCCCGCAGCCCAGCTTCATCGCCGCGTCGATGTCCTCACGGGAGGCGTAGTTCGCCTCGTACATCGCGGCGGCCTGGTTCAGATAGCCGAAGAGCAGCCCGTCCGCGACGAACCCGGGCCGGTCGCCGACCGCGACCGGCTCCTTGCCCAGCTCCCGGGCCAGCTTGGTGACGGCCTCGACGGCGGGCGGCGCGGTCAGCACCGAGGAGACCACCTCGACCAGCTTCATCGCGGGCGCCGGGTTGAAGAAGTGCAGGCCGAGCACGCGCTCGGGGTGGAGCGACTCGGCCGCGAGCCGGGTCACCGACAAGGCGTTCGTCCCGGTGGCGAGGATCGCGGTGGGGGAGACGATCGCGTCCAGCTCCCGGAACACCTGCTGCTTGATCTCGTACGTCTCCGGCACGACCTCGATGACCAGCTCGGCCTCGGCGGCGGCCTGGAGGGCGTCGGAGGTACGGAACCGGGCGAGCGCGTCGGCCCGCTGCCGCTCGGTGATCCGTCCGCGAGCGACGGCGCGTGCGGTGGAGGCTTCGAGGGAGGTGTGGGCCTGGCGGGCGGCCGCCTCGCTGATGTCGATGCCGATGACCTCGCGGCCCGCGAGAGCCAGGACCTCGGCGATGCCGGTGCCCATGGTGCCGAGGCCGACGACGGCAATGGTGGAGAGCGGGGTGTCCATCACGGGACTCCAGGGTGAGTGACGACTGTGGGAGCAGGGCGCGCGGCGATGAGGGAGCGGCGCGTGGCATGCGGGATGCGTGTCGTGAAGCGCGGGGCCGGGGCGCTGGAGCACACCCGGCCGTGAGGGGTGACGGACTCTGTCCCGGAGTCCGTCGCACTGAAACTGCCGAACCGACAAGCACTCCGGATGGCTGCGTCACCAGGCCACCGGAGCTCGCGGGGAGTGTGTTCCCGCTCAGATGAGGTTAACCGGCGAGTAACGAGCGCGCCACCCCTGGGTCTTTGTGCGCTGGAACACATCGGCTCATCCGTCCCGTCCCGCACGGAACGTGTCCGTGGATACGCTGAGCGTCATGGATGAGGAGCTGCGCTCGCTGATGGACCGGTTACGGGACGAGGCCGCCGGGTCGGCCGCGTACGACCTGCTCGTGGCGACCGACGACGACGAGGTGCTGGCCCGGGTCCTGGTGGAGCCAGGGCGGCCCCTGTGGGCCCGCGAGATCGCCGCCTTCCGGCTCGGCTGCGCGGGCGACCGGCGGGCCTTCGAGGCGCTGGTGCTCCTGCTCAACCACCGGGACCCCGAGCGCTGTGTCTCCGCCGCCCACGCCCTGGCCGAGCTGAACGACCCGCGCACACCCCGGGCGGCCGCCGCGCTCGCCACCAACACCCTGCGCACCGCCTACGCCCTGCACCCGGTGCGCCTGCTCACCGCCCTGCGGGCCCCGGAGGCCGTCCCCGCCCTGGTCGCCACCCTCCACCGCCTGCTGGCCCCCGGGGAGCCGCACTGGCGGGTGGCGCTGGCCTGCGTCGAGGGGCTCGGACAGCTCGGCGACGGGCGGGCCCGGCCGGTCCTCACGGCGGCCCTCCCGCATCCCCGGCTGGGCACGGCGGCGGCGGAGGCGCTGGGGCGGCTGCCCTGAGGGTGCCGGAAGGGCGCAGGATCGGGCACCGTACGGGAGCTGCGGGGGGCCGGAGGGACGGCGGATCGGGCACCGTACGGGAGCTGCGGGGCGCCGGAGGGACGGCGGATCGGGCACCGTACGGGAGTCGCGGGGTGCCGGGGGCGGCGGATCGGGCACCGTACGGGAGTCGCGGGGTGCCGGGGGCGGCGGGTCGGGCACCGTACGGGAGCTGCGGGGCGCCGAGTTGTGCACAAGAGCTGCGGGGTGCCGGGGGGTGCGCGCCCGCCGAGCAGGGCGAGGCGCGCACCCCGTCCCTCAGTGGCGCGGCCCCAGCAGCCCGTGCAGACGGCTGCCCGCGCTGTTGTCCACCGACTGGGCCGCCGCCTTCGCGGCCGGCAGCGGCTTCGGGTCCGGCAGGGCCGCGCATACCGCGTCCGCCTCACCCTCGCCCCGGCCGCGCGGGACGCTCCCGTCGCTCAGATAGGCCGTCAGGTGCTTGTCCAGGCAGGCGTTGCCGCTCAGCGTGATGCCGTGGTTGCCGCCGCCCTCCTCCACCACGAAGCTGGAACCCCTGATCTTGCGGCGCATGCTGACCGCGCCCGCGTACGGAGTCGCCGCGTCGCCGGTGGCCTGGAAGATCAGCGTCGCCGGGAGGCGGTCGTTGTTCACCCGCACCGGGGTGAGCGGCGCCACCGGCCAGTCCGCGCACGGCGCGTTGTACCAGGTGTTGTTCCAGGCCATGAAGGGCGCCTTGGCGTGGATCCGGCGCGCGTCGTTGCGCCAGGTGCTCCAGTGCCGGGGCCAGCCGGCGTCGCGGCACTGGACGGCGGCGTAGGCGGAGTAGCTGTTGCCACCGCCCGTGCCGGTGGCACCGAAGTTCTCGTACGCCTTCACCAGCGCCTCGGTGTCCTGGTCGTTCACGTAGGCCGCGAACGCCTCGGCGAGGTAGGGCCAGTAGCCGTTGTAGTACCCGCCGGGCAGGAAGGTGTCCTCCAGCTCGCTCGCCCCGACCTTGCCGCCGGCCGGCCCGGCGGCGACCGCCGCGCGCATCCGGTACCAGGCGGCCTCGACCTTCGCGGGGTCGGTGCCGAGCCCGTACGTCGCGTCGTGCTTCGCCACCCACGCCGCGAAGGCCTTGTGGCGGTCGTCGAAGGCGTAGTCCTGGTTCAGGTTGCCCTGGTACCAGACGTCGTCCGGGCCGACGACCGAGTCCAGGACCAGGCGCCGCACCCGCTCCGGGTGCAGCTTCGCGTAGACCGCGCCGAGGTAGGTGCCGTACGAGTAACCGAAGTAGCTGATCTGCTCCGAGCCCAGGGCCCGGCGGATCACGTCGAGGTCCTTGGCGGCGCTGACGGTGTCCATGTACGGCAGCACATCGCCGTGCTTCTCCCCGCAGGCCCGGGCGAAGGCGGCGGCCCGGTCGCGGTTGACCCGCTCGTCCCGGTAGGAGGCGGGCACCGAGTCCGGGCGCACCGGATCGGAGTGGCCGGGCAGGCAGTCCAGTCGCGGGGTGCTCTTCCCGACCCCGCGCGGGTCGAACCCGATCACGTCGTACTGGGCGGCCACCTTCTTCGGCAGCGCCGACGCCACGAACCCGGCCATCGACAGCCCGCTGCCGCCCGGGCCGCCCGGGTTGACCAGCAGCGGGCCCTGGAAGACCTTCGCGGTGTGCGGGACGCGGGACAGGGCGAGGGTGACCTGGCGGCCCGAGGGGTCGGCGTGGTCCAGCGGGGCACGGACCTTCGCGCACTGGAGCGTCGGATGGTTCTCCGTCGGACAGTCGGTCCAGGCGAGCTGCGGGGCGGGTGGCGCGCTCGCCTGGGAGGCGGCGGCCGGGGCCGGAGCGGCGGCCAGCAGACCGGCGACCGTCGCACCGGCCGCGACCAGGATTCCTGCACGTTTCGTCATGGGGCCTCCCGAGGTGGAGGGGACGCGGCGGCGGTCGGCGGTCCCCGCCGCATGCTCCCCGAGATCCACCGGCCGGGGGCCGTTTCCGCGCGAAGTCGACCCGTACGGTCACGCCATCGGCCCTGCGGGCTTCACAACAGGGTGAGCTGCGTGGGCCCCGGCTCGGGCTCCGGCTCGTCCTCCACCGCCCGTGCCGGGCCGATCCGGCGGGCCTCGCCCCGGTGCGCCGGGCCGATCCCGAATTCGTCCGCCAGCTCGTGGACCTGACGGGTGATCCGGCGCTGGTACCACGTGGGGGCGTACGCCGCGTCCCCGTACATCCGGTCGTACCTCGCCACCAGGTGCGGATGGTGCTGCCCGAGCCACCGCAGGTACCACTCGCGGGCACCGGGGCGCAGATGCAGGACGAGCGGGGTCACCGAGGACGCCCCGGCCGCCGCGATGGCCGAGACCGTGGCGCGCAGCTGCTCGGGGCTGTCGCCGAGGAAGGGGACGACGGGGGCCATCAGGACCGAGCAGCCGATCCCGCTCTCCGTGAGCGCGCGCACCACGTCGAGGCGGCGTTCGGGGGAGGGGGTGCCGGGTTCCACCGTGCGCCACAGCGCGCGGTCGGTGAAGCCGACGGAGACCGAGACGCCGACCTCGGTGACCTCGGCGGCCTGCCGCAGCAGCTCCAGGTCCCGCAGGATCAGGGTGCCCTTCGTCAGGATGGAGAAGGGGTTCGCCCGGTCGCGCAGGGCGGTGATGATGCCCGGCATGAGCCGGTACCGCCCCTCCGCCCGCTGGTAGCAGTCGACATTGGTGCCCATCGCGATGTGTTCGCCCTGCCAGTGCCGGGACGCCAGCTCCCGCTGGAGCAGTTCGGCGGCATTGACCTTGACGACGATCTGGGAGTCGAACCCGATGCCGGTGTCCAGGTCCAGATAGCTGTGGGTCTTGCGGGCGAAGCAGTACACACAGGCGTGCGAGCAGCCCCGGTAGGGGTTCACCGTCCATTCGAACGGCATCCGCGAGGCCCCGGGTACCCGGTTCAGGATCGAACGGGCCCGGATCTCGTGGAAGGTGATGCCCCGGAATTCCGGGGTGTCGAAGGTGCGCGTGGTCACCGCGTCCGCGGCGAAGAGCGCGCTGTTGCCGGTCATGGAGCTCTTTTCGACCAGATTGTCCCAGCGCATGGACGCCTCCTCGGTAGCACTGGCCACAGAATAGAACATTTGTTCCCTTGATCGTGCGGACCGCACCCCGGGCGGCCCGCGGACCCCGATTTTGAGCGGCTGTACCGGAGGTGGTTGGCTCAGCCCGGGACACCCTCCCCAACCCCCGAATCACCCCGGACAACCGAAGTACTGGAGGAACAGCCATGGCGCAGGTCGAGGCCACCACGGAGCGGATCATCGCGGCGGACGCGGAGGCGGTGTTCGACGCGCTGGCCGACTACAAGGACGTCCGCGGCAAGGTGCTGACCCCGCACTTCAGCGAGTACGAGGTCCGGGAGGGCGGCGACGGCGAGGGCACCCTCGTCCACTGGAAGCTCCAGGCGACCAGCAAGCGGGTCCGCGACTGCCTGCTGGAGGTCACCGAGCCGACCGACGGCCAGCTCGTCGAGAAGGACCGCAACTCCTCCATGGTCACGACCTGGATCGTCACGCCGGCCGGCGAGGGGAAGTCCAAGGCCGTCGTCACCACCGTCTGGGACGGCGCCGGCGGCATCGGCGGTTTCTTCGAGCGGACCTTCGCGCCCAAGGGTCTCGGCCGGATCTACGACCAGCTGCTCCAGAACCTCGCCGGCGAGGTCGAGAAGTAGGGTTCGCGCGCCGACGCCGGGCCGTCGAACGGCCCGGCCCCCGCTGTTCGGCCGGCCTCACCGGAACGGGTGGTTCTCCGGGGAGGCCGGTGGCGCGCCGTAGTGGCTCCCACCGGCGCATAAGCCCTCCGTGCGCGCCCTGCGCGCCCCTCGACACGTTTGCCCCGCCTCGCCGCGCGATGCGAGAAAGGGGCGCGCAGGTGCGACGAAGGGGAGCGTTACGTGGTGGGTGGTATCACGCTGCTGAAGGACGAGCCGGACGGTACGGCAGCCCCCTCGGGGGAGCCGCCACCCCCGCCGGCCGGCCCCGGCCCGCACCGGGCGGCCGAGGAGATCAGCCCCCGCCGGGTCCGCATGGTCTTCCTCGGGCTGATGCTCACCCTCCTGCTCGCGGCGCTCGACCAGATGATCGTCGCCACCGCCCTGCCCAGGATCGTCGGTGAGCTGCACGGCCTGGAGAAGATGTCCTGGGCCGTCACCGCCTACCTCCTGGCCTCCACCATCGTCCTGCCGCTCTACGGCAAGCTCGGCGACCTCTTCGGCCGCAAGGGCGTCTTCCAGTTCGCCATCGTCGTCTTCGTCATCGGCTCCGCGCTGGCCGGCTGGTCGCGGACCATGGACGAGCTGATCGCCTTCCGGGCGATCCAGGGTATCGGCGGCGGCGGTCTCATGATCGGCGTGCAGGCGATCATCGCCGACATCGTCCCGCCCCGGCAGCGCGGCCGCTACATGGGCCTGATCGGGGCGGTCTTCGGCCTCGCCTCGGTGGCCGGACCGCTGCTCGGCGGCTTCTTCACCGACCACGCCTCCTGGCGCTGGTGCTTCTACATCAACGTGCCGTTCGGGCTCGTCACGTTCGCCGTGATCGCCGTCGTGCTCACGCTCCCGAAGCCCACCGTACGCCCCCGTCTCGATGTCCTGGGCGCCGTACTGCTGGCCGTCGCCTCCACCTGCCTGGTGCTGGTGACCAGCTGGGGCGGTACCGAGTACGCCTGGGGCTCGCGCACCATCCTCGGCCTCACGGCCGCGGCCGTCGTCACGACGCTGCTCTTCGTCGCCGTCGAGCACCGCGCCGCCGAACCGATCATCCCGCTGCGGCTGTTCCGCGACTCGGTCTTCAACGTCACCGGTCTGGTCGGCGCGGTCATCGGCATCGCCCTCTTCGGCGCCGCCAGCTATCTGCCCACCTATCTCCAGATGGTGGACGGGGCCAGCGCCACCGAGTCCGGGCTGCTGATGCTCCCGATGATGCTGGGCATCGTCGGCGGCTCCATCGTCTCCGGCCAGCTCATCACCCGTACCGGCCGCTACCGGATCTACCCCGTCGTCGGCAGTGCCGTGTCCGTCGTCGGGATGTGGCTGCTCGCGGGGCTGGAGCGGGGCACCTCCCGGCTGGAGTACAGCCTCTGGCAGGCCGTCCTCGGCACCGGCATCGGCCTGGTCATGTCGGTCCTCGTGCTGGCCGTGCAGAACTCGGTGCGCCCCGCCGACCTCGGCACCGCCACCAGCGCCAACAACTACTTCCGGCAGATCGGCGGCAGCGTCGGCGCCGCCATCTTCGGGACCCTCTTCGCCGGGCGGCTCTCCGACGCCCTCGATGTCCGCCTGCCCGCCGGCGTGACGCTGCCCGCGCCCGAGTCGATCACCCCGCAGATCGTCCACGCGATGGAGCCCGCGCTGCGCGACGCCTACATCCAGGCGTACGTCGACGCGATGCCGCGCATCTTCCTCTACCTCGTGCCGGTGCTCGTCCTCGGCCTGATCCTCGCCTTCTTCCTCAAGGAGAAACCGCTGGTGTCCCACCACAGCCCCGAAGCGGCCACCGAGCCCTCGCCGATCCCCGCCGCCCGCACCGACTCCGCCCGGCCAGGAGCCGCCCAGCTCTCCGGGGTCCCCGTCCGCGGCACCGTGCAGCACTCGGACGGCACGAAGGTGGACCGGGCCGCCCTCACCCTCATCGACGTCCAGGGGCAGCAGGTCGGACGCGGGGCCGGCGGCGAGGACGGGCGATACGCGCTGAGCGTCCCGGGCGCCGGAAACTACGTCCTCATCGCCGCGGCAGGCGGCCACCAGCCGCAGGCCGTCAGCGTCACCGTGGGCGACCGGCCCGTCGAACTGGACGTGGTCCTCGGCGGCGCCGGACGGCTCGCCGGGTCGGTCCTGACGGCGGACGGTGTGCCGGTCCGGGACGCGGCCGTCACCCTCACCGACGTACGCGGCGAGGTCGTCGCCTCCACCCGCACCGGGCGCGAGGGCGGCTACGTCATCACCGAGCTGGTCGCGGGCGAGTACACCCTCGCCGCCAGTGCCCCCGCCTTCCGCCCCGCCGCCCTCCCGGTCAGCGTCCAGGCGGCCCGCGAGACCCGCCAGGACATCGAGCTGGCCGGCGGGGCCGTGCTGCGCGGCGTCGTCCGGGCCACCGGCGGCCGCCCAGTGGAGGACGCCCGGGTCACGCTCCTGGACGCGGCGGGCAACGTGGTGGGCACCCTCACCACGGGATCCGACGGCTCGTTCCGGTTCGTGGACCTGCCCTCCGGCGAGTACACGGTGATCGCCGCCGGGTACCCGCCCGTCGCCACCGTGCTCCAGGTGGCGGGCGGCGGCCGTACGGAACGGGACCTCCAGCTGGGCCACGAGGACCGAGGCGTACGGGGGTGAGCTGAGCCCAGGGGTCCGGTGCGGGCTCCGAGGGTTCAGCGCACCCCCGCCTCCCGCACCGCGTCCTCCCGCACCCCCGCCTCCCGCACCGCGTCCTCCCGCACCGCGTCCTCCCGCACCGCGTCCTCCCGCACCAGCCGCATCAGCGCCCGCGCCCCCGGGCTCAGGCTCCCCGCCGCCGGAAGCACCACCACGCTCTCGTACACCGCCCGCCCCCCGCCCGCCGGCTCCACGTCCACCGCGACCAGCCGGGCCGCCTCCGGCTTGCGGGAGAAGTGGTGCGGCACCACCGCGATCCCCAGCCCCTCCTGCACCAGCTCCAGCAGGCTGTGGACGTCGTTGACCTCCAGGCCCACCGTCCGCCGGGCCCCCGCCGCGGCGAACGCCTCGTCCGCCGCACGCCGCGGCCCCCAGTCCGGGTGGAAGTCGATGAACGACTCGCCCGGCAGCTCCTCCCACGCCACCCGGGCCCGCCCGGCGAACCGGTGGCCCGCCGCGCACAGCACCACCATCTCCTCCCGCGCCAGCGGCATCAGTTCACCGCGCCACTCCGCCGGGCTGACCGTGGCGGCGAACGCGAGGTCGAGCCGCCCCCCGGCCACCCCGTCCAGCAGACGGCTCGTGCCTTCCTGGCGCAGCCGCAGCTCCATCTGCGGGTGCTCCCGGTGGAACGCGGCCAGCAGCCGGGCCGCACTCACCCCCGCCACGCACTGCTCGACCCCCACCGTCAGCGTCCCGCGCAGCAGCCCCCGTACGGCGTCGACCGCGTCCCGCGCCGCCCGCGCCCCCGCCAGCGTGCGCTCGGCCTCCACCAGCAGCGCCCGCCCCGCCTCGGTGAGCCGGACCGTCCGGGTGGTGCGGCTGAACAGCGGGGTCCGCAGCTCCTGCTCCAGCGCCCGTACGGAGGCGGAGAGCCCGGACTGGGAGACGGCGAGGCGCTCGGCGGCACGGGTGAAGTGCTGCTCCTCGGCGACGGCGACGAAATGCTCCAGCTGACGCAGTTCCATGATTGAGGACTGTAGGCGATGAATCCGAGCGGAATCTCCTGTTGGACTGCTGGATCGATCTGCGGAAGCCTCGTCCCCGTACCTCGAACGCCTCGTAACCCTCTCCCGCGGAGCCTCCCCATGTACCTGCCGTCCGTCGACCGCTACTCCGCCATGCCCTACCGGCGCACCGGCCGCAGCGGCCTGCTGCTGCCCGCGCTCTCCCTCGGCCTCTGGCACAACTTCGGCGGCGACCGGACCCCCGACGAGCAGGGCCGCATCCTGCGCCGCGCCTTCGACCTGGGCATCACCCACTTCGACCTGGCCAACAACTACGGCCCGCCGCCCGGCTCCGCCGAACTCACCCTCGGCCGCGCGCTCGCCGGCGACTTCGCCTCGCTGCGCGACGAGATCATCATCTCCACCAAGGCCGGCTACCACATGTGGGACGGCCCGTACGGGGAGTGGGGCTCGCGGAAGTACCTGCGCTCCTCCCTGGACCAGAGCCTCAAGCGCCTCGGCGTCAGTTACGTCGACATCTTCTACTCCCACCGCCCCGACCCCGAGACCCCGATCGAGGAGACGATGGGCGCGCTCGACACCGCCGTACGCCAGGGCAAGGCCCTCTACGTCGGCCTCTCCAACTACTCCGCCGAGGAGACCCGCCAGGCCGCCGCGATCCTGACGGACCTCGGCACGCCCCTGCTCATCCACCAGCCCCGCTACTCGATGCTCGACCGCCGCCCCGAGGACGGCCTGCTCACCGCGCTCGACGAGCTGGGCGTCGGCTCCATCGCCTACTCCCCGCTGGAGCAGGGCATCCTCACCGACCGTTATCTGCACGGCATCCCGGCCGGCTCCCGGGCGGCGGGCGACAGCCCGTTCCTGACGGCGGACGCGGTCACGCCGGAGCTGGTGGAGCGGCTGCGCGCCCTGGACACCCTGGCGAAGGAGCGCGGTCAGTCCCTCGCCCAGCTGGCCCTGGCGTGGGTGCTGCGCGGCGGCCGCCTCACCTCGGCCGTGGTCGGCGCGAGCAGCGTCACCCAGCTGGAGAACAGCGTCGCGGCCCTCTCGAACCTGGAGTTCACCGAGGAGGAGCTGGCCCGGATCGAGGAGCTGCTGCGTGAGGTCAGGACCGGCTGACCCCGGTCATGGACATGCGGGCGCCGGCGGCAGCACATGGTCGCCGGCCTTGTCCGTGCTCAGGCAGAGCGAGCAGACCACGGAGTCATGGGCCTGGCAGGCGGTCAGGTCCGGGCGCTCGTAGGACTGCCGGCAGACATGGCAGTCGTAGGTGGCCCCGCTCGGGTTGCCCTCGGCGTCCAGCAGCGGCACGGCGATGCCGTCGTCGGTCCGGCGCAGGTAGTACCTGCCCCGGGTGACGATCGCCATGGCCGGGGTCAGGACGAAGGCGATCACGACGGCGGCGACCGGGGAGTAGGGCTGGAGGGTGTCGCCGAAGGCATGGAAGTAGGTGGCGATGGAGAGGCCGGAGGCGGCTGCCCTGCCATCACCATGGCGGTCCACCAACCGCGCTTGTTGGCCTCGGTCTTCGGCGGCATGAAGCGCAGGTAGTCGATCTGCTCACCGATCTGTGGGATGAGGGAGAGGCAGACGCCCGCCCCGAGCAGCACGGACGCGGTGTTGACGCCGCCCTCGCCGTCGGTGCCCGCGTAGGCGAGGAAACGGTCGACCGTGCCCGGGTCGGTGGCGACCAGGTGGACCAGCGGCCCGACCATCAGCAGCAGCCAGATGGGCGTGGTCCACACCTGGAGCTTGCTCAGCGCCTTCATCCCGTAGATGACGAGGGGGATCACCATCAGGGTGGAGACGGCGTAGCCCAGCCAGAGCGGCAGACCGAAGCCGAGCTTGAGGCCCTGGGCCATGATCGCGCCTTCGAGGGCGAAGAAGATGACGGTGAAGCTGGCGAAGATGACGCTGGTGAGGACCGACCCGTAGTAGCCGAAGCCGGAGCCCCGGGTGATCAGGTCCAGGTCGATGTTGTAGCGGGCGGCGTAGTAGGCCAGGGGAAAACCGGTCACGAAGATGAGGGCCGCCGCGACGCTGATGGCGACCAGCGCGTTGCCGGTGCCGTGGGCGGCGGTGATGCCGGCCCCGATGGAGAAGTCGGCCATGTACGCGATGCCGCCGAGGGCGGTCGTCGCCACGACCATCGGGGTGCAGCGGCGGTAACCGCGCGGTGCGAAGCGGAGGGTGTAGTCCTCCAGCGTCTCCCGCACCGCCTGGTCGGTCTCCGGCGCCGGTGGCGGGGCGGGGGCGGGTACGGCCGGTTCGGCGAGCTGCGGGTGCGTGTCCATGGCGGGCGACGCTAGGGAACCGCGGTTTCCCCCGCGCCCGTGGTGTGTGAAGGTGGCGTTTCCGGGGACTCACGGGCGGCCTCGCCGGCGCCGGGGACCGGACGGCCCCACGGACACCGAACGGAACCCCACGGAGACCGGCCTGACGCACCCCGTTCGCGTCCTGGCCGGGGTAGCACGGGCCCGGCCCGCCGGCGCGGACGGACAGTCGGTGTTCGCGGCGCCCCGGGCCCGGGAGTCGAGCGCACCGGCCGGGAAACGGCGGGGGGTCGAGCGCACCGGCCGGGAAGCGTCCGGGAGTCGAGCGCACCGGCCGGGAAGCGCCGGGGGAGGGGTCCACCGGAGGGACCTTCGGCGGACCGGACCTCCGACGGGCCGCCCCTCCCTGGCCCGCGCCGCCCGCGGGGCGTACGGTGTGGCGGCATGAAGATCCTCATCAGCGCCGACATGGAGGGCGCCACCGGAGTGACCTGGCCGGCCGACGTGCTGCCGGGCACCCCGCAGTGGGAGCGCTGCCGGCCGATGTTCACCTCCGACGTGAACGCGGCCGCCCTCGGGTTCTACGACGGCGGTGCCGACGAGGTCCTGATCAACGAGGCCCACTGGTCGATGCGGAACCTGCTGCTGGAGCGGCTGGACGAACGGGTCCGGATGCTCACCGGCCGGCACAAGTCGCTCTCGATGGTGGAGGGCATCCAGCACGGGGACGTGGACGGTGTCGCCTTCGTCGGCTACCACACCGGAGCCGGCACGGAGGGGGTCCTCGCCCACACCTACCTCGCCAACTCCATCACCGGCGTCTGGCTCAACGGGGTCCGCGCCAGTGAGGGGCTCCTCAACGCCCAGGTCGCCGCCGAGTACGGCGTCCCCGTCGTGCTCGTCACCGGCGACGACCTGACCTGCGTGGACGCCGAGGGGTACGCCCCCGACGCCCGCAAGGTCGCCGTCAAGGACCACGTATCGCGGTACGCGGCCGTGTGCCGCACCCCCGCCCGTACCGCGGCGGACATCCGGACAGCGGCGCGGGAGGCCACCGCGCTCGCCGTCCGTCGGACCCCCGCCACCGGCGGGACGTACACCGTGGAGCTGGAGTTCGACGCCGAGCATCTGGCGGCCGCGGCGACCGTGGTGCCCGGCGTCGCGCCGAGCGGTGAGAGGCGCGTCGCCTACACCAGCCGGACGATGTACGAAGGTATTCGCACGTTCAAGGCGGTGACGACGATCGTGTCGGCCGCTGTGGAGGAACAGTATGGCTGAGGCCACCGACCCGCTCGGACCCGTGGACCGTCAGGCACTCGACGAGGTGGTGACGTTCACCTCCGAGCTCATCCGGATCGACACCACCAACCGGGGTGGCGGCGACTGCCGGGAGCGCCCGGCCGCCGAGTACACCGCCGAGCGGCTCGCCGCCGCCGGGATCGAACCGACGCTGCTGGAACGCACCCCCGGCCGGACCAACGTCGTCGCCCGGATCCCCGGCACCGACCCCTCGGCCGACGCCCTGCTCGTCCACGGCCATCTGGACGTGGTCCCCGCCGAGGCCGCCGACTGGTCCGTGCACCCCTTCGCCGGCGAGGTCCGCGACGGGGTGGTATGGGGGCGCGGGGCCGTCGACATGAAGAACATGGACGCGATGATCCTCGCGGTCGTACGGGGATGGGCGCGCGAAGGGTTCCGCCCGCCGCGCGACATCGTCATCGCCTACACCGCCGACGAGGAGGACAGCGCAGCCGACGGCTCCGGCTTCCTCGCCGAAGAGCACCCGGAACTCTTCGAGGGCTGTACGGAAGGGATCAGCGAGTCCGGCGCGTTCACCTTCCACGCCGGGCAGGGCCTCTCCCTCTACCCGATCGCGGCGGGCGAGCGCGGTACCGGCTGGCTGAAGCTGACGGCCGAGGGCCGGTCCGGACACGGGTCCAAGGTCAACCGCGAGAACGCGGTGACCGCCGTCGCCGCCGCCGTCGCCCGGATCGGCGAGCACGAGTGGCCGGTCAGGATCACCCCGACCGTCCGCGCCGCCATCACCGAGATCGCCGCCCTGCACGGCATCACCGCCGACTGGGACGAGCCCGGCTTCGATGTGGAGGAGCTGCTGGCCAAGCTCGGCCCGGCCGCCACGCTCGTGCAGAACACCCTCCGCAACAGCAGCAACCCGACGATGCTGGAAGCCGGTTACAAGGTCAACGTCATCCCCGGCCACGCCACCGCCTTCATCGACGGCCGCACGGTCCCCGGCGGCGACGACGAGTTCCACGAGACCCTCGACCGGCTCACCGGCCCCCTCGTCTCCTGGGAGTTCTACCACCGCGAGCGGGCCCTCCAGGCCCCGGTCGACTCGCCCACGTACGTCAAACTCCGCGCCGCCGTCGAGAGGTTCGACCCGGGGGCGCACACCGTCCCGTACTGCATGTCGGGCGGCACCGACGCCAAGCAGTTCGCCCGGCTCGGCATCACCGGCTACGGCTTCTCGCCGCTCAAGCTCCCCCCGGGCTTCGACTACCAGGCGCTCTTCCATGGCGTCGACGAGCGCGTCCCCGTCGACGCCCTCCACTTCGGCGTCCGCGTCCTCGACCACTACCTGCGCACCGCCTGACCCGAACCGCTCGACGAGCACCGCCGGACCAGCACCGCCTGACCGCACTGTCCGACCGGACCCGGGGGGACCTCCACCGTGAACACCGTGCCCGAAGCCCCGTACGGCTCCTGGCCGTCACCGATCGACGCGGCGCTCGCCGCCGCGCACGACGGCCGGCCCGACCACCTCGGCACCGTCGGCGACGAGGTGTGGTGGACCGAGCCACGCCCGGCGGAGGCCGGCCGCCGCGCCCTGGTGCGCCGCCGGGCGGACGGCACCACGGCCACGGTGCTGCCCGCGCCGTGGAACCCGCGCAGCCGGGCGATCGAGTACGGCGGACAGCCCTGGGCGGGGGTGGTGCGTGAGGAGGGCGGGCCGCTCGTCGTCTTCGTCCACTTCGCCGACCAGCGGCTGTACGCCTACGCCCCCGACGGACCGGAGACCCCCTGGCCGCTCACCCCCCTCTCGGACATCGGCGGCGGACTGCGCTGGGTCGACCCGCAGGTGCACCTGGACCGGGGTGAGCAGGGCGAAGTGTGGTGCGTGCTGGAGGAGTTCACCGGTCCCGGGCCGACCGACGTGCGCCGCGTGGCCGCCGCCGTACCCCTGGACGGATCGGCCGCCGACGACCGCTCCGCCGTACGGGAACTCTCCGACGGCAGCCACCGGTTCATCACCGGCCCCCGGCTCTCGCACGACGGGCGGCGGGCCGCCTGGATCGCCTGGGACCACCCCCACATGCCCTGGGACGGCACGGTGGTGATGCTGGCGGAGATCACCGGCGCCGGTGAGTTCACCGGTGTACGGCCCCTGGTGGGTGATGTCGACGAGTCGGTCTGCCAGGTGGAGTGGGACCGCGACGGCAGCCTCCTGTTCGTCTCCGACCTCGCCGACTGGTGGGAGCTCCAGCGCATCCGGCCAGGCGCCGTGGCCGGTGGTGTGGTGCCCAGCAGCCGGCTTCTGCCGCCCCGGGGCGAGGAGTTCGGCGGGCCGCTGTGGAAGATCGGGCTGCGCTGGTTCCATCCCCTGGAGAACGGGCTGATCGCCGTCCTGCACGGGCGGGGCTCCCAGCACCTGGGCATCCTCGACCCGGAGACCGGCGAGCTCGCCGACGTGCCGGGGCCCTGGACCGCCTGGGCGGACACCCTCGCCGTGCACGGCAGCCGGGTCGTCGGTGTCGCGGCGGGCCCGTGCAGCGGCTACGAGGTCGTGGAGCTGGACACCGCCACCGGGCACGCCCGCACCATCGGCTCCGCCCACCACGACGCGGTCGACCCGGCCTACTACCCGGAGCCGCAGGACAGGACGTTCGCCGGCCCGGACGGCCGCGAGATCCACGCCCACATCTACCCGCCGCACAGCCCCGAACGCACCGGGCCCGAGGGCGAACTGCCCCCGTACGTCGTGTGGGCGCACGGCGGCCCCACCGGGCGCGCGCCACTCGTCCTGGACCTGGAGATCGCCTACTTCACCTCGCGGGGCATCGGGGTCGCCGACGTCAACTACGGCGGCTCCACCGGCTACGGCCGCCGCTACCGCGAACGGCTCCGCGAACAGTGGGGCGTCGTCGACGTGGCGGACTGCGCCGCCGTCGCCGACGCCCTGGTGGCCGAGGGCGCGGCCGATCCGCGCCGGCTCGCGGTCCGGGGCGGCAGCGCGGGCGGCTGGACCGCCGCCGCCTCGCTCACCGGCACCGACCGCTACGCCTGCGGGACGATCCTCTACCCCGTCCTGGATCTGGAGGGCTGGTCGTCGGACGGCACCCATGACTTCGAGTCGCAGTACCTGGAGTCCCTGATCGGACCGGCAGCCGACGTGCCCGAGCGCTACCGTGAGCGCGCGCCGATCAACCGCACCGACCGGCTGACCACTCCGTTCCTGCTGCTCCAGGGGCTGGACGACCAGGTCTGCCTGCCTGCCCAGTGCGACCGTTTCCTCGCCGCCGTCGAAGGGCGGGAGGTGCCGCACGCCTACATCGCCTTCGAGGGGGAGGGGCACGGCTTCCGGCGGGCGGAGACCCTGGTCCGGGCGCTGGAGGCCGAACTCTCCCTCTACGTAAAGACGTTCGGTATCGACCGGAACGACATCCCGCCGCTGGAGCTGAGGACGTGACGCGTGTGGGGCCTGTGCTCCCCTCACGTGCGATCCCGTCGGCCCGGCCGCCCCGGCTGCGTCCGGGGTCGCGGGTCGCCGTCGTCGCGCCGAGCGGCCCTGTTCCCGCCGACCGGCTGGAAGCGGGGCTGGACGTGCTCCGGGGCTGGGGAGTCGAGCCCGTCGTGGCGCCCCATGTCCACGACTCGCACGGGGGCTGCGTCAGCCTGCTCGCCGCACTCACCGGTACGCCGCACGCCCGGACCGGTGCCCGGGGCGGACCGCTCGTCATCGAGGACACCGGGGAGGAGCCCTGCCGGCTCGACGGCATCCTCACCCGGTTGCCGCGCTCCGGCGCGCTGGAAGGGCTGTCCGGCGTGGTCTGCGGCTTATGG
Source organism: Streptomyces sp. NPDC088706 (assembly GCF_044752765.1). Classification (NCBI taxonomy): domain Bacteria; kingdom Bacillati; phylum Actinomycetota; class Actinomycetes; order Kitasatosporales; family Streptomycetaceae; genus Streptomyces; species Streptomyces sp. NPDC088706. The sequence continues at coordinate 40,789 of NZ_JBIVLW010000011.1, forward strand.
CAGGAGTGCGGGCCGTACGAGAAGATCCGTGCGGTGCTGGCCGACCGGTTCGGCCCCCTGGGGATACCCGTGATCGAGGAGCTGGGCTTCGGCCACGGGCCCACCTCGCTGACGGTCCCGCTGGGGGTGGAGGCGGTATTGAACGCTCCCGCAGGCGGTGGCCGTTGCACGCTGACCCTCAAGGCCCCCGGGCTCCTGTGACCCCGCTCGCCCGGATCGGTCCGGGGCCGGACGCGGTCCGGGGCGTACGTGTGTGTGCGTACGCGCAGCCTCGGGCGCGGGTGTGTGTACGTGCGCGGAAGCTGAACAGCCGTCACCATGTGAGGGCGCGTCAACATCTGCCGTCCTGAGCGTTGACACGGCTATGACACGTGTCACAGCATGAAGGCGGCCCAATACTTACCGGTCGGTAAGGTGCCCTCGGTGTGGAGGTCCTCGTGTCAGGTGCTGTTTCCAGCTTGCGCAACCCGCTCGCCGCGGTCGCGGCGGCCGCCCTCGCCGCCCCCCTCGTCCTCGCCGGCCCGGCCCACGCCGAAGCCGCCCCGTACACCGTCACCCCGCTGACGTTCACCGTCCAGGCGGGCGGCCGCTCCTGCACGGTCGACGCCGACATCTACCGCCCCGCCGGTGTCGACGCGGACCGCCCCGCCCCCGCCGTCCTCGCCACCAACGGCTTCGGCGGCAGCAAGTTGGACGGATCGACCGACACCATCGGCAAGGCCTTCGCCGCCCGCGGCTACGTCGGGCTCGTCTACTCCGGCCTCGGCTTCGGCGAGTCCGGCTGCCTGATCACCCTGGACGACCCCGCCATCGACGGAAAGGCCGCGAGCGGGCTCCTCGACTTCCTCGGCGGCACCCGCGCGGCGGACGACGGCACCCGCGCGGACTACGTCGTCCAGGATGGCGAGGGCGACCCGCGCGTCGGGATGATCGGCGGCTCCTACGGCGGCGCCATCCAACTGGCCACCGCCTCCACCGACCCCCGCGTCGACGCCTTGGTACCGCTCATCACCTGGAACGACCTCGCCTACGCGCTCGCCCCCAACAACACCGGGGCCCGCACCGGAGTCACCTCCGACACCGCCGGCGTCTTCAAGTGGCAGTGGACCAACGGGTTCTACCTGATCGGCGAGGGTCAGCCGCTCCTCAACCCGAGCCTGGACCCGTCCCGCTTCAACCGCCTGGACTGCCTGCACTTCGCCGCCCAGGCCTGCGAGACCATCCGGCTGCTCAACTCCGGCCGCTACCCCGCGGACAAGGTCCGCACGATGCTCGACTACGCCCGCGGTGTCTCACCCGTCTCCTACCTCGACCGGGTCGAGGCGCCCACCCTGATCGTCCAGGGGCAGGCAGACAGCCTGTTCAACCTCAACGAGGCCACCGCCACGTACAGGACCCTCACGGCTCAGGGCACCACGGCCAAGATGATCTGGCAGTCCTGGGGCCACAGCGGCGGGCAGGTGCCCGGCGAACTCGACCTGAGCCAGGGCAATCTGGAGACCAGCTACGTCGGTCAGCGGGTGCTCGCCTGGTTCGACCGGTACCTCCAGAAGAAGACGGACACCGACACCGGACCCGCGTTCGCCTACTACCGCTCCTGGCAGAGCGGCTACGGGACCGCCGCGGCCGTGCCCGCCCTGTCGCAGAAGATGTACCTCTCCGGCGACGGCAAACTGGTCGACAACCGCTCCGAGGTGGTCCGCGGCAGCCGTCAATACACCAACTGGCCGGTGCCGACGAGTCATTCGGAGAGCTCGATCGCCCCGCTGATCGGACTGCCCGACCCGGAGCCGTACGACACCAAGGGCACCTACCTCGGCTGGCGGAGCGCCCCGCTCACCGCACCCGTGGACGTGGTCGGCGCTCCGAGGGCCACCTTGAAGGTCGTCTCACCGAAGGCGGAACGCGTCCAGAACAGCGCGGACGCCTCCGACAAACTCGTCCTGTTCGCCAAGGTCTACGACGTCGCCCCCGACGGCGGCAGGAAGCTGGTGAACCGCCTCGTCGCACCGGTCCGCGTCCCCGATGTCACCCGGCCCTTCACGGTGCAACTGCCCGGCATCGTCCACCGGTACGAGAAGGGGCACCGGCTCGAGTTCGTGATCGCCGCCAGTGACACCGCGTACTTCGGCAACCGGGGCCTCAAGCCCGTCACCGTCGTCCACGCCCCCGACGACACCGGCGTGCTGGAACTCCCGGTGGTCCCGGCCAACTGACCGCCCCCTCACCCGAACGGCCCCACGCACCGCCCCTCGGACGGGACAGGGGTGCCCGCCGATCGCCCGTACCCGCCGTACGCTGGGGCGATGCCCGATCCGCACGGCCACCGCACGCCGACCGCCCCGTACCTCGCCGAAGGCCCCCGGACGGCCCTGCGCCGTTTCACCGGGGCCGACGCGGCGGAGTTCACCGCCCGCGCCCGGGAGAGCCGCGCCCACCACCACCCGTGGCTCTTCCCGCCCGAGCGGACCGGCACCTACGCCGCGTACACCGGAACCCTCGCCCGGGACCCGGCCCGCGAGGGCTTCCTCGTCTGCGAGCGCGGCGCGGGCGGGGCGGACGGCGCCATCGCCGGCTTCATCAACATCAACAACATCGTCCTCGGCGGTTTCCGCTGCGGCGCCCTCGGTTACGGGGCCTTCGCCCACGCGGTGGGGCGCGGACTGATGGGCGAGGCCCTCGGCCTCGTCATGGACCTGGCCTTCGGACCGCTCGGCCTGCACTGCCTGGAGGCCAACATCCAGCCCGGCAACGCGGCCTCCATCGCCCTGGTCCGGCGGGCCGGATTCCGGCTGGAGGGGTTCTCGCCCGACTTCCTCCACATCGACGGCGCCTGGCGCGACCACGAACGCTGGGCGATCACCGCCCCGGCCACCGAAGCCCCGTAACCCTTCACCGACATCCGCCGGAACCCGCACCCGCCGAAGCCCCTTGAGACCGCCGGGGGACGGGAGCGAGGATGGTTCGCATGGGCACCATCGTGGTCCTCGACGCCCTCTCCAGCCTGGGCCTGCGGCCCCCGCCCCCGGCACCGTCCCGGGCTGCTACAAGCCGGCGGGCGCGCTGCGCGAGCATCGGCGGCGACTGCTCCATCCAGCTCGGCGCCGCCCTCGCCCCGCGCGGCATCGGCCGGTACGGGCTCGCCGCCGTCGACGGGGCATGCGGGACGAGGACGAGAAACGGTTCAGGCCACGATGTTGCGGTCCACGTACTCGAAGACCGAGCCGTCCGGGTGCAGTGCGATCAGGTTGCGGCCTGCCGGGGTCGGCACCGGCCCGGCCACGATCCGGGCGCCCGCCCGGGTCAGCGCCGCGTTCGCCTCGTCGACGTCCTTCACGGCGATGGTCGCGCTCACCTTGCGCAGCACCTCCAGCTCCGACTCGGGACCGCTCATCAGCAGGAAGCAGCCGATCGCGGCGACCGACACCCCGCCACGCTCGAAGCGCAGGGCCGGCGTGCCCGTCAGCCCTTGGTAGAAGGCCACCGCGGCCTCCAGGTCGGCGACACAGATACGCAGCGTGGTTCCCAGGATCTCCATGCCTACGAGGGTAGTTGGCGTCCGCCACGAGCGTGATCGATTCGGGCCCGCTCCGGTCCGCCACAATCCGGTTGCCCCGGTGCGGGCGCGGTGCCAGGGTCGCGCCATGGAAGTGGAGTGGCACCGGCCCTGAGAGCCGGCGGAGGTGACCTCAAGGCGGAGGGACCTGAAGCCGCGGGAGCCTGAAGCCGGAGCGACCTGAAGCCGGAGCGGCCTCAAGGCGAAGTGCCCGCGCGCGGTCGGCCGGGGTCAGCCCCGGCAGAGCACCTCACCGTGCGGGACCATGAACCAGCCGTCCCCCTCCTCGCCCCAGCCGCGCCACGTGGCCGCGATGGCCGTCAGCTGCTCCGTGCTCGCGTGGCCGCCCCGTACCGCCAGCTCGGCGTAGACCGAGTCCGTCGTACGGTCCGCCCACAGCCCGCTCCACCAGGCGCGGGTCTCCGTGGTGGCGAAACACCAGGCGGCGGCGGTCGGCGTGATGTCGGTGAACCCGGCCTCCCGCGCCCAGGACAGCAGCCTCCGCCCGGCGTCCGGCTCGCCACCGTTGGCGCGGGCCACCCGCCCGTACACCTCCTGCCACTCCGACAGCCCCGGCGTCCGCGGATGCCAGGCCATCGCCGCGTAGTCGCTGTCACGGGCCGCGACCACGCCACCGGGCCGGCACACGCGCCGCATCTCGCGCAGCGCCTGGACCGGGTCGCCCACATGCTGGAGCACCTGGTGGGCGTGGACGACGTCGAAGGAGTCGTCGGGGAAGTCCAGCGCGTGCACGTCGGCGACCGCGAACTCCACGTTCTCCAGACCGCGTTCGGCCACGACCGCGGCCGCCTGCTCCAGGATGCCGGGGCCGGTGTCGACCGCCGTCACCCGGCCCGGCGCGACCAGGGCGGCCAGGTCGGCGGTGATGGTGCCGGGGCCGCAGCCGACGTCCAGCACCGCCATGGCGGGCCGGAGTTCCGCCAGCAGATAGCCCGCCGAGTTGGCGGCGGTGCGCCAGCGGTGCGAGCGCAGCACCGACTCGTGGTGGCCGTGCGTGTAGACGGCGGTCTCCTTCGGCATGGCAGCGTCCTCTCTCGGTGCGGCGGTCGCGCGCTGCGACCACCGTACGACGCTCCGCCGGATGGTGAGATGGATGTCTTGGGATGTGGACAGGTGTCAGGGGCGCATCGGGCAGTAGACCGTCAGCGCCTCGGGCAGCTTGTCGATCAGCAACTCCGTTCCGGAGTGGGCCACTTCGCCGTCGAACGCGTACGGGGTCCCCGGAGCCAGACCGGCGATCCGCACCCGGCGCCGCCGTACCGCCGCGTGCGCGGGGGAGCGGGTCAGGGGTCCGGACACCGCCGCCGCCAGCATGCGCAGCCCGGGGCCCCGGCCGCCGTGCACCACCCGGACGTCCAGCAGCCCGTCCGCCAGGTTGTGACGCCGGCCGGGCGCCGGGCCGACCCGCTGGAACAGGCCGTTGCCGACGAACAGCAGCCACAACGGACGCCTGCGCCCCTGTAGTTCGGCCTCCAGCGGGCGCTGCCCCCGCAGGACGTGGAGGGCGGCGAGCACCCCCGCGGGCCAGCCGCCGATCCGGGGCGACCAGTGCTCCCGGGTCCTCACCAGCTCCGGATAGGCGCCCAGGCTGAACGCGTTGAGGAAGTAGCCGTCCGCCCCGTCGGGTCCCATCGGGCCGGGGCGGAACCGGCCCAGGTCGACCCTTATGGCATCGCCCACCGTCAGCGCGGCCGCCGCCTCCTGGACCGTCTCGATGCCCAGGTCGTAGGCGAAGTGGTTCAGCGTCCCGCCGGGGAAGACCGCCAACGGCATCCCGTGGGTCGCCGCGACGGAGGCCGCCAGGTTCACCGTGCCGTCGCCGCCGCAGACGCCCAGGGCCTTGCCTCGGCCCGCCGCCTGCTCCATGGCGGTGGGCAGATCGGCCGGAGCGCACTCGGCCACCTCGGCGAGCGGCAGCGCCTGGCGCACCATCGCCGCGGTCGCGGTGGCCGTGCCGGACGCCTCGTTCACCACCACCACGAGCCCTCTCCCACCGGGCAGGGCGGGAGCCTCGCCGGGCGGGCGGCCGGGCGCGGGGAGCTGACCCCGGGTGGGGACGACCCCGCGCAGCGCGAACGCGGCTCCCACGCCGAGCGCCGCCCCGGCCAGCACATCGCTCGGATAGTGGACCCCGGTGTAGACGCGGGAGGCGGCCACCGCCGCCGCGACGGGGGCGACGACGGCGCCCCAGCCCTTGGACTCCAGCGCCACCCCGGCGGCGAAGGCCGCCGCCGAGGCCGCGTGGCCGGAGGGGAACGACGTGGTCACCGGCTGCCGCTTCAGCTGCCGCATGACCGGCACATGATCGAGTATCGGCCGCTGCCGGCGGACCGCGCCCTTGCCGACGGTGTTGATCGCCGCCGACGCCACGGCCAGCGAGGCGACCCCGCGCAGCGCGGCACGGCGGGACCGCGCGCTGCTGCCGAGGGCCGCGATGCCGATCGCCGTCCCGAACCAGAGCAACCCGTGATTGGCGCTCCGGCTCAGCTGGGGCAGCAAGGGGTCGGCGCCGGGCCAGTGGCGGCCCGCGACGCTCTGGAAGACGGCGAGATCCTGTCCCTGCAGCCAGCTCCGCACCCGGCTGACTGCGGGGGCGGCGGATGAGGTGTTCGGTGACGACATGGGCGACATGGCTCAGCGAATACCCGGCCGCTCGCCGCTGAAGCAGCAGGCGCGCTGAGAACCTCACCACGCGGCGCCGACTACCGGCACAACGGCCCATGGTCCGCCGCGCACCCTTTCAGGTGCGCGGTTGAACGGGCGACCCGGCCCGAACCTCCGTATAAAGGCCAGGAGAGCGCCCCGGCGCGCATGAGGAGCGGGGGCGGTGGAGGAGGCCGCGATGCACGAGGACCACGGGCCCGTCCGCTACGGGCCACCCGCCCCCGACCCCGGCCTCCCCGTCCTGACCGAACTGGCCGCGGTCCTCGCCGCCGCCGCGGACCGCACCCGCCCCGAGCCGCCCGGCGGCGGCCGGGAACTGCGCGAGGCGGCCTGCGCCTACTGGGCCCGGCGAGGGCTGCACGGCGGCCCGGAGAACATCGTGGCGGCCCCCGGCGACCAGCCGCTCCTCCTCGCGCTGATCGCCGCACACGGCGGTGACGTCCTGATGCCCCGCCCCTGCCCGGCCACCTGGATGCCGCAGGCCCGGCTGCTCGGCACGCCCGCCTACCAGGTGCCGACGCCCGCCGAGTGCGGAGGCGTACCCGACCCGTACGCCCTGCTGGAGACCGTGCGCCGGGTACGGGCCGAGGGCGGCCGGCCGAAACTGCTCGTGCTCTCCGTCGCCGACGACCCCACCGCCACCGTCGCCCCGCCCGAGCTGGTACTGGAGGCCTGCCAGGCGGCGGTCGGTGAGGGGATGCACATCATCAGCGACGAGACCTGGCGCGACACCGTGCACCGGACCCGCGACACCGTCCTGGTCAGCCCCGCCGAGATGTGCCCCGACGACGTCACCGTCATCAGCGACCTCTCCGGCGGGCTCACCCCCGCCGCGTGGCCGGTCGCCGTCGCCCGCTTCCCCCGGACCCCGCGGGCAGCCGTGCGCCGCGCCCGCACCCTGGACGTACTGACCGCCCTGGGCGCTCTGGTCGCCGGTCCACTGGCGCCCGCCGCCGCCCACGCCCTCGGGGAGCCGGACGCCGTACGGGAGAGGGTCCGGCAGGCGGCGGGGCTCCAGGCCCAGGTGGCCGCAGCCGCCCACCGCGCGCTGCTCTCCTCCGGCGCCCTGGCCCGCCCCCCGCAGGCGGGCCGCCACCTCTACGCGGACCTCGGCCCGCTCCGCTCCCGGCTGGCGGACCTGGACGTCACGGACTCCCTGGAGCTGGAGGAGTACCTCACCGACCGGCTCGGCGCGCCCACCCCGGGCGGCCACCGCTTCGGGGACGAACTGGGCGCCCTGCGCGTACGGCTGGGGACCGGGCCCCTGCTGGGGGCGACGCCCGGGGAGCAGCGGGAGTCCCTGGCGGCGGCGGAGCCCCTGGCACTGCCGCATGTGCGGCGGGCGCTGAGCCGGTTCGCGGCCGCCTTCGACGAGCTGCGGTGAGCGGCGGGCGCTGAGCCGGTTCGCGGCCGCCTTCGACGAGCTGCGGTGAGGTGAGCCCCGGGGAAGGCGGCGACCTCAGCCCGTCACGTCGCCCGTCCCGTGGCCGAACCGCGCGCGCAGCCTCCGCCACACCGCCGGAGCGCCGCTGATCACCACGGTCAGCGCCACCGCCGCTACCACGCCCTGCCACGGCTCCGGGAAGAGCGAACCGCCCAGGATGCCGATCAGCTGGTACGTCGCCGCCCACGCCAGACACGCCGGCACATCGCCCCGGGCGAACGTCTTCAGCGGCATCTTCCCCAGCAGGCAGGCCAGCATCACCGGGATCCGGCCGGCCGGCACCAGCCGGGACAGGACCAGCATGGTCCCGCTGTGATCGGCCAGCTTCTCCTGCGCCCGGGCGAGCCGCTCCGGCGCGGCCCGGCGGGTGAGCGCCTCCAGCCACTTCGAACCGTGGTTTGAGCGCACTCCCCGCTGCCCCAGCCAGTACAGGCAGACGTCGCCCAGGAAGGCGGCCCCCGAGGCCACCGCGAAGACGAAGAGCAGCGAGAACGGCGACGACTGGTGGAACGCCACCACCGCCGCCGAACTCACCAGCGCCCCGGTCGGGATCACCGGCACCAGAGAACCCAGAGCCACCAGCAGGAACAGCGTCGGATACCCCGCCGCCTGCTGGGTCGCCTCGGTGGGCAGCGCCCACACCACCGACTGGAGCTCCTCCATCACCGGCCGGCCTCCGGCCGGACCCGCTCGCCGTGGGACAGCACGTGCACCGTCACCTCGGGTGCCCGCTTCGCCGCCTGCCGGACGAACTCGTCGCCCGGCGAGTGGAACTCGTGCGGCCGCACCCCGTCCAGCCCGATCGGCCAGTACGTGCCGTAGTGCACCGGCACCGCCGAACGCGGCTCCAGCAGGGTCAGCGCCTCGGCGGCGCGGGACGGGTCCAGGTGGCCGTGCCCGAGGTAAGGGCCCCAGCCGCCCACCGGCAGCAGCGCCACATCCACGTCGCCCACCGCCTCGGCCATCCCGTCGTAGAGCCCGGTGTCCCCGGCGAAGTACGTCCGGGCCTCGCCCTCGACCACGTAACCGAGCGCGGGCACCCGGTGCGGACCGACCGGCAGCCGCCGCCCGTCGTGCAGCGCGGGGACCGCCCGCACCCGCACCTCACCGACCCGCACCTCATCACCGGCCCGCACCTCGGTGACGACCAGCCGACGCGTCCGGCGCAGCACCCGCAGCCCCGGCACGGCCGCCACGGCGCCGCTCGGCACGACCAGCCGGGTGCCGGGGGCCAGCCGGGAGAGCGAGGGCAGATGCAGATGGTCGGAGTGCAGATGCGAGACCAGCACCACCTCGGCGACGGCCGCCCGCGGTGGCGGGATCTCGCCCCGGCGGCGCCGCAGATGCGCGAAGCGCCGTACGAACAGGGGGTCGGTCAGCACCCTTACCCCGGAGTCCTCGATCGTGCAGGTGGCATGACCCCACCAGGTGACCTCCACCGGCACGTCCCGCCTCCTCGCTCGCCCTCCGTGACCCGGTGCCCCGGAGCGGCCCGCCCACACCCGCACGGCGGTGCTACGAGCCTAAGCGCCCCTCCGGCGTCCGCGACGACGGCCCCTGACCGGGGCCGACGCTGTGAAAAGCTGGGGCGCGGACCTTGACGGACGGGCCCGCGGGGGGAGAGGGCATGAGGTGGACCGGCGTGGACGAGCCAAGACGGCGTACGCCGCGATGGCGTACGGCGGGCGGCGCGCTGATGCGGGTCATCGCGGTCTGGGCGGTGTCCACCCTCACCCTGCTCGCGCTGGCCGGCATCCTGCCCGACTTCCAGCTCCAGTTGGACGACGGCGACACGATCACCCGGACCGCGTTCACGGCGGCCTGGGGCGCGGGGGCGTTCGGCCTGCTCTCCGCCCTGGTGTGGCCGGTCCTCGTGCGGGCCCTGCTCATCGTCCCCGCGCTCATCCTGGGCGCCCTGGTCTTCTTCCTCAACGGTTCGCTGCTGCTGATAGCGGTGCGCCTCATCCCGGACGGGCGCGGGGAGGCCGCCCCCGAGACCGCGGTCGTCGTCGCCGCCGTGATGTCCGCCGTCGCCTCCGCCACCTCCACCGCGCTCGCCGTCCGCGACGACGAGGCCTACCGCCGCAGGCTCTCCCGGCTCGCCGACCGGCGCCGCCGGCGCGGCTCGCCGGACATCCTGGGACCCGACCGCGAGGGACCGCCCGGCACCGTCTTCCTCCAACTCGACGGGGTCGGCCACGACGCCCTCACGAAGGCGGCGGCCGACGGGCTCATGCCGACCGTCGCCCGCTGGCTCGCCGACTCCTCCGGGCACCGCCTCACCCCCTGGCGCACCGACTGGTCCAGCCAGACCGGAGCCAGCCAGCTCGCCATCCTGCACGGCACCAACCACGACATCCCCGCCTTCCGCTGGTACGAGAAGGAGACCGGCACGGTCATGGTCTCCAGCCGGCCCGCCAGCGCCCTGGAGATGCAGCGCCGCGCCATCGCCCGCACTCGGGACGGCGGCCTGCTCACCATCGACGGCGCGAGCCGCGGCAACCTCTTCAGCGGCGGCTCGGGACAGCTCGCCCTGGTCCTGTCCATGGCCGCCCGGCGCGGCAAGGGCCGCCGCTCCCGCTCCGGCTACTTCGCCTACTTCTCCGACCCGGCCAACGCCGTGCGCACCGCCCTCTCCTTCGCCGCCGAGGTCGGCCGCGAGATCGGCCAGTCGACCCGGGCCCGCGCCCGTAAGGACACCCCCCGGGTCAAGCGCGGCGGCCTCTACCCCTTCATCCGGGCCTTCGCCACCGTCGTGGAACGCGATGTGGTCGTCTCCGCAGTCCTCGGCGACATGTTCGCCGGCCGCACCGCCGTCTACGCCGACCTGGTCGCCTACGACGAGGTCGCCCACCACTCCGGACCGCACAGCCGCGACGCCGAGAAGGTTCTCCAGCGCCTGGACCGCTCGCTCGCGCTGATCGCGAAGATCGCCGACCACACCCCGCGTACGTACCGGATCGTGCTCCTGTCCGACCACGGCCAGAGCCCCGGCGAGACCTTCGCCGGGCGGTACGGGCTGACGCTCAAGGACCTGGTCCGGGCGGGCTGCGGGCTGCCGGTGCCGCGCCGGGCCCGCGGGACGCACAGCGCCTCCGAGGCACGCGACGCCGTACGGATCGCGCTGCACCGCCCGCCCGTGCGGGTGGAACCGGAGACGGAGAACCCGGCGAAGGGCTCCGAACCGATCGTGCTGGCCTCCGGCAACCTCGGGCTGATCTCCTTCCCCGACATCGAGGGGCGCGCCTCCCGCGAGCAGATCGACGCCCGCAACCCGGCGCTGCTCTCCACCCTCGCCAACCATCCGGGGATCGGCTTCCTGCTCGTCCGCAGCGAGGAACACGGCTCCCTGGTGCTGGGCCCGGGCGGGGCCGAGGTCCCCGTCGCCGAACTGGCCGACGGTGAGGGCCCGCTCGCGGTCTACGGCACCGGCGCGGCGGCCGCCGTCCGGCGCACCGACACCTTCCCGCACGTCGCCGACGTCATGGTCAACTCCATGTACGACCCCGACACCGGCACCGTGCACGCCTTCGAGGAGCAGATCGGCTCGCACGGCGGCCTGGGCGGCGAACAGTCCCGGCCGTTCCTGCTGTGGCCGCGCGGCATGACGGACCCGCTCGACATCGTCGCCGCCGAGACCGCACAGGGTGCGCCGGCTCCCCCCGGGGGCGGGCTGGTGGGCGCCGAGGCGGTGCACCGGGTGCTGACCCACTGGCTGCTGGAGTTCTCCGGGCCCCAGGTGCCGGTACGCACCCAGGGGTTCACGGGGGCCGCCCGCGCGGACGAGCCGTTCCCGGGAGCGGGGACGGCCGACACGGTGGACGGTCAGGGGCCGTCGGCACGGACGCCTCCGGTGCTCAGGGAGCTCCCGTTGCCCGGGGCGCCGGGCAACGCCGGCTGAGGCGAGAGCCGTTACGCCGACCGCCGCCGTACCAGCGTCGGCGGGAAGACCACCGAGGGCGAGGGGCCACCGGGGCCGCCGATCTGCTTCAGCAGCAGCCGGGCCATCTCCGTGGCCATCTCCTCCACCGGTTGCCGCACCGTCGTCAGCGGCGGGTCGCAGGCGGCCGCCGCGCTGCTGTCGTCGAAACCGACCACGGCCACATCGGACGGCACGTCGCGCCCGGCCCGCTGCAACACCGGGAGCGCGCCCAGCGCCATCAGGTCCGAGGCGATGAACACCCCGTCCAGACCGGGCTGTTCCGCCAGCAGCCGGCGCATCGCCGCCGCGCCGCCCAGATGCGTGAAGTCCCCCTCGGCGCAGGCCACATCCTCGATGCCGTGCGCGGCGAGGGCGGCCAGGAAGCCGGCCAGGCGGACCTGCCCCGCGGGCCGGTCCTGCGGACCGGAGATGGTGCCGATACGGCGCCGCCCCAGCGCGGCCAGATGGTCGGCCGCGAGCCGCGCCCCGGCCTGCTGGTCGACCTCCACATAGGCCAGCGACGACGGACGCGGGGGGCGGCCCGCGAGAACGGCCGGCAGCCGGGTCCCCTGGAGCAGCTGGGGCAGCGGGTCGTCCGCGTGCGAGGTGACCAGGACGACGCCGTCGACGTGGCCGTGGCGCAGGTAGGAGAGCAACTGGGTCCGGGACGTCTCGTCGTCGGCCAGCATCAGCACCATCTGGATGCCCGCCGGACGCAGCACTTCGAGGAGTCCGCTGACGACCCGGCCGAAGTAGGGGTCGGAGAACATCCGCCCGGCGAACGGCTCGGAGACCGGCCGCCGTTCACGCTCCGAGATCACCAGAGCCACGGAGTCGGTGCGCCGGGTCACCAGCGAGCGCGCCGCCCGGTTGGGCACGTACCCGGTGGTCGCCACCGCCTCCTCGACCACGGTGCGCAGGGCGGGGTCCACCGTGGTGGCTCCGTTGATCACCCGGGACACGGTGGCCCGTGAGACACCGGCCACGGCCGCCACGTCCTCCAAGGTCGGGCGTACCGGCGGCTCCACTTCGGCTGTCATGCAGCCCTTTATACCCGCAGCCCACAACGCGGGTCAGCCGAGGGCCCGCGCGGCCTCCGGCAACCCTTCCAGCTCGGTGGGCGCGGGTCCCGCGTGCCCTTCCGCGCCGCACGCACGGGCACCGCACGTTCCTGGAGTGACGGGTGGCAGACCGGTCGCCGCCCGGAGCGTCGAGCCGAAGCCGGACGGCCTCGCGGTCGCCGCCCGGAGCGTCGAGCCGAAGCCGGACGGCCTCGCGGTCGCCGCCCGCTATCGAAGGGGCCGCCTGGACCGGCTGATCACCCGGGGCGACGGCACGGCCGGCGAGGACGCATCCCCGCTCTGAGAACCACGCCGGCTGCGACTCCGCCTCTGCTCCGCCGCCGCCCAGCTCACCACCGCCCCCCTCGCCGACACCTCGGATACGCGGACCACCGGTCCTGGATCGACGTCATCACCAGCGCCCCGGTCAGGCGCAACGCCTTCCCGATCCCGGCTGACCGACAGACTCCAGGAGCCGCCTACGGCAGAGAGACGATCACACCTCCACCAAGGTACAGAACCAGTGCAGGCCGGAAGACATGCCGGCCAGCGCCACCAGGTCTCCTGGCCGGAGTTCACCTCGCTCCATCATGACGTCGAGACTGACCAACGGGTCCATGCCGCCGAAATGCCCCAATGCGGCGGCTAGTTCCGCATTGGTCTGCTCCAGAGGTACGTTGAGGGCTGCAGCAGCGTTGCGCATCGCTACCTGATTCGCGTGGAGAAGGATCACCCTGGAGATGTCCGCACGTTGGACACCGGCGCGTTTGCAGGCTCCGTCGATCGCTTCGGCGATGCGGGCGTTGGTCATCGTGGCGTACGCCGAGAAGCGTTCGGCGTCTCCTCGGAAGAAGGTGAAGATCGAGTGTCCGTGGTCGACGTCCCGGTTGCTCCGTCCCGGAGGTGCGACAGGCGCGGCGTTGCCGCCGTACTCGAGCCGGAAGAAGTCGGAGTACGTGGGATCGGTCAGTTGCTCGCTGGCCAGCCAGCGCAGCGACGGATGACCGCGCCGCACTACGGCAGCAACGGCCCCGTCGCTGTCGGCCGTTGTGCCATTCCCCAAGCGGTTGACGTGTGCGTCGCTGACCCGCTCCGCCGACACGAGAAGTACGGTCTGGAGCTCGCTTCGGGTCAGGAACAGACCGGCGATGGTCTCGAACGCGAGCACGGCTGACAAACACGCCTGAGTCAGGCATTGGGTCGGCGTGTCACGCAGTCCGAGATCTCGAGCGATTGCAGTGGAGAGGTCCCAGTGGAGGTACTCGGGCAGGTTCCCGTTGGCCGTCACCAGGAGGTCCACGTCAGAGGTCTCCAGGCCCGCTCCGGCGAGTGCTGCCGCGGCCGCCGATACGCCGAAATCGGCTGTCGTCACACCGCCGGGTGCCTTGTGGAGGGTCTGGAAGCCCATGGTCTTCACCATGTGAGCGTTCACACCGAGGCGCTGGCCCTCTCCGGCGACGTCGTACGGCTCGCCGAGGCAGCTGGCCATGGCCACGATCCCGAAGTCCACTACCGCCATGAACTTTCCCCTTCCGTGTCGCGTCCGTCGCGGCTCGGAGACCGGCCACCCGAATCGTCCACGTCGGATACCGGGGCCTTGGCGCCGGCCTGGCTGATGGCGATGGAAGGCGGCATGAGAGGGGCCCAGTGATCCCGGTACAAAGCCCGGCCGAGGACCAACACGATCACGAGCGACGAAAAGATGGAGCCCAGAGCGATGGCCCAGAACGCGGACTCCAGGAGGAACACGGAGACCCACGCCAGCGGAATCATGATCCCGTAGGTCGCGATGGTTGTCACCGTCGACAGCAAGGCACCTCGTTGGTGCACGGTGAGGATTGCCGTGTACGTGGCCTCCAGCACGTACAACGGCATCGTGACCATGAAGGCGAACAGCATGACAACGCCTTGGTGCACATCGACTTCGCCCGACCCGCCGCAGATTCTCACCAGCCAAGGCGACAGGGCCAGAACCACGACGGTGCCGATCGCAGTCGGCACCGCTGTGTAGGCCAGCAGCCGCTTGCCATCAGACCGCAGTTCGTGGGGACCCGCCCCCCTACCGATCTGATAGCTGTAGAAGACCGACGTTCCCGTCACACACGCCTGCGGCACTCGGCAGAACATCGTGTAGACCTTCACGCCGACCGCGGACGCTGCGACGACCTGAGGGCCGAGGGTGCCGATGAACATGAAGGGGATGATCGCCGCCATGTAGTCGTTCAGGTGACGAACGCCGACCCCTTGCGAGGTCCACACCATGGAGCGGAACTCGGTGAGCACCGTATGCCGGTCGGCCCGGGCGACGTGGTGCTCGCGTTGCCGGATGCGACTCGCGAAGAGGAAGGCGCCGTAGCGGGCCATGACCGAGTAGACGAGCACGGTGGCGACCGCGACCGCCTGTGCGGGGGAGGAGAAGGCCGCACCCGCGTCCGTGTGGAGAAATACGTAATTGAGCACGGCGTTGGCGACGAATCCGCAGATCATGATCTTGAGTGAGAGGTTCTTCATGTTGCAGACCCGCACGGCCTCGGAGGCTGAGGGCCACACGAGTGCGGCGAACATGCCGAAGAGCCTGACCTGGATGTAGTCGACGGCCGGAGGGATCAACTCGGGGTCCTGGCCGGCCAGCTCCAGGAACCGTTCTGCGCTGAGCGCCAGGCCCACGGCGAGCGCTTGCAGGACGAGCGCACACACGGCAAAGGCACCGAAAAGCGCTGAGAGGCGGTCGGCCAGTGAACGCTCGCCCTCCGCGATCCCGAGTCTGCTGGAGAACACGTGCACCAAGCCGGTGCAGTAGGCCGTCAGGCCCATCACGATGAGATCGGCCAATCCGACCGCGGCGACATACGTGACGCCGAACGGCGCGACCATGATCAGATCGATGGCACCGAAGCCCACTCCGACGGAGGACGAGAGCAGGATGACGACGGCGAAGTTGGAGAAATTCCTTCTCGTCAACTCGGTGTGCGCCAATACGCTTTTCTGGCCTGCACTCATCCCGTCGGACACCTCAAAATCAACACAATCCAATCCCTCTCCCGCGAAGCGGCCACCTCACCGCGCGAGTGGCAGAAGGTGTAGGCCGGCATTCTGTGCACGCTGGAGGTTCGCTCTGCTCCGACCCGGCACGGAGCATACCGACAGGGAAACAAGGGTGCTATGTGGAGGTGGCGCAAAATCGGCACTTGCCCACGCATGGTGAGTCATTTTCAGTCCGAGCGGTCGGAAGTGATAGGCCGGTGGCCGGTATTCGATGGTGCGGCATCATCAAGCCAATTCCATAATCGGCGATTGACCGGTTTCCCGGACCCGCCCTGGCCTGTTTTGAGTTGCCCCTCCGGGCGATAAGCGCAACCAGGATGGCGGGCATGCTGGGGTAACCCTCTTCGGTGAACCCTACAGAATGTCGTCACGTAGAGATTGGAGTCCAATATGGAATCGTACTCTCTCAACAAGAGGCCTGCGTTCTTCCCGTCCGTCGCGGCCGAGCTGTTCTTCGAGGCCGACGCCAACTCCACCGGGATGGGCGCACTGTTCGACACTGAGATCGACGCCGAACTGGACGCGATCCTGAACGCGACCGAGCAGTCGACGGTCTAAGTGCCCCGATACGCGTGACAGCGCGTGCTGGCCAGTGCGGGCAACTGCCTGTGCCAGCACGCGTTGGGGCAATCGTCGGACTTTCCGGGGGCTGTTGTCGGGCCACATGTCAGAGGGGCGTGCGCGTGCAACCAGAGGCCATCACGAGCCTGGACGGACCCAGCCTCGTTGCCACACAGAAGATCCTCAGCGGGGCGAAGGATCGCCTTGATGCCATTCTTGCCGAAGGCCGGCTGACAGAGGAGTCCTTCGTCGAACTGGCCGCGATCTACGACAACGTCGCTTACGTGTTCCTCTACCTCGAATCCAACGAGCAGCACGTCGACTACCAATGGCTGCTCCCCTATCGGGACGCGTTTTTCAAGGACCAGGAACTCGACAGGACACTGCTGACTCTCTGCACGAATCTCCACTGCGAGAACCCGGACATCGAGGAGTGCCGACGCGCCTATGTCGGGCACCTGGACGACAAGCTTGCGGCGGGCCCCGGAAGTGCGGCGGAGCTGGCGCGTCTGCAGGACCAGGCCAAGGACATCGTCCAAGCCGGCCGACAGGACCAACTGGCCTTCCTCGCACGCCTCGGAGTCGACACCGAGGGAGGGACGGCGGATACCATCGGCTACACGCTCATCAGCGCCACGCCGGACGCCGCACGACGCGTGAAGCTCGTCGGCGCGATGACGGCGCTGCGCGACAAGCGGCTCGGCCCCCTGATCGACACGGTCGACGCCATGACCGAGATCCGGCGCGCGACGAGTCAGGGGCAGGGCGCACGGAGCGTCCTCGCGCACACCATGCGGCGATGTGCCGTCCCCGAGGAAGCGGCCCGCCACATCGTCGACGCCTACGTGTCCGGCGCGATGGAGGACCGCGGGTCGCTGGAGACGGACATTCGCGAGGTGCTGGGGGACGTCGACGCGCCCATCGATCACTTCGGGCGCTACATCCGGACCCTTCAGGGTGATGTGAAGGTTCCTTTGTTCGATCTCCGTGCCTGCCTGGACTTCATCGAAGATGTGGCTGTGCGGGTTTTCGGTCTGTCGATGCAACGGCTCCCAGAATCCAGTCCTGGCGTGTGGTCCGTCGTCTGGAGCGCCCAGGGATACGGGCCGCGCGAGTACACGTCGTTCACCGTGCTCCCCGACGGCAACGTCACGGCAGTCGTTCCCCGGGGCAACACCGTCGGACTGCGCCCGCAGGACGGCCGCTTCCTGTGGGAGACCAGCCAAGTGCTCGGACTGGCCGACCACGACCCCGCGATGGACGTCACGCCCGTGGTGGGGCCGGACGGCAGCATGTACTGCGGCTCCTACTCCGGGATGCTGTACCACTTCCGATTCCGCACGGCCGAGATGACGAAGGAGTGACCATGAAACGCGCTCTGGTCATCGGAGCAAGCCAGAGCCTGGGTTCCCACCTCGTGGCCCGGCTGGCTTCGAACGGATGGCATGTGGTCGGCACCGGACGCCGCCCGGCGTCGGACGTTCCCGGCTCCGAGGCGTTCGAGTATGTGCGGCTCGATCTGTCGTCCCCGCAGGAGGCCCGCCGGTTCCTCGAAGGAGCGGGCGGTGAGGGGTACGACCTCGTCGTTCACAACGCGGTGACGTACGGCGGCACCGAGGGCAAGCCCCCGGAACTGGACGAGTTGGAGGCCATGTTCCGGGTGAACGCGCTCGTCCCCTACCGGCTCCTGCACGAGCTTCTCGCCGCACAGCCGGCGGACCGCTTCTGCTCCTGCGTCGTTGTCAACTCCGATTCGATCTATCACGCCACCAAGCAGTCGGCCGTCTATGCCGCGACCAAGGCGGCGCTCCGCGTCCTGACGACGTCTCTGGCCGACACATTCCGATCCGCCCCGGTGAGCGTGGCGACCCTGCTCCTGGGGCCTCTGCCCGACCCGCGGAAGCTCGCGGACTTCCAGCGCGTCGCGGAGCGGCACGGTGTCCCCGTCGAAGACGTGAAGCGCGCGTTTCTCCGTAAGGCGAACCCGTTCTACGTCATCGACGACCTCATCGACTTCGACGCCTGCTATCGGAGCGTCGAGTACCTCGCCGGACTCGGGCCGGCCGGCAACGGCATGGTGTGCCGCCTCGACGGGGGTTCAGCGGGCTCTCTCATCTGACCGAACCGTCCGTCGGGCGAACCGCCCTGGTCCAGGAGGTGCGATGACACACCAGCCCAACGCCTTGTGGCCGCTCATGCTGCCCGTCGAGTGGCAGGGCGATGACGACTACTGCACAGTTTCCGCCCGCGGAGTGCGGCTCACGTTCAGCGACGGCCAGGAGGTCCTGTGCGGCGCCAGTGGCCTATGGAACTGCGTCCTCGGTTACGGCAACGAAGCCATCGCGCATGCGGTGTACGAGGCGTTGCGCGACGCGTCCTATCTCAGCGTGTACCGGTACGAGAACGTGTACGCCCGCCGGGCCGCCGAGGCGCTGCGCGAGGTGGCGGGGACCGAGCACTTCGGCCGGGTGCTCTTCTCGACTTCAGGCGGCGCCGCCAACGACCTCGTCATGAAAGTCGTACGGCACTACTTCGCGCTGCGCGACGAGCACGCCCGCAAGGGAATTGTCGGGCTGGACGGAGGCTGGCACGGTCTGACCTATGGCGCTGCCGCCCTGACCGGCGTGGACCTCGGCCACCGTGTATACGGGATCGACCGGCGGCTGGTCACCCACGTCCGCCCCAACGAGTCCGAGGAGCTGGAACGCCTGCTCGACAAGCATCGCGGCCGAATCGCGGCAGTCGTGGTGGAACCCGTTCTGGGCACGCCGGCCCTGGAACTGTCCGACGCGTACCTGGCGGATTTGCTGCGCCTGCGCCGAGAGCACGGATTCCTGCTGGTGGCCGACGAGGTGACCACCGGGTTCTGGCGGGTGGGCCCCTTCTTCGCAAGCCAGGCATGGCCGGAGCCCCCCGACATTCTTGTCACCTCCAAGGGCCTGACCAACGGCACGACGGCCGCGTCCGCGGTGATCGTGTCCCACGATGTCGCTCATGCGTTCGTCCACGCCGGCGCGGTCTTGGGCCACGGTGAGACCCAGGCGGGCACACCGGCCGCTGCCGCAGCGGTGCTGGCGACGCTCGACGAGATACGCCGCCTCGACGGCGCGTCCCTCAGCACCGCCCTCTCCGAACGGCTCGACGCCGAGCTCGACGCCCTGGTCGACGAGGTCGACCAGGTCTCGTCCACTTCCGGACGGGGCTGCCTGCGCGCCATCGTGCTCCGTCACCACGGTGCGCCGCTCTCCGACGCCGAGGTCACCGCACTGGTCGCAGCGATTCGCAAAGAGGGCGCTCTGGTGCATCCTGGGCCGAGCTGCGTCCAGATCCTGCCCGCGCTGGTGTACTCGCCGGAGGACACGTCCTCGCTGTTCAACTCCATTCGCGCTGGTATCAAACGGCATTTCCTATGAGCGGCGGCGGAACGCCGCAAGCGGTCCGGCGAGACGAGGAGACAGGCGCGACAGCAGTCGATCTCGCCGGCGGGCGCATTCCTCCCACCAACGGCGCCGAGTTCCGCCGCGTCGACGCCTGGGTGTCGGCGGTGTGCGCCGCGGCGCCCGAGTCGATCGCGCTCCAGGACGGGGACCGGCGGGTCACGTACGCGGAACTCGACCGGGAAGCGGATCGCGTCGCCCGCATGATCTCGGCGCGGGGTGTCGCGCCGGGCGGTGCCATCGGCGTCCGGATGCGCCGGGGGTGGCGCCTGTACGCCGCACTGCTGGGCGTTTGGAGGCACGGGTCGGCATACGTCCCCGTCGACCTCTCCTACCCCCGCGCCCGCCAGGACCACATCGTCGCGGACTCGGGCATGGGCCTGCTGGTGGAAGACGGGGAGGCCGAAGCCGGCTTCGCCATGCGTGTTCTGGACCCTCGGCCCGAGTGCGCGTCGCTCCCGCCGCACACCGCGTACGTGCTCTACACCTCCGGGTCGACAGGCCGTCCCAAGGGGGTTGTTCTGCGACATGCGAACGTCCTGGCCTTTCTGGACGGTGCCATCCGCACCTTCCGGTTCGGAGCGATGACATCTGGGCCCAGTTCACCTCACCGTGCTTCGATATCAGCGTGGCGGAGATCTGGCTTCCCCTGGTCACCGGCGGACGGTTCGTGGTCGTTCCCGAAGATGTGACAAGTGCGCCGGCAGCCTTCCAACGGCTGCTGGCCGACCGCCGGGTGAGCGTACTGAGCCAAGTGCCGACCGTGTTCCGGTACCTGGTGAACGCCCTGGAAGAGGAAGGAACCGTGCTGCCGTTTCTTCGGCAGGTACTGCTGTGCGGAGAACCCGTCGAACCGCATACCGTGCTGCGCTGGCTGAAGTCCGGCATCGCGTCCGCCGCGAAGGTCTACAACCTGTACGGCCCGACCGAGGCAACCGTCTACGCCACGTGGCAAGAACTGACGGAGGACGACCTCGACCGTGCCCGGTCCGGCACGCCGATCGGCAGGGCTCTGCCGCACGTGACGGTCGCCGTCCTCGAAGGAGGAAGACCGGCCGCTCCCGGGTGGACCGGTGAGATCTATCTGGGCGGGGCGGGTGTCGCCTGGGGCTACCTGGGGTTGTCCGACCGGACGGCCCGCAGTTTCGTCACCCTCGATGGCGACCCGAAGGAGCGTTGGTACCGGACCGGGGACCTGGCCCGCATCGAGCAGGACAGGCTGTGGTTCGAGGGGCGCACCGACACACAGGTGAAGCTGCGCGGCCTGCGCGTCGAGCTCGGAGAGGTGGAAGCGCTGCTCAACGCCCACGACGATATCCGCGAGGCTGCGGTCGTCATGACGAGGAGAGCGCAGGGCGACCCCTTCCTCGTGGCGTGCTGCGTGCCGTCGTCCGACTCCGTCGCGGCCGACGCCCCAGCACTGCGCGCCTACCTCGCGGAGCTGCTGCCGCCGTACATGATGCCGTCTCGATTCGTCGACATCCCGGCACTGCCCCTGACGTTGAACGGCAAGCTCGACCGCAAACGGCTCGAAGAGCTCGTACAGCCGGAGCCTGCGTGACGCACCTAGGACACCGCATGTACGCATCGACATACGGCGAGAAGGGAGGGCGGGCATGGAATCGGAAACCGTTGTCCTGGTCTCCAGGATCTGGCGCGAGGTCCTGGGAGTGGAGACAATCGAACCCACCGATGACTTCTTCGAATTGGGCGGCCATTCACTCCTCGGGAGCCAGGTCCTGGCCCGGCTCGGCAAAGAGACAGGAGCGAGGCTGCCCTTGCACCTGTTCAAGGAATGCCCCACGCTCGAATCCTTTGGGCATGCCGTGGACGCGCAGGTGAGAGCCGAGGGCCGCTGAGTGGATCGGTACCGGATCCGACAGCTGTACGCGAGGGATCCATAGCCTGTGCGCATAGCCCGACTGCTCCGTCCTGAGCGCGGGGGACGTGAAGCGAACCACTACCGTGCCGCAGCACGTCCAGATGGTCGATCGAGTCCGTGCCGGCCACCATGCCGCCTGCGATGGATGTCCGGCGGCTCCCCAGCCCACACCGCAGAGGCCGCAGAGGCCGCAGTGGTCGTCGGGGTCAGAGGCAGATCGGGAGCGCCTTGGAATCGGTGAGGAAGTGGCGTTCCCTCACCCGGTATTGCATAGTGATGGCTTGGTCATACCTCGCTGTCCTCGGGTCGACGGGTGCGGGGGCGGCTGGAGCGGCTACGGCAGGCGTGCGCGCAGATGGGCGGCGGTCTCCCGGTCGGCGGGGAGGAACGTCTCGATGGCCAGCTCCGCGACGGTCACGTCCATGGGGGTGTTGAAGGTGGCGATCGAGGCGATGAACGACAGCACCTGGCCCCCGTGCTCGATCACCAGGGGCAGTGCGAACGACGGCGTACGCCCCCCGGCCCCGGCCACGGTCCCGGCCCCGTCACCGGCGCCCCTGCCCCGTCACCGGCGCCCCTGCCCGGCACGGGGTAGCCGGCCACCTCCTCGTACAGCGCGCGCAGCTGCGGCGACCGTACGAGGGCGAGCTGACGCTCCATCTGCGCCAGCAGGTCCGCCCGCCACTCCGCCAGGTTCAGGATGCGCGGCGCGAGCCCCGCCGGGTGCAGGGTGATCCGCATGGCGTTCAGCGGCGGGGTGAGCAGCTCATCGGAGACCCACTCCATGAGCAGGGCGATGCCCCGGTTGGCCGCCACCACGTCGTACGTGCCGTCCACGACGAGCGCGGGATACGGCTCGTACCCATCGAGCAGCCGCTCCAGCCCTTCGCGCACCGGCGCCATCGCGGGGGCGTCGAGCGGCGTCTGCGCGTACCGGGGCGCGTAACCGGCCACCACCAGCAGGGCGTTGCGTTCCCGGACGGGGATGGCCAGCTGCTCGGCCAGGCGCAGGACCATGTCCTCGCTGGGGCGCGAGCGGCCCGTCTCGATGAAGGAGATGTGGCGGGCCGAGGAGTCCGCGCGCAGCGCCAGATCCAGCTGGCTGATCCGCCGCCGCTCCCGCCAGCCGCGCAGCAGCGGTCCCACCCCCGTGTCGGGGGAGACAGTCGTCATGGGAAGACCGTAACGTCACCGACGGGCCGGGGCACCGACGCCCCCGGTGCCGAACCGACCGGTCGCACGCCGCATCCGAGACCCACGGGAGCCGTTCCATGTCCGCCGAACCGCTGTCGAAGACCGAGACCGAACACCGGCTGGAGGCGCTGCCCGGCTGGGCGCTGGAGGGGGACCGGATCACCCGGACCTTCCGGCTGCCGTCGCACTTCGCCGCCACCGCGCTGACCGTGCACATCGCGCGGATCCAGGACGAGCTCGACCACCACTCCGACCTGACGCTCGGCTACAACACCGTGGCCCTGTCCGTCCACACGCACGACGCGGGGGGCGCGGTCACGGAGAAGGATCTGGAACTGGCCACCCGGGTCGCGGCCGCCGCTCCGGCCCACGGCGCGAAGTAGCGGGTAGGCCGGAGCTCAGCTCACCAGCCCGAACCGCGGATTCGTGGCGAGCCACCTGGCGTAGACGGGGCTGCGCGACACGGCCTCCGCGTACGCCGCCCGGGTCTGCCCCGCGACCGTCCCCGCCGCGGCGTCCGCGGCGGGGGAGTGCGGGTGCCAGCCCAGCAGGTGCCGCCAGCTGAGCGGCGCCCCGGCGAGCGGCCGGGTCACCAGGCCGGGGACCGGCGGGAAGGTGGCCCGGCAGAGCCCGATCGCCCGCCCGACCTGCACCAGATGGACGACGGAGGAGGTGTCCGTCTCGTACACCGACACCGGGGTGAAACCGGCCCGCGCGCAGGCCGTGGCGAAGCAGTCGGCGAAACAGCCGTCCCCCGGTACGTCGGCCCAGCACTGGTCCGCCAGCGCGCCGAGGTCCAGCTCCTCCTCGTCGGCCAGCGGGTGGTCCTCCGGCAGCATCACGAAGACCGGGTCCACCCCCACCACCTCCCAGACCAGCCGCTCGGCCAGCGGCGGCGGACTCTCACCGCAGGTGCCGATCAGCGCGAAGTCGAGGCGCCCGTCGATCGTCAGGGCGGCGATCTCGTCCACCGACCACGAGGTGTACGTGGAGACCGGCGCCGCCGGGTGCGCCGTGGCGATCCGGTCGACCAGACCGCCCAGCAGCGGACCGTGCGTGCCGCCGAGCCGGAACCGCTCCAGGGGCCCCGTGGCGTTGGCGAACCGCACCGCCTCCGCCTGGAGTTCACTCACCGCAGGCAGCACCACCCGGGCCCGCTCCAGCACCAGCTCGCCGAGCGGCGTCGCGCGGGCACCCGTGTGGTCACGGTCGAAGAGCGTGCCGCCCAGGGCCTTCTCGATCCGCCGCAACTGGGCGCTGAGAGCGGGCTGGGCGAGGCCCAGCGTGGCGGCGGCCTTGGTGAGGCTGCCGGTGTCGGCGATAGCACGGACGGTTCTCAGATGGCGCAATTCCAGCTCCATAAAGGCAAGTTATGGCCCCACGCCCGCCCCGGCAATATGTCGGTCACGCTTCGGTGCAGGCAATGTCTCCGGGGTGCACCTCCGGCGCCCGCTCTTGCCGGTGCCGCCCGGCACCGGAACCGCCGAGACGCCGACTTGCCGGAACGGCAACGTAACTTGCCCCGACGCCGGCCTCTGGGGAGGGTGGCGCCATGAGCAGCCACGCCGGACACGGCCACCACGAAGCGCACACCCACACCCACGCCCATGGATCCCCGGCCGCAGGTGCGGGCACGGAGTTCGACTGGGACGTGATGGGCCCGATGCTGGAGCAGGAGGCCGAACTCAACAGTGGCCCGTACGAGGAGGCGGCCCGCTGGATCGCCGCCCTGCCCACCGCGCCGCGGGTGCGCCGGGTGCTGGACATCGGCAGCGGCCCCGGGGTCGTCACCTGTCTGCTGGCCGAGGTGTTCCCCGAGGCCGAAGTCGTCGCCGTGGACCCCACGCCCGCCCTGCTGGAGCGGACGGAGCACCGCGCCCGGCGCCTCGGCTTGAGCGACCGCGTCCGGACGGCGGAGGCCGCGTTCCCGCAGGACGCCGGCCGGCTGGGCGAGGCCGACCTGATCTGGGCGGGCAACTCCCTGCACCACATGGGCGACCAGCGCGTCGCCCTCGCCGGATTCGCCGGCCTCCTGCGCCCCGGCGGGACCGTGGCGCTCCTGGAGGGCGGGCTGCCCACCCGGCGGCTGCCCCGGGAGATCGGCATCGGACGGCCCGGCCTGGAGGCCCGGATGGACGCGGCCTCCGCCGCGCGCTTCGAGCGGATGCGGTCCGAACTGCCCTACAGCAAGCGGGAGATCGAGGACTGGAGCGCCCTGATCGCGGGGGCCGGGCTGACCCCGCAGGGCACCCGCACCTTCCTGCTCGACCTGCCCGCTCCGCTCTCCGGGCCCGCCCGCGACCATGTGGTCACCAAGCTGACCCGGGAGTACGAGGTCTTCGGCGAACTGCTCGACGCCGACGACCGTGCCGTACTGGAAAGGCTGCTGGACCCGGAGGACCGGGCGGGGGTCCACCACCGGCCCGACGTCTACCTGCTCGCCGCCCGCACGGTCCACCTCGGCCGCCGGGACTGACAGCGTTCTCGGGGCCCTCTCAGGACACCGGCTCCAACCGCCACCACTGGAAGGGGGAGTCGGTGTCCTCCCACTGCTGGACCGTCCCGCCCTCCTCGGCCGACCGGTCGGCGACCTCCATGACGAGCCCGCTGATGAAGCTCACCAGCGTCACCGTCCCCGGCGCCTCCAGGTGCTGCTCGATCAGCCACTCCTGGGCTCCGAAGTTGTTGGCCTTCCACTGCTGGATACGGACGCCGTTCTCCGTGTCGGCGTTGGCGACGTCCAACCGCTTCCCGCTGTGCGCGTTGACCAGGTGGTAGAGCGCCGCGCCCTCGTGCACCGGGGACAGCTGCCACTCCTGGGCCGCCGTCCCGTCGTCCTTGCCCTGCTGCACCCGGGCACCGCTGCCCTTGGCCGCGCCGGACACCTCCAGCACCAGGCCGCTGCCGACATTGCGCAGACGGTACCTGCCCGCCTCGACGACGGGCGCCGGATCGCTGCTCATCTTGCTCTTTCCCCCGGGGAGTTGAAGTGGGACACACACGTGGGACACCCATGGTTGACCTGGGGTCCGGCGGCGGACCGACGGCGGCGCCCCCACCACGGCCGTGGTGGGGGCGCCGGACGAACCCGGCACTCAGGCGCCGAGGTTGAACTCCGCCGGGTCCGGGCCGAGCCGCTTGCCCTCGTCCAGCGCCGCGAAGGCGGCGAGGTCGTCGGCGTCCAGCTCGAAACCGAACACATCGAGATTCTCCTCGATCCGCGACGGGGTCACGGACTTCGGGATCACGATGTTGCCGGTCTGCAGGTGCCAGCGCAGGACGGCCTGGGCCGGGGTGCGGCCGTGCTTCCGGGCGACGGCCACGACCGTCGGCACCTCCAGGAGGCCCCTGCCCTGGCCCAGCGGCGACCAGGCCTCGGTGGCGATGCCGTGCTCGGCGTGGAAGGCGCGCGCCTCGGCCTGCTGGAACTGGGGGTGCAGCTCGATCTGGTTGAGGACGGGGACCACGGAGGTCTCGCCCAGCAGCCGCTTCAGGTGCTCGGGGTAGAAGTTCGACACGCCGATCGCCTTGGCACGGCCGTCCGCGTAGATCTTCTCGAACGCCTTGTACGTGTCGGTGTACGCGTCCTTGGCCGGGACCGGCCAGTGGATCAGATACAGATCGACGTGGTCCAGGCCGAGCTTGTCCAGCGAGGCGTCGAAGGCACGCAGCGTGCTGTCGTACCCCTGCTCGCTGTTCCACAGCTTCGTGGTGACGAAGAGCTCGTCACGGGCGACACCGGAGGCGGCGATGGCCTTGCCGGTGCCCACCTCGTTCTCGTAGATCGCGGCGGTGTCGATGGACCGGTACCCGGACTCGATGGCCTTGGCGACCGCCTTCGCCGCCTCGTCGTCCGGCACCTGCCAGACACCGAAACCGAGCTGCGGCATTTCGAGGCCGTTGTTGAGGGTGATGGAGGGAACCTGGCTCACGAGCGGTCGATCCTTACGTCGTCGGTTGGTACTCCCGACGACAACGAGCGGGTGCGCCCGGGCATTCCCGCTCCATGATCCAGAAGTGCGCGGGCCCGGTCGGTGGCAGCGGGCCCCGGTCAGTGGTAGAGCGCGTCGACCTCGACCGCGTACGCCGTCTCGATCGCCTTGCGCTTCAGCTTCAGCGAAGGCGTCAGCAGGCCGTGCTCCTCGGTGAAGGGGTGGGCCAGGATCCGGAACGTACGGATCGACTCGGCCTGCGACACGGCGGTGTTGGCGGCGATCACCGCCCGGCGGACCTCCATCTCCAGGTCCGGGTCGCGCACCAGGTCGGCGGGTTCGAGCGGGGTGCGCCCCTGCATGGTGAGCCAGTGGTCGACGGACTCCTGGTCGACGGTGACCAGGGCCGCGATGTAGGGGCGGTCGTTGCCGACGACGATGCACTGGGCGACCAGCGGATGGGCCCGTACCCGCTCCTCCAGACCGGCCGGCGACACGCTCTTGCCGCCGGAGGTCACCAGGATCTCCTTCTTCCGCCCGGTGATCGTCAGATAGCCGTCCGCGTCCAGCGAACCGATGTCCCCGGTGGCCAGCCAACCGTCGTGGAGGGTGGCCCGGGTCGCGGCGGGGTTGTTCAGATAGCCGGAGAAGACGTTCGGGCCGTGCACCCACACCTCGCCGTCGTCCGCGATGTGCACCGACGTCCCGGGGATGGGCTGCCCGACCGTGCCGTACCGGGTGCGCTCGGGCGGATTGGCGGTCGCCGCCGCCGTGGACTCGGTCAGCCCGTACCCCTCGAAGACACTCACCCCGGCGCCCGCGAAGAACAGGCCGAGCCGGCGGTTCATGCCCGAGCCGCCCGACATCGCGTGCCGCACCCGGCCGCCCATCGCGTCGCGGACCTTCCTGTAGACGACCTTGTCGAAGAACTGGTGCTGCATCCGCAGCCCGGCGGACGGCCCGGGACCGAGGCCGAACGCCTTCTGCTCCAGTGCCTCGGCGTACTTCACCGCGATGTCCACCGCCTTGTCGAACGGCCCGGCCCTGCCCTCCGCCTCGGCCTTGCGCCGGGCGCCGTTGAAGACCTTCTCGAAGATGTACGGCACCGCCAGGATGAAGGTGGGCCGAAACGTCATCAGGTCCGGCATCAGCGCGTTCGCCGAGAGCTCCGGCTGGTGGCCCAGCTTGACCCGCCCCCGTACCGCCGCGATCTCCACCATCCGGCCGAAGACGTGCGCCAGCGGGAGGAAGAGCAGGGTGGCCGCCTCGTCGCCGGGCTTGGAGTGGAACACGGGCTCCCAGCGGGCGACCATCGTGTCGCTCTCGAACATGAAGCTCGCGTGCGTGATCACGCACCCCTTGGGGCGGCCCGTCGTGCCCGAGGTGTAGATGACCGTCGCCACGGACTCGGGAGTCACCGCGCGCCGGTGCCGGTGCACCACCTCGTCGTCGACCGTCCCGCCCGCGCCGACCAGCTCGTCCACCGCCCCCGCGTCCAGCTGCCAGAGCCGCTTGAGGTGCGGCAGCCGGTCGATCACCGAACCCACGGTCATCGCGTGGTCCTCGTGCTCGACCATCACCGCCACCACCTCGGCGTCGTGCAGCATCCAGTGGACCTGCTCGGCGGAGGAGGTCGGGTAGACGGGCACCGACTGGGCTCCCACCGACCAGAGCGCGAAGTCGAAGAGCGTCCACTCGTACCGCGTACGGGACATCAGCGCGACCCGGTCGCCGAACCGGACGCCGTGCGCGATCAGCCCCCTGGCCAGGGCCAGCACCTCGTCACGGAACGCCTCCGAGGTCACATCCCGCCACTGCCCGCCCGCGTCCTTGCGGCCGAAGGCGACCCGCTGCGGATCGGCGTCCGCGTAGTCGAAGACCGCGTCGGCCAGACCGCCCACCTGAGGCGGCGCGGCCATGGGTGGGACAGTGAATGCACGCAATGGCCTGCTCCTCGTGGCGCTCCGCACAGCGCCGCGACGCTACCCCAACCGGGGGCCCGGCGGGAGGGGCCGAACCCCGGGTAAAACGTGGCATTCGCAGAGGTCAACCGTCGAAATCCGGCCAGATGGGCAAGGCTCGGGCGCACTTCTGACGAAGGAGTGAGCGGCTCGCGGCCACATCTCCACCCAATCCGACCCCGGGCGTCACTCCCGGCCGCCGATCCCCCGGTGCAGCCGGTCCCCGCCCGCCAGGATCGCCCCCGCCAGCGCGCCCGCCGCCTGCTGCGCCCCGCCCCGGCGGTCCCCGTGCAGCAGGACGAAGTCGACACCCCCCGGCTCCGGCAGCCCTGCCCTGGCCGGAACCGGTGCGAGCCCCGGCGGGATCAGCCCCCGTGAGTGCACCATCACCCCCAGACCCGCCCGCGCCGCCGCGACCAGGGCACTCAGGCTCGTACTCGTACACGCGATCCGCCAGGCCCGTCCGTCCTCCTCCAGCACCTCCAGCGCGCGGGCCCGGGTGATCCCCGGCGGCGGGAAGACGATGAGCGGCACCGGGCGTTCCGGATCGATCCGCAGCCGCGGGGCGCCGATCCATTCCAGCGTGTCCCGCCACACCAGCTCGCCGTGCGTGTCGCCGGTCCTCCGCTTGGCCAGCACCAGGTCCAGCCGGCCCGCCTCCAGCTGCCGGTGCAGCGTCCCGGACAGCTCCACCGTGAGTTCCAGTTCGACCTCCGGATGGTCGCGGCGGAACGACTCCAGGATGTCCGGCAGCCGCGTGAGCACGAAGTCCTCGGACGCCCCGAAGCGGAGTCGGCCGCGCAGCCGGGTGCCCGCGAAGAACGCCGCGGCCCGCTCGTGTGCCCGCAGGATGGTCCGGGCGAAGCCGAGCATCGCCTCGCCGTCCTCGGTCAGGTCCACCCGGTGGGTGTCCCGCGCGAACAGCTGCCGCCCGGCCGCCTCCTCCAGCCGCCGGACGTGCTGGCTGGCCGTGGACTGCCGGATGCCGAGCCGGCGGGCGGCCTGGGTGAAGCTCAGGGTCTGGGCGACCGCGAGGAAGGTACGGAGCTGGGCGGGGTCGTAGGAGGTGTCCATGGCCCCACGCTAACGGGGCTTTATCGCCTTCCGTGATGACAGTGAGCACGGTATGAGGGATTTCCGATCGCTCGGGGCGGGGCAGGATGGTGGGGCGTACCAGGAAGCCGAAGGATCCGTGGAGCCCATGAGCCGCCGCCGCACCCTCACCCTGCCGTCCTGGCCGCCAGTCGACGCGTACGTCCTGGCGCTGATCGGCACGGTCGTCCTCGCCGCGCTGCTGCCGGCCCGCGGGTCCGCCGCCGACGTGGCGGGCGGGGCCTCCACCGGAGCGGTCGCCCTGCTCTTCTTCCTCTACGGGTCCCGTCTCTCGACGGCCGAGGCGCTCGACGGGCTGAAGCACTGGCGGCTCCACCTCACCGTCCTGGCCTGCACCTTTCTCGTGTTCCCGCTGCTGGGACTGGCGAGCGGGGGCCTGGTCCCGTACGTGCTGACGTCCGAGCTCCAGGCCGGCTTCCTCTTCCTGTGCCTGGTGCCGTCGACGATCCAGTCCTCGATCGCGTTCACCTCGATCGCCCGGGGCAACGTGCCGGCCGCGATCTGCGCCGGGTCCTTCTCCAGCCTTATCGGGATCTTCCTGACCCCGCTGCTCGCCGCACTGCTGCTCGGCTCCACCGGCGGCGGGTTCTCGGCGGACTCGCTGCTGAGGATCGCGCTCCAGCTGCTGGTGCCGTTCCTCGCCGGACAGTTCCTGCGCCGCTGGGTCGGCGGTTTCCTGACCCGCCACAAGAAGGTGCTCGGGCTGGTGGACCGCGGCTCCATCCTGCTGGTCGTCTACACCGCGTTCAGCGTGGGCATGGCCGCCGGCGTCTGGCACCGGGTCACCCCTGCCCGGCTGGCCGCCCTGCTCGGCGCCGAGGCGGTCCTGCTGGCCCTGATGCTGACGCTGACCTGGTACGGGGCACGGCGGCTCGGCTTCGACCGGGAGGACCGGATCGCCATCCAGTTCGCCGGATCGAAGAAGAGCCTGGCGGCGGGGCTGCCGATGGCGAGCGTGCTGTTCGGGGCGCACGCGAGCCTCGCCGTGCTGCCGCTGATGCTCTTCCACCAGATGCAGCTGATGGTCTGCGCGGTCATCGCCAGGCGCCGCTCCCGCGACCCGGAGCCGGCACGTGGCCCGGAGGACTCCGACGCCGGGCCGGTGTCCCACCCGGCGGTCACGGTGACCCCGTAGCCGCCGACGGACGCCGGGCCGGTGTCCCACCCGGCGGTCACGGTGACCCCGTAGCCGCCGACCGCGGCCGACGGGGTCCGCGGGGGAGTGGGCCGGGGCCACTCGGGTCCGTGACAGTCGGCCCGGGAGCCGCCGAGCCCGTCAGTGGACCCCCGCCTCCAGCGCGATCCGGTGCTCACCCGCGTACACGTTCATCGACGGGCCCCGCAGGAACCCCACCAGGGTCAGTCCGCTCTCCGACGCCAGGTCCACCGCCAGCGAGGACGGCGCCGAGACCGCCGCCAGCACCGGGATGCCGGCCATCACCGCCTTCTGCGCCAGCTCGAACGAGGCCCGCCCCGAGACCAGCAGCACCGCACGCGACAGGGGCAGCCGCCCGTCCGTCAGCGCCCGGCCCACCAGCTTGTCGACCGCGTTGTGCCGCCCCACGTCCTCCCGGACGTCGAGCAGCTCGCCCTCCTCGGAGAAGAGGGCCGCCGCGTGCAGGCCACCGGTCCGGTCGAACACCTTCTGCGCGGCCCGCAGCCGGTCCGGGAGGGCGGCGAGCAGGCCGGGCGTGACGCGAACCGGGGGAGTGTCGCCGACCGGGTGCCGGGTGGTGGTGCGTACCGCGTCCAGGCTCGCCTTTCCGCACAGGCCGCACGAGGAGGTGGTGTAGACGTTCCGCTCCAGCGTGATGTCGGGGACCGGGACACCGGGCGCGAGCTGCACGTCCACCACGTTGTACGTGTTCCCACCGTCGGCACTCGCCCCGGCGCAGTAGACGATCGACCGCACCTCCTCGCCCTCGGCGATCACGCCCTCGCTCACCAGGAACCCGGCGGCCAGCGCGAAGTCGTCACCCGGCGTACGCATGGTGATGGCCAGCGGCTTTCCGTTCAGCCGGATCTCCAGGGGCTCCTCCGCGACGAGCGTGTCGGCGCGGGAGGAGACGGCACCGTCCCGGATGCGGAGGGTGCGGCGGCGCTCGGTGACCCGTCCCATGAGGCTGAACCCGATCTGTCGGTGTGCGGAGCTGGTGGCCGTGGATGGGGCCGAAGCCTGGCCCCGTCATTGTCCTGCACACGCACCACCCTGTCCCAGCGGGAGCGGCACGGAGCAGCACGGGGGCCGGACTGTTGTCAATGCTCCAACGTGTGGGCCGGATTCCTGTGGGATCACGTGCCCGTGTACTGGTCGGTAGCGACCAAGACTGGATTTTCTTCCCTACCCAAAGTCCTACCCAAAGCCCTACCCAACGATGGGAACCCGTATGACCGGCTCACGTGTCGTGGCGCTCGGCCACTATCAGCCCGCCAAGGTGCTCACCAACGACGACCTGGCGGCCATGGTCGACACGAGCGACGAGTGGATCACGAGCCGGGTCGGCATCAAGACCCGACATGTGGGCGGCCCGGACGAGCCGGTCGACGAGCTGGCCGCGCACGCGGGTGCCAAGGCGCTGGCCGCCGCCGGTCTTGAGCCCGCGGACATCGATCTGGTCCTGGTGGCCACCTCCACGGCGATCGACCGGTCCCCGAGCATGTCGGCGCGGGTCGCGGCGCGGCTCGGTATGGGGTCGCCCGCCGTGATGGACATCAACGTGGTCTGCTCGGGCTTCACCCACGCCCTGGCCGTCGCCGACCACACCATCCGGGCCGGGGCGGCGACCCGGGCGCTGGTCATCGGCGCCGACAAGATGGGCGACATCGCGGACTGGACCGACCGCACCACCTGCGTCCTGCTCGGCGACGGCGCCGGCGCCGCCGTCGTCACCGCCGGCCCGTCCGCCCCCGACACCCCGGGTGGCCCGGGGATCGGGCCGGTGCTGTGGGGGTCGGTGCCGGAGATGGGCAACGCCGTACGGATCGAGGGGACGCCGCCGCGCTTCGCGCAGGAGGGGCAGTCCGTCTACCGCTGGGCCACGACCCAGCTGCCCCCGATCGCCCGCAAGGTCTGCGAGAAGGCGGGCATCGCCCCGGAGGACCTGGCCGCCGTCGTGCTGCACCAGGCCAACCTGCGCATCATCGAACCCGTCGCCCGGAAGATCGGCGCGGTCAACGCGGTCATCGCGCGGGACGTGGTGGACTCCGGCAACACCTCCGCCGCCTCCATCCCGATGGCGCTCTCCAAGCTCGTCGAGCGGGGTGAGGTCGCCTCCGGCGCGCCCATACTGCTGTTCGGTTTCGGTGGGAACCTCTCGTACGCCGGACAGGTCATCCGCTGCCCCTGACCATCTTTGTCCTGAGTGTGGAGAAAGTTGGGGCGGATTCCTGCGCAACTTCTTCCCACTCCGGGAAAGCGCTGCTACGTTCCCCTCGAAAGCCCGACGGACTGGCCGGATGTGGCGGGGAGGGACGCGTGAGACGTATGACGGCACGACCCGCGAACACGCATCAGGCGCGGTTGCTCCGACTGTTGCGTGACGGGGGTCCCAACTCCCGTGCACAACTGGGTGATCAGGTCGACCTGTCGCGCTCCAAGCTCGCCGTCGAGGTGGACCGGCTGCTGGAGACCGGCCTGGTGGTGGCCGACGGACTCGCCGCATCCCGTGGCGGGCGCCGCTCGCACAACATCCGGATCGCCCCCGAACTCCGGTTCCTCGGGGTCGACATCGGCGCCACCTCCATCGATGTGGCCGTCACCAACGCGGAGTTGGAGGTACTGGGACACCTCAACCAGCCGATGGACGTACGCGAGGGGCCCGTCGCGGTCTTCGAGCAGGTCCTGGCGATGGCCGCCAAGCTCCGGGCCTCCGGCCTCGCGGAGGGCTTCGACGGCGCGGGCATCGGGGTCCCGGGCCCCGTCCGCTTCCCCGAAGGCGTACCGGTCGCGCCGCCGATCATGCCCGGCTGGGACGGGTTCCCGGTCCGCGAGGCCCTCAGCCAGGACCTGGGCTGCCCCGTCATGGTCGACAACGACGTGAACCTCATGGCGATGGGGGAGCAGCACGCGGGCGTCGCCCGCTCCGTGGGCGACTTCCTGTGCGTCAAGATCGGTACGGGTATCGGCTGCGGGATCGTCGTCGGCGGTGAGGTCTACCGGGGTACGACGGGCAGCGCGGGGGACATCGGGCACATCCAGGTGGAGCCGCACGGCCGGGCCTGTGCCTGCGGCAACAAGGGCTGCCTGGAAGCCCACTTCAGCGGGGCCGCCCTGGCCCGCGACGCGGAGGACGCGGCCCGTGAGGGCCGCTCGCCCGAGCTCGCGGTCCGGCTGGAGGCGGCAGGCCGCCTCACCGCCGCCGACGTGGCCGCCGCCGCGGCGGCCGGGGACGCGGCCGCACTCGACCTGATCCGCGAAGGCGGCAACCGGCTCGGCCAGGTCATAGCGAGCCTGGTCAGCTTCTTCAATCCCGGTCTGGTGGTGATCGGCGGCGGGGTCACCGGCCTCGGTCACAACCTCCTCGCCAGTGTCCGCACCCAGGTCTACCGGCAGTCCCTGCCCCTGGCCACCGGCAACCTCCCCATCGTGCTGGGCGAGTTGGGCCCCACCGCCGGAGTGATCGGCGCGGCCCGCCTCATCAGCGACCACCTCTTCTCCCCGGCCTGACCGCACCGACACGCGCCCCGGCCACACCCGCACGAGCCACCACGCCCCGCACGACCCATTCGGCCCCGCACGACCCATTCGGCCCCGCACGACCCATTCCGCCCCGCACGACCCATTCCGCCACGCACGAGCCACCGCACCCCGCACGACCCACCGCACCCCGCACGACCCGCATCGTCATCACACCCGCACCCGCACCCGCACCGCCCCGGCACCGTACGCATCACCGTCCACCACCCGTACGCACCACCGCTTTGGTCAGGTACTCGTCACGTACCGCTGGTCAGCAGCCGCTCCCGGTGCCGCCGGCTCCACGGCACCTCCAGCCCTGCGCCCTGCCCGCTCACCGGCCCTCCCCGAACGCCCGGCACCCACCCGGCCGGGGAGACCCCATTCGCCGAGGGGATTCGTCATGGCACCAGAACCACCCCTGCTCACCATGTCCGGCATCACCAAGTCCTTCCCCGGCGTGCGCGCCCTGGACGGCGTCGACCTGGAGGTCCAGGCCGGCGAGGTCCACTGCCTCCTCGGCCAGAACGGCGCGGGCAAGTCCACCCTCATCAAGGTGCTCGCCGGGGCCCACCAGCCCGACGACGGCGAGATCACCTGGCGCGGCGAGGCCGCCCGGCTGAAGTCCCCGATCGCCGCCATGCGCCTGGGAATTGCCACGATCTACCAGGAACTCGACCTGGTCCAGGGGCTGTCGGTCGCCGAGAACGTCTTCCTCGGCCACGAACCGACCAGCGCCGGCTTCATCGTCCGTACGGGGGAGGGGCGTCTCGCGGCGAGAGCGCTCCTGGCCCGGCTCGGTCACCCGGAGATCGACCCCGCGCGGCCGGTCGGGGACCTCTCCGCCGCCCAGCAGCAGATCGTCTCGATGGCGCGGGCGCTCTCCCACGACGTACAGCTCATCGTGATGGACGAGCCCTCCGCCGCGCTCGACCCCGACGAGGTCGACAATCTCTTCCGGATCGTCGACGGCCTGACCGCCGACGGGGTCGCCGTCGTCTACATCTCGCACCGGCTGGAGGAGATCCGCCGCATCGGCGACCGGGTCACCGTGCTCAAGGACGGCCGGGCCGTCGCGGTGGGGCTGCCCGCCGCCGACACCCCGACACGCGACATCGTTGCCATGATGACCGGCCGAGATGTCGAGTACGTCTTCCCGCCGCGCCCCGACGAGGCCGCCGCGAACACCACCGAGCCCGTACTCCGGGTCCAAGGTCTCTCCCGCAAGGGCGAGTTCGCCCCCGTCGACCTGAAACTGCGGCCCGGCGAGATCGTCGGTCTCGCCGGACTCGTCGGCTCCGGCCGCTCGGAGATCCTGGAGACGATCTACGGTGCCCGCAAGGCGAGCACCGGAACCGTCACCGTCGCGGGCAAGCGGCTCCGCCCCGGCAGCGTCCGCGCCGCCGTCGCCGCCGGGATCGGCCTCGCCCCCGAGGAGCGCAAGGCCCAGGCCCTGCTGATGACCGAGTCCGTCACCCGTAACGTCTCCGTCTCCTCACTCTCCCGGTTCGCCCGGGTGGGCTGGATCGACCGGGGCGGCGAGCGGCGGTCCGCGCGGCGGGCCACCCGCGAGCTCTCGCTGCGGCCGGACAACCCGGACACCCCGATCCGCACCCTCTCCGGCGGCAACCAGCAGAAGGCCGTCCTCGCCCGCTGGCTGCTGCGCGGCTGCCGGGTCCTGCTGCTCGACGAACCCACCCGCGGCGTGGACGTCGGCGCCCGCGCCGAGCTCTACGCCGTGATCCGCCGGCTGGCCGACGAAGGCCTCGCCGTCCTGCTCGTCTCCAGTGAAGTGCCCGAAGTCCTGGGCCTCGCCGACCGGGTGCTGGTGCTCCGGGAGGGACACGTGGTCCACACGGCCCCCGCCCAGGAGCTCGACGAGCACCGCGTACTCGACCTCGTGATGGAAGGGAGCCCGACGCCATGACACAGCCCGCCCCCTCGGCGCAGCACAACGGGCCGGACAAGGGGGTCCTCACCGGCCCCGCCGACCCGCCCCCGTCGAAGACGGCCGGCGGTGGCCGACCCGGACTCGGTCCGCGGTTCGACGTCCGGACCCTGTCCCTGCTCGGCGTCCTCGCCGCCCTCGTCCTGGTCGGCGGCATCACCGAACCGGACGCGTTCCTGGACACCGGGAACCTCCAGCTGATCCTGACCCAGGCCTCCGTCATCGGAGTCGTCACCGTCGGCATGACCTTCGTCATCACCAGCGGCGGCATCGACCTCTCCGTCGGGGCGATGGTCGCCCTCGCCTCGGTCTGGGCGACGACCCTGGCCACCCAGGAGTACGGCTTCGCGGGCATCGCCTCCACCGCCGTGGTCGTCGGCCTCGCCGCCGGACTGGTGAACGGCGTGCTCATCGCGTACGGGGGCATGGTCCCGTTCATCGCCACCCTCGCCATGCTCGCCTCGGCGCGCGGCCTCGCCCTCCAGATCACCGACGGCAAGACCCAGATCGTCACCGTCGACCCGGTCCTGGACCTGGGCCTGCCGGACTCCTACATCCTCGGGATCCCGCCGCTGGTCATCATGTTCGCCGCGGTCACCGTCATCGGCTGGCTGATCCTCAACCGCACCACCTTCGGCCGCCGCACGGTCGCCGTCGGCGGCAACGCGGAGGCCGCCCGGCTCGCCGGGATCGACGTCCGCCGCCAGCGCCTGTACCTCTACGTGCTCTCCGGGCTGTGCTGCGGCATCGCCGCCTTCATGCTGGTCGTGCTCTCCGGCTCCGGCCAGAACACCAACGGCAACCTGTACGAGCTCGACGCCATCGCCGCATCAATCATCGGGGGCACCCTGCTCAGCGGCGGCCGCGGCACCATCGTCGGCTCCGTCCTCGGTGTCCTCGTCTTCACGACGATCACCAACATCTTCGCGCTCAACAACCTGCAGAGCGACGTCCAGCAGATCGCCAAGGGCGCCATCATCGTGGCCGCCGTCCTCGTCCAGCGCCGCACCCTGCGCGGCGGCGAGACCTGAGCAGTTCGCCGCTCCGCACCCTGCGCGGCGGCGAGACCTGAGCAGTTCGCCGCTGCGCAACCGCACGTCGTACGCAACCCACCGGATGAAGGGTCCCACCGCCATGCCAGAAACCAGCCGCAGAGGGCTGCTGTTCGGAGCCACCGCCCTCTCCGCGGGCGCGCTCCTCACCGCCTGCACCAGCAACGAGCCGAAGAACGCCGAGCCCGCGGGCGACAGCCGGCCCGCCGCCGACGACAAGCCGGGCAAGCCCGTCACCATCGGCTTCGCCGGACCGCAGGCCGACCACGGCTGGCTCAACGCCATCAACGTGAACGCCAAGTCCCGGGCCGAGAAGTACTCCGAGGTGACGCTGGAGATCACCGAGGGCTCCAATGACACCGCCGCCCAGATCGGGCAGGTCAAAACCCTGATCAACAAGAAGGTCGACGTCCTTGTCATCCTTCCCGCCGACGGCAAGGCGCTCACCCAGGTCGGTCTGGAGGCGATGGAGGCGGGCATCCCCGTCGTCAACCTGGACCGCGTCTTCGCCTCCCCGCAGGCCTACCGGTGCTGGGTCGGCGGCGACAACTACGGCATGGGCCTCAACGCCGGTCACTACATCGGCGAACAGCTCAAGGGCAAGGCCAACGCCAAAGTCGTCGAGCTCGCCGGCATCGACAACCTGGAGCTGACCAGGCAGCGCAGCCAGGGCTTCGCCGACGCGCTCAAGAACTACCCCGGCATCAAGCTGGTGGCCCGTCAGGCCGCCGACTTCACCGTCGAGTCGGGCCAGGCGAAGATGGCCCAACTCCTCCAAGCGGAGAAGCGGTTCGACGCCCTGTGGAACCACGACGACGACCAGGGCGTGGGCGCGCTGCGCGCCATCCAGCAGGCGGGCCGCGACGAGTTCATCATGGTCGGCGGCGCCGGTGCCAAGTCCGCCATGGACGCCATCAAGGCCGACAATTCGGTCATCAAGGCGACCGTCCTCTACCCGCCGACGATGGCCGCCTCCGCCATCGACCTGGCGCGGGCGCTCGGCCAGAGCAAGGGCATCAGCGGCCTCTCCGAGATGGAGATCCCGACCTCCCTGACCCTGTACTCCGCGGTCGTGACCAAGGACAACATCGACCAGTACCTGCCGACGGGCTTCAACTGACCGGGTCCGAGGGGGATGCGGCGAGCGCGTCCCCCGGCCCGTTACCGCACACCGACGAGGAGGAAGTCCGCATGGCCCGTAGTCAAGAGACGCACACGCAGACCGCGCCACCGCCGCCGCAGCAGGCGCGGGGAACGCTCGGGGTCGGCATGGTCGGATACGCGTTCATGGGCGCCGCCCACTCCCAGGGGTGGCGCACCGCGGGACACGTCTTCGACCTGCCGGTGCGGCCTGCTCTCGCCGCGATCTGCGGACGCGACCGTGCGGCGGTCGACGCCGCCGCCGCCCGGCACGGCTGGGCGGCGGCGGAGACCGACTGGCGGGCGCTGATCGCCCGGGACGACGTGCAGCTGATCGACATCTGCACCCCCGGCGACAGCCATGCGGAGATCGCCATCGCCGCTCTGGAGGCGGGCAAGCACGTGCTGTGCGAGAAGCCGCTCGCCAACACGGTCGCCGAGGCGGAGGCGATGGTCCGCGCCGCCGAGGCGGCGCAGGCCCGGGGCCAGATGGCGATCGTGGGCTTCAACTACCGCAAGGTGCCCGCCATCACCTACGCCCGGCAGCTCATCGCGGACGGCCGCCTCGGCGCCCTGCGCCATGTACGCGCCAGCTACCTCCAGGACTGGCTGGTCGACCCGGCCTCCCCGCTCACCTGGCGGCTCAAGCGCGAACACGCCGGCTCGGGCGCGCTGGGCGACCTGGGTGCGCACATCG
Source organism: Streptomyces sp. NPDC088706 (assembly GCF_044752765.1). NCBI lineage: Bacteria > Bacillati > Actinomycetota > Actinomycetes > Kitasatosporales > Streptomycetaceae > Streptomyces > Streptomyces sp. NPDC088706. The sequence goes on from NZ_JBIVLW010000011.1 coordinate 80,094, forward strand.
TCGACCTCGCCCAGTACCTGGCGGGGGAGCTGCTGACCGGGGTGTCGGCGGTGGCGGAGACCTTCGTACGGGAGCGGCCCCTGCTCTCGGGTGCGTCGGCCGGGCTCTCCGGCGGGGCGGACGCGGTGGCGCGGGGCGAGGTGACGGTGGACGACGCGGCGATCTTCACCGGGCGCCTCGCCTCCGGGGCGCTGGCCTCCTTCGAGGCGACCCGGATGGCGGCCGGGCGCAAGAACGCGCTGCGGCTGGAGATCAACGGGGAGCTGGGCTCGCTCGCCTTCGACCTGGAGCGGCTCAACGAACTCTCCTTCCACGACCACACCGAGCCCGCCGCCACCGCCGGCTTCCGCCGCATCCTGGTCACCGAACCCGAACACCCCTACCTGGAGGCCTGGTGGCCGCCGGGCCACGCCCTCGGCTACGAGCACACCTTCGTCCACCAGGCCCGTGACGTGGTCCGCGCGATCGCCGAAGGCCTCCCGCCCCGGCCCTCGTTCGTGGACGGCCTCCAGGTGCAGCGGGTGCTCGCCGCCGTCGAGGAGAGCGCCGCCAAGAACTCCGTACACACTCCGGTCCCCTCGTCCTAGGAGGCAGTCGCCCCATGCCCCGCCCCTTCACCCTGTTCACCGGCCAGTGGGCCGACCTCCCGCTGGAGGAGGTCTGCCGCCACGCCAGGGACTTCGGCTACGACGGCCTCGAACTCGCCTGCTGGGGAGACCACTTCGAGGTGGACAAGGCGCTCGCCGACCCCGGATACCTGGACAGCAGGCACCAACTGCTCGACAAGTACGGGCTGAAGTGCTTCGCCATCTCCAACCACCTCGTCGGCCAGGCCGTCTGCGACAGTCCGATCGACGAACGCCACCAGGGCATCCTGCCCGCCCGCATCTGGGGCGACGGCGAGGCCGAGGCCGTACGGCAGCGGGCCGCCGCCGAGATGGCGGACACCGCCCAGGCCGCCGCCGCCTTCGGCATCGACACGGTCATCGGGTTCACCGGCTCCTCGATCTGGCACCTGGTCGCGATGTTCCCGCCGGTCCCGCCGCACATGATCGAGCGGGGCTACGAGGACTTCGCCGAGCGCTGGAACCCGATCCTGGACGTCTTCGACGCCGAGGGGGTGCGCTTCGCCCACGAGGTGCACCCCAGCGAGATCGCGTACGACTACTGGACCACCAAGCGCGCCCTCGAAGCGGTCGACCACCGGCCCGCGTTCGGGCTGAACTTCGACCCCAGCCACTTCGTCTGGCAGGACCTCGACCCGGTCGGCTTCCTCTACGACTTCCGGGACCGGATCTACCACGTGGACTGCAAGGAGGCCCGCAAACGCCTCGACGGCCGCAACGGCCGGCTCGGCTCGCACCTGCCGTGGGGCGACCCCCGGCGCGGCTGGGACTTCGTCTCGGCCGGCCACGGTGATGTGCCCTGGGAGGACGTCTTCCGGATGCTCCGGTCCATCGGCTACGAGGGCCCGATCTCCGTGGAGTGGGAGGACGCGGGCATGGACCGGCTGACCGGCGCTCCGGAAGCGCTTGCCAGCCTCAAGCGGTTCGACTTCGACCCGCCCTCGGCCTCCTTCGACGCGGCCTTCGGCGGCGGCGAATAGCACGGCGGTCGAGACCCGGGGGCCTGATCCGCACCACGCGCCCCAGCCCCCGGGGCCGCCTCGCGCTGCCCGCAAACCCCTTTGTCCTGGCGGAAGCAGAAGTTCGACCCAACCGTCGCACAAGGGCTTTCCGTCCCGGACGAACAGGTCTACCGTCCACCACGTGTACACGACATGACTCGCGTCACCGGGGTCGCTCCCGTCTCCGGTGAGGCACGCGCGGCAGTCCCCGCGCGGCACGGCAGCTACACCCGCCCGTACAACCGGCACTCCCCGGAGGACCTACGTGCACCGAACCAGAAAGCGGCTCCTGGCCCGGACCCGCGTCCGTACATCGCTCGCGCTGTTCACCGGCGGCCTCCTCACCGCCGCGACCCTGACCCTCGGCTCCGCCCCCGGCGCCACCGCCCACCCCGGTCACCCGGGCCACGACGAGCCCGTGGCGGAGGACTTCCAGCAGGTCACCCTCGCCAAGGGCGCGGAGGAGACCGGCGAGCCCATGTCGCTCGCGGTCCTCCCCGACCGCAGCGTGCTGCACACCTCGCGCAACGGCGAACTGCGGATCACCGACAGCGCCGGCAACACCAAGGTCTCCGGCACCCTCCCCGTGTACACGCACGACGAGGAAGGCATCCAAGGCGTCGGCGTCGACCCCGACTTCACCGAGAACCGGGCCATCTACCCCTTCTACGCACCCCCGTTGAACACCCCGGCGGGTGACGCCCCCGAGACCGGCACCGCCGCCGACTTCGCCAGGTTCGAGGGCGTCAACCGGCTGTCCCGCTTCGTCCTCGACGAGGACGGCACGCTCGACACCGCCGGCGAGAAGAAGGTCCTGGACGTCCCCACCTCGCGCGGCATCCGCTGCCACGTCGGCGGCGACATCGACTTCGACAAGGACGGGAACCTCTACCTGTCCACCGGCGACGACACCAACCCCTTCGCCTCCGACGGCTTCACCCCGATCGACGAACGCCCCGACCGCAACCCGGCGTTCGACGCCCGGCGCACCTCCGTCAACACCAACGACCTCTGCGGCAAGATCCTGCGCATCAAGGTCGCCGAGGACGGCTCCTACACCGTCCCCGAGGGCAACCTCTTCGAGCCCGGCACGGACAAGGCGCGCCCCGAGATCTACGCGATGGGCTTCCGCAACCCGTTCCGCTTCTCCGTCGACCGGGCCACCGGCATCGTGTACGTCGGTGACTACGGCCCCGACGCCGGCGCGGCCGACCCGCAGCGCGGGCCCGCCGGCAAGGTGGAGTTCGCCCGGGTGACGAAGGCCGGCAACGTCGGCTGGCCCTTCTGCGTCGGCGAGAACGAGCCGTACCGGGACTACGACTTCGCCTCCAAGGCCTCCGGCGCCGCCTTCGACTGCGCCGACCTGAAGAACCAGTCGCCGCACAACACCGGACTTGTCGACCTGCCCCCGGCCGAGGCCGCCTGGATCCCGTACGACGGCGGCTCGGTGCCCGAGTTCGGCACCGGCTCCGAGTCCCCGATGGGCGGACCGGTCTACCGCTACGACGCGGACCTCGACTCCCCGGTCAAGTTCCCCGAGGCCTACGACGGCGACTTCTTCGCCGGTGAGTTCGGCCGCAAGTGGATCAAGCGCATCGAGCAGGACGCGGACGGCGCCGTCCAGTCCGTCAACGACGTGCCGTGGTCCGGTACGCAGATCATGGACATGGCCTTCGGGCCGGACGGGGCGCTCTACGTCCTGGACTACGGCCTCGCCTGGTTCGGCGGCGACGAGAACTCCGCGCTCTACCGCATCGAGAACGCCACCGGAGGCCGCTCACCCATCGCAGAGGCCTCGGCGAACAAGACCTCCGGCACCGCGCCCCTGAAGGTGAAGTTCTCCTCGGCCGGCACCGCGGACGGCGATGGCGACCCGTTGACGTACTCCTGGGACTTCTGGGACGGCGGAACCTCCACCGCCGCCGATCCCACGTACACGTACAAGAAGAACGGCACCTACACCGCCACCCTCACCGCGAAGGACCCGACCGGCCGCACCGGCTCGGCCAGCGTCCACGTCACGGTGGGCAACACCGCGCCCTCCGTGGAGCTGGTGCTCCCCGAGGACGGCCGGCTCTTCGAGTTCGGTGACTCCGTGCCGTTCAAGGTGAACGTCAGGGACCCGGAGGACGGCACCATCGACTGCACCAAGGTCGAGGTCAAGTTCACCCTGGGCCACGACAGCCACGGCCACGACATCACCACCGAGCACGGCTGCGAAGGCACCATCAAGACCGCCATGGAAGGCGGCCACGACCCCAGCGCCAACATCTACGGCGGTATTTCGGCCTCCTACACCGACAACGGCGGTGGCGGCCAGGCCAAGCTGACCGGCAAGGACACCTCCCGGCTCCAGCCCCGGCACCGGCAGGCCGAGCACTTCGACGGCTCCTTTGGCGTCACCACCCCGAACAAGTCCAGCGCGCACGGCGGCAAGGCCGTCGGCGACATCCACAACGACGACTGGATCTCCTTCGACTCCTACGTCCTCGCCGGCACCACCAAGCTCACCGCCCGCATCTCGTCGGCCGGCTCCGGCGGCTTCCTCGAAGTGCGCACCGGATCGCCCACCGGCAAGATCCTCGGCTCCGGACCGGTCCCGGTGACCGGCGGCTGGGACACCTTCCAGGACATCGACATCCCCCTGCGCGGAGCGCCGAAGAAGCAGACCCAGCTCTTCCTCGTCTTCAAGGGCGGCGACGGAGCGCTCTACGACATCGACGACTTCGAGCTGTCCGACAGCCCGGTCGACAGGACCGCCAAGCGCGTCCTGGTCTTCGCCAAGACCGCCGGCTTCCGCCACGACTCGATCCCGGCCGGCATCGCCGCACTGAAGGAGATCGGCGAGGACACCGACATCACGGTCGACTCCACCGAGTCCGCCGCCCAGTTCACCACCAGCAACCTCGCCCGCTACGACGCCGTCGCCTTCCTCTCCACCACCGGTGACGTCCTCAACGCCGAACAGCAGAAGGCGTTCGAGAACTACGTGGCCACCGGCGGCGGTTACGTCGGCATCCACGCGGCCGCCGACACCGAGTACGACTGGGAGTTCTACGGCGGCCTCGTCGGCGCCCACTTCGCCTCGCACCCGCGGATCCAGCCCGCCACCATCCGTGTCGAGGACCACGACCATCCGGCCACCGCGCACCTGGACGAGGAGTGGCAGCGCACCGACGAGTGGTACAACTACCGCACCAACCCCCGGGACCAGGCCAAGGTGCTGGCCACCCTGGACGAGACCACCTACACCGGCGGCACCATGAAGGGCGACCACCCGATCTCCTGGTGCCAGACCTACCAGGGCGGCCGCTCCTTCTACACCGGACTCGGCCACACCAAGGAGTCCTACGCCGAACCGGACTTCCGCCGGCACCTGTCGGGCGGCCTGCGCTACGCCACCGGCCAGGTCAAGGCCGACTGCAAGCCCCACAAGGACTACCGGCCGATCTTCAACGGCAAGACGCCGGAGGGCTGGAAGCAGGCCGGCCCGGGGAAGTTCTCCGTCCGTGACGGCGCCCTGCACTCCGAGGGCGGCATGGGCCTGCTCACCTATCAGGCCAAGGAGCTGAAGGCATACTCGCTCAAGCTCGACTGGAAGATGGCGGGCGACGACAACTCCGGTGTCTTCGTCGGCTTCCCGGAGTCCAACGACCCCTGGTCGGCGGTGAACAAGGGCTACGAGATCCAGATCGACGCCACCGACGCCGCCGACCGCACCACGGGCGCCGTTTACGGGTTCAAGTCGGCCGACATCAAGGCCCGTGACCGCGTCCTGCGGCCGCCGGGGCAGTGGAACAGCTACGAGATCAAGGTCCAGGGCGAGCGTCTGCAGGTCTTCCTCAACGGAGCGAAGATCAACGACTTCACCAACATCGACCCGGCCCGCAGCCTGACGGACGGCTACATCGGCCTCCAGAACCACGGAGCCGACGACCAGGTGTCCTTCCGCAACATCCACCTGAAGGAGCTGCCCTCGACGTAGGGCGGCCACCTCTGCCGACGACGGGCGGGGGAAGCCCGCACACCTTCCCCCCGCCCGCCGTCCTCCACCTCTTCATCCCCCAGGGAGGCAGCCCGTGACCGCACATGCCAATCGTCCCGGCCGTACGGAAGCGCAGGACCGTACCGACACGCCAGGCCGCCGTACCGGCGTCTGGTTCATCGGAGCGCGCGGCTCCGTCGCCACCACCGCCACCGCGGGGTGCGCCGCCGTCGCGGCGGGCCTCCACCCGCCGACCGGCATGGTCACCGAGACGCCCCCCTTCGCCGACAGCGGCCTGCCGCCCCTGACCTCGCTGGTCCTCGGCGGCCACGACACCGTGGACTGCCCGCTCGCCAAACGGGCCGAGGCGCTGGCCGAGGGCGGCGTGCTGCCCCACCGGCTCCCCGCCGCCGTCCGCGCCGAACTCGACGCCGCCGACGCCGAGATCCGCCCCGGCGGACCGCTCCCCGGCGACACCCGCACCGACGAGGAACTCATCGCCGCGTTCGCCGCCGACCTCACCGACTTCGCCCACCGCCACGACCTGGCCCGCACCGTCGTCATCAACGTCTCCTCCACCGAGCCGGCCCCCCGCCCCGACGACCCCCGGCTCCCCGCCAGCTCCCTCTACGCCGCCGCCGCGCTCCGGGCCGGCTGCCCCTACGCCAATTTCACCCCCTCGACCGGCCTGCGCGCCCCCGCGCTGGCCGACGCCGTCGCCGACTGCGGACTTCCCCACGCGGGACGCGACGGCAAGACCGGCCAGACGCTGCTCCGCTCCGTACTCGCCCCGATGTTCCTCCAGCGCGCCCTGCCCGTACGGGCCTGGTCCGGGGCGAACCTGCTGGGCGGCGGGGACGGGGCGGCGCTGGCCGACCCGGCCGCGGCCGCCGCCAAGAACGCCGGCAAGGAACGCGTCCTCACCGACACGTTCGGCACCACCCCCGAGGGTGAGGTCCACATCGACGACGTACCGGCGATGGGGGACTGGAAGACGGCCTGGGACCACATCGCCTTCGACGGCTTCCTCGGCTCCCGGATGGTCCTGCAGACCATCTGGCAGGGCTGCGACTCGGCGCTCGCCGCCCCGCTGGTCCTGGACCTGGCCCGGCTGCTCGCCCGCTCCCACGAGGTGGGACTCAGCGGCCCCCGCCCGGAACTGGGCTTCTACTTCAAGGACCCGGACGGCGGCACCTCGGCCGCGCTCGCCGAGCAGTACGCCACCTTGCTGTCCTTCGCCGAGCGGCTGCGGGGTCAGGCGTGAGGTGGCGGCTGCGGCTCCTGCCGGCGCTCGGGGCAGGCCTGCGGGTGCCCTCGGGGGCTCGGGGCCACGCACTCCAAGACGGCCTGTCCGGTACGGGTGGGACTGCGCCCGCACCGGACAGGCATCCACCGTCCCCCGGCCGCGGGAGAGGGGACGCGGTGCGGGCCTGGACCGAACTGTTCCGGGTCTCCGCGCTGTTCTCCGTGCCGGGTGACGCTCTGGCGGGGGCCGCGGCGGTGGGCCGCGGTCCCGGCCGGGGCACCGCGTTCGCGATCGGCGCCTCGCTCTGCCTGTACGAGGCGGGGATGGCCCTCAACGACTGGGCGGACCGGGAGGAGGACGCCGTCGACCGTCCGCACCGGCCGATCCCCTCGGGCCGCATCAGCCCGCCGGCCGCCCTGGGCGCGGCCGGGGTCCTGACGGCGGCGGGCCTGGCCCTCGCGGCCCGGGCCGGCCGCCCTGCCCTGGCCGTCGCCACGGGCCTGGCGGCCACGGTCTGGGCCTACGATCTCCGGCTGAAGCACACGAAGGCCGGCCCGGCGGCGATGGCGGCGGCCCGCTCCCTGGACCTGCTGCTGGGGGCTACGGCGACGGCGGCGGGTGCGGGTGCGACGACGGGGCGGGGGACGGCGACCGCAATGGCGCCGAGGACGGCACCAGGGACGGTGACGGCAGCGGCGACGGTGTATGCCGGTAGGGGACCGGGGCCCGGACCACGCGCTGGGCGTCCGGCGCGCGGAAGGGCCGCACCGCTCCCGCCCGCGACGGTGTATGCCGGTAGGGGACCGGGGCCCGGACCACGCACCGAGCGTCCGGCGCGCGGAAGGGCCGCACCGCTCACCACCACTCCCGACAACGTTGCCTCCGCACTCCGTCCGCCGCTCGCCGCCCTGGCCGCCGCTCTCCCCGCCGCCCTGGTGCTCGGGGCGCACACCTACGGCGTCACCGCCGTATCCCGCCACGAGGCGCGGGGCGGCTCCACCGCCGTACCGCTCGCGGTCCTCGCCACCACGGCCACGCTGGGCGCGATCGCGCTCGCGGCACCCCGGGGGTGGCGGCCGAGGGAGCCGGCCACGGCACACCGGGGGCCGCGACCGGGGGAACCGGCCACGCCAGGGCTCGGCGCGAGTGGCATCGGCCTGACCGGGCCGGGGGAGTACCGAGAGGGCCGCCCTCACCGCCCCACCGCCTCAACCCTCACCCCCCTACTGCTCACCACCTTCACCGGCGCCTACCTCCGTACCGCCGGGCCACCCCTCCTGCACGCCGCCCTGAACCCGTCCCCGTCCCTGACCCAACGGGCCGTCGGCGGCGGAATCCGGGCGATGATCCCGCTCCAGGCCGCGCTCGCCGCCCATGCGGGAGCGCCCGCCTCCGGGTTCGCCGTCATGGCACTCGTCCCCCTGGCCCGCAGCCTCGCCCGGAAGGTGAGCCTCACATGACCCTCCACCTCGGATACGGCACCAACGGGCTCACCGACCTCCGCCTCGACGACGCCCTCGGGCTCCTCGCCGACCTCGGGTACGAGGGCGTCGGCCTGACGCTCGACCACATGCACCTGGACCCCCTGGCCCCGGATCTCGCCGAGCGCACCCGCCAGGTCCGGCGCCGGCTCACCTCCCTCGGCCTCCGGGTCACCGTCGAGACCGGTGCCCGCTATGTCCTGGACCCGCGCCGCAAGCACGGCCCCTCCCTTCTCGACCCAGGCCCCGACGCCCGGGCCGCGCGCACCGCGCTGCTCGTGCGTGCCGTGGACGTGGCCGCCGAACTCGGCGCGCACGCCGTGCACTGCTTCAGCGGCATCACCCCGTCGGGCACCTCGACGGACACCGCCTGGAAGCGCCTGGCCGAAGCGATCACCCCCGTACTCGACGCCGCCGACCGGACGGGCATCCCCCTCGCCATCGAACCCGAACCCGGTCAGCTCCTCGCCACCCTCGCCGACTTCCACCACCTCCGCGCCCTCCTCGGCGACCCGGGCCCCCTCGGCCTCACCCTCGACATCGGCCACTGCCAGTGCCTGGAGGAGGCGTCGCCCGCGAGTTGCGTCAAGGACTCCGCCCCCTGGCTCCGGCACGTACAGATCGAGGACATGCGGCGCGGCGTCCACGAGCACCTCCCGTTCGGCGACGGCGAGATCGACTTCCCGCCCGTGCTCAGGGCCCTCGCCGCCTCCGACTACCGGGGCCTCACCGTCGTCGAACTGCCCCGCCACTCGCACGCGGGCCCCGAGCTCGCCCGCACCTCCATCGGCTTCCTGCGTGACGCCATGACCAAGGGAGGAGCCCCGTGCTGAAGTCCCGCAAGGAACTCGACGCCGAACTCGACGACACCGCCCGCGCCTGGCTCGACGAGGCCCTGACCGAGGCCGCGCAGGACGCGGCCGCCCGCGAGACCGTCGCGCACGATGGAGCCGCCCGCGCCGAACCCGCCACCGTCTCTGACGCCCCCCGCGCCGAAGCCGCCCGCGCCGAGGCTCCCCGCGCCGAGGCCATCCGCGCCGAGGCCGCCACCGTGTCTGACGCCCCCCGCGCCGAGGCCGCCACCCTGTCTGACGCCCTCCGCGCCGAGGCCGCCACCGTGTCTGACGCCCTCCGCGCCGAGGCCGCCACCGTCTCCCCGTACACCTCCCCGCCGTACACCTCCCCGCCCTGGGAACTCCGCTACGCCGCCGCCGGCCGGCGCTGCGGGCCGGTCCACGCCGACTCCGTACGCTCCCTCCTGCTCGTCGAGGCCCGCGCCCCGCTGTCCTGCGTCATCCGGCTCTACGAACAGGGCACCGCCGCCGAACGCCGTGCCGTCCTGCTAGCCCTGCCCCGCCTCGACCTCGGCGCCGCCGCCCTCCCGCTCGTCGAGGACGCCCTGCGCACCAACGACACCCGGCTGGTGGCCGCCGCCGTCGGCCCGTACGCCGCAGCGCACCTCGATCCGCACGCCTGGCGCCACGCCGTACTGAAGTGCCTGTTCACCGGGGTGCCGGTGGAAGCCGTCGCCCGGCTCGGCGAGAGAGCCCGAGGGGACGCCGAACTCGCCCGGATGCTGCGCGACTTCGCCGCGGAGCGGAGTGCCGCCGGCCGTGACGTCCCGGCCGGCCTGCGCACCGCCCTCGCCCTCACCGGCCCGGCACCGGAGCACACCGCCCCGCCGGGCTCGCCCGAGCACACCCCGGCACCCGAACGGACCGGCGCCGCCGCCCCCACGGAGGAGTCCTGATGCGCATCTTCGACCCCCACATCCACATGACGTCCCGGACCACGGACGACTATCAGGCGATGTACGACGCGGGCGTCCGCGCCCTCGTCGAACCCTCCTTCTGGCTCGGCCAGCCCCGCACCTCCCCGGCCAGCTTCTTCGACTACTTCGACGCCCTCCTGGGCTGGGAGCCCTTCCGCGCCTCCCAATACGGCATCGCGCACCACTGCACGCTCGCCCTCAACCCCAAGGAGGCGAACGACCCCCGCTGCACCCCCGTCCTGGACGCCCTGCCCCGCTACCTCGTCAAGGACTCCGTCGTCGCCGTCGGCGAGATCGGCTACGACTCCATGACCCCGGCCGAGGACCACGCCCTCGCCGCCCAGCTCCAGCTCGCCGCCGACCACGGGCTCCCCGCCCTCGTCCACACCCCGCACCGCGACAAGCTCGCCGGTCTCCACCGCACCATCGACGTCATCCGCGAATCGCACCTCCCCCCGGAGCACGTCCTGCTCGACCACCTCAACGAGACAACCGTAAAGGCCGCCACCGACAGTGGCTGCTGGGCCGGGTTCTCCATCTACCCGGACACCAAGATGGACGAGGACCGCATGGTCACGATCCTCCAGAACCACGGCACCGAGAAAATGCTTGTCAACTCCGCCGCCGACTGGGGCAGGAGCGACCCGCTCAAGACCCGCAAGGTCGCCGACGCGATGCTGAAGGCCGGATTCACCGAGGACGACGTCGACCAGGTCCTATGGCGCAATCCGGTCGCCTTCTACGGCCAGAGCGGCCGGCTCCAGCTGGACCTCCCGGCCCCCGATCCACTGCACGAGGGCAACTCCATCCTGCGCGGCGGGGAGTGAGGCCGTGCGCTTCCGCCACCCGGACGGCTCGACGGTGCACCTCTCCTACTGCACCAACGTCCACCCCGCCGAGACGCTGGACGGCGTCCGCGCCCAGCTCCGCGACCACTGCGAGCCGGTCCGCCGCCGGCTGGGCCGGGACCGGCTCGGCATCGGCCTCTGGCTCGCCAGGGACGCCGCCCGCGCCCTGATCAACGACCCCGCCGAACTCCGCGCGCTCCGCGCCGAGCTCGACAGCCGGGGCCTGGAAGTGGTCACCCTCAACGGCTTCCCGTACGAGGGGTTCGGCGCCGACGAGGTCAAGTACCGGGTCTACCGGCCGGACTGGACCGAACCCGACCGCCTCGCCCACACCACCGACCTCGCCCGGCTGCTGGCCGCTCTGCTCCCCGACGACGTCACCGAAGGCACCATCTCCACCCTCCCGCTGGCCTGGCGCACCCCCTACGACACCGACCCCGCCGCCGCCCGCACCGCGCACACCGCCCTCACCACGCTCGCCCAGCGCCTGGACGCGCTGGCCGAACTCACCGGCAAGTCGATCCGCGTCGGCCTCGAACCGGAGCCGGGCTGCACCGTGGAGACCACCGCCGATGCCATCGTCCCGCTCACCGACATCGGCCACCGGCGCATCGGCATCTGCGTCGACACCTGCCACCTGGCGACCTCCTTCGAGGACCCGGACGCCGCACTCGACGCCCTGACCGCGGCGGGCGTCCCCGTCGTCAAGTCCCAGCTCTCCGCCGCCCTGCACGCCGAACACCCCCATCTCCCCGAGGTCCGCACCGCGCTCGCCGCCTTCGCCGAGCCGCGCTTCCTGCACCAGACCCGCACCCGCACGGCCGCCGGGCTGCGCGGCACCGACGACCTGGACGAGGCCGTCGCCGGCCGGGCGCTCCCGGACTCCACCCCCTGGCGCGCCCACTTCCACGTACCGCTGCACGCCCCGCCCGCGCCCCCGCTCACCTCCACGCTGCCCGTGCTCCGCACCACGCTGGCCCGGCTCGTCGGGGGGCCGGTGCCGCTGACCCGGCACCTGGAGGTGGAGACGTACACCTGGCAGGCGCTGCCCGCCGAACTGCGGCCCCGCACCCGCACCCAACTCGCCGACGGCATCGCCGCCGAACTCACCCTCGCCCGCGACCTCCTGGTCGACCTCGGCCTCAAGGAGCTGCCATGACCAGCGACAGCACGGACAGCCCGCACCAGTCGGCAGCCGGGAGCCCCACCCCCCTCCTCGTCCTCGACATCGTCGGCCTCACCCCACAGCTCCTCGCGTACATGCCGAACCTCACCGCGCTCGGGAAGCGGGGCGCGCAGGCTCCCCTCTCCACCGTGCTGCCCGCCGTCACCTGCGCCGCCCAGTCCACCTTCCTCACCGGCACGACGCCCGCCGAACACGGCATCGTCGCCAACGGCTGGTACTTCCGCGAGCTCGGCGACGTCCTGCTCTGGCGCCAGCACAACGGGCTCGTCGAGGGCGACAAACTCTGGGACGCGGCCCGCCGCGCCCACCCCGGCTACACCGTCGCCAACATCTGCTGGTGGTACGCGATGGGCGCCGACACCGACTGGACCGTCACCCCGCGCCCCGTCTACTACGCCGACGGCCGCAAGGAACCCGACTGCTACACCCGGCCCCCCGCCCTGCACGACGAACTGACCGACAGACTCGGCACGTTCCCCCTCTTCCACTTCTGGGGCCCGGGCGCCGACCTGGTCTCCTCGCAGTGGATCATCGACGCCACCCGCCACATCATCGCCACCCGCACCCCCGACCTGGCCCTGTGCTACCTGCCCCACCTGGACTACGACCTCCAGCGCTACGGCCCCGACGACCCCCGCTCCCAACAGGCCGCCGCCGACCTGGACCGGGCGATGGCCCCGCTGCTGGCCGACGCCCGCGCCGAGGGCCGTACGGTCGTCGCGCTCTCCGAGTACGGCATCACGCGCGTGCGTCGCCCCGTCGACATCAACCGGGCGCTGCGCAGGGCGGGCCTGCTGGAGGTGCACACCCAGGACGGCATGGAGTACCTTGACCCGATGGCGTCACGCGCGTTCGCCGTCGCCGACCACCAGCTCGCCCACATCTACGTGCGCCGCCCCGAGGACCTGGAGGCGACCCGGGCCGCACTGGCCGACCTGCCCGGCATCGACCAGCTCCTGGACGACGAGGGCAAGAAGGCACACCACCTGGACCACCCCCGCTCCGGCGAGCTGGTCGCCGTGGCCGAGAGGGACGCCTGGTTCACGTACTACTACTGGCTCGACGACGCCCGCGCCCCCGACTTCGCCCAGCTCGTCGAGATCCACCGCAAGCCCGGCTACGACCCCGTCGAGCTCTTCATGGACCCCGAGGACCCCTACGTACGGCTCAAGGCCGTCTCGGCGGTCGCCCGCAAGAAGCTCGGGATGCGCTACCGCATGGCGGTCGTCCCCCTGGACCCCTCACCTATTCGCGGCAGCCACGGCCGCCTCCCCGAGAGCGACGACGAAGGTCCGCTCATCCTCTGCTCCACCCCTCACGCGTTCACCGACCGGGTCAGGGCCACCGAAGTGAAGTCCCTGCTCCTGAAGCTTGCCGGACTGCACTGACAACGCCCCGGCACCGCACTGCTCACCCCACGTCACCCAAGGGAGTCACGCGAACATGAGCCGCACCTCCAAGGACACCGAACTCGCCCGCAGACTGAGCCGCCGCAACATCCTCGGTGTCGCCGCCGGAGCCACCGCCGCCACGATCATCGGCACGGCGAGCGCCCAGGCCGCCGGCCGGAACCACGGCCAGGGATCCGGCAAGGGCCACGGCCACGGACATGACCACGGGCACGGTCACGGGCACGACCACGGGCACGGTCACGGGCACGGCAAGCCCGTCCTGCCCCCCGGCCGCCTGGGCATCCAGCTCTACAGCCTGCGCGACCAGATCTCCACGCTCGGCTTCGGCCCCGTATTCGCCGAGCTGGAGAAGTACGGCTACGACGAGATCGAGATGGCGGGCTACACCCAGGGCTCGGCCGGCCCCATCACCCTCGTCCAGCTCAAGCGGCTGGCCCGGGATCACGGCCTCAACCCGATCGGCAGCCACGTCGGCTACTACGACGACAACAACCCCGGCGCCTACACCTTCGCCCAGAACCTGGAGAAGGTCCTCGACGACGCCCAGGCCCTCGGCCTCAAGCACATCGGTACGCCCTCGGGCCCGTTCCGCTACGGCTCCACGGTGGACGGCTGGAAGCGGGCGGCCGACGATTTCAACACGTACGGGGCCGCCGCCCGCAGGCGCGGGATGAAGTTCTACCAGCACAACCACGCCGAGGAGTTCTCCTTCGCCACCGACAAGCCGAAGGTGCGCCTCTACGACGTCCTGCTCGCCGAGACCGATCCCGACCTGGTCTATCTGGAGCTGGACATCTACTGGGCGTACTGCGCCCAGTTCCGTTTCAGCAAGCGCGCGGACGGCACCAGGGCCCCGCTCGACCCGCTGAAGTACGTCCTGAAGCACCCCGACCGCTACCCCCTCTTCCACGTCAAGGACGGCGTCCGCGACGACACCACGCGCGACGGCTACCGCATGTCGGACGTGGGGGACGGGGACATCGACTACAAGAGGTTCCTGTCCAAGGTGACCAACCGGACCCATCGCGGCCGGACCTACCACCACTGGCAGGCCGAACACGACAACCCGGTTCAGTCGCTCGCCTTCGCCCGGAAGTCGAGCGAGCACCTGCACTCCCTGCGCGAAGGCCGCTGCGGCGACTGACACGGGACACCCCGGCCCGCCGGAACCTCTCCGGCGGGCCGGGCGCACGACCGGCGCGCCCCTACCCGATGCCCTGCCGGTCCGGCAGCAGGGCGAACTCCCGGTCGGCGGCCACCGGAACACTCCACTCCACGGTCTGGACGAGCAGCGCCCGATGCCGGACCAGCGGCTTCCTCCGCTCCTCCGGAGCGAGCAGCAGGAGATCATCCAGCCCCGCCAGCACCCGGCGCGACACCTGCGGGCTTTTGGCCAGACACCACCGGATCTCCTCGAAGGCGAGGTCCACCAGGCGCTCCCACCCCGGACCGTCCTGCACCAGCCGCACCCGCCCGGACCGGTCCCGGTGGTGGACGGTACCGAGCGGCCGGTCCACCACGGCCGCGAGGAACTGCACGATCCGGTCCAGGCACTGCACGGCGGTGGTCGGATCGTTCACGGACGTCGACAGGGCCCGCAGCGCGATGTCGACAAGCTGACGCAACCCGAAGGCCAGGTCCTGGTGCAGGGTGCGCTCCACCCCGACGGAGACGGTGTACCGCAGCAGGCGACGCGGTGGTACGGCGGCGCCGCCGTGGACGGCGAGCACCGGCGTCCCCGGCACCACGAAGTCCCCGATCCGGGGGATCAGCCGCAGCACCACGTCCTGCCGCCGCGCAGCCCGGACCAGCCGCGCGGTGTTCACGTCCCGCAGCACCCCGGCCCGCCCCTCGTGCACCACCCGCCCGGTCTCCGGCCCCAGCTCCTCGGGCCCGCCCGGCCCCCTGGGCATCCGGCCGAGCACCCGGAACGAGTCGCGCGCGATCCTGTCGACGACCGGGCCGACCTGCAGAAGCCGCAGCGTCGCGCTGACGTAGACGATGAACAGCAGCAGGCTCAGCCCGACGAGTACCAGCGTGAGCATGCTCTGCAGCAGCGGGACCGAGACCACCCGGCGCGCGTCCGCCTCGCTCTCGTACGAGGTCAGGACCAGCAGGGAGAACAGGAACGTGGCGAGGAACACCGTCAGCGTGAGCTTGCTGATCCGGCTGCGGACGAAGATCCGCACCACCCGGGGCGTGAGCTGCCCGCTGGCCATCTGCACCGCGACCAGCGAGATGCTGAACACCACACCGATGAAGGTCATCATCGCCGAGCTGACCGTGGTGACGATCGTCTTGGCGTCCTGGGCGAAGGCCATCAGGTCACCCAGCTCGTCGTACGCCTCCTCCCGACGGAGAAACGCGACGATCTCCCCGTCGACCGCGGAAGCGACCAGCCACAGTACGAACACACAGACGAACCCCATGGTCGGGGCGAACCAGAACGTGTCACGCAGATGCTCGCGCAGGGGAGACAGCGGACGGGGCCGGCGGTAGCCGCGATCACTCATGGACGCGAAGGTAGCCCCGCGGCCCCCGCAGACCGTGGAGGCCACGGTCGCATCGGCCCGCCGCACCGCACTGACCACCGGATATGCAGGTGAAACGCGCGTCGAACCCCTGGTATTGTTTTCCCTGTCGCCGCGGGGAACACACCGCGAACGGCAGGCACCTTGTCCGGGTGGCGGAATGGCAGACGCGCTAGCTTGAGGTGCTAGTGCCCTTTATCGGGCGTGGGGGTTCAAGTCCCCCCTCGGACACCGGCGAAGACCCCAGTTCATCTGGGGTCTTCTGCGTTTTCCGGGCCGCTTCCACTTCCCTCCTTCCGGTCACGATCCGGTCTCGTACGCCTGGAGGGGTCTTGTTCTGAGCCGTGTAATCGATTCCAATCGTCCCTGTAATCGATTCCACGGCGTCGCTCGATCGGGCTGTCCGGTGGTTTCGAGGTGTACGGAAACCACAAGGAGGTGGTCCGGACATGGCGAGCATCAAAGATGTCGCGGCCCGGGCGGGGGTCTCCGTCGCCACGGTCTCGCGGGTGCTGAACAGCCATCCGTCCGTCAGCGAAGAGGCACGTACGCGCGTTCTCGCCGCCGTCGACGCCCTCGGTTACCGGCCCAACGCCGTGGCCCGCTCCCTGCGCACCGCGCAGACCCGGACCCTCGGCCTGGTCATCAGCGACGTACTCAATCCGTACTTCACCGAGCTGGCCCGCTTCGTCGAGGAGGAGGCCCGCGCGCTCGGCTACAGCGTCATCATCGGCAACGCGGACGAGCGGCCCGAGCTCCAGGACCACCACATCCGCACGCTCATCGACCGCAGGATCGACGGGCTGCTCGTCTCGCCCGCCGACGGCGGCTCCCCGCTGATGCGGGAGGTCGCCCTCAGCGGTACGCCGATGGTCTTCGT
Organism: Streptomyces sp. NPDC088706; assembly: GCF_044752765.1. Lineage (NCBI taxonomy): Bacteria > Bacillati > Actinomycetota > Actinomycetes > Kitasatosporales > Streptomycetaceae > Streptomyces > Streptomyces sp. NPDC088706. Next base: position 97,061 of record NZ_JBIVLW010000011.1, read on the forward strand.
GGACCGGTGGATCCCCGGCATCGACGTGCCCGTCGTCCGGGCCGACGGTACGGGGGCGGTCAAGGACCTGGTGGGGCACTTGCACGGCCTCGGCCACCGTAGGCTGGCAATCATCGCCGGGCCGGCGGCCACCACCACCGGAAACGAGCGCGTCGAGGCCTTCCGGGACGCGATGCGCGAACTCGGCCTCGCGCTGCCCGATGCCTACATCGGACAGGGTGACTTCCAGGCCGCCAGCGGACGCCGGGCCACCGAGGGGTTCCTCGCCCTGCCCGAGCCGCCCGAGGTCGTGTTCGCCGCCGACAACCTGATGGCGCTCGGCGCGCTGGACGCGATCCGGGCCCGGGGGCTGCGGGTACCCGACGACATCGCGTTCGCCGCCTTCGACGACATCCCGTGGTTCGTGCACACCGATCCGCCGATCACCGCCATCGCCCAGCCGACCGCGGACCTGGCCCGTGCCGCCGTACGCGCGCTGGCCGACCTGATCGAAGGACGGACCCCGCAGTCCGTCATCCTGCCCGCCCGTCTCGTCCGGCGCCGCTCGTGCGGCCGCGACGCGACCGACCAGAGGAGCGACCGGTGACCGCACCGGAGGAGCGACCGGTGACCGCACCGGAGGAGCGACCGGTGACCGCACCGGAGGAGCGACTGGTGACACCACCGGACGAGCTGCTGCGCATCGAGGGTCTGCGTAAGACCTTCCCCGGCGTGGTGGCGCTCGACAACGTCGACTTCGACCTGCGCAGAGGTGAGGTCCACGTCCTGCTCGGCGAGAACGGCGCCGGCAAGAGCACCCTCATCAAGATGCTCTCCGGCGCCTACCGCCCCGACCGGGGCCGGATCCTCGCCGAGGGCCGCGAGGTCCGCATCACCGGCGCGCAGGACGCCGAACGGCTCGGCATCGCCACCATCCACCAGGAGTTCAACCTGGTGCCCGACCTCACGGTGGCCGAGAACATCTTCCTCGGCCGGCAGCCGCGCCGCTTCGGGCTCATCGACCACCGGCGCATGCGGGCGGACGCGGAGAAGCTGCTGCGCCGCGTCGGGGTCGACGTGCGCCCGGACGCCGAGGTCCGTGAACTGGGCATCGCCCGGCTCCAGATGGTCGAGATCGCCAAGGCGCTCAGCCTTGACGCCCGCGTCCTGATCATGGACGAGCCGACCGCCGTGCTCACCTCGGAAGAGGTCGACAGACTCTTCCTCATCGTCCGGCAGTTGCGTGCGGACGGCGTCGGCATCGTCTTCATCACCCACCACTTGGAGGAGATCGCCGCGCTCGGTGACCGTGTCACCGTTCTGCGCGACGGCCGCAGCATCGACCAGGTGCCCGCCTCCACGCCCGAGGACGAGCTCGTCCAGCTCATGGTCGGCCGCAGCATCGAGCAGCAGTACCCGCGCGAACGCCCTGACGCGGGTGAGGTGTTGCTGTCCGTGCGGGGGCTGACCCGGGACGGGGTCTTCCACGACATCAGCTTCGACGTGCACGCCGGTGAGGTCGTGGGCCTCGCCGGACTCGTCGGCGCCGGTCGAACCGAGGTGGCGCGCGCGGTGTTCGGCGCGGACCCCTACGACGCGGGCACCGTCGACGTACGCGGAGAACGCCTCGCCCGGCACGACGTGCCCGCCGCGACGGGCGCCGGCATAGGCCTCGTACCGGAGGACCGCAAGGGCCAGGGCCTGGTCCTGGACGCCTCCGTCCAGGAGAACCTCGGCCTGGTCACCTTGCGTTCCGCGACCCGCTCGGGGCTGGTGGACCTGAAGGGGCAGCGTACGGCGGCCGCCCGCATCGCCGAGCAGCTCGGTGTCCGCATGTCCGGCCTCGGCCAGCACGTCCGCACCCTGTCCGGCGGCAACCAGCAGAAGGTCGTCATCGGCAAGTGGCTGCTGGCCGACATCCGGGTGCTGATCCTGGACGAGCCGACCCGGGGCATCGACGTCGGCGCCAAGGTCGAGATCTACCAGCTCATCAACGAGCTCACCGCCTCCGGCCACGCCGTCCTGATGATCTCCAGTGACCTGCCCCAGGTGCTCGGCATGAGCGACCGGGTGCTGGTCATGGCCCAGGGCCGGATCGCCGGCGAACTCCCCGCCGGCCAGGCCACCCAGGACGCCGTCATGGCGCTCGCGGTCGGCACCGCCGGCACGCACGAACACCCCGCACCGACGAACGAAGAGGAGGGCCCCCGTGGCCACTGAGACACTCAAGAGTGCCCCGGGGCGCAGGTGGCACTTCCGTGATACGCCGCGTCCTGCTCGACAACGGCGCGCTCAGCGCCCTGGTCGTCCTGGTGGTGGCCATGTCGCTGCTCTCCGGCGACTTCCTGACCACGCAGAACCTGCTGAACGTCGGCGTGCAGGCGGCGGTCACCGCGATCCTCGCCTTCGGCGTCACCTTCGTCATCGTCTCGGCGGGCATCGACCTGTCCGTCGGGTCCGTGGCGGCCCTCTCCGCGACGGTCCTGGCCTGGTCGGCGACGTCGGCCGGCGTACCGGTCGTGCTGGCGGTGATCCTCGCCGTCGTCACCGGGATCGTCTGCGGCTTCGTGAACGGCGCCCTCATCTCGTACGGCAGACTCCCGCCGTTCATCGCCACGTTGGCCATGCTCTCGATCGCCCGCGGCCTGTCGCTCGTCATCTCGCAGGGCAGCCCGATCGCGTTCCCCGACTCCGTCTCGCGGCTCGGTGACACGCTCGGCGGCTGGCTCCCCGTACCGGTCCTCGTGATGATCGTCATGGGCCTGATCACGGCGCTCGTCCTCGGCCGCACCTTCATCGGCCGCTCCATGTACGCGATCGGCGGCAACGAGGAAGCGGCCAGGCTCTCCGGTCTCCGCGTCAAGCGCCAGAAGATCGTCATCTACGCGCTCTCCGGCCTCTTCGCGGCCGTCGCCGGCATCGTGCTGGCCTCGCGCCTCGTCTCCGCCCAGCCGCAGGCCGCCCAGGGGTACGAGCTCGACGCCATCGCCGCGGTCGTCATCGGCGGCGCCAGCCTCGCGGGCGGCGTCGGCAAGGCCTCCGGCACCCTGATCGGCGCGCTCATCCTCGCGGTGCTCCGCAACGGCCTCAACCTCCTTTCCGTCTCCGCTTTCTGGCAGCAGGTCGTCATCGGCGTCGTCATCGCCCTCGCGGTCCTGCTCGACACGCTGCGCCGCAAGGCCGGTTCGGGGGCGGCCTCCTCCACCGGGACGGCGCCCGGCGCACCGGGTTCGGGGCGCGGGGGCGCGCTCAAGTTCGCCGGAGCGGCGCTCGCCGCGGCGGTCGTCGTCGTCGGCGGAGTCTCCTACCTCAACTCCGGTTCGTCCGGGGGTGCGACGAAGGTCGGCATGTCCCTCTCGACGCTCAACAACCCCTTCTTCGTGCAGATGAAGGACGGCGCACAGGCGGAGGCCAAGAAGGCGGGCATCGACCTCACCGTCACCGACGCCCAGAACGACGCCTCACAGCAGGCCAACCAGCTCCAGAACTTCACCAGTTCGGGAGTCTCGTCCATCATCGTCAACCCGGTGGACTCGGACGCCGTCGGCCCGGCTGTCCGTAGCGCGAACAAGGCCGACATCCCGGTGATCGCCGCCGACCGCGGGGTGAACAAGGCGGACACCGCCACTCTGGTCGCCTCCGACAACGTGGCGGGCGGAAAGCTCGCCGCCGACGCGCTGGCCGACAAGCTGGGCGGCAAGGGCAGCATCGTCATCCTCCAGGGCACGGCGGGCACCTCCGCCAGCCGTGAGCGCGGAGCGGGCTTCGCCGAGGGTCTCGAGGCATACCCGGACATCACGGTGGTGGCCAGCCAGCCGGCGGACTTCGACCGCACCAAGGGCCTGGATGTGATGACCAACCTGGTCCAGTCCCACCCGGGGATCACCGGCGTCTTCGCCGAGAACGACGAGATGGCGCTCGGCGCGGTCAAGGCCCTTGGCAGCAAGGCCGGCACGTCCGTCTCGGTCGTCGGCTTCGACGGCACCCCGGACGGCCTGAAGGCGGTCGAGGCGGGGGCACTGTACGCGTCCGTCGCCCAACAACCCCGCGAGCTGGGCAGGATCGCGGTCCAGAATGCCGTCAAGGCGGCGAGGGGCGACAAGGTCCAGGAAACGGTGAAGGTGCCGGTCAAGGTGGTCACCCGCGAGAACGTCGCCGACTTCTCCTGACCCCCGGCCCCGGCCCCGACCGAAGAGAGCAGGAAGCATTCCCGCGCAGGACAACGCCTCCCACGACGGCTACGACCTGCTGGTCGTCGGCTCGGCCAACGCCGACCTGGTGATCGGCGTCGAACGCCGTCCCGCCCCCGGAGAGACGGTGCTCGGCTCCGATCTGGCCGTCCACCCGGGCGGCAAGGGCGCCAACCAGGCTGTCGCGGCAGCCCGGTTGGGAGCCCGTACGGCACTGCTCGCCCGGGTCGGCGACGACGACCACGGACGTCTCCTCCTGGAGACCCAGCGCACCGTCGGCGTCGACACGGCGAGCGTCCTGGTCGGCGGGGCCCCGACCGGGGTCGCGCTGATCACCGTGGACCCCTCGGGTGACAACAGCATCGTGGTGTCCCCGGGTGCCAACGGCCGGCTCACCCCAGAGGATGTACGGGCGGCGGCGCCACTGCTGGCCGCCGCCCGCGTGGTCTCCGTACAGCTGGAGATCCCCCTGGACACGGTCGCGGAGACAGTGCGCCACCTGGGCGCCGGGACCCGCCTCGTCCTCAACCCGTCCCCGCCCGCCCCGCTCCCCGACGAGGTGCTGGCGGCCTGCGACCCGCTGGTGGTCAACGAGCACGAGGCCCGGTACATCCTCGGCAAGGCCGTCGGCGAGGCCGCCGGCGAGGCCCCGCACGACTGGGCCCCGGCGCTGCTCGCGCTGGGCCCGCGCTCGGTCGTGATCACCCTGGGCGGAGCGGGCGCGCTGGTGGCCGACAGCCGCACGGACTCCCTGGACCACCTGGTCAGCCCGAAGGTCGAGGCCGTCGACACCACGGGTGCCGGTGACGCGTTCACCGCCGCCCTGGCCTGGCGCCTGGGCCGCGGCGACGACCTGCGGGAGGCGGCGGCGTTCGCCGTACGGGTGGGGGCGGCGGCCGTCACGTCGAGGGGCGCCCAGGCTTCCTTCCCGACGCTGGAGGAGGTCGACGCGCTGTGAAGAAGTCCGGCATCCTCAACCGCCACCTGGCCGGAGCCATCGCCGAACTCGGCCACGGCGACGGCGTGCTGATCTGCGACGCGGGCATGCCGATCCCGCCCGGCCCCCGCGTGGTCGACCTGGCCTTCCGCGCCGGAACCCCGTCGTTCGCCGAGGTCCTGGACGGCCTGCTCGACGAGCTGGTGGTGGAGGCAGCGACAGCGGCCCTGGAGGTACGCGACGCCAACCCGGAGGCCACCCACCTCCTGGACGCCCGCTTCCCGAACCTGGAACTGATCCCGCACGACGACCTCAAGGCGCGCACGGCAACGGCACGCCTGGTCGTACGGACGGGGGAGGCCCGGCCGTACGCGAACGTGCTGCTGCGGTGCGGGGTGTTCTTCTGAGCGGGTGACGGTACGGCGGGCGGCGGGCCGCTCCGGGCAAGGCGAGTGCTGATGCTCACCCACACCGCGAATCGGGATCCCCGCGCTTCCGTCCGGCCGCGCGTCCGCGACTTCGCTGTGCCTGCCTCGGTGATCGAGACTGCGAACGCCCGCCGCCAGGTGGGTGTTCCTGGACGAACCGCCGGGGTGGGCGGTGGTGGAGATCGGTCAGCCGTCCCGGCACTGGGCCGCGCACTGTGTCAGCACCCGGCCACCAGCTCCGCCAAGGCCCCCGCCAGCGCGTCGAGCCCAGGTCCCGCGGGTCCGCCCGGCTCGGTCATGTATGTGTCGCGGCGGATCTCGATCATCAGGGCCGTGATCCGGCGGTCCGTGCCGTAGTGCTTCAGTGGGACGTACGTACCGGCGAACGGGCTGTCGATGCCCGTACCGCCGAAGCCGGCGAACGCCTCCTCCGCCAGGGAGATCAGCTCCGGCGGGGTGTGGAACGCGTCGGTGCCCAGGCAGACGGGCGGACGGGGGCCCGTGCCGTGGAGTTCGTACGGGAGGGGGGCAGTCGGGTACGAGTGGACGTCGACGATCACCGCGCGGCCCGTGGCGGCGATCCGGGCCTCGACCGCCTCCGTCATCGCCTGTGCGTACGGGTGGAAGTAGCGGTCGAGCAGCGGGCGTTGATCGAGGTTCGGGTCGCGCAGCCGCTCGCGGTGGGTGGTGTGCGTGTAGACCGCTCCCATGCCGACCGCGCGCATCTCCTCCCGGTCGTCCGGGAAGCGTTCGGGGTCGATGACCAGGCGGGAGAGGGCGTTGACGTATCGCCAGGGGCGGATGGCGCAGGCCTCGGTTGCCCGGGTGGCCAGTTCAGCCGTGTGGGAGTCGGTGATGTGGTCGAGTTCCCGCTCCAGAGCACCGTCGTCCAGCAGGATCGAGCTCCGTACCTCCTCGGGAATCGTCCGGGACCCGTGCGGTACGTGCAGCAGTACCGGGGAGTCGGGGCTTCCGGGAAAGAGGTGGAACGACGGCTGGGCGACGGTGCTCATAGAGCGGGTCCTTCATGGATGGGGTGTGGGCCCCGATTGTCGCATCCGTGGCGTCAGTTGGCGGAGCCGATCACCGGGTAGTGGTCGGAGAGGTTCGTGTACGTGTAGCTGCCGCCCCAGCTGGAGACCGTCCAGGGGGCGCTCTGCTCCTTGATCACGTCGTTCTTCCAGCCCGCCGGCTTCACATGGCCGGCGCGGTGCAGGACGTGGTCCAGGTCCTCGCGGGGGTCGTTCGGGTAGCGCTCGGAGGCGATCGAGTTGTCGCGGGTGTCGAAGGAGTACGTGTGGCCCGTCTTGGTGTCGGCCGCGCTGAGGCCCGCGTCGTTCAGGAAGGAGGCGTACTCGGCGGAGTGCCCGTCCACGTTGAAGTCGCCCGCCACGACGACCTGTTCGGAAGCCGGGATCTTCTTTGCGTCCAGGAAGGCGTCCATCACCTTGAACTGGCGGCTGCGCGTCTGGGCGGCCTCGCCCGCCGCACAGCCGGGGTCGGTCGACTGGGCGTGGGTGCCGACGACGTGGACCCGGGCGCCGTTGACGTTCAGCACGGTGTAGGCGAAGCCCTTGTTGGACCACCAGTCGGCGCCGCAGGCGTCCTTGAAGACGTACTGCTCCTTGCGGACGATCGGCCACTTGCTCAGGACCGTGACGCCGCCGTCCTCCGGGGTCGTCGCCGCGTACGAGCCGCCGGTGGCGTCCCAGCCGCTCTTGCTCCGGCCCACCACCGGGGTCTGGTACGGGTACTGGGCGGCGGAGTTCCGCAGCAGGGCGTCGGAGGCCCCGTTGTCGAAGGCCTCCTGGATCACGACCACGTCATTGCCCCGGAAGAACGAGGTCTTCGGGATCTCCGCCGCCCGGTGGTCCTGGCCCCAGTTGGGGTACAGGCTCTTGTTGAAGATGAACGTGTTGTACGAGAGCACCCGCAGAGACGGGGTGCCGGCGGTGGTGGCCGCCGCTGCCTGAGGCGTATGCACGGCCAGCGGGATGGCGGCGAGGGCGGCGGAGAGGGCTACACCGGAAAGGCGGCGGAACGTGGAGTGCGGCACGAGGTCTCCTGCTGAATGAGTGGGGGCGTACCGGGTGGCACCCATCAAAGCAGCGGGAGTTACCCACGAGTAGACATCGGATGCCGCCAGTCTGTCCGGCGAAATGCCATCTGGATTCAGGGGCAGGGGGAGCAGAAGATCAACTCAGCTTGGCGTAGACGATGAGGTTGTCGACGGGGTGCCCCTCCGCGTCGAACCCGCCGTCGCAGGTGATCAGGCGCAGCGTGCTGCCCTCGGTGGCACCGTAGACGCGCTCGGTGGGGAACGCCTTCTTGCTGACCGTCTCCTTGCCGGTGACGGTGAAGCTCAGCGACTTCCCGGTGCTGTCGCGGACGAGCACCTCGGCCCCCTCGCGGATGTCTTCGAGGTCGTGGAAGACGGCCCGGCCGAACCGGGTGTCGTTGTGGCCGATCAGGACGGCCGCTCCTGGTCGTCCAGGTACGGCTCCGCCGGTGTACCAGCCCGCCCGCATGCCCTGCTCGGCGGGCGGGACCTCGACCGTGCCGTCCGCGTTGAGCCCCAACCGCATGAGGGAACTGCGGATCTTGAGGGAGGGGACGGAGAGCTGGGTAGGGGCCACGTCGTCCGGGGAGGGTGACGTGTCCGTGGTGGCCGGCTGGTGTGTTGTGGTGGCCTCCGGCGGCGCGCTCGCGCTGGGTGAGGGCTCCGGGCCCGCGCAGGCCGTCAGGGCTGCGCATGTGACAAGTGCGGTCAGCAGGGTGGCCGTTCGGGGGAGGTGGGAGAAGGGGCTGACGGGCATGAGTGCTCCAGGGGCGACCACCGGGCGTGGCGCCGCCCCGGTGCGGGACGGCGCCACGATCGGTGTCAGGGGAAAGGGATGACGACGGGTCAGCCGTTGCGGCGGCGCAGCACGAGGGTGCCCGCGCCCGCGAGCAGGGCGGCCCCGGCCACCGAGCCGGCGAGGGCGGTGGTGCTGTTGTCGCCGGCGCCGGCCGGGCGCTCACCCGCCGCCACACCACCGCGCGGCGCGACCTCGGGGCGGCGGCATCCCGGGGTGCCGCGGGTGCCAGGCGCTCACCCGCCGCGACGCCGCCACGGGGGGCGGCGGAGGGGCGGGCCCGCTTCGGCGCGTCCTCGGCGGCCTTCGTCCGCTCCGGCGACACCGCGGGGGCGCTCTCGGCGGGGGCGGAGGGCTTCGGGCTCGCGTCGGCGAAGGCCGCGGTGGACGGGATCAGCACCGCGCCGGCCGCGACGGCGGCGAGCACGGCGGTGCGCAGGGAGAGGCGAGTGGTCACAGCGGTCATACGGATGGCTCCATTCCATACATCGCCCCGTGATGGGCCCGGGTGCCGGTGTGCACCCGGGTACGAGGCAGGGAGCCAGGCTGTCCGGACGTTATGAGGAACCTGTCAGGACGCTGTGGTCATCCGATCAGGGCGCCGCGGCCGTACCGGGGAGGCGCAGGGTGAAGGCCGAACCCGTCCCCTCCGTACTCGTCGCACTCGCCGTCCCGCCATGGGCCTCGGCCAGCTTGCGGACGATTGCCAGCCCGAGACCGCTGCCGCCCGTACGGCGGCTGCGGGACTTCTCCGCCCGCCAGAAGCGGTCGAAGACGTACGGGAGGTCCCCGGCCGGAATGCCGGTCCCGGTGTCCGCCACCTCGATCACCACCTGGCCGGACCCGGACCCGGACCCGCATTCCGCTCCGGACCCGGATTCCGCTCCGGCCCCGGCGCCGCGCCCGGACTCGGATACGGCGCCGCGCCCGGACTCGGATACGGCGCCGCGCCCGGACTCGGGTACGGTGCCGCGCCCGGACTCGGACCCGCACCCCTGCCCGGGCCCGGCGCCGTCCCCCGACCCGCACCCCTCCCCGTACGCCCGCAGCGTCACCCTCCCGCCCGCCGGCGTGTGCCGTACGGCGTTGGAGACCAGGTTCCCCACCGCCTGCCGCAGCCTGACCGGGTCCGCCCGCAGCTCCAGGTCCGGACCGTCGGCCACTCCAGTCGCCCCGGCCGCCCCACCCACCACCGTCAGCGTGACGCCCGCCGTCTCCGCGCGGGCCTGGTGGGCGGCGGCGACCTGGGCCAGGAGGTCGGCGATGCGCACCGGTTCGGGGTGCAGCCGCAGCACGCCCGCGTCGGCGGCGGCCAGGTCCTGGAGGTCGTCGATGATGTGCTGGAGCTGCACCGCCTCCTCCAACAGCGAGTCCACGAACGCCGGATCCGGGTCGGCCAGGCCGTCCTGGGCCGCCTCCAGCCAGCCCCGGATGTTGCTCAGCGGGGTCCGCAGCTCGTGGGCCACATCGCTGACCATGGCCCTGCGCTGCTCCTCCAGCCGCGCCCGGTGCGCGGACATGTCGTTGAACGCGGCGGCCAGCCGGCCGATCTCGTCGTCCCCCGAGACCGGCACGGAGGCGTACTCCTCACCCTCCCGCATCCGTTGCGCGGCTCCGGTCAGCGCGTGGAGTGGGCGGACCAGCCGGGCGCCCGCGAGCACCGACGCGCCCACGGTCAGCGCCAGGACCAGCGCCGCCGCACCGGCGATCTTCGCGGTGTTGGCGGGGGAGAGGTCGAAGCCCGGTACCGTCGCGTCGCCCTCGTCGCCGATGAACAGGAGCGCGGGGGAGGCGACGTACGAGCTGAGCTGTTCGCTGCGCGCCGTCCCCACACACGAGGCGATGGCCCGGTCGCCCTCCCCGGTGACCTCCTGGTCCGGCTCGACCGCCGGAGCCGGGCTCGCCTGACGCGCGTCGCCCGGCGGGGGGCTCGGCATGGGCACGGCGGCCACCCCACCCCAGGACAGGTCGGGGTTCAGCCGCACCCCGTCGCGGCCCTGGCGCTTCAGGCAGGCGTCGGCCAGGGCGTTCAGGGCGGTGAGCGCCTTCTTCTCCGTACGGGTGGGGGCCTCCAGGTCCGAGGGGTCGCACCGGGTGCCGAGCGCCCGTTCGGGGTCGTTGCCCACCATCTGCACCCGGGGCCGTCCGCTCGGCCCGACGACCACGTCCGCGGCGATGCCCACCCGGTTCAGGCACTCCGCGTTCTCCTCGGCGGTGCGCCGCAGCGCCGCCCGGTCGGCCGCCGGCAGCAGGAACGGTCCCACCGCCCGCGGGTCGATCCGGTCGGAGCCGGTGCCCTGCCCCTCGGCGCTCCGGGTGGCCAGGACAGCGTCCACGGAGAGCGGGTCGACCACCGCGGAGGCCTGAGGCGGCAGTACGGGCGGGGTGGCCGACGTCGCGGAGTCGGTGAGCGGCTGCCTGCTCTGCGTGGTCAGCGCGACGCGGCGGCCCGACTGCTCGGCCAGCTCCCGTACCGTCGCCTCCACACCGTCCCAGGTCGGATTGCGGGCGGCATAGCCGAGCAGGGTGTCGTAGATCCGGGCGTCGGCGGTGAGGTTTTGGCCCTGCTCCCGCAGAATCGCGCCCGAAGTGGTCTGGACGGCGAGCCAGGCGGTGGCCGCCACCGAACACGCGGCCACCAGCGCCGACACGCCGAACAGCCGCCCCAGCAGACTCCGCCGCAGCGGCACCCGGGTCCGGCCCGGCTCCCCGCGCCGGCTCCTACGCACGCCGCGCTGCCTTGGCCGGGTCCGTCAGCTTGTAGCCGACCCCGAAGACCGTCAGCAGGCGCACCGGCCGTCGGGGAGTCGGCTCGATCTTCTTGCGCAGGTTCATGACGTGCACGTCGACCGTCCGGTCGCTGATGTAGCGGTCGAAGCCGTGCAGCTCCGCCAGCAGCCGCTGACGGCTGAACACCCGGTCGGGACCGGCCGCCAGCGCGGCCAGGATCCGGAACTCGCCGCGGGTGCATTCCACCGGCTCGCCGTCCACCGTCACCTCGTGCCGCTGCGGATCGACCGCGAGGCCGCCCACCCGCAGGACGGGGTCGTCCACCGCGCCGCCCGGCCGCCGGGTGCGGCGCAGCAGCGTACGGACGCGTGCCATCAGCTCCCGTGGGCTGTACGGCTTGGTCATGTAGTCGTCCGCGCCGAGGTCGAGCCCGAGCAGCAGGTCGTCCTCGGTGGTGCGGGCGGTCAGCATCAGCACCGGCAGCTCCCGGGCCTCGGCCCGCAGCACCCGCACCACGTCCAGACCGTCGGCCCGGGGCATCATGACGTCGAGGACGAGCAGGTCGGGTTCCCGGTGCCGTACGGCGTCGAGCGCGGCGAGGCCGTCGCCCACGATCCGTACGGCGTGTCCCTCCCGTTCCAGATAGCGTCGTACGAGCTCGGCCTGCTTCTCGTCGTCCTCGGCAACTATGACGTCTGCGCACACGCCCCCGATCGTAGAGCGGGGCTCCGGGGCCGGGCCGGGGCGGGTTCCGGAACGCGGGAGCCGGGAGGCGAACCGGTGCGTTCCCCCGGATGGCTGGGCCGTGAAACGGAGGCAGCGGGTCCAGGTGCCGATCTTGTGATCAAAGCTGCGCAGATGTCGTACGACAGTGATCGGCGCAGCGGGTGGGGGTGGCCGGGAGTGGGCAGAAAAGGGCGCGATTCAGCTCCGTCGGTTCACGGAATCTCCTTATAGTGGTGGCGCGTTGATCGTATGGTCGCAACGCGCGAAGCCGTCGCCACTGGAGTCCGTACGATGACGAACCCCTCGTCCGCCACGCCCGCGCCCCCGGCCGGTGAAGGCGGTGGTTGTCCCATGGGCTCCGGCGGGGCAGCCGTTGCGCTCAGCGGCCCCGGTTTCCACACCGAACCCCAGGCGCTGTACCGCTCCATGCGGCGCGACCACGGCCCGGTCGTCCCGGTCGAGCTGCCCGGCGGCTTCCCCGCCTGGCTGGTCATCGGCTACCGGGAACTCCACCAGGTCACCAGCGACGGGGAGTTGTACCCGAGGGACGTCTCCCTGTGGAACCAGTGGGCGAACATCCCCGCCGACTGGCCGCTGCTGCCCATGGTGGGGACCCCCATGCCGTCCATCTACTTCACCGCCGGAGCCGAGCACCGGCGCCACGTCGACATGGTCGTCCCCGCCCTCGAAGCGGCCGACCCCTTCGAGATCCGCCAGCACTGCGAGCAGTTGGCGGACCGCCTCATCGACGCCGTGTGCAGCCGGGGCGCCGCCGACCTCGTCGCCGAGTTCGCCGAGCCGCTGCCCGTCCTCGTCCTCGCCCGGCTCGTCGGCTTCCCCGACGACGAGGGCGCCGACATCGCCCAGGTGCTCAAGGACCTGGCCGACGGCGGGCCCGGCGCCCAGAAGGCCCACCTGCGCTTCGGCGAGCACATGCACCGGCTCGTCGCGGCCAAGCGGGCGCGCCCGGGGGACGACGTGACCTCGCGGATGCTCGCCCACCCCGAACCGTTCACCGACGAGGAGTACGCGCTCGACCTCATGGCCGTCACGGCCGCCGGGCACCTCACCACCGCCGACTGGATCAGCAACTCCACCCGGCTGATGCTCACCGAGGACCAGTTCGCCAACGCCCTCTCCGGAGGCCGGCACAGCGTCGCCGAGGCCATGAACGAGGTGCTCTGGGAGGACGGCCCGACCCAGATCCTGGCCGGCCGGTGGGCCTCGCGTGATGCCCGGCTCGGCGGGCAGAACATCGCCCGCGGCGACATGCTCCTCCTCGGACTCGGCGCCGCCAACGCCGATCCGCACATCCGCCAGCAGGTCACGGATCAGGGGGTCCGCTCCGGGCAGGGCGGCAACAGCGCCCACATGGCGTTCAGCCACGGCGAGTACCGCTGCCCCTTCCCCGCGCAGGAGATCGCCGAGATCATCGCCCGTACCGGCATCGAAGTGCTGCTGGACCGGCTCCCCGACCTCGAACTGGCCGTACCGGCAACCGATTTGGTGCGCAGACCCTCCGCCTTCCTGCGCGGGATGACCGCGCTGCCCGTCCGCTTCACCCCCGTACGCACGACAGGAGACGCGTTGTGAACTGTCCGCATGCCGGAGCCGCGCAAGCCGGCCGGGGCGCCGGGGCCATCGCCATCGCCATCGCCATCGACCCCATGGTCCAGGACCTGGACGGAGAGACCGCGCGGCTGCGTGACGCCGGGGTGCTCGCCCGGATCGAGCTGCTCGGCGTGCCCGCCTGGACGGTCACCCGGCACGCCGAGGCCCGTCAACTCCTGGTCGACCCGCGGCTGGTGAAGGACATCAACGCCTGGGGTCTCTGGCAGAGCGGGGTGGTGACGCACGCCTGGCCGCTGATCGGCATGATCGACGCCGGGCGCTCCATGTTCACCGTGGACGGGGCCGAGCACCGGCGGCTGCGCACCAAGACCTCGCAGGCGCTCACGCCGCGGCGGCTCGAAGCGATCCGCCCGGCCATCGAGAAGTTCACCGAGGAGCTGCTGGACGACCTCGGCGCGGCGCGGGGCGAGGACGGGGTCGTCGATCTGAAGGCGGTCTTCGCCCAGCCGCTCCCGATGCGCGTGGTCGGCATGCTGATGGGCGTCGACGAGTCCCAGCACGCGATGCTGACCCGGCAGTACAAGGCGTTCTTCTCCATGCTGACACCGCAGGACGAACGCCTCGCGCTCCTGGCCGAGTTGGACGTCTTCTACACCGACCTCGTACGCGAGAGGACCGCCCGCCCCACGGACGACCTCACCAGCGCGCTGATCCTGGCCGAGGAGGGCGGCGAGCCGCTCACCGAGGAGGAGGTGGTGGGCAATCTGAAGGCGATGGTCGCCGCCGGGCACGAGACGACGATCGGGCTCATCCTCAACGCCGTGCGCGCCCTGCTCTCCCACCCCGACCAGCTGGCGAAGGTGCGCTCGGGCGAGGCCGGCTGGGACGCGGTGATCGAGGAGACCCTGCGCTGGGACACCCCCACCACCCACCTGCTGATGCGGTTCGCCACCGAGGACCTCACGGTGGGCGACACCGTGATCCGGAAGGGGGAGGGGGTCGTCATCTCCTACCGGGCCATCGGCCGCGACCTCGAACAGCACGGCAGTGACGCCGACGCCTTCGACATCACCCGCCCCACCCGCAACCGCCACATGACCTTCGGCCACGGCCCGCACATCTGCCCCGGCGCCGCCCTCTCCCGTATGGAGGCCGCCGTCGCCCTGCCCGCGCTGTTCGCCCGCTTCCCCGGCCTGCGGCTCGCCATCCCGGACGAGGAGATCACCAAGCTGCCGGTGATGACGCAGAACGACATGGCGGCCTTCCCGGTGCTGCTGGGCTGAGGACGGCACGTACACCGGGCGTTCGTGCCGTCCTGAACACGTCGTCCTGAACGCCTCGTCCCGCCCTCGCCGTGCCGAACGCGTCGTCCTGAACGCGTCGTCCCGCCCTCGCCGTGCCGAACGCGTCGTCCCGCCCTCGCCGTGCCGAACGCGTCGTCCCGCCCTCGCCCCCGTAGTGACCCGGAGCACCCCGCAGGCGCGCCTTCCGAGTGAGGTGCATCACGCAGAGTGAAATTCTCGGCATACATTTCGCCGTACCGGGGAGGGGCCCCGACCGCTGGTGCGGCCGTACCCCGGTCCACCGCGCAGGACGCCCCCGGCCGAACCGACGGGGGCATTTCGGGTACGGAAGGCGAAAAGCGATATGTCGGCGCTCAGCACCATCCACATCGACGGCACCTGGCGGGCCGCCGGATCAGGCGCGACGCGCGAGATCCTCGACCCCGCCGACGCCTCCGTCCTGGCCGTCGTCGCGGAGGGCGGTGTCGAGGACACCGATGCGGCGATCGCGGCGGCGCGCCGCGCCTTCGACGACGGCCCCTGGCCGCACAAGCCCGTCGCCGAGCGGGCCGGGCTGCTGCGCCGGGTCGCGGAGCTGCTCCAGCGGGACCGCGAGGAGATCGCGATCACCGAGAGCCGCGACACCGGCAAGACCCTGGAGGAGGGCCGGGTCGACGTCGACGACGTGACCAGCGCCTTCCGCTACTTCGCCGACCTCGTGATGAACGAGAGCGGTGGCCGGGTCGTCGACGCGGGCGACCCCGACGTCCACAGCATCGTCGTGCACGAGCCCGTCGGCGTCTGCGCCCTGATCGCCCCCTGGAACTACCCCCTCCTCCAGGCCAGCTGGAAGATCGCCCCGGCCCTCGCCGCAGGCAACACCTTCGTGCTCAAGCCCAGCGAGGTCACCCCGCTCTCCACCGTCCACCTGATCCGGCTGCTCGCCGAGGCCGGACTCCCCGACGGCGCCGCCAACCTCGTCACCGGCGCGGGCGACCCGGTGGGCGCCCGGCTCTCCGAGCACCCGGACGTCGACCTGGTCTCCTTCACCGGCGGCCTCGCCAGCGGTACGAAGGTGGCCCAGGCCGCCGCGCCGACCGTGAAGAAGGTGGCCCTGGAGCTCGGCGGCAAGAACCCCAACGTGGTCTTCGCCGACGCCTGCGCCACCGACGAGGGCTTCGACACCGCCGTCGACCAGGCACTGAACGCCGCCTTCTTCCACAGCGGGCAGGTCTGCTCCGCCGGGGCCCGTCTGATCGTCCAGGACACCGTCAGCGAGCGGTTCGTCACCGAGCTGGCCCGCCGCGCCGACGCCATCCGCCTCGGCCGCGGCACCCTCGACGGCGTGGAGTGCGGCCCGCTCGTCTCCGCCCAGCAGCTCGCCAAGGTCGAGGCGTACGTCGCCTCCGCCCGCGAGGAGGGCGCGGTCGTCCGGGCCGGCGGTACCCGCCCCGAGCCCAGCGACGTACGCCCCGAGGGCGGCTACTTCTACCGGCCGACCGTCCTCGACGACTGCCATCGGGAGATGAAGGTGGTCCGCGAGGAGACCTTCGGCCCGATCCTCACCGTCGAGACCTTCCGTACCGAGGAAGAGGCCATCACGCTGGCCAACGACACCGACTACGGCCTCGCGGGCGCCGTCTGGACGAGCGACGCCGGCCGGGCCCGCCGGGTCGCCGGACGGCTGCGCCACGGCACCGTCTGGATCAACGACTACCACCCCTACCTCCCGCAGGCCGAGTGGGGCGGCTTCGGGAAGTCCGGTACGGGACGCGAGCTCGGCCCCACCGGCCTCGCCGAGTACCGCGAGTCCAAGCACATCTACCAGAACCTCAACCCGCGCCCCCAGCGCTGGTTCGCCGGCTGACACCTGCGGGGGCCCCGGAACGACCGAACCCCGGGGCCCCGCCCGGCTGTTCGCAGCACCACGCACACGCACGAACCTTGCAGAAGGAGCAGTGACCGATGCCTCCCACCCCTCACAGCACCGCAGTCCCCGACTCCGAAGGCCCCGTGGCCGACTACGTGATCGTCGGCGGCGGCACCGCCGGATCGGTCATCGCCTCCCGGCTCACCGAGGACCCCGACACCACCGTCACGGTCATCGAGGGCGGCCCCACCGACATCGACCGCGACGACGTCCTGACCCTGCGCCGCTGGCTCGGCCTTCTCGGCGGTGACCTCGACTACGACTACCCCACCACCGAGCAGCCGCGCGGCAACTCCCACATCCGGCACAGCCGGGCCCGGGTGCTCGGCGGCTGCTCCTCGCACAACACCCTCATCAGCTTCAAGCCGCTGCCCGGTGACTGGGACGAGTGGGCCGAGGCGGGCGCCGAGGGCTGGGACGCGGCTGCGATGGACCCCTACTTCGCCAAGCTGCGCAACAACATCGTCCCGGTCGACGAGAAGGACCGCAACGCCATCGCCCGCGACTTCGTCGACGCCGCCCAGGCGGCTGCCGGGGTCCCGCGCGTGGACAGCTTCAACAGCAAGCCGTTCCACGAGGGCGTCGGCTTCTTCGACCTCGCCTACCACCCCGAGAACAACAAGCGCTCCTCGGCCTCGGTCGCCTACCTCCACCCGCACATCGAGGCCGGTGACCGGCCGGGCCTCCGGATCATGCTGGAGACTTGGGCGTACCGGTTGGAGTTCGACGGCACCCGCGCCACCGGCGTACACGTCCGGACGAAGGACGGCGAGGAGATCCTCCTGCGCGCCGCCCGCGAGGTCATCGTCTGTGCGGGCGCGGTGGACACTCCCCGGCTGCTGCTGCACTCCGGGATCGGGCCGCGCGAGGAGCTGGAGGCGCTCGGCATCGTTGTCCGCCACGACCTGCCGGGTGTCGGCGAGAACCTGCTCGACCACCCCGAGTCCGTCATCGTCTGGGAGACCGACGGGCCCATCCCGGAGAACTCCGCCATGGACTCCGACGCGGGACTCTTCGTCCGCCGCGACCCCGATTCCCGGGGCCCGGACCTGATGTTCCACTTCTACCAGATCCCGTTCACCGACAACCCGGAGCGGCTCGGCTACGAGAAGCCCGAGCACGGGGTGTCGATGACCCCGAACATCCCCAAGCCCCGCAGCCGGGGCCGCCTCTACCTCACGAGCGCCGACCCCGAGGTCAAACCGGCCCTGGACTTCCGGTACTTCACCGACGAGGACGACCACGACGGCCGCACCCTCGTCGACGGAATCAAGCTCGCCCGTCAGATCGCGGCCACCGAGCCGCTCGCGCACTGGCTGAAGCGGGAGGTCTGCCCCGGCCCCGAGATCACCTCGGACGAGGAGATCAGCGAGTACGCCCGCAAGGTCGCCCACACCGTCTACCACCCGGCGGGCACCTGCAGGATGGGCGCCACCGGCGACCAGGAGGCCGTCGTGGACCCGCAGTTGCGCATCCGGGGCCTGCAGGGCATCCGGATCGCCGACGCGTCCGTCTTCCCGACCATGCCCGCCGTCAACCCGATGATCGGCGTCCTCATGGTCGGTGAGAAGTGCGCCGAACTCCTCGCGGACCAGGCGCGTGACGCCGTGCCGGTCACCGGTACCAGCACCGGAGGTGATGTCCGATGACCGCAACCAAGGCCGCTGAGACCTCTGTCGAGACCGACGGGAACGCCGTCTTCTCCGTACGCAACCTCTGGAAGGTCTTCGGCCCCAAGGCCGACCGCGTCCCCGGCAGTGAGCACGCCTCCCTGCCGCCCGCCGAACTGCGCGAGGCCACCGGCTGCACCGCCGCCGTCCGCGATGTCTCCTTCGACGTGCGCAAGGGTGAGGTCTTCGTCGTCATGGGCCTGTCGGGCTCCGGCAAGTCCACCCTCGTACGCTGTCTGACCCGGCTGATCGAGCCCACCAGCGGCACCCTCGCCATCGACGGCGAGGACGTCCTGGCGATGGACCGCGCCCGGCTGCGCGAACTGCGCCGCCACCGCGCCGCGATGGTCTTCCAGCACTTCGGGCTGCTGCCGCACCGCACGGTGTTGGACAACGTCGCCTACGGCCTGGAGATCCAGGGCCTGGGCAAGGCCGAACGCCGCGCCAAGGCAGCCGAGTTGGTGGAGAAGGTCGGTCTGGCCGGGCTGGAGGACCGCCGTCCCTCCCAGCTCTCCGGCGGCCAGCAGCAGCGCGTCGGCCTCGCCCGCGCACTCGCCGTCGACCCGTCCGTCCTCCTCTTCGACGAGCCGTTCAGCGCGCTGGACCCGCTGATCCGCCGCGAGATGCAGGACGAAGTGATCCGGCTGCACCGCGAGGAGGGCCGCACCATGGTCTTCATCACCCACGACCTCGGCGAGGCACTGCGTCTGGGCACCCGGATCGCCCTCATGCGCGACGGCGGCATTGTCCAGCTCGGCACGCCCGAGGAGATCGTGGGCTCGCCCGCCGACGACTACGTGCGGGAGTTCGTGCGGGACGTGCCGCGCGAGCAGGTCCTCACCGTCGCCACCGCCATGCGCCCCGCGCTCGCCGGGGAGAGCGAACGCGGCCCGGCCGTGCGTCCCGACGCCACCGTCTCCGAGGCCATCGAGGCGGTCTCCCGCTCCGGCGACCCCGCCGCCCGGGTGATGGACGCCGGCCGGCTCGTCGGCGTCGTCGACCAGGCGTGCCTGCTGGACGTCGTCGCCGGGACGACCGGCACCGCCGGTACGGGCAAGGCCTCCCGTACGACCGGGTCCGCCGGTCGGAGGGGAACCGACAGTGCGACCGGGTCCGCCGGTGCGACCGGGTCCGCCGGTGCGACCGGGTCCGCCGGTCGGATGGGAACCGACAGCGCGACCGCGTCCGCCACCCCGGATGCCCCCGCCGCCCCCAGCGCCCCCGCCGCTTCGGACGCCCCCGCCGCCCTCAGCGCCCCCGCCGCCCCCGCCGCCCCGGACGCCCCCGCCGTTCCCGCCGCCCCGGACGCCCCCGCCGTTCCCGCCGCCCCGGACGCCTCCGCCGCCCTCAGCGCCCCCGCCGCCCCGGACGGCCCCGCCGCCCCGGACGCCCCCGCCGCCCCGGACGCCCCCGCCGTTCCCGCCGCCCCGGACGCCCCCGCCGTTCCCGCCGCCCCGGACGCCTCCGCCGCCCCCAGCGCCCCCGCCGCCCCGGACGGCCCCCGCGAGGTGAACGCCTGATGGCCACCGCCCAGGCCACCCCGGCCCGCCGCCCCGCGCGGGCGGGCGCGCGGCGGGGGCCGCTGGCCGCCCTGCGCGAACGCCCGGCCGCCGCCAAGCTCCTGCTGCTCGCGCTCGCCGCCGTCGTCCTCGTCCCGCTCGTCCACAGCCGCTGGGGCGGAGGCGTCTGGCCCGACGCGCTCACCGCCGACCTCTCGGCGCCTCTCGGCGAGGTCACCGACTGGATCGTCTCCAACCGGGACAACCACCCGCTCTTCCTCTACTTCTTCGGCCACATCAGCAACGCCGTCGTGCTCTCCGTACGCGGGGTCTACCTGGTCCTCCTGGCCCTCGGCTGGGCCGGAGTCACCGTGCTCGCCGCCGCCGTCGCCTGGCGGGCCGCGGGCATCAGGCTCGCCCTCACCGCCGCCGTGTCGTTCCTGGCCTGCGGGCTGCTCGGCATGTGGGTGCCGACCATGCAGACGCTCGCCCTGATGGTCGTGGCCGTCCTCGCCTCCGTCGTCCTCGGGCTCCTCCTCGGCCTGGCCGCCGGGCTCTCCGACCGCGTCTTCCGCGTGCTGCGCCCGGTGCTGGACACCATGCAGGTGCTGCCCGCCTTCGCGTACCTGCTCCCCGTGGTGCTGGTCTTCGGCATCGGCGTGCCCGGAGCGGTCCTCGCCACCGTCGTCTACGCGGCTCCGCCGATGGCCCGGCTCACCGCGCTGGGCCTGCGCGGCGCGGACGGCGGTGTCATGGAGGCCGTCGCCTCGCTCGGCGCCACCGGGAAGCAGCGGCTGCTCACGGCCCGGCTGCCGCTGGCCCGCAAGGAGCTGCTCCTCGGCCTCAACCAGACCATCATGATGGCGCTCTCCATGGCCGTCATCGCCTCGGTGATCGGCGCGGGCGGTCTCGGCGACCGCGTCTACCAGGCGCTGTCCTCCGTCGACGTGGGCGCCGCCCTCGCCGCCGGCATCCCGATCGTGCTGCTGGCCGTCGTCCTGGACCGTACGACGGAGGCGGCGGGCCGCCGCATCGGCGCCGAGCCCACCGGCCCGGCGTTCCTCCGCGGCCGGCGCGGCTGGACCCTGGCCGCCGTAGTCACCGCTGTCGTCGCCCTCGTGGGACGCGCCACCGACGGCCGGGTCTGGCCGGACGACACCACCGTGGCGATCGCCGGACCGGTCAACACCGCCAAGGACTGGATGGTCGACCACCTCTACACCGGCGTGCCCGTCGTCGGCGGCACCGCCGACCTGGCCTCCCACTTCACCAGCGGCGTCCTCAACCCGCTGCGCGGCGGACTCACCGGGCTGCCCTGGTGGTCGGTGCTGCTCATCGTGGCCGCCCTCGCCTGGACCATCGGCACCTG
Source organism: Streptomyces sp. NPDC088706 (assembly GCF_044752765.1). Classification (NCBI taxonomy): domain Bacteria; kingdom Bacillati; phylum Actinomycetota; class Actinomycetes; order Kitasatosporales; family Streptomycetaceae; genus Streptomyces; species Streptomyces sp. NPDC088706. Next base: position 118,229 of record NZ_JBIVLW010000011.1, read on the forward strand.
GCGCACCGCCGCCACCGCCGTCCTCGCCATGGCCGCGGTCGGCGTCCTGGGCGTGTGGGAGCCCTCGATGGACACCCTCAGCCAGGTGCTCGCCGCCGTCGCCGTCACCCTGGTCCTCGGCTTCGGCATCGCCGTCGGGGCGGCCCGCAGCGAACGCCTCGAACGGTTCCTCCGGCCCGTCCTGGACGTCTTCCAGACCATGCCGCAGTTCGTCTACCTGATCCCCGTCGTCGCCCTCTTCGGCGTGGGCCGCGCACCCGCCGCCGCAGCCGCGGTCGTCTACGCGCTGCCCGCCGTCGTCCGCATCACCACCCAGGGCCTGCGGGGTGTCGACCCGGCCGCGATGGAGTGCGCCCGCTCGCTCGGCGCCACGCCGGGCCAGCAACTGCGCCAGGTGCAGATCCCGTTGGCCCGGCCCTCCCTGCTGCTCGCGGTCAACCAGGCCGTGGTCCTGGTCCTCGCCGTCGTCATCATCGGCGGGCTCGTCGGCTCGGGCGCGCTCGGCTACGAGGTCGTCCTCGGCCTCGCCCAGGGCGACCTGGCCACCGGGCTCGTCGCCGGAGCGGCGATCGTCTGCCTCGGCCTGATGCTCGACCGGGTCACCCAGCCCACCACCCGCCGCCAGCGACAGGAGAGCTGAGATGAACCGCTCCCGCATCCGCCTGCTCGTGGCGCTCGCCTCGGCCACCGCCCTGCTCACCACGGCGGGCTGCGGCGCCGCCGACATGACTAAGCAGTCCTCCCCGTTCGCCGCCCCCGCCGGGGTCAAGACGGTCACCCTCTCGGTCCAGTCCTGGGTCGGCGCCCAGGCGAACGTCGCCGTGGCCGAGCAGCTCCTCAAGGAGAAACTCGGCTACCGCGTCGACCTCGTGCAGACCGACGAGGTCCCCGCCTGGGACGCCCTCAGCCAGGGCCGGGTCGACGCGATCCTGGAGGACTGGGGCCACCCGGACCAGGAGAAGTTGTACGTCGACGAGAAGAAGACCATCGTCCGTGGCGGCGACCTCGGGGTGACCGGCCACATCGGCTGGTACGTCCCCAAGTACTGGGCAGACGAGCACCCCGACGTCACCGACTGGCGAAACCTCGACAAGTACGCCGACGAGCTGAGGACCGCCGAGAGCGGCGGCAAGGGCCAGCTCATGGACGGCTCACCGTCCTACGTCACCAACGACGTGGCCCTGGTGAAGAACCTGGATCTGGACTACAAGGTCGTCTTCGCCGGCTCGGAGGCGGCCCAGATCACCCAGATCCAGCAGTTCGCCAAGGAGAAGAAGCCCTTCCTGAGCTACTGGTACCAGCCGCAGTGGCTGTTCAACGAAGTGCCGATGGTCGAGGTCAAGCTCCCGGAGTACACGGACGCGTGCGCGGCCAAGGACCCGGCGGACATCGACTGCGCCTACCCGACGACGCCGTTGCAGAAGTTCCTCAACGCCGACTTCGCGGAGCGTGGCGGCGACGCGGCCTCGTTCCTGAAGGAGTTCCACTGGTCGCAGAAGGACCAGAACGAGGTCTCCGAGATGATCGCCTCGCAGCGGCTCACGCCCGAGGAGGCGGCGGAGCGCTGGATCAACCGCCACCCGGACGTCTGGAAGAAATGGCTCCCCCGGAGCTGAGGACCCGGCGCCCGGCTCCGTCGCGGAGCCGGGCGTCCCCCGGGCCGGCTACCGCGCCCGCACGATTCGGGCGCCCTCCGGGCCGGGGCTACCGCGCCCGCACGATTCGGGCGTCCCCCGGGCCGCCTACCGCGCCCGCTTCCTGATCCGCGCCCGGCCCGGTGTCGGTACCCAGTCGGGCAGCAGCGCCCCGATCCCGGCGAACTCCTTGCCGATCTCGAGCTGGGCGACATCCATCCCGGCCCATCGCCTCCGAGTCCGCCGGGGTGTCCACGCCGAAGATGGTGCGCACCGCGATCTTCTGCGTCAGGGCCGCCATCTCGCGCTTGATGTCGACGCGTGCGCCGTCCGACCAGGTGTCGGCCAGCTCCACCGCGGAGCTCGCCATGGTCGCCGCGTACGACCTGACCTGCTTGGGCCGCACCGAGGGCTGCACCAGCGAGCGTTTGCGCCGCCAGTCCCGGCCGCGCGCCACGATGATCCCGTTGCCCATCACCGCCCGGAACGCCACGCCGAGCCTGGGCTGGTCGAAGGTGCGCTCCGTCTCGGTGAGGAGCTCGCCTATGCACTCCGGGTCGGAGACGAAGACGCATCGGTTGCGCCCGAACCGCCAGCGCACCATGTCCCCGTGTCCCCGCAGGAGCTCGAAGAAGGCGAGCGGGTTCTTCCCGAACCGCGGCAGGTTCCCGAGCAGCGGCAGCCCCTTGGGGCCCGGTACGAGCGCATGGCCACGCGACGGGGTGTCGAGCGCCGGGCCGGTCTGCGTGGACATCGAAAAGCTCCGCTCCCTGGGGCGCGCCATCGGGAGGCGCGCGATCGTTCGATCCTCATCGAACGTGATGAGGGAGGTACTCCGCCAGAGCACTGGACCGGTGTGGCCGGAATCCGTCATCAGCCTTGTGTGATACGCGAGTTGTCGAGCGTAAACGCACCGGCCGCCGGATTCGAACAGGGAAGGGAGGCGGAATTCCCGGAACGGCCGACCTCGCGCGCTCGCCGCCGAACGCCCGGCCGGCGCCGGGGGCGGCGGAAGGGGTGGTGTCCGGGGCCGACGGAACCGGGTAACGTCTTCGTCATATTCTTCCAGGAGCCGATGTGCGAGTGAGAGCGTGATGGGCCTCTGCTGACGTCCTTCGGCGTCGCCGCCCGTCCCTCATCGATGAATCCGCAGATCACTTCACATCACCACCGGGAGAACCCGTGACCGTCAGCAAGAACATCAACAACCCGGTGGGCATGGGCGGCGGCCAGCGCAAGCGGCTGTCCCGCGCCGAACGGCAGAACAACGGCCCGCACCGCAACCTCGACCGCCAGGGTGCGGCCGACCGGAAGGCGGAGCTGGTGCGCAAGATGCGCGAGAAGTCGGGCGCCGCCGAGGATGCCGGGCGGACGGGCGACGGCACCGCACAGAGCTGACCCGCCGCCGCGGGTCGGCACCGCACCGGGCGCCAGGTGTGCCCGACGGCCTGCTCGGGCCCTGATGCTGCCGGGCCCGTGGCCCGAGAGGGAACGCTCGCGGCCGTGCTGCTCCACGCCCTCTTCGCCGCCGCCGACCGGCCGAGGCCCGCCGGTTCCCGGGTGGGGCCGCCCGTCAGCCGCCGAGCAGCGGCTCGGCTGCGCGGTCCAGCACCGAAGTGACCCGCTGCCAGGTCTCCCCGTCCCTCTCCCGGGCTTCGAGCCGGCTGCCCGGGTCGCCCGCGCCCCAGGAGGTCGCCAACGCCACCGGGTCCCCGCCACCCGCGGCGGAGGCGGCCAGCGCGGCCGCTCCGCGGGCGACCAGTTCGCCGCCCGCGGGGAGGACGAGCGGACGGCCGGAGAGCCGGCGGACCGTCTCCACCCAGCTCCGCCCCCGCGCCCCGCCGCCGATCAGCCGCAGCGGGCGGGCGGCCACCTCGGGGGCGTCCGGGTCGAGACCGCAGGCCCGCAGCAGCGCGTCCAGCGCCCGCAGAACGGTGACGGCCGCACCCTCGTAGGCGGCGCCGAGCAGTTGCTGCGGGGTGGTGTCGTGGCGCAGGCCGGTGAGGAGCCCGGATGCGGTGGGCAGGTCGGGGGTGCGTTCGCCGTCGAGGTAGGGCAGCAGTACGGCTTCGCCGCCCGGTGCCGTGTCCTCGCGGTGCAGGCCGAGCAGGGAGGCGACCTTGTCCACGGCGAGCGTGCAGTTGAGGGTGCAGGCCAATGGAAGGTACGTACCGTCGGCGGCGGCGAACCCGCAGAGCGCGGGGGCGGTGGAGCGGGTCCGGGAGGCGGCGAAGACGACGCCCGAGGTGCCGAGGGAGAGGACCGGGTGGTCCAGCAGCCCGGCGCCGCCGAGGCCGAGGCCCACGGCCGCGCTCATGTTGTCACCGGTCCCCGCCGCGACGGCGATCCCGGCGGGCAGCCCGAGCGCTTCGGCCGCCGCTTCGGTGAGTGAGCCGACCCGGGCCGCCCCCGTGGGCGCGACCTCGGGGAGGAGGGCCGGGTCCAGGCCGAGGAGGTCCAGCAGTTCGGGGTCGTAGGCGCCGGTCGCGGTGGCGTACCAGCCGGTGCCGGAGGCGTCCCCGGGATCGGTCGCCGCGACGCCCGCGAGGCGCTCGGTCAGGAAGTCGTGGGGCAGCCGCACGCCCGCGACGGCCTTCGCGGAGTCCGGGTCCCTCTCGCGGAGCCACTGCCACTTGGAGGCGGTGATCGAGGCGACCGGCACGGAGCCGGTCCGCGCGGTCCAGGCGTCCGGTCCGCCGAGCGCGGCGGTGAGCGCGGCGGCCTGCGGGGCGGAACGGGTGTCGTTCCACAGCAGGGCGGGTCGCAGCGGACGACGGGACCGGTCCAGCACGACGAGCCCGTGCTGCTGTCCGGCCACGGCGATCCCGGTGACGGAACGGGCGGGCAACCCGGACTCCTTCAGTCCGGCCGTCACCGCGTCGCCCAGCGCCCGCCACCAGATCTCCGGATCGCTCTCCCGGGCCCCGCCCTCCCCGGTGACGACGTGCGGGGCGCGCCCCACCGCGAGCTGTTCGCCCGTCACGGCGTCGATCACGGCTGCCTTGGTGGACTGGGTGGAGCTGTCCACGCCGATGACGACGGTACGTGACGACATGGGCGGCCTCTTTCGCGTTACGGATGCACGTGACGGGTTCACCTATTCGGTTCTGCCGCGAACAAATTACGTGATCCGCAGCGCCGGGAACAGGTCCCGAGCCCCTTCGCCGTGAACCGATTGGCGATTGGGGGGGTTACGCCGGACGGAGGCCGTGTGCTTGATTAGTCATGACAGTGAACAAATAGAGGAGACGGGCCTGTCGCCTCGGCTCCCGACGGCAGGCGAAGGCGGTCGGACGACATGACGGAACGCTGCACCCCCACCCCCGAGGACAAGTTCAGCTTCGGTCTGTGGACCGTCGGCTGGCAGGGCCGGGACCCCTTCGGCGACGCGACCCGCGCGGCCATGGACCCCGTCGAGTCCGTGCGGCGGCTCGCCGAGCTCGGCGCCTGGGGCGTGACCTTCCACGACGACGACCTGATCCCCTTCGGCTCGACCGGCACGGAGCGCGAGGCGGTCGTCAAGCGGTTCCGGCAGGCCGTCGACGCGAGCGGGCTCGTCGTGCCCATGGTGACGACGAACCTCTTCACCCACCCGGTCTTCAAGGACGGCGGGTTCACCGCCAACGACCGCGACGTACGCCGTTACGCGCTCCGCAAGACCCTGCGCAACATCGACCTCGCCGTCGAGCTCGGCGCCACCACCTTCGTCGCCTGGGGCGGCCGGGAGGGATCGGAGTCCGGCGCGGCGAAGGACGTCCGCCTCGCCCTGCACCGGATGAAGGAGGCCTTCGACCTGCTGGGGGAGTACGTCACCGAACAGGGGTACGACCTCCGTTTCGCCATCGAGCCCAAGCCGAACGAGCCGCGCGGCGACATCCTGCTGCCCACCATCGGTCACGCCCTCGCCTTCATCGAGCGCCTGGAGCGCCCCGAGCTCGTCGGCGTCAACCCCGAGACCGGGCACGAGCAGATGGCCGGGCTCAACTTCCCGCACGGCATCGCGCAGGCGATGTGGGCGGACAAGCTCTTCCACATCGACCTCAACGGCCAGTCCGGCATCAAGTACGACCAGGACCTCCGCTTCGGCGCGGGCGACCTGCGCCAGGCGTTCTGGCTCGTCGACCTGCTGGAGAGCGGCTACGAGGGGCCGCGCCACTTCGACTTCAAGCCCCCGCGCACCGAGGACCACGACGGTGTCTGGGCCTCGGCCGCCGGCTGCATGCGCAACTACCTGATCCTCAAGGAGCGTACGGCGGCCTTCCGCGCCGACCCCGAGGTGCGGGCGGCGCTGCGCGCCTCCCGCCTGGACGAACTGGCGCGCCCCACCGCGGGTGACGGCCTGGCGGCCCTGCTCGCCGACCGCACGGCGTACGAGGAGTTCGACGTGGCCGCCGCCGCGGAACGCGGCATGGCCTTCGAGGCACTGGACCAGCTGGCCATGGATCACCTGCTCGGGGTGCGCTGACCTGGCCGGTGAGCCGTGGGGGCAGGCCGTCCCGCCCCCCCGGCTCATCCCCCCGACGGCTCCGCGTACGCCACCGGGTCGGCCAGCACGTCCTGCACCACCAGGGCCGCCGCTCCCCGCGCCGCGTCCCCCGCCACCGACGACGCGCGGAGCCGGCCGCTGCCCGGGGACCAGAGCCCCGACACCACCCGGCCGGTCAGCTCCGCGTCGGCCGGCGGCGACAGCCACGGCATCAGGCCCCGGTAGATCCCGCCGAGCACCACCGCGTCCGGGTCGACCAGGTTCACCGCGCCCGACACCACGCGGCCCAGCATCCGCCCGGCCTCGGCGATCGCCGACACCGCCCGCTCGTCCCCGGCCCGCGCGCGCCGTTCCAGCTCCAGCACCCCGGCGCCGCCCCCGGCCCCCTCCACCCCGGCCGTCCGCAGCAGCGCGGTCTGCCCCGCGTACTGCTCCAGGCAGCCCCGGGAGCCGCACCGGCACCCGGGCCCGTCCGGGTCCACCACGACATGGCCGATCTCCCCGGCGAACCCGTGCGCGCCCCGCAGCAGTTCGCCGCCGATCACGAGCGCGCCGCCGACCCCGATCTCACCGGTCAGATACAGGAAGCTGCGTACGCCACCGAGGTCGCCGAACCACAGCTCGGCCAGCGCCGCGAGATTGGCCTCGTTCTCCGAGGCGACCGGCAGCACCCCGAGGCCGGGGCGCAGCGCGGCGAGCGCGTCGGCGAACAGGTCCTGAGCCGGCACCTCGTTCCAGCCGAGGTTGGGGGCCTGGCGCACCGAGCCGCCGGAGACCAGACCGGGCAGCGCCAGCGTGGCACCCACCGGACCGAGTTCCTGCTCGCGCGCCGAGTCCAGGGTCCGCGCGGCGATCCGGGCCGCGCGGGCGAGGACCTCCTCGGCGGGGGCGCCCCGGTTGTCGAGGTGCTCGGTCTGCCGGACCCGGCCGGTGCCCGCGAGGTCGACCACGCAGACCGAGACGTAATCGACGTTGATCTCCACGCCGAGCCCGGCGGGACCGGTGCGGGCCACCTTGAGCGCGGTGCCGGGGCGCCCGGCCTGCCCGCTGAACGTCTTGCCGGACTCGGTGAGGAACCCGCTGTCCATGAGCTGCTCGACGAGCGAGGAGACCGCGGCCCGGGTCAGGCCGACCCGGGCCGCCACTCCGGCGCGGGTCGCCTCCCCGCTCTCGCCCTCGTCCCGCACGGCTCGCAGAACCAGGCTCAGATTGTGCCGTCGCACGGTGGCCTTGTCGGCCTTGGGCCCCAGCGGAGTGAGGATGCTCTTCATGTCGTCGCCGAGCCTATGCGATGGCGGGCACGGCAGGCAGGGCGGTGGAGGCGGCCCCCTCCGGCAGGACCCACCCGGCGACACCCGGGAGGACCACGTCACCGTAGGGGGCCGCCCGCCGTCAGGGCTTCGCGCCCCGGGCTTCCAGCATGTCCGTCATCAGCCCGATCTCGGAGCGCTGGCCGCTGACCATGCCCTTCGCCAGGTTCCGGACGACGTCCGTCCCCGCCGCTTCCGCGCCCGCCCGCGCCATGTCGACACCGGCGCGGTGGTGCACGGTCATCAGCCGCAGGTACAGCACCTCGGCCGCCCGGCCCTCGGCGCTCTCCAGGGCCTTCAGCTCGGCGTCGGTGGCCATGCCCGGCATCAGCGAACCGTCGCCGGCCGGCTCGACGGTGTGCCCCATCCACGCCATCGGTGGCTTCGCCGAGCTCTTGGGCAGGTGCCACTGCTCCAGCCAGCCCAGCATCATGCCGCGCTGGTTGGCCTGGGTGTTGATGATGTCGTACGCCAGGCGCCGTACGTCCTCGTCATCGGTGCCGTCGCGCACGATGAACGACATCTCCACCGCCTGCTGGTGGTGGATCACCATGTCCCGGGCGAACCCCGCGTCCGCCGACCCCTCCGCCGGAGCGGACCGCGCCGCCTTCGCGGACGGAGAGGCCGCGGACGGCCGTACCACCATCAGCGCCACCAGACCCACCGCCAGCAGCAGCACGGCGGCCCCGGCGAACACCATCCGGCGGGTCGAGGAGAACGGGCCCGTCACCGAGGTCACTTGTCGAGTCCGCCGGTGCAGGCGGCACCCGGCTCGGGGGTCTGCGGGCCCTGCACGTACTTGGTGAAGAACTGCCCCACCCGGGCGTCGGAGGCGTTCTTGACCGTGACCTGCTTGCCCCACGCGCTGAGCATCAGCGGTTCCTTCTGGTCCTTGACCGGGCTGATGAAGGAGTACGGGGTGGACTCGACCTTCTCCGTGAGCGCCTTGACGTCCGCCTCCGGGGCCTTGTCGTTGTACGTGACCCATACGGCGCCGTGCTCCAGGGAGTGGACGGCGTTCTCCTTCGGTATCTCGGCGGTGTAGACGTCCGCGTTGCAGTTCATCCAGACCTGGTTGTGGTCGCCACCCACAGGCGGGTTCATCGGGTAGTCGACCTTCTTCGCCACGTGCTCCCGGCCCAGGTCGTCCCAGCTGCGCTCACCGGTGACGGGGGAGGTCTTGGCCTGCTGCTCCTTCTCCTCCTTCTCGTTCGCCTGGGACATCAGGTAGCCGCCTCCGGCGACCAGCGCGGCGACCACGGCCACCGACGCGCTGATGGTGATGATGCGGACCCGGCGCTCGCGGGCGCGCTCCTTGCGGCGGGCCTCCTCGAGCTTGGCGCGACGGGCGTTGGCGGGGGAGTTCTGGTTCTTGGCGGAAGCCATGGCAGGTCCTCGTCGTTCAGCGGATGCGGGGGATGCAGACGGTCGTGCAGGAAAGCGGAAGGGAGACAGGGCATACGGGCAGCCGCTCCCGCCCTCCGCGCGAGGCAGGAGGAGAGGGAGCGGACCCGGCTCTAGATCCGTTGGACCTGAAGACGCAGCTGATCGACGGAGCACACGCCGTCATGGGCCGGCCCCCGGATGGCGGCCGCCCCGGTCAGCGGGGCGACGGGCACGACGGCCACGGGGGAGGGGAGCGCCACGGGGGCGGACGACACCGGGAGCACGATGGCCGCCGGGTGGGTCGAGTCGCTGTGGCACGAGGTTCCGAGCCCCCGGTCGGCGGGGGTGGCCATGACAACCGGATCGATGGCCAGGCCGGGCACCGGCGTCAGCGTCCGTACGGGGGCCGGGCCGGAAGCCTCCGCCGTCACCGGCACGGTGGCGGCGGCCGAGGTGGCGACCGAGCAGCAGAAGAGCAGGGACAGCACGGCGAACATCCAGCCCAGTGAGGCGGGCACGCGGGAGCGGCACCGCTGCCGGTCGGTCCGAGCGCTCACCCTGGTCATGGCCCGTCATCGTAGTGGCCGTATGAAGATGCGAAGAAGATGGGTCACCCATTCCGTGGAGCCGAGTTTCGGCGAGGAGATCATTTACAGGCGTGATACCGGTTAACGGGTATGGGTGAGTGATACAGGCATCCTGGCTCGGGGGCCCCTCCCCCGCAGCCTTCCCCTCGCCGCCCCGTTCCGTCTCGGCCGCCCCTCGGACTCCTGGTTCACGCCCGCCAAGCCGCGCTGAGCCAGGTCGTCGCCTCCGCCGTACCGCATCTGACGCTGCTGGCCGGGCGGCTCGACCTCGTCATGTACACGATGGCCGGTCGGGGCCCGGCGCTGACCCCGGTGGTGCGGGCCGGGGCGGGGCGCCCGGTCAGGGCGGGGTGGCCGGGTCCAGCAGCGCGGCCGACTCCCGTAGAAGCTCGGCCCGTTCGGCCACCGCGGCCTCGCCCGACCGGTCCGCCGGAGCGGCGGCCACCAGGGCGAGCCGGTCCCGCCAGCTGGACCCGCCCAGGGAGACGGCGACCGTGGTCATGCCCGGGACGGACGCTCCCCGGCTGACCGCGTGGCCGCTCCGGCGGATCAGCTCGAGCTCGTCCAGCAGGGCCGTCCGCGAGGTGAGGGTGGCCGGGGTGACCGGCTCCAGCTCCTCGTACGGATACAGCGCGCACACCTGGTCCGCCGTCATGCGGGAGAGCAGCAGCAGGCCGCCCGAGCCCGCGTGGGCCGACCCGGTCCGTCCCACCTCCAGGGCCACCCGCACCGGATGGGCCGACTCGCGGCCGTCGGTGACGATGACCTGGTCGCCGAGGAGCGCCGCACTCCACACGGTCTCACCGGTCCGCCGGGCCGCGTCGTCGAGGGCGGGTCCCAACCGGTCGCGGGCCGCGCGGCCGAGACCCGCGGGCCGGCCCAGCCGCACCAGCTCCGGGCCCGCCGCGTAGCCGCGCCCCGACGTGTCCCGGATCGCGAACCCGCGCCTCTCCAGGGTGCTCAGCACCCGGTGCGCGGTGGACCGTCCGACCGAGAGCCGCTCGGCGGCCTCGGTGACCGTGAGCGTGTCATGGGTGAGGAAGAGCCGCATGGCGCGGAGCCCCGTATCCAGCGAAGCGATCGTGTAGTCACCCGTCGCCGTCATGCTTCCGCCCGCTCCCTCTCGTCACTCCCGGTATGCCGCCGACGCCACCGCGGGGTGGTGCCGACGGCCATGATCCCCGCTGCGGCACCGTATGCGCCGGGTGCTCCGGAGGGTCGGTGGAAACCGCGGCCGTATACGCGTCAGCACGGCGATTTTTCGTTTCACCCGCCGGGAGTTCAGGAAACTGTTCGTTTCGAGCCGGTTCGATCATCTGTGCTTCTGTCCTGTTCTGCGGGACGAAAGCACGGTGGGACGCGACATATTGAGCTGTTATCGGGTCTTTCCGGCTCTTCTTTGTCCTGACAGGCGGTACAGGAGGGGGAAAACGGTGGCTGATTCTTGGCTGCCGTCACTCCCCGCACACGCTCCACAGCGCTGCGTACGAAAACTGGCGAGTGTATTCCTCTTCGCGGACCGCCGCAGGGGGTTGGGCGAATATGCCGATCCCCTGTTCTGATCTGGCTAAGCTCACGCGCAGTGAAGTCGAGTTGATACGAATTCGAGCACTTGTTCATGAGTCTCCGCTCACGTGCGTATACATCCCGGAATCAACCGCCAGAGGGTTTAGATGGTCCGTGTTGAATCACCGCCGACCGACAGAGAAGTCTCCGTCGTCCGCGTAGTCCTGCCGCCCGTGGTCCTGCTGGCCGGCGCCACCGCCGCCGGTGCGGTCCTGGTGGTCCCGGCCGCGCGGATACCAGTCGCCGTGTGCGGCGCGATCGCCACGCTCGTGGCCGCCGTGCTCACCGTGGCGCTGCACCGCCGCCGGCGCGCCATGGGCGCCCAGCGCGCGGAGTACGAACAGCGCATCGCCTACCTGGAACACCGCATCCTCAGCCACGACTCCGAGACCGTGCGGCTCACCAAGGAGGTCATGCCGGCCGCCATCCGGCGGCTGCGGGCGGGCAACTCGCCCGAGGAGGTCATGCGCGACATCGTCGACGCGGATGTGGCCAACCGGCATCTGCCCAAGGCGCTGCGCGAGCAGATCTACCAGGTCCTCGAAGTCATCGACAACGAGGAGGCCCGGCGTGACTCCGCCCAGCGCGCCTTCGTCAGCGTCGCCCGCCGCGTCCAGGCGATCGTGCACCGCCAGGCCAGTGAACTGCGGGAGATGGAGGACCACTACGGGCGCAACCCCGAGGTCTTCGACGACCTGCTGCGCATCGACCACGGCACCGCGCTGATCGGCCGGCTCGCCGACTCCATCGCCGTCCTCGGCGGTGCCCGTCCGAGCCGTCAGTGGCCCAAGCCCGTACCGCTGTTCAGCGTGCTGCGCGGTGCGATGTCCCGCATCCTGGAGTACCAGCGCGTCGATCTGCACTCGATCGCCAAGGTCGCCATCGTCGGTACCTCGGTCGAGCCGCTCATCCACGCCTGCGCCGAACTCCTCGACAACGCGACCCGCTACTCGCCCCCCCAGACCCGGGTGCACGTCACCGCGGTCGAGGTGCAGACCGGCATCGCCATCGAGATCGAGGACGGCGGGGTCAGCCTCAGCGAGGAGGCCCGCGCCCGGGCCGAGAACATGCTCGCCCAGGCCCAGGCCGGCATCAACATGAACGACCTCGGGGAGTCCCCGAGGCTCGGCATGGCCGTCGTCGGACGGCTCTCACGGATGTACCAACTCCAGGTGTCCCTGCGCCAGTCGGCGTACGGCGGTGTCCGCGCGGTCCTCATCGTGCCGCGCGACATGATCACCACCGGCCCCGCCCCGGGCATCGCCCACGGCATCGGCGCCACCTCGCGGCCCACCAGCTCGCTGGACATGTCGCAGCTCCAGCATGTGGTGCCGCCGCCCGGCAAGCGCAAGCCCAAGCCCAAGCCCGCCGTCACCGGCCCGGTGCCCTCCGTGGTCGCACCGGCCCCCGCCACCGCCCCCGCGGCCGCGGCACGTCCGGCCGTGTCCGCCCCGGCCATGGAGGACGACGTCCCGGTGGTCACCGAGTGGACCGAGAACGGACTGCCGCAGCGCCGCAGCCGGGGCCGCGCCCCGCTCGGCTCGCACAACCTGCCGCAGCAGCCCCCCGCGTCGCCCGCCCCCGTCAACGGGGGACTGCCCGGCCGGGGCGGGACCCCGGACGGCGGACCCGGCGGGTCCGGCGGCGAGAAGCCCCCCGGCCTCTGGCTGGAGGCCTTCACCAAGGCCGTCAACGGCGTACCGCAGGAACCGAAGCACGGCGAAGACTCCGATGACGCGTGGGACAAGGGAGACCTGAAGTGATCCAGCAGCGGGGAAACATGGACTGGATGCTCAAGGAGCTGGCCGACGACGTGCCGAGCATCCACCAGATCGTGGTGCTCTCATCGGACGGTCTACGCATCGCCATGCACGGCGGCGACCCCGACGTGGCCGACCGGCTGGCGGCGGCCTGCGCCGGGCTGCAGAGCCTGGCCGCCGCGGTGGCCACCGAGATCCCGTACAGCGACGGCCTGATGAAGCTCGTGGTCATCGAAGTGACCGGCGGGTTCTTCTACTTGATGGCGGCCGGGACCGGCGCGTATCTCGCCGTGCTGGCGGGCGAGACCGTCGACGCCGGACTGGTCGGCGCCAGGATGCGGGACATGGTCGTGCGGATCGGCGCCCACCTGACCAGTCCGCCCCGCCACGGCGGGCAGTCCGGATGAGCGGACCCCGACGAGAACGCCGCAAGACCGATCCGGCGCTCAGCGATCCGGAACGGCTGTACGTGATCACCGGTGATCTCGACGACAGTGAGCGGGCCGCACTCGACCTGGTCACGATGGTCGTCGCGCAGGCCGAGCCCTCGCCGACGTTCCAGCCGGAACAAGCCGCGATCCTGCGGCTCTGCCAGGCGCCCTTATCGGTCGCCGAGATCTCCGCCTACCTCAGCCTGCCGTTCAGCGTGGTCACCTCGCTCCTGAGCGATCTCCTCGCGACCGAACTCATCGAGTCGCGTGCGCCGATCGTCCGCGCCACCCTCCCCGACAGGTCCCTTCTCGAAGCGGTGATGCATGGACTTCAGAAGCTCTGACACGATCACCGGACCCCGCAGCGAGGATGTCCTCCCCACCACGGCCACCGCCGCGGTGAAGGTCGTGATCGTCGGCGGGTTCGGCGTCGGCAAGACGACCATGGTCGGCTCGGTCAGCGAGATCCGGCCCCTGACGACCGAAGAGACCATGACCCAGGCCGGTGTCGGCGTGGACGACAACGCCGGGGTGGAGACGAAGACCGCCACCACCGTCGCCATGGACTTCGGCCGGATCAGCCTCAGCGAGGAGCTGATCCTCTACCTGTTCGGCACCCCCGGCCAGGAACGCTTCTGGTTCCTGTGGAACGGCCTCTTCGAAGGAGCCCTCGGCGCCGTCGTCCTCATCGACACCCGGCGGCTCGAGGTCAGCTTCGACGTCATCGGCCGCCTGGAGGAGCGCGGAGTGCCGTTCGTGGTGGCCGTCAACACCTTCCCCGACGCCCCGCACCACCCGGTCGAGGCCCTGCGCAGAGCCCTCGACCTGCCGGACGAGGTCCCGATGATCGACTGCGACGCCCGGCTGCGGGTCTCCAGCCGCGATGTGCTGATGACCCTGATGCGCTATCTGCACAGCCTGGCCGTCCCGCTCGCCTGACGGCCCGGGGCCCCCCGGCCGCCCCGGGGCCGGGGGCGCGTGCCGTTCCCCCGGCGCGCGCCCCGTGCCCCTCGCCCACCTGTGCTCGATCCCTGGCCGCACTGATCCCCGGCCGACCTGATCCCTGGAGCCACTGTGACGACCCCCTTCCACCACGAACCCGGCGCCGCCCCGCCGCCCCGGTGCCCGGCCCACGACCTGGGCACCGGCCCCGGAGGACTCCGTCGGCTGTACGGCCCCGAGGCGGAGAACGACCCCGCCGGCCTCTACGACAAGCTCCGCGCCGAACACGGCACGGTCGCCCCGGTCCTGCTCCACGGCGACGTGCCCGCCTGGCTGGTCCTCGGCCACAGCGAGAACCTCCACCTCACCCGTACGCCGTCCCAGTTCTCCCGGGACTCCCGGCGCTGGCGGGCCCTCCAGGACGGCAGCGTCGCCCCGGACCACCCGCTCGCCCCGATCTTCACCTGGCAGCCCGTCTGCGTCTTCGCCGACGGCGCCCAGCACGAGCGCCAGCGGGGCGCGGTCACCGACAGCATGGAGCGCATCGACACCCGCGGCGTGCGCCGCCACATCAACCGCTTCAGTAACCGCCTGGTCAACGACTTCTCCGAGAAGGGCAGCGCCGACCTGGTCGGCCAGTTCGCGGAGCACCTGCCGATGATGGTGATGTGCGCGATCTTCGGTATGCCCGAGGAGTACGACGAACGGCTCGTCCAGGCGGCCCGCGACATGACCCGCGGCACCGAGACCGCCGTGGCCAGCAACGCCCACATCGTCGGCGTGCTGACGCGTCTGGTGGAGCGCCGCCGCGCCGAACCCGCCCCCGACTTCGCCAGCTGGCTCGTCGAGCACCCCGCGACGATGACCGACATCGAGGTCGTCGAACACCTGCGCCTGACCCTCATCGCCGCGTACGAGTCCACCGCCAACCTCATCGCCAACGTGCTGCGCATGGTCCTCACCGACCCGCGCTTCCGCGCCCGGCTCAGCGGCGGCCACATGACCGTGCCGGAAGCGGTGGAGCAGACCCTCTGGGACGAGCCGCCCTTCACCGCGGTCTTCGGCCGCTGGGCGGTCGGCGACACCGAGCTCGGCGGCCAGCAGATCAAGGCCGGCGACGCCCTGCTCGTCGGCATCGCCCCGGCCAACACCGACCCCACGGTCCGCCCGGACCTCACCGCCAACATGGAGGGCAACCGCGCCCACCTCGCCTTCAGCGGCGGCCCGCACGAGTGCCCCGGCCAGGACATCGGCCGGGCGATCGCGGACGTGGGCGTCGACGCCCTCCTGATGCGCCTGCCGGACCTGGAGCTCGGCGTCCAGGAGAGCGAGCTGCGCTGGGTGGGCAACATCATGTCCCGCCACCTGGTCGAGCTGCCGGTGAAGTTCGCCCCCAGCCCGCAGCAGAAGCTGGACTCCGATCCGCTCTCGGTGATGGCCCGCGCCACCCGGCCGGCGGGCGACTGGGAGATCTCCTCCCCGGCCCGCCCGGTTCCCGAGCCCGCGCACTCCGTCGCGGGAACGCAGCCCGCGCACGCCCCGGGCGCGGCCCCGCAGCCCCGGCCGGTCGCCGCTCCGGCGGACGCGCCCGCGCCGGAGACCGGTGAGCCGGGCCCCGGCACGGCCGTGGTTCCCCGGCAGCGCCGCCCGGGCGCGCCCGCCCGGCTCCGGCAGGCGGTCTCCCGCTGGTGGAACGGGTACTGACCTGCCCGGTGGCCCCGGACCCGTACATGTGGGGTCCGGGGCCCCGCCGCACGCGAGCCGGAATCACCGCGCCGAGCCACCCCCGTACCATCGAGCAGCGTGAAGCTGACAATTCTTGGCGGTGGCGGATTCCGGGTGCCTCTCGTGTACGGGGCCCTGCTCGGCGATCACGCCGAGGGCCGCGTCTCCCACGTCACCCTGTACGACACCGACGCCGACCGGCTCACCGCCGTCGCCCGGGTCCTCGACGAACAGGCGCGCGGTGTCCCGGACGCGCCCGCCGTCGTCGCCACCACCGAGCTCGACGAGGCGTTGCGCGGCGCCGACTTCGTCTTCTCCGCGATCCGCGTCGGCGGCCTCGCCGGACGGGCCGCCGACGAACGGGTCGCCCTGGACCTGGACGTACTCGGCCAGGAGACGGTGGGCGCCGGGGGGATCGCGTACGGGCTGCGGACCGTCCCCGTCGCGTTCGAGCTGGCCCGGCGCATCGCCCGGCTCGCCCCACGCGCCTGGGTCATCAACTTCACCAACCCGGCCGGGCTGGTCACCGAGGCCATGTCCCGCCACCTCGCCGACCGGGTCATCGGCATCTGCGACTCACCGGTCGGGCTCGGGCGCCGCATCGCCCGCACTCTGGGCGCCGACCCGGACCGTGCCTGGATCGACTACGCCGGACTCAACCACCTCGGCTGGGTGCGGGGCCTGTACGTCGACGGGCGGGACGAACTGCCCCGACTGCTCGCCGACCCGGCGCTGCTGGGGTCCTTCGAGGAGGGGCGCCTCTTCGGCACCGAACTGCTCCGGTCGCTCGGCGCGATCCCCAACGAGTACCTGCACTACTACTACTTCAACCGCGAGGCCGTCCGGGCCTACCAGGACGCCGACCGGACCCGGGGCGCCTTCCTCCGCGACCAGCAGGAGGCTTTCTACACCCGGATGCGCGAACCCGGCACCCCGGCCCTGTCCGCCTGGGACCGCACCCGCGCCGAGCGTGAGGCCACGTACATGGCGGAGAACCGGGACGTCGCCGGGGCGGGGGAGCGGGCGGAGAGCGACCTGGAGTCCGGCGGCTACGAGCAGGTGGCCCTCGCGCTGATGCGGGCCATCGCGCGCAACGAACGCACCTCGCTGATCCTCAACGTCCGCAACCGCACGGCCCTTTCCGGCCTGGACGCCGAAGCCGTCGTGGAGGTGCCCTGTCTCGTCGACGCCAACGGGGCCCACCCGGTGGGGCTCTCGCCGCTCCCGTACCACGCCGTCGGTCTCGTCACCGCGGTGAAGGCGGTGGAACGGGCCGTGCTGGAGGCGGTGGAGAGCGGGTCGCGGGCGGCCGCCGTGCGGGCCTTCGCGCTGCACCCGCTGGTCGACTCCTTCGCGGTGGCCCGGCGGCTGGTCGACGGATACCTGGCGGTGCACCCGCAGCTCGCCTACCTCGACCGTCCCTGAGCCCTTGGGCCGGCTCGGCTCAGGGGGTGGAGACGATGCTCCTTGCCCAGGTCGGAACGGTGCCCGCCACCTGGCAGACCATCAGGAACAACGGGATGGGCGGGGTGTACGGCGTGAGGCTGTCGGGTGAGTGGATCAGGCGGGGGCGTACGGCGGGGACGTCGGCGCCCGGGGCGTACAACACCTGCTCGGGCCAGTCCAGATCCAGGTCGGAGCCGGCCGGGACGATCCACCACCAGCGGTCCGCGTCGGCGAACACGCAGCCGGTGCGCGGGAGGTGGGACATCAGGCGGAAACCGTGCCGTGCGGGCACACCGACCGCGTCGCACCCCAGGCTGGCCGACATCGAGGGCGGCAGCGTCAACCGCACCCGGCCGCCGCGGGGTTCATCGGCGGCGCGCGGGCGGTGCCCGCCACGCAGCCGGGACAGCGCGTTCCTCAACATGGCTGCTCCACGCCGTGCGGGAGCTCCGCCCACACGATGCGGCCGGAGTCGTCCCCGGCGTCGTGACTGCCCCACGCGCTGCTCATCGTGTCGACCAGCAGCAGGCCGCGCCCGTGCTCGTCGTCGGAACAGCGGCGCAGCCGAGGGCCCCCGGGCTGGTGCCCCTGGTCCTGCACGGCTATCCGCAGACGTCTGCCGAGGCAGCGCAGCTCGCACACCACACGGGTGCTCGCGGTGTGCACAACCGCGTTGGTGACCAGCTCGGACACGATGAGAACGGCCGCGTCGTACACATCGCCGCCCAGCTTCCAGGTCTCCAGCCTGGCCCGGGTCAGCTGCCGTGCGCCGGCCACCGACTCCGGGTGCGCGGGCAGCGCGAAGCAGTAACGGAGCGCTTCCGTCCCGGGGCTGAGGTCCATGAGCCGGGGGATGAGCGCACTGCCAGGTGCCACGACCGATTCCTCACAGTGGGGGCTGCGTCACGCTTCGTTCCCCGGGTGAGAGAGGAGCGGTCATGACTGAGCGAACTGGTTCGGTGACCAACTTTCCCCCTGCCGAGGACACTTGGCAAGGGGCACTCTGAAATTTCCAGAGTGACTGTGTCGTAGGGGGCGCACGCGTGGCACACTGCTCGCAAAACAGCGCATGGGGAGGTCTGAAGTGAGCGAACCGCGGTCCGCCCCGACCGTGGGCCAGGTCGTGCTCGGCAAGCGCCTGCAGGATCTGCGGGAGCGCGTCGGCCTGACCCGCGACCAGGCGGCGAAGGTGCTCAGGGTCGCTCCCGCGACGATACGCCGGATGGAGACGGCCGAGGTCGGCCTCAAGATCCCCTACGTCCAACTGCTGCTGAAGGCCTACGGCGTCGCCGACGACGAGGCCGAGGCCTTCGTCGAACTGGCCGAGGAGGCGAACAAGCCCGGCTGGTGGCAGCGGTTCCATGACGTCCTGCCCGACTGGTTCAGCATGTACGTCAGCCTGGAGGGCGCCGCGAGCCTGCTGCGCATGTACGAGCCGCACTTCGTCCCCGGGCTCCTCCAGACCGAGGACTACGCGCGCTCCGTGATGCGCACCGGAGCGGTCGGCCAGACCCGGCCCGAGGACATCGAGCGCCATGTCGCCCTGCGCATGGAGCGGCAGTCCCTGCTCGCCAAGGAGGACGCGCCCCGGCTGTGGGTGATCATGGACGAGACCGTCCTGCGGCGGCCGGTGGGCAGCGTCCAGGCGATGCGCGCCCAGACCGACAAGCTGCTCGAAGCCACCGAACTGCCCCATGTCACCCTGCAGATCGCGGAGTTCGCGAGCGGCCACCACCCCGGCACCTACGGGCCGTTCGTCCTCTTCAGGTTCGCCGTTCCCGAACTCCCGGACATGGTCTTCAGCGAGTACCTCACCGGAGCGGTCTACTTCGACGCCCGCCCCGAGGTGGCCTCGTACCTCGAAGTCATGGACCGCATGGCGGCCCAGGCCGCGACTGCACTACGCACGAAGGAAATCCTCCGGGACTTCCGCAAGGAGCTGTGATGAACCACATATACAACGGCATGCCGGCCGCCGACCTCGGCCCCGAGGGCTGGTACAAGCCCTGGAGCGGTGGGAACGGGGGCAACTGCGTCGAGGCGATGAAGCTCGCGGACGGCCGGGTCGCCGTGCGCCAGTCCGCCGATCCGGACGGTCCCGCGCTCATCTACTCCAACGGCGAGATCGCCGCGTTCATCCAGGGTGCGAAGGCGGGCCAGGCGGATTTCCTTCTCACCTGACGCACCACCACTTGTTCTGTCCGGCAGCTGCTCGAGCTGGACGCCCGGGGCCGGGACATGGCCCGGGTCAACCGGGCGTTCATCTGGTCCTCTCGCACACCACCGGTGACTTCAACCCGGAGGGCGCGGCGCAGGCCCGCGCCATGTACGAGGAGCGCGGGATGACCCTGCGCCCCCGTTCGCGCGCCGAGCTCGCGGCCTTCTTCGACGGCCTGGAACTCGTCGAGCCCGGCGTCTCGCTCTCCGCGGACTGGCATCCGGAGCTCGGTGAGGTCATCGACGTACCGGGTGACGAGCCGATCCCCGGTCACGCGGGAGTCGCCCGCAAGCCCTGAGCGGCCTGCCTCACCGGGTGAGCGGGTGGCCCGTGGTCGCGTCCACATGGTCCGGTACGGGGTCGTGGGCGTCGCCCACCGTCGACGTACCGGAGGGTTCGAAGAGCATCAGGCAGGCTCCGTCCGTCGAGCGCGGGCGGTGCCAGGTGCCGCGCGGTACGACGAAGACCGCGCCGCGGTGGAGCGTCACCGTCCGCTCGTCCTCCTGAGCCACCCCGTCGCGCAGCGCGATGTCCAGGGTCCCCTCCACCACCAGGAAGAACTCGTCCGTGTCCTCGTGCACATGCCAGATGTGATCACCGCGCACCTTGGCGACGCGTACGTCGTAGTCGTTGACGCGGGTCATGATGCGCGGGCTCCACAGCGCGTCGAAGGAGCTCAGCGCGTCGTCGATCAGGATCGGTTCCGTGGCGGGTCGTGCCGTGTCCGTGGTCATGGACCCATGTTCGGCGCTGGGCCGCCGCGCCCGTGAGTGCTACGAATCGCAAATGACGAAAGAATCCTCGCACCGGGTCGTCATGATCGTCTCGGCCGGTTCGAACCCCTTCGAAATGGGGGTGGCGACCGAACTCTTCGGCCTGCGCCGCCCCGAGCTGCCCGTCGACTGGTACGACTTCGCGCTCTGCTCGGCCACGCCCACGGTCACGATGCACGCGGGCTTCTTCCAGCTCTCCGACGTATCGGGGCTCGACGCCGTGGACCGCGCCGACACCGTCATCGTCCCCAACCGTCCCGACCCGCTGGAGGACCCCGCCCCGGAGGTCCTGGCGGCGGTCCGACGGGCCTCCGAGCGGGGCGCCCGGCTGGTCAGCTTCTGCACGGGGACGTTCACGCTCGCCGCCGCCGGCGTCCTGGACGGCAGGCGCGCCACCACACACTGGCGTTGGGCGTCGGCGTTCACGGCCCGCTTCCCGCAGGTGGACCTCCAGCCCGACGTCCTCTTCGTCGACGACGGGCAGGTGATCACCGCGGCGGGCAGCGCCGCCGCCCTGGACACCGGCCTGCACCTCATCCGCGCCGACCACGGGTCCGAGATCGCGGCGGCCGTCAGCAGGAGACTGGTCCACCCGGCGCACCGGGACGGCGGCCAGCGCCAGTTCATCGAGCACCCGCTCCCCGAGGTGGCCGACGCCTCGCTCGCCCCGCTCCTGGCCTGGGCCGCCGAACACCTGGCCGAAGGCCTGGACGTGTCCGCGCTCGCGGCCCGCGCGGCCGTCAGCCCCGCCACGCTCCACCGCCGCTTCCGGGCCCAGCTCGGCACGACCCCGCTGGCCTGGCTGACCGAGCAGCGGACGACTCTGGCGTGCCGCCTCATGGAGCGCGGCGAGGAACGCCTCGACGTGATCGCCCGCCTCAGCGGCCTCGGTACGGCGACCAGTCTGCGCACCCAGCTCCGGCGCCGTACGGGGCTGACGCCCACGGAGTACCGGCGCCGCTTCGCGGCGGGCGGCTGAGGCGGGGGCCGGGAGCACCGGGGCGCCGGCGCTCGGCTCGCCGCACCGGAGTCCGGGTCACCCCCGGCCCGCCGCCCGCGCCCCCGGGTCACAATGGACCCATGTCACGACGCACCTCCCGGCCCCGGCAGCCCGCCGCCCCGCGCATCACCGACGCCTCGCCCTGCCCCTGCGGCCTCGGCGCGGCCTACGGGGAGTGCTGCGGCCGCTTCCACTCCGGCAGCGCCGCCGCCGCGACCTGCGAGGCCCTGATGCGCTCCCGGTACACGGCCTTCGTCGTCCAGGACGCGGCGTACCTGCTGCGCACCTGGCACCCGGAGACCCGGCCGCCGGGCGTCGACTTCGACCCCGCGATGCGCTGGACGGGACTGGACATCCTGGACACCACCGAGGGCAGTGCCTTCCACACCACCGGGACCGTCACCTTCCGGGCCCACTACACCGACGACGGGCGCCCCGACTCCCTCCACGAGCAGAGCCGCTTCGCCCGCCACGAGGGGGCCTGGGTCTACGCGACGGCGGTCTTCGTCGACTGAACCGGACTGAGCACGACCGGACTGAGCACGACCCGACTGAGCACGACCGGACTGGCACAACCCGACTGAGCGGACCTGACTCAGCACAACCCGACCGAGCTGACCCGACCGGGCAGGGCGGCCCCGAAGACCTCTCTCAGGCGGGGGAGGCACCGACCCGCCCCCGGTCCTGAAACCCGTCCGACCCGGTTCACGTCCGACCCGGTTCAGGCCGGTGCGCCCACCCGCGTCGAACCGCCCGGGTGGGGCGCGGGGGACAGCTCCTGGGCCAGGTCCTCCGCCAGCAGCCGCTTTGCGATCATGTCCACGGCGATGCGGAGCTGCCCGTCGTCGGGCCGGGCCCCGTCCTCGGCGAGCCGTTCGTTGAGCCAGCGGCCCCAGGCGTCGGAGATCACCGCCGCCTCGCGCCGGCCGGCCGCCGTATGGGAGAAGATCCGGCCGTCCCCGGTGAGATAGCCCTCCTCGATCATCCGGTCGAAGACGGGGACCAGCACCTCCGGCGGGATCCGGTGCCGGGCCGCGATCAGTCGCAGGCCCGCGTGGCCGACCATCCGGGTGAACAGGTCCACCTGCATCACCGCCCAGGCCCCCGCCACGTCCAGCCGGGTGTCGGACTCGGCGGTGATCCGCCGGGCCGTGTCGGGCCCCGCGCCGTGCAGGATCGTGGCCACCGCGATCTCGAGGAGCTTCTCGGAGTCGCCGCTGCCGGGCTGGGCGAAGCCGTCGCCCATGTCCGTCGACGCGAGCCGGGCCGAGTCCCGCAGCTGCACCTCCTTGAGGAACAGGGCGACGACGAAGCCGATCAGCGCCAC
Source organism: Streptomyces sp. NPDC088706 (assembly GCF_044752765.1). NCBI lineage: Bacteria > Bacillati > Actinomycetota > Actinomycetes > Kitasatosporales > Streptomycetaceae > Streptomyces > Streptomyces sp. NPDC088706. The sequence goes on from NZ_JBIVLW010000011.1 coordinate 140,820, forward strand.
CGGAACCGTCCAGAGGAAGACGGTGTGCAGGGTCTGCGCGTACGCCTGCGCCAGCGGCTCCGCCTGGGCCGCGGGCAGCGCGTGCAGGGCCTGCGGGCTCTGCGACGCACGCGCCAGGACCGCCGGGTCGCCGCCGGCCGCCACGGCCCCGGCGACCCCGTCGGCCAGATTGGGCGTCAGCGCGTTGGCGTAGATGGTCCCGAACACGGCCGTGCCGAAGGCGCTGCCGAGCGTACGGAAGAACGTCACGCCCGAGGTCGCCGTACCCAGGTCCGCGTAGTCGACGGTGTTCTGCACGGCGATCGTGAGCACCTGCATGGCCAGCCCGATCCCGAGGCCCAGCACCACCATGTAGAGCGATTCCAGCCACACCCCGCTCTCCGGGCCCATCCGGGAGAGGAGGAACAGCCCGGCCGCCATGACCAGCGTCCCGACGATGGGGAAGAGGCGGTAGCGGCCGGTCTTGCTGACCACGTTGCCGCTGAAGATCGAGGCGACCAGCAGGCCCGCGACCAGGGGCAGGGTCCGTACGCCGGAGAGGGTCGCCGAGTCCCCGTCCACGTACTGGAGGTAGGTCGGCAGGAAGATCATCGAGCCGAGCATCGCGAAGCCCACGATGAAGCTGAGGATCGAGCAGACGGTGAACACCGGGTTCCGGAACAGCCGCATCGGCAGCATCGGTTCCTTCACCCGCGTCTCCACCCGGCAGAACACCGCCAGGGCGATGATCCCGGCGACGAACAGCCCGATGACCATGGGCGAGCCCCAGGCGTACTCGTTCCCGCCCCAGCTCGTAGCGAGGATCAGCGCGCTCGCGCCGATGGCGACCAGCGCGATGCCGGTGTAGTCGATGACCGGCCGGCCCGCGGCCCTGACGGACGGGATGTTCCGGGCGGCGGCGACCACCACGACGATGGCGATCGGTACGTTGACGTAGAACGCCCAGCGCCAGGTCAGGTGGTCGGTGAACAGGCCGCCGAGCAGCGGACCGATCACCGTCGAGATACCGAAGACCGCCCCGATCGCGCCCTGGTACTTGCCCCGCTCGCGCAGCGGGATCACATCCGCGATGAGCGCCATCGACGTGACCATCAGGCCGCCCGCGCCGATGCCCTGCATACCGCGCCAGATGATCAGCAGCAGCATGTCCGAGGCGAGACCGCAGAGGAACGATCCGGTGATGAAGACGATCGCCGACACCTGGAAGACCAGCTTCCGCCCGAACAGGTCACCGAACTTGCCGACCAGGACGGTGGCGACGGTCTCGGCGAGCAGATAGGCGGTGACCACCCACGACATGTGCGCCGCGCCGCCCAGGTCCGCGACGATCGTCGGCAGGGCCGTGCCCACGATCGTCTGGTCCAGCGCGGCCAGCAGCATGCCCAGCACGATGGTGGCGAAGACGATGTTCCGCCGCCGCCGGTCGAGGACGGGCGGCGGCGCGGCGGCACTCTGCGCGGCGGGGGCTTGCTCGCTGGCAGTGGTCACGTCTGCACCCTCACACCGGCCCCCGCCGCCCGCATGCGGGGACAGGCCGGACGGGGGTCAGCCTGCCAGCGAGGCCAGGGACCTCTTCAGCCGCGCCACGAACGCCTCCCGGGCCTCCGCGCCCACCCGGTCGAGCGAGAGATACGGATTGAGGTCCTCCAGCTCCACCAGCAGCAGCTCGCCCTCCGCCGTACGGCAGGCGTCGACCCGCTGGATGCCGTGCGCCAGGGCGTTCCACGCGATGAAGCGGCGAGCGAACGCCAGGTCCTGCGCGCTCGCCGCGTACGGCTCCAGCACCCACCGCCGCTCCGGATCCGGCGCGTGCAGCGCGTACTGGAAGTCGTGGTCGACGAAGTAGAAGGACACCTCGTAGCGGAAGCCGATCCGCGGCTGCACGAGCAGCACCCCTTCGTCCTCCTTCTCCAGCTCGGCCCCGACCCCGGCCCCCGGGACGAACCGCAGCCCGACCGAGTCCGCCCCCAGCTTCGGCTTGACCGCGTACTCCCGGGCCTGCGGCAGCAGCCCCAGGTCCGCGGCCCGGTCCACCGTGGGGATCACCGGGAACCCGTCCCGGCTCAGCTCCACCAGATACTCCTTGCCCGCCATGTCCCCGCGCCCGCCCAGCGGGTTGTAGACCGGCACGCCCCGTTCCAGGGCACGGGCCCGGAACGCGTCGTACGCCTCCTGGTAATGCAGGACGGGCCCGCTGTTGCGTACGAGGACGAGGTCGAACCGGTCCAGCAGCGCGGCCGCCTCCCGGGGGTGGCAGAGCGCCACGTCGAAATCCTCGCGCAGCCGGGAGCCGAGGAAGATGTCCTCGTCGCAGTAGCGCCGCCCGCGCGCCTCGTAGCCGAGATCGGTGACGAGCAGGAGGGACGGACGGCGGGCACCGGCAGGGGCGGTCATGGATTCTCCGGGTGAGCGAGCGGCTGGAGGATCACTATCCCCGACCGCCCGGTCCAGGCCGGCCGCCGGGGTGCCGGTGCGGCCGCCCGCACCGGCCTGCCCGCGGTGCGGGAGCCGGCTCGGCGATGCGGGATGTCAGGAGAACGAGCCCGGCCCCACCGCCAGCCGGGGGTGGTGGGCGGCCAGGATCTTGTTGGCCCGGGCCAGTTCGGACAGGGCCTGCTCGCGGTCGGCCTGGTCCTCGACGCCCAGCCGGGGCCCCCGGAACCTGCGGACCTCACGGGCCGCGCAGTCGGCCTCGAACTCCGCCTCAAGGATGTGCGGCGGGATGCACGAGCCGATCAGCGCGGCGACCCGGTCCGGGATCGGCACGGGGACGAGGAGGTGCGAGGCGGTCATGGGGTGTTCCCTCTCGGATGGTCGGCCAGGAGGCGGTACGTGAGTGCTGCCGCCGGATGAGCGGCGGACTCCTCCCTGTGTACGGGACGCGGTTCCGGGTTTCTCGCCGGGTACGTCTCCGTGTCGCAACCGTTTGGGACTGACCGCCTATTTCGCCTTACGCGCGGGTAAGTTGACCCGCCGCGCCGAACGTGATCCGGATCAGGGGGAGGTGCCGGCCGAGCGGGCGCGCAGCCGCAGTGCGCGCAGCACGGCCTCGGTGGCGAAACGGCTTTCCGGGTCGACGAGTTGATCACCGAAAATAGTCTCCAGGCTGCGCATGCGGTAGCGCACGGTCTGCGGGTGCACATCGAGCAGTTCGCCCATCTGGGCCGCCGTGCCCCGGGTGTCGAGCCAGATCCGCAGCGTCTCGATCAGCCGCTCACGGCGGGTGGCGCTGATCCCCGCCACCGCGGCCAGTTCCCGCTGGGCGAGCTGGTCCAGCAGGGCGGGGTCGGACAGCAGCCACAGGGTGATGAGGTGGTCCTCGCAGCGGATCAGCGGGGCGTCGTCGATCACGCCGGAGTCGACGAGCTCCAGCACCCGGCGGCCCCAGCGGATCGAGTCGCAGGCCAGGGCGGTCGGGACGGTGAGTCCGATCGCCGTGCGGCCGGCCGGCAGGGCCGCTTCCAGCATGGATCGTCGTGCGGCGTCCACCGGGCCGGGGACGAGCAGGTGCGGCTGCGGGTCGCTGAGATCGAGGAGGATGTCCCGGTCCGCGCTGAGCCGGTCCAGTGCGGCCGGGGCGCGGACGGCGACCAGGGTGACCTCGTCGGGCAGCGTCCAGCCGGTCTGTTCGCACAGGTCGGCGATGGCGCTGCGGGGGGCGGGGCGCCCGGCGAGGATGAGGTGGAGCAGGCGCCGGCGCAGTGCCTCGCTCTGCTCCCCGGACTGCGACTGGACCTCCAGGAAGCCTTCGCGGGAGAGCGCTTCCAGCTCGTCGACGTAGGTGAAGAGCGCGTCGGCGAAGCTGAGCATCAGGGTGGGGGAGAGGTGGTAGCTCTGGCCGACCTTCTTGGCCCGCCGCAGCGCCACCCGGGCGCCGAGCCGGTAGGCCCCCTGGAGCGTGTCCATGGTCCGGCCCTCGTACGCCTCGAACCGCCCGAAGCGCCGGCACATGTCGTCCCGCAGCGTCGTGGGCGCGTTGGGCTCGGCCACCAGATCGACGAACGAGGAAAGGCTCTGCTCCACGCCCACCCGGATCGCCTGGCCGTTCGGGCCGTCCAGCAGCCGCGCGTATTCCGGGTAGGCGCGGGTGACCTCCACACCGATTTCCTTGATGAGGCTGGGGAGTTCGGGCCGCATGATCGCGGCGAATTCCTGGGGGAGCGGCCCCAGGGGGTCTTCGGTGTCCAACGGCTGTACGAGGTGTGCCATGCCATGTCCCCTCTGCTCTCGGCGCCCGGTGGTGGGGTGAGACGGTGGGGGAAAGCGCTCCCACGAACCGACAGGTGCGTACCGAGTCCGCGACGAAAGATAGACCAAGCGACAGGCACTGCACACCACTTGGACAAGATCGGAGTGCAGGGGGCACGCATCGCGTCCGCGCGCTGCGCCTTTCGTGCAGGTCGGGCGGTACTACACGCTTTCGGACAATGAATTTCGGCCGCCTGCTCCAGCGATGGCAAGACGGCGAGACCCGCACCTTCCTCCGGCGGAGCCGTTCCGGGCGGGCGCTCGGCGACGAGGTGCCGACCGGTGGCCCCTATTCCGGTGGGTCCGGATGCGCATTCCTTGATAAAGGGTGACCCCCGGTTACTCATCTACGGATCAAAAACAGCGCGTGCCAAAAATTCTTGGGCGGACGGATTGTGCCGCTGTGTTTCCCGCGAGTAACATCCTGCCTCGTTCAATTCGGCCGAGAAATCTGCCCGAAATTTGACGCTCAGATCTTCCTCCCCCGGGTCCACCCCGCGGCTCCACCACCGTCGACGATCAACGCCACGGTGCGGGCATGCGTCGGAGAACCGGTCAACTTCGCGCACGAGGCCGCAACCCGGCGGCCACAAGAGGGGACGACATGAGATCCGTTTCCAACCGCACCCGCATAGGGATGCTCGCGGCCCTGACGGCGTTCAGCGCCGTACTGTCCACCGGCTCGGCAGCCGCGACACCCCAGCTCAACGGCGACTGGGCGCCGTTCGACCGCTGCCCGGTGGACGCGCCCGCCATGCTCGCGGCGGACGGCATCAACACCATCGCCACCTGCATCTCGTCGAGTTCGGTCACCGGCTCCATCACGCTCGGCAAGAGCAAGGTGCCCACCGGCAACAGCGATCTGCAGCTCGGCGTCATCCAGCGCGGCGACGGCACCAACGCGCTGGTGGCGCCCCCCGAGGGAGCGCTCACCGCCGACCCGGCCGAGGTTCCCGGCGGGCTGCTCGGGCTGATGTGCCCCAGCGCGATTCCCTTCGTCTCCGCGATCTGCCGCCAGCTGACGGACAACAACCTCAACCGGATCACGGCCACCATCGAACCCGCCGGTGCGCCCAGGGACTTCAATATGGTGGCGGCCTTCTCCACCGGTGAGCCCATTCTCACCATTCCGGTCCGCATTCGCCTCAAGAACCCGTTCCTCGGTGACAAGTGCTACATCGGCACCACCGCCAATCCCGTGCTCCTGAAGCCGCAGAATCTGAACGCGCCGAGCCTCTCGCTCCAGCGGTTCGCGGCCGACGGAACACGCGATGACGAAGGGGAGATGGGCCGGTACACCTTCGCGGGCGCCGACCAGGGTGATTCCACGTTCGCGGTTCCGGGGGCGAGCGGCTGCGGCGCCGGTCTCCTGGACTGGGCGGTGAACCTCAAGACCGGTCTCCCGTCCGCCGCCGGGAAGAACAGCGTGAAGCTCAACGACACCTCGACCTACTTCGGCAGCCCCTACGACCCGGCCGGCCTGGCGCCGAACGAGGGCAGGAAGCTGTCGGAATTCTGGCACTCCGCGGTGCGGTAGCGGCCGATGCCCTCGAATACCCCGAGGGCATTGCGGAACCGGAAGAAGGGGGTGGTGCCACAGCCACCTGAGCACTCCTGACAGAAGGCGCCCCGCAGCGAGCCGCGCCTTCGCCAGTCCAGTTCGAAGCGTGTCACCCCGATTTCCCGGGCGCACGTCCACTCGTATCCCCAACGGGACATGAAAAGGGAGTCATTCCATGATCAAGCGATCCGGTGTACTGACCGCGATCGGTGCCGCCGTGGCATCCGTCGCCCTGGCCGTGCCGTCGGCCGTCGCCGCGCCGACCAGCTGGACCATCACGCCGACCGGCGCCTTCACCGGCAGCGCCGGCGTGACCGTCCTGACCGACAACAACGGCAACAAGATCCAGTGTGCGACCTCCGCGGCGTCGGGCTCGGCCCCCACGTCCCCGGTGGCCGGGTCCCCGGCACAGCTCGCCTCCATCTCGGCGATCTCGTTCAACTCGCCCTGCACCGGGCCGTTCAGCTCGACGTGGACCGTGACCACCACGCCTCCGTGGCAGATCTGGGGTCTCGACTACACGGCGGGCGCCGGCACCAACTCCACCGGCCAGGTGTCCGGTGAGATCAGGGCGATCAAGGCGAAGGTGTCCGGCAGCAGCCTGCTGGGCCCCTGCACCTTCGACGTCACCGGCAAGGTGGCGGCCAAGTACAACAACCCGAGCACCGGCGGGGCGAACGGGACGCTGAACACGGCGGGCGGCGGTCTCACGCTGACCATCGCCAACAAGGTCGGCGGCGGCTGCGGCATCGTCGGCACCACGGCCAGCTTCCAGGGCCTGTACACCATCAAGAACACGGCCACCGGCAAGTCCCCGGTCATCAGCGGCTGATCCACGCCCCTGACGTCCAGCACGTGAGCGTGGTGCCCGGCCGTGCGTCCCCGGCGGCCGGGTGGCCACGCTCTTTTCCACTCACTCGCCGACAACTTCGCGGGACGGAATTATCACCGCTTGCCAAAAACCTCGCTCCCGTGAAACGGCGGAATTCCCGACTCTTCCCAGGTGCCCGATGGTGTGCGTAGCGTACCGGTCGGTAGGAGGATCATTCCGAGTCCGCCCGAAAGGCCGTTGCCGAGAAGTGGACCCCATTTCGCAGCCATCGAAGCGATGGGCCCGCGCGCGCCGGAAGGACACCATCCGTATGACCGTCGATGCACGCGCCGCGGCGCGGCGACCGCTCCACCTGGCCGTGGGCGGGGCCCTCGTCGTCGCCACCGCGCTCATTCCGAGCGCCGAATCGGTGGCGGCCGATCAGACCTCCGAGGTCACCATCCCCTATACGTGCCTCTTTCCCTCGGGCCCGGAAAAGGTGGACGTCGTGATCAAGGCGGTGCTGCCCGTCTCCGCCCGGACGGGGCAGGAGATCCGCCCCGGTGACGTCTCCGTCGAGGCGGGTCTGGAGCAGTCGGCGCTCGCCCGGTTCACCGCGCTGGAGGCGTCCACCCTCTCGGCCGTCGCCGAGCTGACCGTACGCAACACCATCGGCGAGCACACCGCCGACGCCTCGTGGCAGGAGCTGCGGGCTCCCGCGGTCGCCCTGCCCACGACAGGAGAAGGAGAAGGCGGAGAGGAAGCCGGAGGCGAGGGCGGCGTGGTGCTCGCCGCCACCGGTGACGTACCCACTGTCGCGTTCGGCAGCCCCGGCCGCGCGACCGTCACACCCGCCGCACTCAACCTCACCCTCGCCTCCTTCACCCAGGACGGCACCCCGACCTCGCCCCCGAAGTTCACCGTCGCCTGCGAGCCCGCCGACGACGAGGAGCGCCCGCTCGCCGGCATCACCGTCCGCGACGGCGCCGGCCCGACGGCCCCCGCGCCCGGGCCGAGCGACCCCGCACCCGGGGAGGGAACCTCCGGACCTCCCGCGAAGCCGACCCGGCCCGCTCCCGGACTCGACCCGGACGCCCACCGGAAGATCGACGACCTCACCGAGGCGCGGCTCGACGCCCTCGACGACGAGGACCCCGGAAGCTGCCCGATCGAGATCCCTCCCGAGTGGGTGATGACCACCGCCGAGACGTACGCCGCCGGGTACGCCAACGCCGTGAAGTTGGACGGGGCCGCGGCGCTGGGACCCGCGTTCATGAAGGTGGTCCTGAACAAGCGGTACATCAACGACTCCTGTGCCTCGACCGTCGACGTCACCTCCGAGGTGCAGTTCGAGTACGAGGGCAAACGGCAGCTGCCCCCGACCAAGGCGACGTTCCTCAGCTACGGGTTCATGCCGACGACCGCCACGATGGTGCTGGAGCAGGTGGGCCCGCCGGCCGTCGTCCAGACGCACACCGTCACCAACACCCCGACCTACCCCGAAGAATCGACGGTCACCGCCCAGCTCTCCATGCGCCTGTACGACGTGAAAGTGAACGGCGTGCCACTGGACGTGGGCCCGAACTGCCGCACGGAGCGCCCCTTCGAGCAGGTCCTGAAGGGATACGGCCAGAGCTATCCGCCGGCCGGCTATCTCGTGGCGTACGGCGGAAACCTCACCGGATACGCGCACATCCCGCCGTTCAAGGGGTGCGGGGTCGGCGAAGACCTCGACCCGCTCTTCACGTCGGCCATCTCCAGCGTCGGCAAGAAGGCCGACAACTACACCAAGATGACGCAGGCTCCGCTCTGCGTGGCGACCAACCCGGACGGCCCCGACTGCCCCCCGAAGGTGCCCGAGCCCGAACGCTGACCGCTTGTCCCACCGAGCGACAAGTGACTCCACCCCAGCACCACGCCTCACTGACTTCCGACAGCCGGAGCACCGACAGATGACGATGGCCACCACCACTTCGAAGGAGGGCCGATGGGAATCGAAGTAGTCGTCGAGGGCCTGACGAAGTCCTTCGGCAAGCAGAACATCTGGCAGGACGTCAGCCTCACGCTGCCCGCCGGTGAAGTGAGTGTCATGCTCGGTCCTTCCGGCACCGGAAAGACCGTGTTCCTGAAATCCATCATCGGACTGCTGAAACCTGAACAGGGACGCGTTCTCATCAACGGCGTCGACATGGTGAACAGCCCTGAGCGCGACATCATGGAGACGCGCAAGCTCTTCGGCCTCATGTTCCAGGACGGGGCCCTCTTCGGCTCGATGTCCCTCTTCGACAACATCGCCTTCCCCTTACGCGAACACACCCGCAAGAAGGAGTCCGAGATCCGCCGCATCGTCATGGAGCGGATCGACATCGTCGGACTGCTCGGCGCCGAGGGGAAGCTCCCGGGCGAGATATCCGGCGGCATGCGCAAACGCGCCGGCCTCGCCCGCGCCCTCGTCCTGGACCCGCAGATCATCCTCTGCGACGAACCGGACTCCGGACTCGACCCCGTGCGCACCGCGTACCTGTCGCAGCTCCTCATCGACCTCAACGCGCAGATCGACGCGACGATGCTGATCGTCACCCACAACCTCGACATCGCGGCGACCGTCCCGGACAACATGGGGATGCTGTTCTGCCGCGACCTCGTCACCTTCGGGCCGCGCGAGGTGCTGCTCACCAGCGACACCCCGGTCGTCTCCCAGTTCCTCGCCGGACGCCGCGAGGGCCCGATCGGGATGTCCGAGGAGAAGGACGCCGCGACCCTCGCCGCCGAGCGGCAGCTCAGCGACTCCCTCGGCTCCACCCGCACGATCGCCGCACCGAGGACCGTCGTCCCGCAGCTGGAACCCTCGCCCGGAATGCCCGTACGCCAAGGGGCGCTGCGCCGCCGGGAGCGGGTCATGGCGATGATGGGCCAGCTGCCGGAGGCCGCCCGTACGGCCATCCTGGACAGCTACGCCCCGGCCGCGGGGGGTGCGAGAGCGTGACCGCCCCGACGCCGGTGCGGCCGCCCGGGCCGCCCGAGGGACCCGTACCCGCCCCCGCCGAGGCTCCCGTGCAGCGGCGCCCCAGCCGGCTGCTCGCCCCGCTCAGGGAGACCGGAAAACTCTTCGCGCTCGGCCTCGCCGTTGGCCGCGCCATCTTCCGCCGGCCCTTCCAGTTACGGGAGTTCGTCGAGCAGTTCTGGTTCGTCGCAAGCGTCACGATCCTGCCCGCCGCCCTCGTCTCCATCCCGTTCGGCGCGGTCATCGCCCTCCAGGTCGGCTCGCTCACCCAACAGCTCGGCGCCCAGTCCTTCACCGGCGGCGCCAGCGTCCTCGCGGTGATCCAGCAGGCCAGCCCGATCATCGTGGCCCTGCTCATCTCGGGCGCCGCGGGCTCCGCGATCTGCGCCGACCTGGGCTCCCGCAAGATCCGCGAGGAGCTCGACGCGATGGAGGTCATGGGCGTCTCGCCCATCCAGCGTCTCGTCGTCCCCCGGGTCCTCGCCACCATGCTCGTCGCCGTCCTCCTCAACGGCCTGATCTCCGTGGTCGGCACGCTCGGCGGCTACTTCTTCAACGTGATCATGCAGGACGGCACCCCGGGCGCGTACCTGGCGAGCTTCTCCGCCCTCGCCCAGCTGCCCGACCTGTACGTCAGCGAGTTGAAGGCCCTGATCTTCGGCTTCATCGCGGGCATCGTCGCCGCCCACCGCGGCCTCAACCCGCGCGGCGGCCCTAAGGGCGTCGGTGACGCGGTCAACCAGTCCGTCGTCATCACCTTCATGCTGCTGTTCTTCGTGAACATGGTCCTCACGGCGATCTACCTCCAGATCGTCCCCGCGAAGGGGGGCTGAGAGATGGCGATGCTCAGCTGGCTCGACCGGTCCGGCGACCAACTCACCTTCTACGTCAGGGCCCTGGTCTGGATTCCACGCACCCTGCGCCGCTATCTCCGGGAGGTGCAGCGGCTGCTCGCCGAGGTCGCCTTCGGCAGCGGCGGACTCGGTGTCATCGGCGGCACCATCGGCGTGATGGTCGCCATGACCCTGTTCACCGGCACGGTCGTCGGCCTCCAGGGGTACGCGGCCCTCGACCAGATCGGCACCTCGGCGTTCACCGGGTTCATCTCCGCCTACTTCAACACCCGGGAGATCGCCCCCCTGGTCGCCGGGCTCGCCCTCTCCGCCACCGTCGGCGCGGGCTTCACCGCCCAGCTCGGCGCGATGCGGATCAACGAGGAGGTCGACGCCCTCGAAGCGATGGGCGTGCGGTCCATGCCCTATCTCGTCACCACCCGGATCATCGCCGGGGTCGTCGCGATCATCCCGCTGTACGCGATCGGGCTGCTCTCCTCGTACCTCGCCTCCCGCTACATCACCATCTTCTTCAACGGGCAGTCGGCCGGCACCTACGACCACTACTTCAATCTCTTCCTCTCCCCGGCCGACGTGCTGCTGTCGGTGCTCAAGGTGCTGATCTTCAGCGTGCTGGTGATCCTCGCCCACTGCTACTACGGCTTCCACGCCACCGGCGGCCCCGCCGGGGTGGGCGTGGCGGTCGGCCGGTCGGTGCGCAACGCGATCGTGATCATCAGCGTCACCGACTTCTTCCTCTCGCTCGCCATCTGGGGCGCCACGACGACGGTGAAGGTGGCCGGCTGATGAGTCCACGTGCCACCCGAACCGTCCGCCGCAGACTCGCCGGTGTCACTTTCCTCCTGGTCCCCGCCGTCCTCGTGTGGGTCTCGGTCTCGGTGTACGACAAGGACTTCGCCGACGACGCCACCGTCACGGTCCGCACCGGCCCGGTGGGCAACGAGATGCACGACAACGCCGATGTGAAGCTGCGCGGCGTCGTCATCGGGCAGGTCCGCTCCATCGCCACCGACGGTGAAGGGGCCCGCCTCACCCTGGCCATCGACCCGGAGAAGCTGCCCCACGTCCCCGCCGACGTCACCGCGCAGATGCTGCCCACCACCCTCTTCGGCCAGCGGTTCGTCGCCCTCGTCCCGCCCCGCATCCCCTCCGGGCGGTCCCTGAGCGCGGGAGCGGTGATCCCGCAGGACCGCTCCAGCAACGCCATCGAGCTGGAACAGGTCCTGGACAACGTCCTGCCGCTGCTGACCGCCGTCAAGCCGGAGAAGCTCTCCGCCACCCTGAGCGCGGTCTCCCAGGCGCTCGAAGGGCGCGGCGAGAAGCTCGGCGAGACGCTGGTCACGCTGGACGGGCACCTGGAGAAGTTCAACCCCCAACTCCCCACACTCAACGAGGACATCAAGCAACTGGTCAAGGTGAGCACGCTCTACGCGGACGCCGCCCCCGACGTGCTCGACGCCCTCACCGACGCCACCACCACCAGCGGCACCATCGCCGAACAGGAAGGCCGGCTCGCCGAGCTGTACGGCACCACCAGCGCCTCCGCGCGCGACGTCACCAACTTCCTGCGGGAGAACAAGGACAACCTCATCCAGCTCTCCTCCTCGGGCCGTCCCACCCTCGAACTCCTGGCGAGATACGCCGACTCCTTCCCCTGCACCCTGCGCACGGTCGCCGGATTCGTACCCGCCATGGACAAGGCGCTCGGCAAGGGGACCGACGAGCCCGGACTGCACGTGACGGTCAAGTCCGTTCCCTCCCGGGGGAAGTACGTCCCGGGCAAGGACACCCCCGTCTACGGCGCCACCGGCGGCCCCCGCTGCTACTCGGTGCCCTACGTCGGCAAGGGCGCCCCGACCGCCGACACCCGCCGGGCGGCCGACCTCACCGCACCGCCCCCGGGCAAGGACACCGCGCTCGGCCTGCCCAACTCGCCCCAGGAGTCCCAGCTCGTCAACGAACTGGTCGCCCCCTCACTGAAAGTGCAGCCGCAGACCCTGCCCGACTGGAGCAGCGTGCTCATCGGACCGGCCTTCCGCGGTGCGGAGGTGAAGCTCGGATGAAACGCCGCTCGCTCGCGGGACCGCTCACCAAGTCCCTCGTCTTCGTCCTGGTGACCGTCCTCGCCACCACCGTCCTCGGGCTCTCCATCGCCAACACGAGCGTGGGGGACACCGCGACGTACAAGGCGCGGTTCACCGACGCCACCGGGCTCATCCCCGGCGACAGCGTCCGCATCGCGGGGGTGAAGGTCGGCCAGGTCGAGTCCGTGCGGGTCGCGGACCGCAGGGTCGCGGAGGTCACCTTCGGCGTCCGCAAGGGGCGTACGCTCCCCGCCTCGGTGACGGCGTCCATCAAGTACCTCAACATGGTCGGCCAGCGCTATGTCGACCTGGACCGGGGCGCCGGGCCGGTCGGCCGGACCTTCGCCGCCGGGTCCACCATCCCGCTCTCGCGCACCACCCCGGCGCTCGACCTCACCCAGCTCTTCAACGGCTTCCAGCCCCTCTTCGAGGGGTTGTCCCCACCGGACGTCAACCAGCTCGCCGGCTCCATCGTCCAGGTCCTCCAGGGCGAGGGCGGCACCGTCGACAGCATCCTGCGCCACGTCGGCTCGCTCACCACCACCGTCGCCGCCAAGGACAAGGTGATCGGCGAGGTGATCAGGAACCTCAACACGGTCCTCAAGACGGTCAACGACCGGGAGGCCGGGTTCGACGACCTCGTCGTGACCCTGGAGAAGCTCGTCTCCGGCTTCTCCGGCGACCGTCACCCGCTCGGTGAGGCGGTCACGGCGATGGGCGCCCTGACCACGGTCACCGCCGACCTCTTCCAGGACGGCCGGAAGCCCCTCAAGGACGACATCCACCAACTGGGGCGCCTCAGCGAACAGTTGGACAAGGGGACACCGCAGATCGAGAACTTCCTCGACAAGACCCCGGCCAAGATGGAGGCCATCGGCCGCCTCACCTCCTACGGCTCCTGGCTCAACCTCTACCTCTGCGAGGCCAAGGTCGGCGGGGTGGCCACCGACGACGGCTCCACGCCCCCCACCGGCATCGCCATCACCCAGCCGAGGTGCCTGGCATGACCCTCACCCCCATCCGGGAACGCGACCCGGTCGCCGTCTCCATCGTCGGACTCCTCGTCCTGACCCTGCTGGCCCTCGCCGCCTGGCGCGCCGACTCCCTCCCCTTCATCGACGGCGGCACGACCTACAGCGCCGACTTCACCGAGTCCGCCGGACTCTCCGACGGCGACGAGGTGCGCATCGCCGGAGTGAAGGTCGGCGAGGTAACCGGGGTCTCGCTCGACGGACCCCGGGTGAAGGTCGACTTCACGGTCGAGGACGCCTGGATCGGCAACGCCTCCACCGTGGGCATCGCCGTCAAGACCCTCCTGGGCGAGAAGTACCTCGCCGTCGACCCGCTCGGCAACGCACCCCAGGACCCCGGCTCCCGCATCGCCGCGAGCCGCACGACCTCCCCGTACGACGTCACCCAGGCGTTCAACGGGCTGGGGGAGACCATCGGGGAGATCGACACCGAGCAGCTCGCCCGGAGCTTCGAGACGATCTCCGCCACCTTCAAGGACTCCCCGCCCCACGTCCGCAGCGCCGCCGAGGGGCTCTCCGCCCTTTCCCGTACGGTCTCCCAGCGCGACGCCCAGCTCGCCACCCTGCTCCAGGGCAGCAAACGCCTCACCAAGACCCTCGCGGGGAAGAAGAGCAGCTTCGAGATCCTCCTGGAGGACGGGAACCTGCTGCTCGGCGAGATCCAGGCCCGCCGCGACGCCATCCACCTGCTGCTCACCGGCACCCGCAGCCTCGGCGTCCAGCTCACCGGACTCGTCCAGGACAACGAACGGCAGCTGGGGCCGACCCTGGCCTCCCTCGGACGGGTCACCGCCGTCCTCGTGAAGAACCGCAAGAGCCTGGACAAGGTGCTCGCCATGACCGGCTCCTACAGCCGGCTCGTCGGCAACACCCTGGGCAACGGCCGTTGGTTCGACACGTACGCCTGCGGAGTCGTGCCCAGGAACTACCTCCCCGCCGGTACGCCCCCGGCGACCGGTTGCATGCCACCGAAGCAAGGCGGCCGCTGACATGAGACGCACACGCATCATCGGCATCGGCGCCGGGCTCGCGGTCGTCGCCGTCGCCGCCACCACCGGGGTGTCGGCCCTGGAGGAGGACTCCCGGACCACCGTCACCGCCTACTTCAAGCAGGCGACGGGCGTCTACGCCGGTTCCGACCTACGGGTCCTGGGCGTCCGGGTCGGCACGATCGCCTCCGTCACCCCCAAGGGCGAGGAGGTCGAGGTCGTCCTGCGCCTGGACGAGGGGATCAAGGTGCCGAAGGACGCCCACGCGGTCGTCGTCGCCCCCAGCCTCGTCGCCGACCGGTACGTCCAGCTCGCCCCGGCCTACGACGGCGGACCGCTCCTCGCGGACGACGCCGTACTGCCCGCCGCCCGCAACGCCACCCCCGTGGAGGTCGACCAGCTGTACGCCTCGATCACCGAGATCACCACGGCACTCGGCCCGAACGGGGCCAACGCCGACGGGGCGCTGGCCCGGCTCCTGGAGACCGGCGCGAAGAACATGGACGGCAACGGCAAGGCCATCGGGGACTCCGTCGAACAGTTCGGCAAGGCCGCCAAGACGCTCGACAGGAGCAGCGGCGACCTCTTCGACACCCTCGCCCACCTCCAATCCTTCACCACCATGCTCAAGGAGAACGACAGCCAGGTGCGCACCGCCGAGCAGCAGCTCAACTCGGTCACCTCGTTCCTCGCGGACGACAAGAAGAACCTCAGCGCGGCACTCAAGGAACTCGGCGCCGCGCTCGGCCAGGTCAAGACGTTCATCGCCAAGAACCGCGGCGCGCTGAAGAAGAACGTCGACGCTCTGGTCCCCATCACCCAGGCCCTGGCCGACCAGCGCGCCTCGCTGGCCGAGGCCATGGACACCCTGCCGCTGGCCGCGGGCAACGCCCTGAACGCCTACGACCCCGCCAACCGGACCCTCAACGGCCGGGCCAACCTGAACGAACTCTCCATGGGCGGCCCCCTCGTCGACCCGGACGCGGCCGCCGGTCCTCCGGCCGGCCTCGCACCCGTCGACGCCGACCGCCGCAAGGCTCTGCCCGTCCTGCCGCTGCCGGAGGTCGGGACGGTCTTCGGGACCCCGGAGAAACAGCCGGCGAAGCGGAAACCGGACGACAAGAAGGGGGCGGGACGATGAGCGCATCCCTGCGCACCACCGGCGCCCGGGCGGCCACCGGAGCCGTCGCCCTGCTGGCCACCGGCGCCCTCATCGCCCTGGTCGTGGTCCGTACCGACGGCCCGGTCTTCACCGGCATCGAACAGATCCCGCTGCCCGGCGGGGCCGACCTCGGCGAGGACCCGTACGAGATCACCGCCGAGTTCGGCGACGTCCTCAGCCTGGCACCGCAGTCCTCGGTCAAGGTCAACGACGTGTCCGTCGGACGCGTCACCCACATCGCCCTCTCCCCGGACGGCTGGCGAGCCAAGGTCACCATGCAGGTCAACGGGGGCATCGACCTCCCCGCCAACGCCTACGCCCGCCTGGAGCAGTCCAGCCTCCTCGGCGAGAAGTTCATCCAGCTCTCCCCGCCCGCCGAGGGCGCCGCCCGCGGCTCCCTGGCGCAGGCCGGCCGCATCCCGCTCATCCGCACCAACCGCAACCCCGAGGTCGAGGAGGTCTTCGGCGCACTGTCCCTGCTCCTCAACGGGGGCGGGGTCAACCAGCTCAAGACGATCACCACCGAGCTGAACAAGGCGCTCACCGGCCAGGAACCGCAGATCCGCTCGATGCTGAACCGGGTCGACACCCTCGTCACCGACCTGGACGCCAACAAGGGTGACATCACCCGGGCCCTGGACGGCGTCAACCGGCTCGCCGCCACCCTCGCCACCCGCGAGCAGGACGTCGGCACGGTCCTCACCGGGCTCAGCCCCGGACTGAAGGTCCTGGAGAAACAGCGCGGCTCGCTGCTCACCATGCTGCGTTCCCTCGACACCCTCTCCACCGTGGCCGTCGACACCATCAACCGGAGCAAAGCCGACATGATCGCCGACCTCAAGGCGCTCGCCCCGACCCTCAAGGCGCTCGCCGACTCCGGCAAGGACCTCCCCGACGCGCTGCAGGCCTCGCTCACCTACCCCTTCACGGACGAGGTGCTGCGCGGAGTGAAGGGCGACTACCTGAACGTCTATCTGGACGTCACGGCCGCACCCGGCACCCGGATCATCCCGGCGCTGACCCCGGACGACCCGACCCTGCCCCCGCCGCCGCACGAGCCCGGCGCCAAGGGGGCGGCGGCGGCCCGCGACGCGCTGCCGCTCCCGCTGCCCGCCGTTTCCGGCACCTCGGGGCCCGAGCCGTCCCGTACACCGGTGTCCGAGCCGTCCGGTACGCCGGGGGCCGAGGGTTCCGGCACGCCGGGACCCGAGAAGGGGAGCACCCCGTGATCACTCCAGCCATCCGGCTCAAGAACATCGCCTTCCTCGTCATCGCCGTGCTCGTCCTGGGCTACCTGGGCGTGCGGTACGCCGGTCTCGGCCACTACGTCGGACTGCGCAGCTACTACAGCGTCACGGTGCAACTCCCGCAGACGGGCGGCCTCTACACCCACTCCAACGTCACCTACCGGGGCGTCTCGGTGGGCCGGGTCGGCCCCATCGAGCTGACCGACGACGGGGTCGAGGCCGAGCTGCGGATCGAGAAGGACACCCCGCCCATCCCGGACAGCCTCCAGGCCGTCGTCGCCAACCTCTCGGCGGTCGGCGAGCAGTACGTCGACCTGCGCCCGACCCGTTCCGACGGCCCCTACCTGGGCAACGGTTCGGTGATCGACGAGGCCGATACCACCCTCCCGGCTCCGCCCACCGAGGTCCTCACCAGCGTCGACGACTTCGCGAGCTCGGTCGACCTGGAGCATCTGCGTACGGTGGTCGAGGAGTTCGGCACCGCCTTCGAAGGGCGCGGCGACGACCTCCAGGTGCTGCTGGACAACGGGGCTTCGTTCATCGACGCGGCCGACCGGGCCCTGCCGACGACCACCCGGCTGATGGCCGACGGCGAGACCGTGCTGCGCACCCAGGCCGAACAGGGCGCGGCACTCAAGGGCTTCGCCTCGGGGGCGAAGGAGCTCGCCGCCGAACTCAAGGGCTCCGACGGCGACCTGCGGCGGCTGATCGCCACCACGCCGGACGCCGCCGTTCAGATCAGCGGACTGCTGCGCGACCTCGACCCCGGCTTCGGCGTCGTCGTCGCCAACCTGCTCACCACATCGGAGGTGGCCGTCACCCGCCAACGAGGCCTGGAGGAACTGCTGGTGAAGCTGCCGGCGGTGGTGGCGGCCGGATCGAGCGCGGTCGACGAGGACGGCGCCCGGTTCGGGATGTCCGTCACCTTCTTCGAGCCGCTGCCCTGCACGGCCGGGTACGGCGCCACGACGTACCGCAACGGTCTGGACACCTCGCCCGCGCCCGCCCTCAACACCGGTGCGCGGTGCGCCTCTTCACCCGGCACGGGCATCAACGTCCGGGGCAGCGCCAACGCCCCGAGGGGCGGCCCGGTGCCCGCACCCGCCAAGCCCGGCTCGATGCTGCTGGGCGACGGCGTGGGCGTCGGCGACGGCGGTGGCAACGGCAGTGGTGGCACGGCCGCGAAGGACCGGCTGCCCGGGGCGCTGGGCACCGCGCCCCGCACCGCGCCGCCCGCCGCCGGCATGGCCGGGTTGCTCGGCCTGGGAGGCGGCTCATGACGCTCCGTACCCGGCACCTCGGCGGCTGGGCCCTCCTGCTGGCCGCTGCCCTGGTCTGCTCCCTCGGCGCCTGGTCGTACGCCCAGGCGCGCGGCGACCGCACCCTCTCCTACGCCCAGGCCCGCGACGCGGCCCTGGCGCAGGGCAAGCGGCACCTCGCCACGCTGAACAGCCTGGACGGCAAGGACGCCACCAGCGTCTCCACCGGCCTGCGGGCGTGGCGCGACTCCTCCACCGGGCCGCTCCACGACCAGCTGAAGCGGACCTCGGCGGCCGACGCGAAGACGCTCACCACGGCGGGCGACACCGCCGAGGGCGAGGTGACCTCGGCGGCGCTCACCGCCCTGGACGACCGCACCGGCACGGCGGAGCTGATCGCCACCGTGGACGTCCAGGTCACCCCGCGTACCGGCGCGCCCGGCACCCAGCGCAAGCGCTTCACCGCCACGCTCGCCCGCACCGGGGACGGCTGGAAGGTCAAGGCGCTCACGGCGATGGCGGCGGGAGAGGCTGGATGAGCGAGCGAACAGTGCTGGACGGCAATGCTGTTGAGGCCGAGGAGCGCGTCGGCGGCGTCGAGCCGGAGCCGGAGCGAGCCGACGACCCCGGCCGCCGCCCCAGGTGGCCCCGGGTCCTCGGCGCCCTCCTGACGGTCGCCCTGGTGGCGACCGGGGGCGTTCTCTTCGCACAGGGACAGCAACTGCGCGACATCCCCGCGACGGCGAACCTCGCCCTCACGGACACCGAGGCGACCACCCGGGTCACCGGCGACGTCAGCAACGCGCTCGGCAGGATCTTCTCGTACGGCCCCGAAGCCACCGCCCTCGCCAAGGACGCGGCCCAGCAGGTCCTCGCGGGCAAGGCCCTCCGGCAGTACGCGGCGCTGTTCGGCCAGGTCGAGAAGCAGGCCGCCGACCAGAAGCTGACGCTCACCACCCACGTGGTACGGGCCGGGGTGACCCGGCTGACCGGCACCAGCGCCCACCTCCTGGTCTTCCTCGACCAGGTCTACGAACGCCGGGGCCGGCCGGCCACCACCGCCTCCGCACAGCTTTCCGTCACCGCCGAGCTCCGGGACGGACGCTGGCGGATCGTCGAGATCAGCTCCACATGAGGGCAGGGGAGAGGCAGCACATGGCACGGGCAGGAACGACGAGGAACCCGCTGGTGCTCGCGGCGACGGCGCTCACGATCGCCGCCACCGCGGCGGCGGGCTGGGGCGGCTGGCAGCGCTACGACGCCGCCCACGACGACGCGGCCTCCTACGCGCAGGCGCGGGACGAGGCGCTGGCGGCGGGGGAGCAGGCGGTGCAGAACATGAACACCTTGGACCACCGCACCCTGGAGAGGGGCCTCGACAGCTGGGAGGAGTCCACCAGCGGCGACCTGCACCGCCAACTCGTCCAAGGACGGGACGCGTTCGCCGAGCAGATCGCGGCGGCGAAGACGGTCAGCACCGCGAAGGTCCTCTCCGGCGCGGTGACCGAGCTCGACGAACGGGCGGGCCGGGCCGGAGTCATGGTGGCGCTGCGGGTCACCGTCACCGTGCCCAAGGGCGAACCGGCGGTCAAGGAGAGCCGGATGCTCGGCACTCTCACCCGGACCTCCGAGGGGTGGAAGCTCAGCGCGCTCGGCCAGGCCCCCGTCGGCTCCACGGCCGGCTGAAACCCGCGCCCGCGCCCCGTACCCGCTCCCGCCCCGCATCCGAGAGGACCCCCTCCCATGTCGACGACCCGCCACCTCGTCAACCGCCGCCGCAGGCTGGCCACTTCTCCCTCGCCACCGAGGCGGCCCGAGCCAGAGCCGGACGCCGTGACCGAGCCTGAGACGCAGCCGGTGGCGGAGGCAGCAGCAGAGACGGGTACCGAGGGAGCAGCAGAGACAGAGGCAGCGGCAGCGGCGGAGACAACGGCCGAGGCCCAGGCGCCCGTCGCCCCGGCCGACCGTCCGCGCCCCGCCGCCCGTCGCCTCCCCATCACCCTCCCCGCCGTCCTCTGCGCTCTCACCGTCCTCCTCGGCGCCTTCGCCGCCTGGGCGTTCGCCTCGGCCGCGAGCCTGCGCGACGAGCCCGCCCGGCAGAACACCGCGCTCACCGACATCGCCCGCACCAGCGAGGTGAAGGGCCGGATCGGCGAGGCGGTCGGTGCTGTGTTCTCGTACGACTACGCCTCGCCCGCCCGCTCCGACCGTGCGGCGAAGACCCATCTCACCGGCAGAGCCGTTCGGCAGCACCAGGACATGCTCGCCGAGGTACGGGAGCAGGCGCCGAAGCAGAAGCTCGTCCTCACCACGACCGTCACCGGGAGCGGAGTGGAGTACCTGGACGGCGACCGGGCCAGGCTGCTGGTCTTCGCCGACCAGAGCAACACCCGTACCGGCAAGGACGAGGAGACCACCTACGCGGCGGCCATGTTCGCCGTGGACGCCGTCCGTCGCGGGGACACCTGGCGGATCGCCGCCATCGACACGTTCACCCGCTGAGCCGACGATGCCGGACAGCAGGGAGAGGGGACCAGTCATGAAGTTCAACGGTGCGGTACGCCGCCAGTTCACCGGGACGGTCACGGCGGTGGCCGCGATGGCCGCGCTCACCGCGTCCCAGGCGCCCGACTTCACGGACGCGGTGACGGCGGCGTCGCGTGCGGAGCGGACCGGGTCGGGCACGGACGACGTGGTGTGGAGCGAGGTGCCGGGCGACGACTCGTACCACACCGAGCTGCCACCGCTGGCGAGCCCGCGGCCGCCGGGCCCGCTGATGCCGCCACGGCCCGGGGCGCAACCGTCGGCCCCGCTGGTGGACCGCGCCCGGCCGGAGGCGGGCATCCCGGCGACCGTGCTCGCCGCCTACCGGAACGCCGAGGGTGCCCTGCGCCGCGGCGACCCCGGCTGCCGGCTGCCGTGGCAGCTCCTCGCGGCGATCGGCAAGGTGGAGTCCGGGCAGGCGGCCGGTGGCCGGGTCGACACGCGGGGCACGACACTCACCCCGATCCTGGGGCCCGCGCTCGACGGGGTGGGCTTCGCGCTGATCCGGGACACCGACAACGGGGTGCACGACGGCGACCGGACGTACGACCGGGCCGTCGGGCCCATGCAGTTCATCCCCTCCACCTGGGCGAACTGGGCCAAGGACGGCAACGGCGACGGCCGCACCGACCCGAACAACATCTACGACGCCGCCCTCGCCGCCGGGCACTACCTGTGCGCCGGGGGCCGTGATCTGAGCGTCCGGGCCGACCTGGACCGGGCGATCCTCAGCTACAACCGTTCCGACGCCTACCTCCGTACGGTGCTGTCCTGGCTGGAGTTCTACCGCGAGGGCACCCACCCGGTCGCCGACGGCCGGGGTGTCCTTCCCACCAGCCCCGGGCCGGGTGGCACCGACCGCCCCACGGCGCCGGTCGGCTCCGGCGGCCCCGAGAAGCCGGGCAAGGGCGGCGGCATCGTCATCGGCCCGCAGCCCACCCGCCCGCCGGGCCCCACGCCCACGCCCGGCCCCACGAAACCCGGTTCACCGAGTCCGACCCCCACCGACCCCGGCTCCCCGACCCCGACCGACCCGGGCCCCAGCCCCGACCCCACGGACCCGGGCCCTACCGACCCCGGTCCCACGGATCCGGGTCCGACCGACCCCGGTCCCACGGACCCGGACCCTACCGACCCGGGTCCCACCGACCCCGGTCCGGCTCCGACGCCCGATCCGACGGACCCTGCCCCCGGCCCGAGCCCGGACCCCGGCACCACCGAGCCGGGCTGCCCGGGCGGTGTCCCCGCCCCGCCCCCGCCCGAGGGCTCCACGGCCACCGCGAGCCGGGCCGGCGAGGCCGGGGAGGAGGAGCCGTGCGCACCCGATGACGTCCCCGCAACGTGAGCCGATAGTGTGAGGCCTCGAAAGAGCGACGTGATCATCCTGTGGCGCAAGGCACCCAGGCGGTGGACGAGGCCGGGATCGGGTTGATATTTCGGGCACCCTCCGAGATGTTTGCCCGAGGGAAACATTCGTCCAACCGGAAGGTGGTGCGACTCGCCGCAGGCGGGTACCCCACATGGTTTCACCCAAGGGAAAGACCGCCACACCCACCAAGGAGCGGTTCACTCCGGCCTCCTGGGGCAGGCCACCGCACGCGGTGGTCGTCGTCGACCGCGCCGGTACCGCCGCGCAGGTCGACGGGGAGCTGAACCTGCTCCCAGGCGTGGAGCAGGGCGTTCCGTTGCCGGACGGCCTCTCCTGGCTGGCCCGGGCGACGGCGGAGATCGCCGGCGACGCCGTCCACCAGGGCGGCCCGGAGCGGCCCGCCGTCGCGGGGGAGTTCCGGGGCCGCCGTTTCGAAGCCCATCCGACCCGGCGGGCGGACGGCGACGTCGTGTGGTGGCTGGTCGACCACACGGCCCGGCACACCGCCGAGGAGGCCCTGACCTCCGAACGCGAACGCACCAGGTTCCTCGCCGAGGCGTCCAACGTCCTGCTGTCCTCGCTGAACGCCGACCGGTGCATGGCCGCCACCGCCCGGCTGGCCTCGGGATTCCTCGCCGACACGGCCGTCGTCGTGGCCCCTGCCGCGGGCCGCCAGCTGCCCGTGACCCGCGCCGTGCGGGGCGGAGAGGCCGTGCAGGCCCTCATCGCGGCTGATCCCTCCACCGTGCCGGGCCTGGCCGAGGCGCTGAAGGGCTTCCCGCCCGTCCCCTCGCGGTGGATCGACCCGACGTCCCTGCCCGACTGGCTCGTGCCCGAAGGCTTCGGCACCGCGGTCGGCTCGGTCGTCGTCACCCCGCTGCCCGGGCACGGTGTACCCGCCGGGGCGCTCATCCTGCTCCGTACGGACACCCGGCGCGAGTTCACCGAGAACGAGGAGATGTTCGCCCGGCTGTTCGCGGCCCGCGCCGGAGCCGCCTTGTCGGCGGCCCGGCTCTACGCCGAGCAGCACAGCATCACCAAGACTCTGATGCGCGAACTCCTGCCGCCCCGGCTCCACCGCGTGCACGGCGTGGAGTTCGCCGGAAGCTACCGGCCCTCCGACGCCCGCGAACGGGTCGGCGGCGACTTCTACGACGTCCATTCCGGCCCCACGGCCTCCGACCCGTCCCTGGTGGTGCTCGGGGACGTCTGCGGCAAGGGCCTGGACGCCGCAGTCCTCACCGGCAAGATCCGCAACACGCTCCAGGCCCTGATGCCGATGGCCGACAACCACGAGCGGGTGCTGCAACTCCTCAACGGCGCCCTGCTGAACGCCGACAACACCCGGTTCGCGACCCTGGTCCTCGCCTCCGTCCTGCGCACGGAGAACCAGGTGCACCTCCGGCTCACCTCCGCCGGCCACCCGGCACCCCTCGTGGTGCGCAACGACGGCCGGGTGGAGGAGATCCCCACCCGCGGCACCCTGGTGGGAGCGCTGGACCACATCACGGCCCACACCGTCCGCACCGCCCTGCTGCCCGGTGAGACGTGCCTGCTCTACACCGACGGGATCACCGAGGCGCGCGGTGGTCCGCTCGGCGGCGAACTCTTCGGCGAGGAACGGCTGAAGCGGGCCCTGGCCGAGTGCGGCGGCATGCCCGGCGAGGCGATCGTGGAGCACGTCCGGATGCTGGCCTCCCAGTGGTTGCGGGACGGTGGCCACGACGATCTGGCGGTGGTCGCCATCACCGCGCCGCAGACCACCCATCTCAGTGCGGTGGACGGGCACACCCGGGGCAGGTACACCTCATGACCACCGCCGTCGACGCCACCTGCCTCGACACCCTGCGCAGCGACCTGTGGACCGCGGTGACCACCCGCGACGAGTACCGGGCCGCGGACATCGTGCTGACCGCCCTGGACGCCGGGACCCCGGCGGAGACGGTCCTGCTCGACGTGATCGCCCCCGTACAGGCGCGGGTGGGCCACGCCTGGCAGGAGGACCGGCTGACCGTCGCCCAGGAACACGCGGCGACCGCGATCGCCGAGCGGGTCATCGCCGCGCTCGCCCACCACCCCGCCCACCGGCCCGAACCCTGCGGCGGGCGCGTCACCGTCGCCTGCGTGGATCAGGAGTGGCACGCCCTGCCGGCCCGACTGCTCGCCGAAGTGCTCACCCTGCGGGGGTGGAAGGTCGACTTCCTCGGTGCCCAGGTGCCGACCCCGCACCTGGTGACGCACCTGCACAACACCGGCGCGGACGCGGTGGCCCTCTCGTCGTCCCTCGCCACGCGGCTGCCCACCGCGCACTCCGCGATCACCGCGTGCCAGGCCGTGGGGGTGCCCGTGCTGGTGGGGGGTGCGGCGTTCGGCCCGGACGGCCGCTACGCCCGCCTGCTGGGCGCCGACGCCTGGGCCCCCGACGCGCGCGCCGCGGCCCGGCGGCTGGCCGACGGCATCCCGGCCCCCGACCTGGCGGCGGGCCGACGGGAGACCGACGGCCTGACGCACCTCGCCGACCAGGAGTACACCCTCGTCGTACGGGCCAGGGCCCGGCTCGTGCGGGTGGTGCTGGCGCACCTGGAGCGGGACTTCCCGGCGATGGCCGAGTACTCCGGCCCGCAGCGCGAGCGCACCGCCGAGGACATCGCCCATATCGTGGAGTTCCTCGGCGTCGCCCTCTACACCGATAGCGACGACCTCTTCACCGACTTCATCCGGTGGACCGCCGCCGTCCTGACGGCCCGCGGGGTCCCCGCCCGCTCACTGCGTCCCGCGCTGGAGTCCCTGGCCTTCGAGCTCAAGGACTTCCCACGGGCGACCCGCATGCTCGACCGGGCCTGCCGGCATCTGGACGAGGCTGTGACCACCACCGACCACCCATCCGGAGCATGCGCATGACCGCCCTGCCGAGTCCGTTCTTCACCGTCACCGCCGAGGAGGGCCGGGGCTGGGTCCGGCTGCGTCTCGCCGGGGACCTGGACTACGACACCAGCCACGAACTCGTGGCGCGGGCGACGGAGCGCATGGCCGCTCGGCCGGACGCGCGCGACCTGTACCTGGACTGTGCGGAGCTGAGGCTGTGCGACTCCATGGGCGTCTCCGCGCTGCTCCAGGTCCACCGGGACACGGCGACCCGGGGGGTGGGCCTGCACGTCGAGGACGCGCCGCCCTTCCTGGACCGCGTCATGCGGATCACCGGAATCCAGCACCTCTTCGCCCGCCAGGAGGACGAGCGGTCCGCCCGGGGCGCCGGCGAGGAAGCGACGTCCACCGAGCAGCGCCCCTCGCCCTCCCGCTGAGCCGCCGGCGCCAGGCCGAGGGGGCCGGTGCCGGCATCAGACCAAGGACACCACGGCGACGATGCGCTTGCCGCCCTGGTGGGGGGTGACGGACAGCTGCCGGGTGAGCCGGTGGACCAGCGACCAGCCGTAACCGCCCTCGCCGACCGACCCGGGAGCCGGCTCCTGCAGGACGGGGTGCCGGGGGTCCGCGTCATCGACGACGAGGCGGAGCCCGCCTTCGGTGATCCGTGCCGAGAAGCCGGTGATGCCCCCGCCGTGCCGCAGCGCGTTGGTCACGATCTCCGAGGTCACCAACAGGGCGTCCGCCACGACCACGTTCGCCAGGGTCTCGTCCGACAGTTCGCTGAACTCCGCTGCCAGCAGCCGGGTCACGGTGTCGCGCGCCTCGCCCGCGGTCCGCGGCATTTCCGTGGACGCGCCGTCCGCGTGACGTACGGGAGGGGTGCTGTACACGCCCGTACCTCCGTTCCATGCCGTCGGGGGTTTCTGCTGCCGTCGAAACCACCGCATTCCCCCTGTCGCCGTGTCCACACCTGGCACAACTCCAGCGGCTCGCCGCTCCGGCCGGACGGTAAATACATGAGTGATATTCCGTTTACTCCGGGTATTCGGGCCGCGGGAGGCCCGGACGGGCGACGACTGATCTCGGCTGGGGAAAGAAATGATGGCGAAGAAGTTTCTCATGGCGGCTGTTTCGGTTTCTCTCGGGGCGACCGCGCTGGCCGGATGCGGCAGTGAGAAGGGTGGCGACGAAGCGTTCGGCGACAAGAGCGCGGACACGATCGCGGCGGACGCCGTCAAGGCCACGCGGGACGCGAAATCCCTGCGGGTGTCGGGGAACGCGCGCCAGCCCGGCGGAAATGAGATAGGGATCGACTTCCATGTCGACGAGCAGGACCGGTGTACGGGCACGATGACCGGCGAGGGCGCCCAGGCCGACGTGCTCCAGGTGGGCCAGCAGGTCTATGTCCGCGGCGACGAGAAGTTCTGGCGGAACACCCTGCTGGGCAAGCCCGGCACCGACGCGGTCGTCGGGAAGCTCCAGGGCAAGTGGGTGAAGTCCGAGCCGGGGAAGTCGGGCACCGAAGGAATGTGTGACAAGCAGGCGCTGCTGGCCTCGCTCGACAGCGACAAGTCCGAGCGGAAGGGAATGAAGAAGGGCGGGACGACCGAGATCGACGGCCGTTCCGCGCTGGCCCTGGAGAAGAAGCAGCCGGGCGGCGAGAAGATCACCATGTATGTCGCCACCGAGGGCGAGCCGTACATCCTCAAGGCGGTCACCGTCGGCGGCGACGCGCCGGGCGAGGTCGTCCTGAGCGATTTCGACAAGAAGGTCGACGTCCAGGAGCCGGCCGGGGGAGATGTGGTCGACCCCGAGAAGACCGCCGCCTGACCCGCGGTATTTCCGCGCGCGACGGCGGCGTGGCCGAACAACCCGACACCGCAATTCCGTCCCGCGGCCCCGGAATCCTCCCGACTCCCAGGAAGCGGGAAGAAATCCGGTGCGCGGGGCGGAATTCCGCCGTCAGGTCTGCTCAGGATGGTCACCCGGGCCGTGGGCGCGGGTGGCCAGCGGGGTGGGGGAGAGGTCCGCCGCCTCCTCGCCCGGCTCCAGCAGGGTGTCCGCCGGACCGATGATCAGCGGATCGGGGGTCCCCACGGCTTTCTCGTCCTTGCTGTCGTAGCCCAGCCGCCAGAGCAGGCTGCGCATCGCCTCCAGACGGCCGCGCTTCTTGTCGTTGCTCTTCACCACCGTCCACGGGGCGTGTTCGGTGTCCGTGGCCCGGAACATGTCGACCTTCGCCGCGGTGTACTCGTCCCAGAGGTCGAGCGAGGCCAGGTCGGTCGGCGACAGCTTCCACTGGCGTACCGGGTCGACCTGCCGGATCGCGAACCGGGTCCGCTGTTCGTTGCGGGATACCGAGAACCAGAACTTCACCAGCAGGACGCCGTCGTCGACGAGCATCTGCTCGAACTGGGGCGCCTGCTCCAGGAAGTGCGCGTACTGCTCCGGCGTGCAGAAGTCCATCACCCGCTCCACGCCGGCCCGGTTGTACCAGGACCGGTCGAAGAAGACGATCTCGCCGGCGGTCGGCAGATGGGCCACGTACCGCTGGAAGTACCACTGCCCGGACTCCCGCTCGGTGGGCTTCTCCAGGGCGACCACGCGCGCGCCACGCGGGTTCAGACGCTCCGTGAACCGCTGGATGGTCCCGCCCTTGCCCGCCGCGTCGCGGCCCTCGCAGAGGACCACCAGTCGCTGCCCGCTCTCCCGGACCCAGCGCTGGAGCTTCAGCAGCTCGATCTGGAGGATGCGCTTCTCCTGCTCGTACTCCCTGCGCCGCATCCGCCGCTCGTACGGATAGTTCTCCCGCCAGGTCTCCAGCGGGCGGCCCCGCTCGTCGAGCAGCACCGGCTGCTCGGGCCGCCGCCCGTCGACGGTCAGCCCCTTCAGCAGCTCCGCCGGGTCGTCCTGCGGACCGTCGGTCATCGTCCTGTCCCCGTTCTCCTCGGCTTGTCCCCCGCCCGCAGCCTGGTTCCCCCGTCGGCGCCGCTCATGTATCCGGAGGCCACCGACCGACGGGCCACCGGGTCAGCCGCCTCCCGACAGCACCTCGGCCAGGTCATAGGAGACGACCTCCTCCAGCTGCGCGTAGGTGCAACTGGAGGGGGCCCGGTCCGGGCGCCACCGCCGGAACTGCGTCGTATGGCGGAACCGGTCGCCCTCCATGTGGTCGTACGCCACCTCGCAGACCCGCTCCGGGCGCAGCGGCACCCAGGACTGGTCCTTCTTGCCGGACCAGCGGTTCTGCGTCCCCGGCAGCCGGGAGGCCTCGTGCGCCGCCGCCTGGGCCCACGCCGCCCATGGATGGTCGGCGAACTCGACGCGCAGCGGTGCGAGTTCCCCGGCGAGCTCGGCTCGGCGCTTCATGGGGAAGGCCGCGCAGACCCCCACGTGCTGGAGCACGCCCGCGGTGTCGTACAGGCCGAGCAGGAGCGAGCCGACGACCGGGCCGCTCTTGTGCTCGCGGTACCCGGCCACCACGACGTCCGCGGTCCGCTCGTGCTTGATCTTGTACATCACCCGGGTGTCGGGCCGGTACGGCAGGTCCAGCGGCTTGGCCACGATCCCGTCGAGCCCCGCCCCCTCGTACCGGTCGAACCACTCCCGGGCGACCTTCACGTCCGTGGTGGACGGGGCGAGCAGGACGGGTGCCGAGGCGCCGGAGAGGGCGGCCTCCAGCACCGTCCGCCGGTCGGCCTGCGGGATGGGGAGGAGGGAGGTGTCGTCGACCGCGAGGACATCGAAGGCGACCAGGCTCGCGGGGGTCCGCTCGGCCAGCATCCGCACCCGGGAGTCCGCCGGGTGGATACGCTCGCTCAGCCGTTCGAAGTCGAGCCGCCCCTCGTGGGCGATGACGATCTCCCCGTCGATCACACAGCGCGGCGGGAGGTTCTCCCGGACGGCACCGACCAGGTCGGGGAAGTACCGGGTCAGCGACTTCCCGGTGCGGCTGCCGATCTCGACCTCGTCGCCGTCCCGGTAGACGATCGCGCGGAAACCGTCCCACTTCGCCTCGTACTGCATGTTCGGCGGAATTCTGGACACCGACTTGGCGAGCATCGGCTTCACGGGTGGCATCACCGGCAGGTCCATGGCCCGATTCTGGACCGCCTCCCCACCCATGTCTCCCGATGTGCGGCATATGTGCGACCGGCCTACGGTGGCCGACATGGGAGCAGCGGTGGAGCTGGACGCGGGCGGACGAGCGGTGAGACTGTCCAACCCGGACAAGGTGTACTTCCCGGAGAAGGGCTACACCAAGAGGGACGTGGCCGAGTACTTCCTGGCCGTGGGTCCCGGGATCACCCGCGCCCTGAACCACCGGCCGACCACGCTCCAGCGCTTCGTGGACGGGGTGGAGGGCGACTTCTTCTACCAGAAGCGCGCCCCGAAGAACCTTCCCGAGTGGATCCCCACCGCCACGATCGCCTTCCCCAGCGGCCGCTCCGCCGACGAGCTCTGCCCCACCGAACTCGCCGCCGTGATCTGGGCCGCCAACCTCGGCACCCTCACCTTCCACCCCTGGCCGGTCCGGGCCGGGGACACCGACCACCCGGACGAGCTCCGCATCGACCTGGACCCCCAGCCCGGCACCGACTACGCCGACGCGGTCGCCGCCGCCCACGAGCTGCGCTCGGTCCTGGAGGACCACGGCGTACGCGGGTGGCCCAAGACCTCCGGCGGGCGCGGGATGCACGTCTTCGTGCCCATCGAGCCCGCCTGGACCTTCACCGAGGTCCGGCGCGCCGCCATCGCCGCCGGGCGCGAGCTGGAGCGGCGGATGCCCGAGCGGGTGACGACGGCCTGGTGGAAGGAGGAGCGGGGCGAGCGGATCTTCGTCGACTTCAACCAGACGGCCCGCGACCGCACGATCGCCTCCGCCTACTCCGTACGCCCCTTCCCGCACGCTCCGGTCTCCGCGCCGCTGCGCTGGGAGGAGATCGACGACGCCGAACCGCGCGACTTCGACATCGTCACGCTGCCGGTGCGGTACGCCGAACTCGGTGACGTCCACGCCGACATGGACCAGGAGGCGTTCCGGCTCGACGGACTGCTGGAGCTGGCCGACCGGGACGAGAAGGAACGCGGGCTCGGCGACATGCCCTACCCGCCGGAATACCCGAAGATGCCCGGCGAACCCAAGCGCGTCCAGCCCAGCCGGGCCCGGCACGACGACGGCGAGATGGCGTGAGCGGGAGCGGCGAGCAGAGCGGGAGCGGCGAGTGGAGCGGGGGCGGCGAGTGGAGCGGGAACGGCGAGCGGGGCCGTAGCGGCGAGGAGACCGGGAGCGCCGAGCAGGCCGGCGCCGAGCAGTCCGGCAGCGGCGGGACGGGCGGCAGCGGCCAGAGGCACGGCGTCCACGGCCGCCCCCTGAGCCTGCGCGACCGCTGGGAGGCGTACAAGGACTCGCCGTTCCTCCCCGCGACCGTCCTGGTCCTCATCGTCGCCGCCGCGGCCGGCCTCTTCGCCGGCTCCTACACGTACGCCATGGCCGACCCCACACCGCACCGCATCCCGGCAGCGGTGGTCAGCCGGCCGGAGGTGGAGGGCGGCACCGCGTTCGTCGCCGGGATGGGGAAGGCGCTCGACGCCTCGCTCGACGTGCACGACTACCGGGACCTGGCGGCCGCCCGCCGTGCCCTGGACGAGCAGAAGGTGTTCGCCATCGTGCACGCGCCCCGCGACGGCGACGGGATCGCGCTGGACGTGGCCGGGGCCTCGGGGGCCTCCGTGGCCGAGCTGCTCGGCAAGGCGGGGCTCCAGGTCGGCGACGAGAGCGGGGTCGAGGTCACGGTCAGGGACGTCAAGCCGCTCCAGGAGGGGGACCCGCGCGGGCTCGCCCTGTTCTACATCTCCCTGGCCGCCGTCATCATGGGCTTCCTCGGCGCGATCCAGCTGAGCGTCCACGCCCGTGGCCTCAACCCGGCGGAGCGCATCGCGTTCACGGTGGCGTACGCCCTGCTCGGGGGCTTCGCGATCGCCGCGGCCGTGGACTGGTGGCTCGGGGCGGTGGACCTGCCGTTCACGCAGTCCTGGCTGATCCTGGCGTTCACGATGTTCACCTCGGGGATGGTCTTCACCATGTTCAACACCCTGATGGGCCGGTGGGCGATGATCCCCACCTGGGGCGTCATGGTGCTGCTCGGCAACCCGTCGTCCGGCGGTGCGGTCTCCTGGCCGCTCCTGCCCTCCGTACTCGGGCACATCGGCCGCTGGCTGCCGCCGGGAGCCTCCGTCAACGCCCAGCACACCGCCGTCTACTACCAGGGCCACCAGTTCCTCTTCCCGTACCTGGTCCTGGCCGCCTGGGCGCTGGTCTCCTGCACGGTCTTCTGGGTCTGGCGCCACCGGCACCCCGGAGGCCGCGCCCGCACGCCTGAGCATGCGGCCACGGCCTCCTGAGGCTTCCCTACGGCTCTACAGCTCCTTGATACGGATGTCGCGGTACGAGATGACGTCCGAGACGCCGTGCACCTGGAGCCCGATGTGACCGGAGGCGAACCGCCGGCCGTCGGTGCCCGGGTCGTCGCCCCGCGGCGGCTCGAAGGGCTGACCGCCGGTGTTGTCGAACTCGTTGACCAGGACACCGTTGCGGTAGATCTCGTAGTGCTGGTCGACCACCTTGATCTCGTAGTCGTTCCAGGTGCCCTTGGGCGTGACCCCGGCGCCGCCGAGACCCACCCGGTCGAAGCCGTACACCGAACCGGTCTTGTACATGTCGCCGTCCGGCCGGTCGTTGACCTGGATCTCGTGGCCGTACTTGATGGCGACCCACTCCGGACGTGACTCCTCCGGGTGGTCGTGGACCTTCGGGAAGCGGACGAAGACCCCGCCGTTGGCGTTCCCGGAGCCGGGGGCGTCGTCCCGCCACTGGAGCTTCAGCGAGAAGTCCCCGTACGCGCGGGCCGGGAACCAGAGCATCCCCATGCCACCCACGGTGGTGGAGCTGGTGATCGAGCCCTCCTCCTCGTTCAGCCCGAACTGCCCGCCGCCCACGTGGCTCCACTTGGCCAGCGAGGCCGCCGTGCCGTCGAACAGCTTGGTGTACCCCTCGGACTGGCCCGGCTTCCCGATGCCCGACTGCTTGGCGGCCTGGTTGATCGCCTTGCGCTCGCGCTGGTCGATCACGCCGTCGGTCTTCAGCCTGTCGAGCACCGCCGTCACGTGCTTGAGGAACAGCGCGTGGGAGGACCAGTCCTTCTCGTCCTCGATCAGCTCGTTGACCGTGCAGCGGTTACGGGTGATCCGGTTCGGGACGCCCGTGTCGATCGCGCCGACGAAGACGGTGTGCCGCTCGTCGAACTCCGCGCAGTCCGGCGCGGGGACCCCGCCACCCTGGGCGATGGTGAACGACACCTTCTTCGCCACGGAGGTGTTGCCCGCCTTGTCCGTCGCCCGGTGCGCCACCGTGTGGTGGCCGACCCGGTCGACGATCACGGGGGTGGTGTACGCGAGGTAGGGGCCGCCGTCGAGGGAGTACTCGACCCTGGCCACGCCCGAGTCGTCGTCGGTCGCGGTGACGACGGCCTTCGCGCTGGTGATGAACGCGCCGCCGGAGTTCTTGTTCCCCTCCAGCTTCACCGAGGTCTCCGGCGCCGTCCGGTCCTGCGACGGCGGCTCGACGACGGTGAACGCGACGGACTTCTCGGCCGCGACGTTCCCCGACCGGTCGGTGGCCCGGTAGCGGACGGTGTGCCCGCCCACCTCGTGGACCATCACCGGTGCGGTGTACGGCCGCCACGCGCCGGCCGCCCCGACCGCGTACTCGATGGTGTTGACGCCGGACCCCGTGTCGGACGCGGTCACGGTGACCGTGGCCATCCCCAGGTACGCGCCCGCCCCGTCCTTCTCGCCGGTGACCGTCGCCGAGGTCTCCGGCGGGGTCCTGTCGTCCGTCGGGGGTGCGGCGACCGCGAAGTCGACGGACTTCTCCGCCGCCGCGTTGCCCGCCTTGTCGGTGGCCCGGTAGCGGACCGTGTGGTCGCCGACCTCGCTCACCACGACCGGCGCGGTGTACGGCTGCCACGCGCCGTCCGCCCCCAGCGCGTACTCCACCTTGTCGACGCCGGAGCCCTCGTCGGTGGCCGCGACGGTGACCGTGGCCTGGCCGATGTACGCGCCGTCGCCGTCCCGGTCGCCGTCGACCTTCGCCGAGGTCGCGGGGGCCTCGGTGTCCTCCTCGCCGCCGCCCTCGGTGACGGTCAGGATGCCCTGCATCTGGCCGTGGCCGGGGATCGTGCAGTGGTAGAAGTACCGGCCGGGCGTCAGCGTGACCTCCACGCTGTGCTTGCCGCCCCCGGCGTCACCGGGGTTGGCCAGGATGTTCAGCTGGACGTCGTCGTTGAACTCCGGGTCCGAGACGCTGAACGTCAGGGTGTGCGGCATGCTCGTCGTGTTGCCGGTCGCGGTGCTGTTCTCGAAGACGATGGTCGCCTTGCCGGCCACCGCCGTCGTCGGCGCGGTCAGATAGCGGTCGATCGGGTCGCCCGCGGTCCAGGTCAGCACCTGGTCGGCGGCGGCCTGCGGAGCGGACGGGCCGTCGCCCTTGCCGTACGCGGCCGTCGAGGTCAGTCCGAGGACCATCAGCAGGGAGGCCAGCAGGGCCACCCACAAGCTCGGCGGCCGATGCCGCCGCCGGGCGAGGTACCGGGGGTGTCTCACTGCGCTGCCGCCTTTCCGGCCAGGTCCTCGGCGGCCGGAGTTGCCCCGCCGCCCTGGTAGGTCACGCGCCACAGCGCGGACTTGGAGTCGGAGGTGAAGAAGCCGCGCCCGTAGTCCAGGACGTACAGCGAACCGTCCGGCGCGAACCTCCAGTCCATGAGGTTGCGGATACCGTCCGCGCCGACCGGGATGATCTTCTTCAACGACTCGGCGTGCGTGGGCAGTCCACCCGTGCCGACCGTCCTGGGGTCGGTGATCACCGCGTGCCGGGGCTGGGTGTCGTCGTAGAAGTCGCCGACGAACCACTTGCCGTCCCAGTACGCGGGCCACTTGGCGGCGGAGTCGCTCCGCGCGTCGTAGCGGTAGACCGGGCCGTTCATCGTGGCCTGCCCACCGCCCTTGAGCCAGGGTAGCAGCTGCTTCTGCTCCTCGGCCTTGTAGCTGGGGATTCCGTCGGCGTCGCGCGGGTAGTCGACCCCGCCGCCCTGCGGCGAATACCAAATGGTGTTGGGGGTCACCGGCGGCAGCTTGACCAGGCCGTCGTTGTTCGGCGACTCGTTCTTCGGGGCCTTGCAGTCGTACCAGCCCAGCGGCTTGGACGGGTTGGGCAGATTGCGGTCCCGGTAGGGCTGGTTGTTGCCCATGCAGTACGGCCAGCCGTGGTTGCCCGCCTTGGTGATCGCGGCGAACGTGTCGTACTTCGCCGGGCCCCAGGTGGTGGAGGCCGAACCCGCGTCGGGGCCGACCCAGCCCGCGTACAGCGTGTCGGTCGAGGGGTCCACGGAGATCCTGGCCGGGTTGCGCACACCCATCACGTAGATCTCGCCCCGGGTCTTCCCGCCGCCCTCGTCCGGCTCCTCGCCGGTGAAGAGGTTGCCGGCCGGCAGGGTGTAGGTGCCGTCGTCCTCGGGGTGGATCCGCAGGATCTTCCCGTTCAGGTTGTTGGTGTTGCCCGAGGTGCGCCGGGCGTCGGCGAAGGAGACGCCCTTGTAGTTGGGCTGCGGATTGTTGCCGGAGTAACCGCCGCTGAAACCGGAGGAGTTGTTGTCCCCGGTGGCGATGTACAGGTTGTCCTCGGAGTCCCACGCCATGCCGCCGCCCGCGTGGCAGCAGCTGTGGATCTGCACCGGCCAGCCGAGCAGCACCTTCTCCGAGGCCAGGTCCAGCTTGCCGGTCGCCGGGTCGAAGGTGAAGCGGGAGACCTGACGGGTCGCCATGCGCCTGTCGCGGTCGATCTTCGCGTGCGGGGTGTAGTGCAGGTAGACCCAGCCGTTGGAGGCGAAATCCGGGTCCAGCTCGATGCCGAGCAGCCCCTCCTCCACCTTCACCAGCTCGTCGCCGCCGCCCTTGTTGCCGAAGACGTCCAGCGCACCGGCCTGGGTGACCTTCTTGGTCTTCGGGTCGTAGACGTGGATCTCGCCCTTGCCCTTGCCGATGTTGGGGTTGTTCCAGTCTGTGACGACCGGGACGCTGCTGTCGGCGCCGCCGCGCCCGATGTGGAAGACCCGCCCGTCCGGGGCGGTCACCAGGCCGTGCGGCTCGCCGATCTGGTCGTTCCTGCCGGGCTGGTTGGGCTGGGTGAGCCGCTCGGCCGCGTAGTTGGAGGTGATGGTCGCCTTGCAGTCGGCCCGCGAGGTCCGGTTCGTCCAGGCGAGCGCACCGCGCAGATGGTCGCGGAAGTCGGTCTCGGCGAAGCTGTCCGCCGTACCGCCCATGGCCGTGTAGAAGGAGCGGCCGCCGTCGTAGTCCCGGCACCAGGAGACCGGGTGGTCCCAGCCGTTGGCGCCGGTACCCGGCTTGTACGTCGACTCCCGCACGCGCGCCACCGTGTGCACCTCACCGGACGGGTTCTTCGTCCAGTTCAGCCACTTGTCGGGGCGCTTCCACTCCAGCGGCAGGTTCTTCGTCGCCGGGTGGACCCGGTCCCCGATCTCCACCGTGGCCCGCTGCACGGCACTGGGGCTGCCCGCCGCCGGACGGGCACCGATTAGGCCGGTGAACCAGTCCGAGTACGGTTCGGTGCGCGCCGCGTCATGGATGCCGAGGAAGCCGCCACCCGCCTCCATGTACGCCTCCAGGCCCGCCTCCTGCTCCGGGGCGAGGACATCGCCGCCGCCGGTGAGGAAGACGACGGCGTGGAAGGAGCCGAGCCGTTTGCCGTTGGTGAAGACCTTGGCGTCGTCCGTGGCCACGGTGGTGAACCGCCCGGTCTCCGGGCCGCTCTGCCCGATCTTCTCGATCGCCGCGATCCCGGCGTCCGTGTACGGCGCTTCGTCGCCCCCCGAGGCGTGGAAGACCAGCACCTTGACCTGGTTCCCGGCGCCCGGCGGGGACGGCAGGGACAACGTTGTCGCCATCTTCTCGACCAAGTGCCGATCCGGCGACGTGCCCGCGTTGGCCGCGGTGCCGCCGCCCAGCATGGACACGGCCAGTGCGCCGGCCGCCACGGCCGCCGCGAGGCCGCGTCGTGATCTGGACCGGTGATGTGATGCGCGCTGCATATGGTCACCCACCCCTTCGTGGTCACTGCACCTCTCGGTGACTTTCGGTAGCCAACTCTTCTTCGAAGCCTCTGCGTTGACTGCGACAGCGCATGAAGCTAGACCTCTTTTCGCGGCTCGCCAATAGCTACGGCGGCAATCGCACGAACTTTGTCCTGGGTGTGGATAAACGGTCGGCTCCCGGCTACGGTGTGGCCCGTTCCGGGAGCACCGAAGCCGCTTCCGCCTCCGCCAGATTCTCTATCGCAGGGGAGTTCGACATGGACCGAAGGGCCTTCAGCCGGCGGATGCTGATCGGCGGCGCGGCAGCGGCGGCGACCGGCGTGACATCGTTGTCGCTCGGGGCGGTGGAGGCGAGCTCCGCCGAGAACCCGCCGCGCACCGCCCCGGCCGGGGGAGTGGTGCGGCGGCTGAGGATGTACGCCGAGAAGCTGGCCGGCGGCCAGCTCGGCTACGGCTTCGAGAAGGGCAAGGCCTCGATCCCCGGACCGCTCATCGAGATCAACGAGGGCGACACGCTCCACATCGAGTTCGAGAACCTCACCGATGTCGACGCCAGCCTCCATGTCCACGGCGTGGACTACGACATCGCCAGCGACGGCACCAGGATGAACAGGAGCCATGTCGAGCCCGGAGGCACCCGCACGTACACCTGGCGCACCCACGCCCCGGGCCGCCGCAAGGACGGCACCTGGGAGCCGGGCAGCGCGGGCTACTGGCACTACCACGACCATGTCGTCGGCACGGACCACGGCACCGGCGGCATCCGCAAGGGGCTCTACGGGCCGGTCATCGTGCGGCGCAAGGGCGACATCCTGCCCGACAGGACGTTCACGATCGTCTTCAACGACATGACGATCAACAACAAGGCGGGCCACGACAGCCCCGACTTCGAAGCCACGGTGGGTGATCGGCTCGAAGTGGTGATGATCACGCACGGCGAGTACTACCACACCTTCCACATCCACGGGCACCGCTGGGCCGACAACCGGACCGGGCTGCTGACCGGCCCCGACGACCCCAGCCGGGTCATCGACAACAAGATCTGCGGGCCCGCCGACTCCTTCGGCTTCCAGTTCATCGCGGGCGAACGCGTGGGCGCGGGCGCCTGGATGTACCACTGCCACGTACAGAGCCACTCCGACATGGGGATGGCCGGGCTGCTGCTCATCAAGAAGCCGGACGGCACGATCCCGGGCTACGAACCCCACCATGTGGCAGGCGCGTCCGAGCCGGAGGACACGAAGGGGCAGGGCACGAACGCCAAGGGCGCGGCGGAGCACCAGCACTGATCACGGTCGTTCGGGGCGGGCCAGCCGCTGCTGCTCCTCCTCGACGATCCGCCGGGCCAGTTCACCGTCGGAGACGTCGACGGCGTCCGGCGCGGCCTCCGCGAGGTCGCTGCGCCGGGCGTACGCGTCGAACAGCCGGTCCTTGCGGGCCAGCAGCTCCACCAGGCGCTGGTCGACGCTGTCCGCCGCCAGCAGCCGGTGCACCTGGACCGAGCGCACCTGGCCCATCCGGTGGGCGCGGGCGACGGCCTGGTGCTCCAGCGTCGGCTTGATCTGCGGCTCGCACAGGATGACCACCGACGCCGCCTGCATGTTCAGTCCGGTGCCCCCGGCCTGGATCTGGCTCAGCAGCACCGCGTGTCCGTCGGCGGCGGAGAAGGCGTCGACCAGCTCCTGCCGCCGGGCGGCCGGGACGCTGCCCGAGACCGGTCCGAACACGTCCGACTCCAACGCCTCGCCGACCGTGGCCAGCACCTCGCGGAAATAGGAGAAGACCACGACCTTGAGCCCGTTGTCCCGCGCCTCGTCGACCAGTTCGCGCAGCCGCTCCAGTTTGGCGGAGGTGGTGGGCGTCGCGTAGGCGGCCCGGCGCATCCGCATGAACTGCCCCGACGCCACCGCCTGTCGGTACACCTCCAGGTCGCCGGCGCTGAACTCCTCCCACTCGTCCACGTGCACCAGCGCCGGGAGTTCGGCCAGCACATCCACCTGGTTGCGCCGCAGATAGGCGGGGGCGACCGCCCGGCGGAACGCCTGCGAACCGGCCGCCCCGTGCGTGGTCCTCACCGCGTCGGCCAGGTCGGGTCGGAGCTGACGGACGAGACTGCGGAACTCCTCCACCCGGTTCTCCATCGGCGTCCCGGTGAGGAACAGGACGTGGTCGGCGCGCTCCGCCCAGACGCCGACCGCCCGGGCCCGCCGGGTGGCGGGGTTCTTCACGAAGTGGGCCTCGTCCACGACCAGCATCGCGGGGGCGAGGACGTCGTCCTCGGGCAGGGTGCGCAGCGCGTCGAACGTGGTGAGGGCGACCCCACCGCCCACCCGCCACCGCGCGAACGCCTCCAGCCGTTCCGCGCCGTGCACCGGCAGGGCGCGCAGGGTGGAACGGGCCCGGATCTCCCGGGTCCAGTTGATCAGCACGCTCGCCGGACACACCACGAGGAAGTGACTCTCGCCCCGGGCGGCGAGATGGGCCAGGGCGGCGATGGCCTGAACGGTCTTGCCGAGCCCCATCTCGTCCCCGATGACCACCCGTTTCTGTGCCAGTGCGAAGCGGGCCCCGAACGACTGGTAACCGCGCAGGGAGACCCGCAGCCGCGAGTCGTCGAGCCGGAGCGCCCGCACCCGGTCCGCGATCCCGGCGGGCAGGAACCCCTCGGCGGCGTCCCGGTCCGGGCCGCTGCCCGACAGCTCGGCGAGCAGGCTGTAGTACTCGGCGGACCGCAGCTCGAAGTCCACCCACGCCCCGGGCGCCGACTCCGCCGCCCGCAGCAGGTCGACCGAGACCTGGCCGAACAGCATCGGCAGGTCCTGGCCGGCCGCCTCGTCGAGCGCCCTGCGCAGACCGGCCACGGCATCGAGCGCCCGGGTCCGCGACTCCTTGCCGGCGAACAGCATCCGCAGCCGGCTCCCGGCCGGTGCGGCGGCGGCCACCAAGGGGTCGAGCAGCCCGGCCAGCCGGCGGGCCTGCTCCACGGCCCGCCGTGCGTCCGGACCGGCCTCGACCAGCCGGTGCAGGGCGATGACCAGCGCGGTCGTGGTGTCGTCCGGGGCAGCCATGTCGATGCGTACGGAGACGGTGTCGCGCACCGCGTCGGCGATCTGCCCGGCCGCCGCCAGGGCCTGATCGGCGGTGTGGGCCCCGACTCCGGGGATCAGCCGGAGCTCGTAGCGGGCCGTGCCGTGCACCTGCCCCACCGTGGCGAAGCCGGCCTGTTCGAGGGCGTTGAGGCGCAGCCGGCCCTCCGTGACGTCCTTGAGGCGGGAGACCGGGATGGCGGCCAACTCCCGGTCGACCAGCGAGGAGAGGAGCGGATCGAGGACGGCCCGTACGGCGTCGACGGCTCGGGCGTGGTCCTCCCGCACGCCACGGGCCGTGCCCCGCAGGGCCTCCGCCCGCGTCAGCAGCTCACGGGCGGCCCGGCCCGGGGCCGCCGGGCGGGTCTTGGTCCCTGTGTCCGTCATCGTCACTCTCGCCGCCGTCGCACGTGGTCTCTTCGCCGTAGCGGCGCCATCGGATGTGCCCTCTTCGCCGTACGCCGCCGCCATCGGATGTGCCTTCCTCGCCGTACGCCGCCGCATCGGATGTGCCTCTCGCCGTACGCCGCCCCCGATGGTGGTCCCCCCGCCGTAGGTCGCCGTCGGGCACGGGTCCTTCGCCGTACGTCATCGTCCCACGGCCCTCCGACAGCCCTCGGCGCCCGAGTCACGCCCCGGGGGTCCCGCCGGCCCGCACCCGCGCCGACGGGACCCGGTCGGCCCCGCGCGGACTGCGGTTGTCAGTGGCCGGTGCGAGACTCGGCGGGACGGCAAGAAGCCCCGCACCACCGTGCGCGCGGGGCTCCCATGGGACCGCTGAAGGAGCACGCCATGCTCAACCCCGCCTTCCCCGACGGAGCACCCAACTGGGTCGATCTCGGCACCCCCGACCTCGACGGGGCCACCGCCTTCTACAGCGGCCTCCTCGGCTGGGAAGCGGTCCCCGGCGGCCCCGAGGTCGGGGGGTACGGGATGTTCACCCTGGACGGCCACACCGTCGGCGGTGTCATGACGGTCCCGGAGGAGCAGTCCTCCAGCGCCTGGTCCGTCTACTTCCAGTCGCCCGACGTCGACGCCACCGCCCAGCTGGTGTCCCGGGCGGGCGGCCGCTCGGCGTTCGAGCCGATGGACGTCCTCGACTTCGGCCGGATGGGCGGCTTCACCGACCCGGCCGGAGCCTATTTCGGCGTATGGCAGCCACGGCAGAACCCCGGCCTCGGCGTCATCCAGCAGCCGGGCTCGCTGCTCTGGGCCGAGCTGTACACCCCGGACGTCCCCGCGGCGGCCACGTTCTTCGCCGATGTCTTCGGCTGGAAGACCGACGCGCTGAAGGTGGAGGGCACCGAGTACGTCTACACCACCGTGCATCCCGCGGGGGCCGGCCCGGAGCTGTCGTTCGGCGGCCTGGTCACGATGAGCGACGTCCCGGCCGAGGCCGCGCGCGGCCCGCACTGGATGCCTTACTTCGCGGTCGAGGACGTGGAGGCCACGGTGGCCGCCGCCAAGCGTCTCGGCGGCGCGGAGGCGCTGCCGCCCATGGAAGTGCCGGGCGTCGGCACGATGGCCAACGTCACCGATCCGTACGGGGCGGTCTTCGCCCTGATGAAACCCCGGCCGAGGCAGTAGCGAGGCAGCGGCGGAGCGGTGCCGGGTCGCACCGGTGCCAGCCGCGCCGGGACGATTGATGAATCGTTGATCAGTCGTTTACCGCGTCCGGGCACCGTGTCTCCCATGCTGATCAACATGGTGACCGAGGACGCGCTCGACTGGCAGGAGAGCGCGCTGTGCGCGCAGGCCGGACCTGAGTTCTTCTTCCCGGCCCCGGGCAGTTCGACGCGCGAGGCCAAGCAGCTGTGCGGTGCCTGCGAGGGGCGCGTGGCCTGCCTGGAGTACGCACTCGCCAACGACGAGCGGTTCGGCGTCTGGGGCGGGCTCTCCGAGAAGGAGCGCGAACGGCTGCGCCGGGAAAAGCGCAACCAGGGCTGAACCACCCCCGTACATGCGAGACTTCCGCTGTCCGCCACCGCCAGCCGCACCGGGCAGGGGAGCCGCGATGAGTACCACCTACGACTACATCGTCGTCGGGGCTGGATCGGCGGGCTGTGTCCTGGCCGCCCGGCTCTCCGAGGACCCGACGGTCGCAGTCGCGCTGGTCGAATCCGGCGGACCCGACCGCAAGCCGGAGATCCGCATCCCGGCCGCGTTCCCCAAGCTGTTCAAGACCCGCTACGACTGGGATCTGCACACCGTCGCCCAGCCGGGCCTCGGCGGCCGCGAGCTGTACTGGCCGCGCGGCCGCGGCCTCGGCGGGTCCTCGTCCATCAACGCCATGATGTGGGTGCGCGGACACCGGGACGACTACGACACCTGGGCGCGGAGCGCGGGAGAGGCCTGGTCCCACGACGCGCTCGTACGGTACTTCCGGCGGGCGGAGCAGTGGACCGGCCCCACCACCGCGAGCACCGTGCACGGCACCGAGGGGCCGCTCTTCATCTCGCCGCCCCGCGACCCGAGCCCGCTGAGCGCCGCGTTCCTGGCCGCCTGCCGGTCGGACGGCCTGCCGGAGCTGCCCGAGCTCAACGTGCCCGACCACAGCGGCTGCGCCCGCAGCCCGCTCAACCAGCGCCGCGGGCGCCGCTGGAGCGCTGCCGACGGCTACCTGAGGCGGGCCGCCCGCCGGGCCAACCTCGACGTCCTCACCGGCGCCCGCGTCCGCTCCCTCGCCTTCGACGGGACGCGCGTCACGGGCGTGTACACCGAGACCGGCCCCGGCCGCCTCGAC
Organism: Streptomyces sp. NPDC088706; assembly: GCF_044752765.1. NCBI lineage: Bacteria > Bacillati > Actinomycetota > Actinomycetes > Kitasatosporales > Streptomycetaceae > Streptomyces > Streptomyces sp. NPDC088706. Next base: position 182,848 of record NZ_JBIVLW010000011.1, read on the forward strand.
GCCCGCCGCGAAGTGATCCTCAGCGCGGGCGCCGTCGGCTCGCCCCAGCTGCTGCTCCGCTCCGGCATCGGCGACCCCGAGGCGCTCCGCGCGGCGGGCATCGAAGTGCGCGCCGCCTCCCCGGACGTCGGCCGCAACCTCCAGGACCATCTGTCCTTCGCCGTCACGGTGCGATGCCCCCGGCCGGTGACGCTGACCGGCGCCGACACGCCCGCCAACCTCGCGCGCTACCTCCTGGCCCGTCGCGGGCCGCTGACCTCCAACGTCGGCGAGGCCGTGGCGTTCGTCCGCTCCACCCCGGAACAGACCGCACCCGACCTGGAGCTGATCTTCGCCCCGGCGCCGTTCATCAACCACGGACTGACCGCCCCCACCGAGCACGGCATCACCCTCGGCGTCATCCTGCTCCAGCCCGGGAGCACCGGCCGTATCACCCTCGCCCCGGACGGAACCGGGGCACGGATCGACCCTGGGTACCTCACCGACGAGTCCGACCTCCGCCGAATGATCGCCGGGGTCCGCCGCGCAGAGACCCTGCTCTCCTCCCCGCACCTCGCCGTCCACACCGGCGGGCCCATGGGCTTCTACCGGGCGTGGTCGACGACACGGAGCTGGCCCGGGCGATCCGCGCCGCGGCCCAGACCCTCTACCACCCCGTCGGCACCTGCCGCATGGGCGAGGACGAGCGCGCGGTGACCGACCCCCGGCTCCGGGTGCGCGGGGTGACGGGGCTGCGCGTCGTCGACGCGTCGGTGATGCCGCGGATCACGCGCGGCCACACCCACGCCCCGACCGTGGCCCTCGCGGAGCGCGCCGCCGAACTCATCCGCGCGGACGCCCGGGTACCGGCCGGCCGGTAGCCCACCGAGGCGAGGTGCCGGGCGCGGGGCGGTGGGGCGACGGCGTCAGGCTCGGCCGCGCGCGACCATACGTGCCTTGCGGGCGGCGAGCTTCTCGTCGAACTTCGACGCCTCGCTGTCCAGCCCGCCCATGTACAGGCCGAGCTCCTCCTGCGCCTTCACGCCCTCGGGGCCCAGCCCGTCGATGTCCATGACCTTCAGGTAGCGCAGGACCGGCTGGATCACGTCGTCGTGGTGGATGCGCATGTTGTAGATCTCACCGATCGCCATCTGCGCGGCGGCCCGCTCGAAGCCGGGCATGCCGTGGCCGGGCATCCGGAAGTTGACGACGACGTCCCGCACGGCCTGCATGGTCAGGTCCGGGGCCAGCTCGAAGGCGGCGCCCAGCAGGTTGCGGTAGAAGACCATGTGCAGGTTCTCGTCGGTGGCGATCCGGGCCAGCATCCGGTCGCAGACCGGGTCGCCGGACTGGTGGCCGGTGTTGCGGTGGGAGACGCGGGTGGCCAGCTCCTGGAAGGCGACGTACGCGACGGAGTGCAGCATCGAGTGCCGGTTGTCCGACTCGAAGCCCTCCGCCATGTGGGCCATGCGGAACTGCTCCAGTTTGTCCGGGTCGACGGCGCGCGAGGTGAGCAGGTAGTCGCGCATCACGATGCCGTGGCGGCCCTCCTCGGCGGTCCAGCGGTGCACCCAGGTGCCCCAGGCGCCGTCGCGGCCGAAGAGGGAGGCGATCTCGTGGTGGTAGCTGGGGAGGTTGTCCTCGGTGAGGAGGTTCACCACGAGGGCGATCTTGCCGATGTCGGTGACCTTGGACTGGTCGGCCGCCCACGCCTCGCCGTCCTCGAAGACGCCGGGGAAGTTCCGGCCGTCGGAGAAGGGGACGTACTCGTGGGGCATCCAGTCCTTGGCGACCTTGAGATGGCGGTTGAGTTCCTTCTCCACCACCTCTTCCAGCGCGTACAGCAGCTGGGCGTCGGTCCACGCCTTCGAACTGCCGAGGTGGGGAGAGGTGATCGTCACGGGGAGCTCCTGAGGACGGGAGAATTACCTACGGCTTCGTAGGTTACGTGACCGTAGGTTAAGGCGAGGGTAAGGGCAAAGCCAAGCCCGTCCCCGCCGGTACCCGATTACGTACCGTTATGCGGGCAGCTCACCGCCCCCTTCGGTGGGTCCTGGGCGGTTGTCCGCCAGGTGTTCCCAGGTCAGCGGGGTCCCTCCGGCAGGCCGAGATCCCGGCGGAGGTACCGCGCGGTAACCGAAGTGCGGTCCGCCAGCAGCCCCTCCGGCGTCCCTGCGAAGACCAGCTCGCCGCCCTTCTTCCCGCCGTCGGGGCCGAGGTCGATCACCCAGTCCGCCCGCTTGAGCACCTCCAGGTTGTGCTCCACACAGATCACCGTGTTCCCCGCGTCGACCAGCCGGTCCAGCAGATCCACCAGCGCCCCCGTGTCGGCCAGGTGCAGCCCGGTCGTCGGCTCGTCCAGGACGTACACGCTGGAGGTGCGGTGCAGCTGGGTGGCGAGCTTGATCCGCTGCCGCTCACCGCCGGAGAGCGTGCTGAGCGGCTGCCCGAGAGTGAGGTAGGTGAGGCCGACCTCGTCGAGCGTCCGCAGCTTCCGCAGCAGTGCCCGGTCCTCGAACAGTCCGACCGCCTGCGCCGCCGTCATCTCCAGGACGTCGACGATGGACCGGCCGCCGACCCGGTGGGTCAGCACGTCGTCGTGGAACCGGCGGCCCTCGCACTCCCGGCAGGTCGTGGTGACCGGGTCCATGAACGCCAGGTCGGTGGAGATCTCCCCGCGGCCCGAGCAGCCCGGGCAGGCTCCCGCGGAGTTGAAGCTGAACAGCCCGGGGTCGACGCCGTTCTCCCGGGCGAAGACCTTGCGGATGGTGTCCAGTGCGCCGATGTACGAGGCGGGGGTCGAGCGGGAGGAGGCGGTGATCGCGCTCTGGTCGATGACCACCGCCTGCGGGTGCGCCGCCGTGAACACCTCCGAGACCAGGGTCGACTTGCCCGAACCCGCCACGCCGGTCACCACGGTCAGCACCCCGGCGGGGAACGACACGTCCAGCCCCTTGAGGTTGTGCAGATCGGCTCCCGCGACCGGTAGTTGCCCACCGGGGGAGCGGAACTCGCTCTTGAGCGACGTCCGTCGCCGCAGGCAGCGGCCGGTGAGTGTATCCGCCTCGCGCAGCCGGTCGAACGGCCCCTCGAAGACGATGTGCCCGCCCTCCGAGCCGGCTCGCGGGCCCATGTCGACGATGTGGTCCGCGACCGCCATCACATCCGGGTCGTGCTCGACGACCAGCACCGTGTTGCCCTTGTCACGCAGCCGCACCAGCAGGTCACCGAGCCGCCCCACGTCACGCGGGTGCATCCCGACGCTGGGCTCGTCGAAGACGAACGTCAGCCCGGTCAGCGAACTCCCCAGATGGCGGACCATCTTGAGCCGCTGCCCCTCGCCGCCCGAGAGGGTGGTCGTCTCCCGGTCCAGGCTGAGATAGCCGAGCCCGATTCCCACGAGCCGCTCCAGCCGCTCACGGGCCGCCGCCGCGATCGGGCCGCCCACCGGATCGTCGATCCGGGCCAGCACGCCGACGAGATCGGCGACCTCCATCCGCCCGTAGTCGGCGGGCGACAGCCCGTCGACACGGGTGGCGAGCGCCGCCGCGTTCAGCCGCGCCCCGCCGCAGGAGTCGCAGACCCGCTCGACGGTGAACCGGGCCGCCACCTCACGCCGCTTGTCCGACAGCGATGCCGTGTCGCGCTTGAGGTGGAGCCGGTTGAACCGCTCCACCACCCCCTCGAACCGCATGTCCGCCGAAGCGGTCCGCATGTCGACGCGGACGGTGAACCCCGAGCCGTGGAGCAGGAGGCGAAGCTCCTCCTCGCCGAACTCGGACAGGGGCAGGTCGTTGTCGAAGCGCCCCGACCCCCCGTACAGGTTCCACTCCCAGCTGCCCACCGAGAGGCCGGGCAGCAGCAGCGCCCCCTCGTTCAGCGACTTCGACCAGTCCACCGCCCGGTCCAGGTCGAGCCGGACCGTACGGCCCACCCCGTCGCACTCGGGGCACATCCCCGCCGGGTCGTTGAAGGAGTACGCGGTCGCCCCGCCCGCACTCGGTGTTCCGTACCGGGAGAACAGCACCCGCAGCACCGACCAGATGTCCGTCGCCGTGCCCACGGTCGAGCGGACGTTGCCGCCCAGCGGCCTCTGATCGATGACGACGGCCACGGACAGGTCCTCCATGGACTCGGCCCGTGGCCGTTCGTACTTCGGCAGCCGGTTGCGCAGGAAGGAGGTGAACGTCTCGTTCAGCTGCCGCTGGGACTCCACGGCGATCGTGTCGAAGACGACCGACGACTTCCCCGAACCGGAAACCCCGGTGAAGACGGTGATCCGGCCCTTGGGCAGGGTGAGGGAGACGTCGCGCAGATTGTTCTCGTGCGCTCCGGTGATGACGATGCCGCGCTCGGCGGGACGGTGGCCGTCCGACGTGGCGCTCTGCTCGGTGATGCGATCCATACCGACGACGCTAGGCACGATACCCGACAGTTCCTGTCGCCTTTTCCGGGGAATCTCCCGAGGCCGCTCACCGCCCCGCCCGCACCTCCTCGGCAGTGGTGTCGCGCAGCTCCCCGTCCAGCCGCAGCCACCGGGTGACCCCGATCGCCTCCAGAAACGGCACGTCGTGGCTCGCCACGATCAGCGCCCCCTCGTACGCCTCCAGCGCCTCGGTCAGCCGCCGTACGCTCGCCAGGTCGAGGCTGTTGGTCGGTTCGTCCAGCAACAGCAGCCGGGGCGCCGGGTCCGCCAGCAGCAGCGTCGCCAGCGTCGCCCGGAAGCGTTCACCGCCCGACAGCGTTCCGGCCGGATGGTCGGCGGCTCCCCCCTTGAAGAGGAAGCGCGCGAGCCGGGCCCGGACGCCGTTGTCCGTCAGACCGGGTGCCGACCGCTTCACGTTGTCGGCCACCGTCAGCGCGTCGTCCAGGGTGTCCAGCCGCTGCGGGAGGAAGCCCAGCGGCACCGGCGTCGCCACCTCCCCCGAGAGCGGGACGAGCTCACCCGCGACGGTCCTCAGCAGCGCCGTCTTGCCGGCGCCGTTGCGCCCGGTCAGCGCGATGCGCTCCGGTCCGCGTACCGCCAATTCCCCGTGCAGCGGCGGACCGTAGGGTGGCACCGGATCGCGCAGGAGCAGCACCTCGCTTCCCGGGTGCACCCGGGTCTGCGGCAGCTCGATCCGGATCTCCTCGTCCTCACGCACCCGCAGCTCCGCCTCGTCGAGCCGCTCCCTGGCCTCCGCCAGCCGCTCGGTGTGCATGATGCGGTGCTTGCCGGCCGACTCCTGGGCGGACCGCTTGCGCTGGCCCATCACCACCTTGGGCTCCCGCTTGGTGTCCCACATCTTCTGCCCGTAGCGCTTGCGCCGGGCCAACTTCATGTGTGCTTGAGCCAGTTCGCGCTTCTGGCGCTGTACATCCGACTCGGCGACCCGCACCATGCGCTGCGCCGCCTCCTGCTCGACGGCGAGCGCCTCCTCGTACGCCGACAGGTTTCCGCCGTACCAGGTGACCGAGCCGTCCCGCAGATCCGCGATCCGGTCAACCCGCTCCAGCAGCTCCCGGTCGTGGCTCACCACGAGCAGCGCCCCGGTCCAGGCGTCGACCGCGTCGTACAGCCGCCCGCGGGCGACCGCGTCCAGGTTGTTGGTCGGCTCGTCCAGCAGCAGCACCCCCGGGCGGGCCAGCAGCAGGGCCGCCAGCCGCAGGAGCACGCACTCACCGCCGGACATCTCCCCGACGGTGCGCTCCAGGCCGATGTGCCCGAGGCCGAGGCCGTCCAGAGTGACGCGAGCGCGCTGCTCCACGTCCCAGTCGTCGCCGATCACCGCGAAGTGCTCCTCGCGGACATCGCCGGCCTCGACGGCGTCGACGGCCGCCCGCCGCTCCGCGACGCCCAGCACCTCCTCGACGCGCAGCGCGGTGTCCAGGGTCACGGTCTGCGGCAGATGACCGAGTCCGCCATGGATCCTGATCTGCCCTTCCAGCGGCTCCAGTTCACCGGCGATCAGCCGCAACAGGGTGGATTTGCCACACCCGTTGAGCCCGATGAGCCCGGTGCGGCCGGGGCCCACGGCAAGGTCGAAGCCGGTGAAGACCTCGGTGCCGTCGGGCCAGGAGAAGGAGAGGGAGGTGCAGCTGATATGGGTGTCGGAGGCAGGCATACGGATCTCCCGGTACGTCGGGGGAGTGAGCTGAGGACGGCTGAGCAGCTGAGATCGCACACGGGCGCCAGGGGCCACGACGGGCGTGACGGCGCGGCACGGTGCGGGGGCCTCAGATCAGCAACGTCCTTCTCCAATCCGACGACAACAGGAACAGCACGAAGGTAGGGCCGGGGCGTACGACCCGGCAACGGGTTTTCCGGCTGTGCGGCTACGGCGTCAGCAGCCGCCGGGTCAGCAGGCGCCGCCGAGCAGATCGGTCAGACTCCGGTCCAGGTCCAGAAAGCGGTACTCGTCGCCCACCGGCACCAGCTCCTGCGCCCGCTCCAGGAAGCGCCGCAGCTCCGCCGTGCGCACGTGGACCATGGCGATGCCCTCGGCCGCGTGGAACTCCAGCACCGTCCGCTCGTACCCGAACGGCCTGATCCGGACGTCCCCCTCGCCCGCGGGAGTGTCGATCCCCGCCGTCAGCAGCTCGCGGGAGAACTCCCAGGAGACCTCGGTCCCCTCCAGCGTCGCCGGGGCCGGGAACGCCATCCGCACGGCGAAGGGGTCCTTGCGGTCGTAACTCAGTGTGGCGGGCAGGGTTTCCATCCGCGGTGCGGACGCGACCATGCGAGCCTGCACGGACTGCTCGATAACGCTGGACAAGACCTGCTCCCTCTCGCGGCTGGGTGAACGGTTCCCGGCATTGGAGTAGACGGCGGAACGCATCGATCCGTGCACCGGCGGGTGGCGTGAGCTGCGTCACCGCCCACGCCCGTCTCTCCTCCGCACTCTCCGCCACCTCCGCCCTCCTGCCCGCTTCTCGGCCGCGCACCCTGGCCGGCCGGCGTTCCGGGCGGCAAGAGGGCTGGGGAGGACCGGAGAAAGGCCGCGGGAGGGTGGCCCCGTCCGCACTATCCGCCGGGCAACTCCTGCTTGAACGGGGCAAGTTCGGATGCGGTCTTGGTGGCGATGAATTCCGTGATCCGGTACGCGCAGACTCCGTGCACGGCGAACGGGTCGGCCGCGGCGATCTCCTCGATCCGCTCCCGGTCGTCCCCGACGGCGAGGATCACCCCGCCGTCCCGGGGGTTCTTGCGGCCCGACGCGATGAAGACGCCCGCCGCGTAATGCTCGTCGAGCCAGGCGATGTGGTCCCGCATCAGCGCGTCCGCGCGCTCGACCGGGGCGGTGTAGGTCAATTCGAGTACGAACATGATCGCCAGGCTACGGGACCGGAGGGAGCCGGGAACCGCCTAAGCTGCTGGTCATGACGAAGCAGCCCACTCCCGCCCATGAGACCCCCGCAGACGAAGCCGAGGGCCGGGCGATCCAGGACCGCCTGCGCGGCCTGGTGGTGCTGGACGAGCCGGGCCCGGCGCCCGGGACCGGCCTGGTGACCGGGGTCGACGTGGCGTACGACGACGAGAAGGACGTGGTCGTCGCGGCGGCCGTGGTGCTGGACGCCGGGACGCTGGAGACCGTGGACGAGGCCACCGCCGTCGGCAAGGTCACCTTCCCCTACGTCCCCGGCCTGCTGGCCTTCCGCGAGATCCCCACCGTGCTGGAGGCCCTGGAGTCGCTGACCGTCGACCCCGGCCTCGTCATCTGCGACGGCTACGGTCTCGCCCACCCGCGCCGCTTCGGGCTCGCCAGCCACCTGGGCGTGCTCACCGGGCTGCCCGTGATCGGCGTCGGCAAGAACCCGTTCACCTTTTCGTACGAAGCCCCCGGCCCCCGGCGCGGCGACTTCTCCCCGCTGGTGGACGGTGACGAGGTGGTGGGCCGGGCTCTGCGCACCCAGGAGAACACCAACCCGGTCTTCGTCTCCGTCGGCCACCGGATCAGCCTCGACAACGCCTGCGCCCACACCCTGCGCCTGGCCCGCCGCTTCCGCCAGCCGGAGAGCACCCGCCGGGCGGACGCGCTGTGCCGGCAGACCCTGCGGGAAGCGACGGCCTGAGGCACACCGCTTTCCACGGGATTCGATTGAGTACCTGTACGGATGGCGATAACCGATCTTGCTGGGCAGGCTGAACGTATGAACCCCTCCCGTACAGCTGTCCGCACCGCGCCCCTCGACCCCACCCAGCGACGCATCGCCCTCGGTATGGCCCTCGGCGGGGTCGTCGCCCTCGTCTGGGCGGGCGCGATGCTCTACACGCTGGCCGGCTGGATCTTCTAGCGCACCGCCCGCCCCCCCCAGCGCACCGCCCGGCTCCCTAGCGCACCGCCGCCACCCGGAAGCGCAGCCCCGCCGCCGTCAGGCGATCCAGCAGGGCGTCGCCCATCGCCGTCGCCGTGGTGACCTGGCCGGAGGTCTCCGGAAGCTTGTCCAGAGCCAGGCACAGGGCCGACTCGGCGAGGATCTTGGCCGTCTCGTCATAGCCGGGATCGCCGCCCGACACCTCGGTGAGGACCCGCCGGCCGCCGCCCTCGCCGACGAAACGGACCGTGAACCAGCTCCGCCTCCGGCGCTCCGCGTCCGGCCCCTGCCCCGCCTCGTACCGGCTCATCAGCCAGTCGCGTACGGGCCCGACCTGCGCCGCCGCGACCAGGGCCCCGACGGCCGCCGGGCCGCCGAGGGCCATCGGAAGGGTCTTGACCGAGGCGAAGTGGCGGTAGCGGAAGTCGGGCCCGTACCGCTCCAGCGCCCACGCGGAGCGGCCCACCACCGCCGGGTCCACGGTCGGCAGCGGCAGCGCCCAGGTGCCGGTGGCGGCGTTGAAGTGCGGGGAGCCGACGGGGGTGCTGACCCGGCGGCCCACCTGGCGCGGCTCGTGCAGCCGCCGCTCCCGGGCCGCGAGCACCATCTGCGGGCCGCGGCCCATCGCGGTGAGCGCGGAGGCGAACGTACCGCCGGAGAACACGGCGTTGCTGCGGACGAAGCCGTCGACGGTCAGGGGGACGCCCTCGGGCAGCTGCTTGACCGTGAAGTACGCCCCGAGATCATGGGGTACGGAGTCGAAGCCGCAGGCGTGCACGATACGGGCCCCGGTCTCCCGGGCCCGCGCGTCATGGCGCACATAGGTTCGGTCGATGAACTCCGCCTCACCGGTGAGGTCCAGGTAGTCCGTCCCGGCCTCGGCGCAGGCGGCGACGAGCTTCTCGCCGTACAGGATGTACGGGCCCACCGTCGTGGCCACCACCCGGGCGGAGGAGGCGAGTTCCCGCAAGGCGTCCTCGTCGTCCGCGTCGGTCTCCAGCAGCGGCAGCCCGCCGCAGCGCGGTTCGATGGCCGTGAGCCGCTCGCGCAGCCGTTCCAGCTTGGCGCGGCTGCGGCCGGCCAGCCCCCAGCGCAGTCCTTCGGGAGCGTGTGCCGCCAGATACTCGGCCGTGAGCACCCCCACGAAGCCGGTGGCACCGAAAAGGACGACGTCCAGGGGGCGTGTCGCCCCGTTCTGGCTGTTCACGAGTACCTCCGCAGGGACGGGTGGAGACGTGGCAGGCAGGTTAGCGGAGGGAGGCGGCCGGGGTACGCCCGGGCGGCCCTGGACGTGGAAGGTCCGGCGAGGATGCGAGAGGATCGCGGGGGAGAACTAAGCGCTTGCTCGGCCCGGGGGGTTGTGCGGAGCGAGGCGCCTTCTTAGCATCGTTGATGTTACATCGGTTGTGTCACACCCCTGGGGGCTCAAGGATGGCAAGGACCGGGCACGGCCCGCTGACCGGAGTCCGCGTCGTCGAGCTGGCGGGGATCGGCCCCGGACCGTTCGCGGCGATGCTGCTGGCGGACCTCGGAGCCGACGTCGTACGCGTCGACCGGCCCGGCGGCCCGGCCCTCGGCATCGACCCCGCGTACGACATCACCAACCGCAACAAGCGCTCCGTCCTCGTCGACCTCAAGGGCGAGGTCGGCGCCGGCCGCGTCCTGGACCTGGTCGAACGCGCCGACATCCTGATCGAGGGGTACCGCCCCGGCGTCGCCGAACGGCTCGGCGTCGGGCCCGACGCCTGTCTCGCACGCAACCCGCAGCTGGTCTACGGGCGGATGACCGGCTGGGGCCAGGACGGGCCGCTGGCGCAGCGGGCCGGGCACGACGTCGCCTACCTCGCGCTCACCGGCACCCTCTCCATGATCGGCACGCCGGACGAGCCGCCCGTGGTCCCCGCCAACCTGCTCGGCGACTACGCGGGCGGCTCCCTCTACCTCGTCGTCGGGGTCCTCGCCGCCCTCCAGCACGCCCGCACCCCCGGCGGCGCGGGCCAGGTGGTGGACGCGGCGATCGTCGACGGCGCCGCCCACCTCGCCACGATGATCCACGGCATGCTGGCCGCCGGGAGCTGGCAGGACCGGCGCGGCGCCAACCTGCTGGACGGCGGCTGCCCGTTCTACGGCACCTACGCCACCTCCGACGGCGGCCACATGGCGGTCGGCCCCCTGGAGGGGCAGTTCTACGCGGAGTTCGCCGGCCTCCTCGGGATCGCGGACGCCTTCCCCGACCGGTGGGACCTCGCCCGCTGGGACGACCTGCGCGCCGCCGTCGCCGAACGCTTCTCGACCCGTACGCGTGCGGAGTGGACCGAGGTGTTCGACGGCACCGACGCCTGCGTGGCCCCCGTGCTCTCGCTCCGCGAAGCCCCGTACCACCCGCACCTCGCCGCCCGCTCCACCTACGTCGAGCACAGCGGCATCACCCAGCCCGCCCCGGCCCCGCGCTTCTCCGCCACCCCCGTCTCCGTCCGCAGCGGCCCCGCACAGCCGGGCGCCGACACGGACGCCGTCGCCGTCGACTGGGACGTACCGGCACTGCGGCCCGACTCACCCGACACCCCCTAGGAGACCCCGTGCAGCGGCAGATCTTCACCGAGGAGCACGACGCGTTCCGCGAGACCGTCCGGGCCTTCCTGGCCAAGGAGGTGCTTCCGTACTACGAGCAGTGGGAGCAGGACGGCATCGTCTCGCGTGACGCCTGGCTCGCCGCCGGGCGCGCCGGGCTGCTCGGCCTCGCCGTCCCCGAGGAGTACGGCGGCGGTGGCTCCACCGACTTCCGCTACAGCGCCGTCCTCGCCGAGGAGTTCACCCGCGCCGGAGCGCCGGGGCTGGCGATCGGCCTGCACAACGACATCATCGGCCCCTACCTCACCGGCCTCGCCACCGAGGAGCAGAAGCGCCGCTGGCTTCCCGGCTTCTGCAGCGGCGAGACCATCACAGCCATCGCCATGACCGAACCGGGCGCCGGCTCCGACCTCCAGGCCATCCGCACCACCGCCGAGGACCAGGGCGACCACTGGCTGCTCAACGGCTCGAAGACCTTCATCTCCAACGGCATCCTCGCCGACCTGGTCATCGTCGTCGCCAAGACCACACCCGACGGCGGCGCCAAGGGGCTGTCGCTGATCGTCGTCGAGCGCGGCGCGGAAGGCTTCGAGCGTGGCCGCAACCTCGACAAGATCGGCCAGAAGTCGCAGGACACCGCCGAGTTGTTCTTCGACGACGTCCGCGTCCCGAAGGAGAACCTCCTCGGTGAGCTGGACGGCGCGTTCATCCACCTGATGACCAACCTGGCCCAGGAGCGCATGGGCATAGCGGTCGCCGGGATCGCCGCCGCCGAACACCTGCTGGAGATCACCACGCAGTACGTCAAGGAGCGCGAGGCCTTCGGGCGCCCGCTCTCCAAGCTCCAGCACATCCGCTTCGAGATCGCCGAGATGGCCACCGAGTGCGCCGTCACCCGGACCTTCCTGGACCGGTGCGTCGTCGACCACTCCGACGGCGTCCTCGACGCCGTCCACGCCTCGATGGCCAAGTGGTGGGCCACCGAACTGCAGAAGCGCGTCGCCGACCGCTGCCTCCAGCTCCACGGCGGATACGGCTACATGAGCGAGTACAAGGTCGCCAAGGCGTTCACCGACGGCCGTATCCAGACCATCTACGGCGGCACCACCGAGATCATGAAGGAGATCATCGGCCGCTCGCTGCTCGCCTGACGCCCGCGCCCTCCTGGCTCCCCCTGTTCTTCACCACCACCCTCGAAAGGCAGCTGTCTTGAGTACCGAAGCATTCGTCTACGACGCGATCCGCACCCCGCGCGGCCGCGGCAAGGCCAACGGCGCCCTGCACGGCACCAAGCCGATCGACCTCGTCGTCGGCCTCATCCACGAGATCCAGGGCCGCTTCCCGGACCTCGACCCGGCCGCCATCGACGACATCGTCCTCGGCGTGGTCAGCCCGCTCGGCGACCAGGGGTCCGACATCGCCCGGATCGCCGCCATCGCCGCCGGCCTGCCCGACTCCGTCGCCGGGGTCCAGGAGAACCGCTTCTGTGCCTCGGGTCTGGAGGCCGTCAACCTGGCCGCCGCCAAGGTTCGTTCGGGTTGGGAGGACCTCGTCCTGGCCGGTGGCGTCGAGTCGATGTCCCGGGTGCCGATGGGCTCCGACGGCGGCGCCTGGGCGATGGACCCGATGACCAGCTTCGAGACCGGCTTCGCCCCGCAGGGCATCGGCGCCGACCTCATCGCCACCATCGAGGGCTTCAGCCGCCGTGACGTCGACGAGTACGCCGCCCTCTCCCAGGAGCGCGCCGCCCAGGCGTGGAAGGACGGCCGCTTCGCCCGCTCCGTCGTCCCGGTCAAGGACCGCAACGGCCTGCTGGTCCTGGACCACGACGAGCACCTGCGCCCCGGCACCACCGCCGACTCCCTCGCCGGCCTCAAGCCCTCCTTCGCCGCCATCGGTGACATGGGCGGCTTCGACGCCGTGGCGCTCCAGAAGTACCACTGGGTCGAGAAGATCGACCACGTCCACCACGCGGGCAACTCCTCCGGCATCGTCGACGGTGCCGCCCTCGTCGCCATCGGCTCCAAGGAGGTCGGCGAGCGCTACGGACTCACCCCGCGCGCCCGGATCGTCTCCGCGGCCGTCTCCGGCTCCGAGCCCACCATCATGCTCACCGGCCCCGCCCCCGCCACCCGCAAGGCGCTCGCCAAGGCCGGGCTCACCATCGACGACATCGACCTCGTCGAGATCAACGAGGCCTTCGCCGGAGTCGTCCTGCGCTTCGTCAAGGACATGGGCCTGACCCTGGACAGGGTCAACGTCAACGGCGGCGCCATCGCGCTCGGCCATCCCCTCGGCGCGACCGGCGCGATGATCCTCGGCACCGTCATCGACGAACTGGAGCGCCGCGACCAGCGGTTCGGCCTGGTCACCCTCTGCGTCGGCGGTGGCATGGGCGTCGCCACCATCGTCGAACGCATCTGACCTGTTCCCGGCCCCACCTGCCTACGGAGAAGACACCGACATGACCGAGAGCACCACCATCCGCTGGGAACAGGACGAGACCGGCGTCGTCACCCTCGTCCTCGACGACCCGGATCAGTCCGCGAACACGATGAACCAGGCCTTCAAGGACTCCATCGCGGCCATCGCCGACCGCGCCGAGGCCGAGCAGGACTCCATCCGCGGCATCATCTACACCTCCGCCAAGAAGACCTTCTTCGCGGGCGGCGACCTCAAGGACATGATCAAGGTCCGTCCCGAGAACGCCCAGGCCGCCTTCGACACCGGTACCGAGATCAAGCGCTCGCTGCGCCGCATCGAGACCCTCGGCAAGCCCGTCGTCGCCGCCATCAACGGGGCTGCCCTCGGCGGCGGTTACGAGATCGCGCTCGCCTCCCACCACCGCGTCGCCCTCGACGCCCCCGGCTCCCGCATCGGCCTGCCCGAGGTCACCCTCGGCCTGCTCCCGGCGGGCGGCGGGCTCACCCGGACCGTACGCCTCATGGGCATCGCCGACGCGCTGCTCAAGGTGCTCCTCCAGGGCACCCAGTACACCCCTCGGCGGGCCCTGGAGAACGGCCTGGTCCACGAAGTCGCCGCCACCCGCGAGGAGATGCTGGAGAAGGCCCGCGCCTTCATCGACGCCAACCCCGAGTCCCAGCAGCCCTGGGACGTCAAGGGCTACCGCATCCCCGGCGGCACCCCGTCGAACCCGAAGTTCGCGGCCAACCTCCCCGCGTTCCCCGCCAACTTGAAGAAGCAGATCGCGGGCGCGCCCATGCCCGCGCCGCGCAACATCCTGGCGGCGGCCGTCGAGGGCTCCCAGGTCGACTTCGAGACCGCCCTGACCATCGAGGCCCGGTACTTCACCGAGCTGGTCACCGGCCAGGTCTCCAAGAACATGATCCAGGCCTTCTTCTTCGACCTCCAGGCCGTCAACTCCGGGGCCAGCCGCCCCAAGGGCATCCCCGAGCGCCCCGTCCGCAAGGTCGCCGTGCTGGGCGCCGGCATGATGGGCGCGGGCATCGCCTACTCCTGCGCCAAGGCCGGCATCGAGGTCGTCCTCAAGGACGTCTCCACCGAGGCGGCCGCCAAGGGCAAGGCGTACAGCGAGAAGCTGCTCGCCAAGGCGCTCTCCCGAGGCCGTACGACGCAGGCGAAGCGCGACGAGCTGCTGGCCCGGATCACCCCGACCGGTGACGCTGCCGACCTCGCGGGCTGCGACGCGGTGATCGAGGCCGTCTTCGAGGACACCGCGCTCAAGCACAGGGTGTTCCAGGAGATCCAGGACGTCATCGAGCCCGACGCCCTGCTCTGCTCCAACACCTCCACCCTGCCGATCACGGTCCTCGCCAAAGGCGTCTCGCGCCCCGTCGACTTCATCGGGCTGCACTTCTTCTCGCCCGTCGACAAGATGCCGCTGGTCGAGATCATCAAGGGCGAGCGCACCGGCGACGAGGCGCTGGCCCGCGCCTTCGACCTGGTGCGCCGGATCAGGAAGACGCCGATCGTCGTCAACGACTCGCGCGGCTTCTTCACCTCGCGCGTCATCGGCCAGTTCATCAACGAGGGCGTCGCCATGGTCGGCGAGGGCGTCGAGCCCGCCTCGATCGAACAGGCCGCCGCCCAGTCCGGCTACCCGGCCAAGGTGCTCTCGCTGATGGACGAGCTGACCCTGACCCTGCCGCGCAAGATCCGCAACGAGACCAGGCGTGCGGTGGAGGAGGCCGGCGGCACCTGGCCCGGGCATCCCTCGGACGAGGTCATCGACCGGATGGTCGACGAGTTCGGCCGCCCTGGGCGCAGCGGGGGAGCGGGCTTCTACGACTACGACGAGGACGGCAAGCGCGTCGGCCTCTGGCCCGGACTGCGCGAGCATTTCGGGGGTTCCGGGGGTCGCCCCCCGGCCAAGCACAGCACCGAGCCCGGCGCCGGTGTGCCCTTCGAGGACATGAAGGAGCGGATGCTCTTCTCCGAAGCCCTGGACAGCGTCCGCTGCCTGGAGGAGAACGTCCTCATCTCCGTCGCCGACGCCAACATCGGCTCCATCATGGGCATCGGCTTCCCGCCGTGGACCGGTGGCGTCCTCCAGTACATCAACGGGTACGAGGGCGGCCTGCCCGGCTTCGTGGCCCGCGCCCGGGAACTCGCCGAGCGCTACGGCGACCGGTTCCTGCCGCCCGCGCTGCTCGTGGAGAAGGCCGAGAAGGGCGAGACCTTCCACGACTGAGGCCGTGGCGTGCCGCGTTCACCGTCACTCGGCGGTGAACGCGGTGCGCAGCTCCTCCTTGAGCGACCGCTGAAAGGCCGTCACCAGCGCCTGCACCACGATCGGTTGCATGTGAGCGGAGAGCGACTTCATCGCCGCCACATGCTCCGGGTCGCCCTCGCGCTCCCGGTAGGGGTTCCACACCTCGTCCCGGAACAGCCGCGTCATCTCCTGGGCGGCCGAGCGGGTGTGCTCCAGCAGCACGGTCCGCGCCGCCAGGATCGTCTCGTGTGCGATCGGCACGTCCAGCAGTTCCACCCCCAGCCGCAGCAGCCCGAGGTCCACCCGGTACGCCCCGCTGTCCGCCTCCGGCCGCACCAGCACCCCCATCGCCGCCAGCCGGTCCACATCCGGCTCCGCCAGCGCCCGCCCCGCGCGCTTCTCCAGCTCCGCCCGCGTCAGGTCCTCCGCCGTGTCCGGTGCCCAGGACGCCACCAGCGCCCGGTGGATCGCCAGATCGTGGGCGCTCAGGTCGGGCGGCAGCTGCTCCAGATAGCGCTCGATGGCGGCGAGCGTCATGCCCTGGTGCTGGAGCTCCTCGATCAGCGCGAGCCGGGAGAGGTGGTCGGCCCCGTAGTGCCCGACCCGGCGCGGCCCGATCACCGGGGGCGGCAGCAGGCCCCGGGTGCTGTAGAAGCGCACGGTACGTACGGTGACTCCGGCGCGTGCCGCCAGCTCGTCCACCGTGAGCGTGAGCCCGTCGGTCCCCGTCGCCATCTCTGCTCCCCGCCGTCGAACCCTCGTATCGGACAGTGCCGCTGTCTCACCACTACTGTGAAAGTCTCCGGCACCGGGGACCGGCCGTCCACCCCGGCCCGCTGCGGGGCGCCGGGATGGAGGGTGGAGGACCCCGTCACCACGGTCTGCCGCGGGCGAGGGATCATGGAGGGGAAGGGGCGGGCAGCGCACGGCAGGCCCGCCGGGAACGCGGGAGCACCGGATGAGCAGCGCGAAGGACGTCGAGGACCCCTTGCCGCCCCCGCCCGGTGGCGTGCTGTGGAGCCTGGCCGGCGACATCCGGGCCCTGCTGATGCTGCCCGCCGCCCTCACCCTTCAGGTCGCCCACCCGGCCGTCGGCGCGGGCGTCGACGAGCACTCCGTCTTCCGCACCGACCCGTGGGGGCGCGGTGAACGCTCCCTGCGCTCGCTCCAGCTCTGGGTGTACGGCGGCGCGGAGGCCGCCGAGGAGGGCCGCAGGCTGCGCCGGCTCCACCGCACCATCCGGGGCACCGACACCCGGGGCCGCGCCTACCACGCACTGACGCCCTCGAACTACGCCTGGGTGCACGCCACCGGCTTCCCGGTCTACCGGCACGCGGCGCGCTATCTCATCCGGCCGATGAGCCCCGCCCAGGAACGCGCCCTGTACGGGGAGTGGCTCCAGGTGGGCCGGATCCTCGGCATCCACGACCGGGACATGCCGCAGACGATCGAGGAGTTCTGGCCGTACTGGGAGAAGATGCTCGCCGGGGAGATCGAGGCGACGGTCGTGGTGCGTGAGCTGGTCGACGTCGACCAGCCCGTCCCGCCGCCGGACCGGGGCCCGTGGCCGCTGCGGATGGTCCTGCGGGCCCTGTGGCCGGTGCTGCTGCCGCCGCTGGCCCGCTTCCGGCGGTTCGTCACCATCGGGCTCATGCCGCCGGACGCCCGCGCGGCCATCGGGCTGCCGTGGACGGCGGCCCAGGAGCGGCGGCTGCGGCGGCTCTGCGCGGTGCTGCGGGCGATCGTCCCCGTACTCCCGGAGCGGCTGCGGTACCTGCCGAAGGCGCGGGCGGCGCGCGTCGCGCACGTCACCGGGGCCGGCCGGAACGGCTGGACTCCACCGCTCCGACCGGCCCCGGCCGGCGCACGCAGCGATCAGCGGTGACCGTGGTCCCGGTGATCGTGGACCGTGTTCGTCGCCGCGATCTTCTTCCAGGACGCCGGCCGCTCCGGCCGGACCGCCGCCCGCGACGACAGCGCGCCCTTGACGGCCCCCGCCGAGGAAGCCGCCGGCAGCGCCGGCCGCTTCGGCTGGTACAGCCAGGTGTCGAAGAGCGCCGCCAGCGGCTTGCCCGAGACCCGCTCCGCGTACCGCAGGAAGTCGCCCACGGTCGCGTTGGAGTGCGCCTTCTCGGTCGGCCATCCCTTCAGCAGGGCGAAGAAGGTCTCGTCGCCGACCTCGTTGCGCAGCGCCTGGAGCGCCAGCGCGCCCCGGTCGTAGACGGCGATGTCGAACTGCTTGTCCGGGCCGGGGTCGCCCGGCTTCACCTTCCAGAACGGGTCGTTCGCCGGGTGCTGGGCCCAGACGTAGTCCGCCAGCTCCTGCGCGGTGCCCTCGCCCTCCTTCTCCGACCAGAGCCACTGGCTGTAGCGGGCGAAGCCCTCGTTGATCCAGATGTCCTTCCAGCCGTCGACCGACACGCTGTTGCCGTACCACTGGTGCGCGATCTCATGGACGACGACCGAGACGTTGGCACCGTTGGCGAACTGCCGCGGGCTGTAGAAGGGCCGCGTCTGGGTCTCCAGGGCGAAGCCGCTCGTCACGTTGGGCACATAGCCGCCGAGCGCGTTGAAGGGGTACGGGCCGAAGACCTCGGTCAGCCACTCCGCGACCTCGGTGGTCCGCTCGATGCTGGCGCGGGCGGCACCGGCGTTGGCGCCGAGGTCCCTGCTGTACGCGTTCAGCACCGGCAGGCCGTCGGCGGTCCTGTCGGTCGTGATGTCGAACTTTCCGACCGCGAGCGTCGACAGGTAGCTGGCCTGCGGCTTGTCGGAGCGCCAGTTGAAGCGGGTCCAGCCGAGCCTGGAGCTCTGCGACTGAAGCACCCCGTTGCTGATCGCCTGTGTGCCGTCCGGCACGGAGACCGAGATGTCGTACGTGGCCTTGTCGAGCGGATGGTCGTTGCCCGGGTACCACCAGACCGCCGACTCCGGCTCCTGCGCGGCGACGCCGCCGTCCGGGGTCCGGGCCCAGGCGGTCCAGCCGTTGATCTTCAGCTCGGAGGGCTTCCCGGCGTACCGGACGACCAGCGAGACGTCCCTGCCCTTCGCCAGGGGACCCGCCGGGGTGATCTCCAGCTCCTGGGTGCCGCTCCTGGCGAAGGAGGCCTTCTTGCCGTTGACCCGCACCTCGGAGACGGCGAGCCCGAAGTCGAGGTTGAAGCGGGTGAGGTCCTGCGTGGTGGTGGCGAGGATCGTCGCCGTGCCCTCCAGCAGGTCGGTCGCCGGCTGGTACTTCAGCCGCAGGTCGTAGTGGGAGACGTCGTAGCCGCCGTTTCCGGCGGCCGGGTAGTAGGGGTCGCCGATGCCCGGGGCGCCCACGGTGCCTGAGGAGGCCGATGCCGGGATCGCCAGCAGGAGAGAGGCCGCCAGGGCGCTGGGGACGATGAATCTGCGGTGCACGCATACTCCAAGTCGTCGGGACGGTCGACCGGACGGCGGATGTCACCGTCCGGTCATCAGGCCGGGCGGGGGTCGCTCCGCCCGTTTCCGAGACCGGGCGGGGGATGGTTCCGACCGGTCAGGTAAGAGGCTAAGCGGCCTGCCGGGCAGGCGGGCCGATTCCGGGCATTCCTGTCACACATTCGCCATGCTCTCGTCACGGGTGGCAGTGATCGACCCCTGTTGCACAGGAGTTCACCCCGGTAACGTCCGCGGCACCGACAATACGGCGGACATCGCGGTGTCCGCCGCGCG
This sequence comes from Streptomyces sp. NPDC088706, assembly GCF_044752765.1. Lineage (NCBI taxonomy): Bacteria > Bacillati > Actinomycetota > Actinomycetes > Kitasatosporales > Streptomycetaceae > Streptomyces > Streptomyces sp. NPDC088706. Next base: position 202,082 of record NZ_JBIVLW010000011.1, read on the forward strand.
TACTCCGGTCGCACTCCGGGAGGCAGCCGCCGATGACCCCTCGCATCACCCGCGCGCTTCGCATGCTCAGCCCGCACCCGTGGCTCGCACCGGTCTCCGGGCCCGCTCGCCCGCCGTCCGGAGCATGGCGCCGTGCCCCGGCTGTGCAACGCCGGAGCGTGATGGTGGCGGTGCTGGCCGCACTGGCCGCCCCCTTCGCCGTCGCACCCGCCGAGGCCGCGCCCCACCCGCCGCGCACCGGGTTCGAGACGAGCGACGGGGCGCGCTGGACCGGGCTGGGGGAGGAGCAGACCTTCCTCGGCGCGGTGGACCGGGGGAGCGACCGGGTGGTCGTCGACCGGGCCGGCACCACGCGGCAGGGCCGCCCCCTCCAGCTCGTACGCATCGGAAAGCAGCGCCCCGCCGCCACCACGGTCCTGCTGATCTGCAGTCAGCACGGCGACGAGCCCGCCGGCCGTGAGGCCTGTCTGACCACCCTGCGCGACCTGGCCTTCGCCGAGGACCGTGCCACCCGCGCCTTCCTCTCCCGTACGACGGTGCTGGTGCTGCCCACCGCCAATCCGGACGGCCGGGCCGCCGACACCCGGGGCAACGCCGACGGCGTCGACGTCAACCGGGACCACATCGCCCTGGAGACCGAGGAGGGCAGGGCGATCGCGGCCGTCGTCCGCGACGAACGGCCCGATGTGATCTACGACTTGCACGAGTACGGTGCCACCCCGCCGTACTACGACAAGGACCTGTTCGTCCTGTGGCCCCGCAACCTGAACGTCGCCGGTCGCGTCCACGAGATCTCCCGGACCCTCGCCGAGCGGTACGTGCGTCCCGCCGCGACCGAGGGCGGCTACAGCAACGGCCTCTACGGGATCTGGACCGACCCGGTCACCGGCGACCCGATCAAGCAGACGACCGGGGACGGCCAGGAACGCATCCTGCGCAACACCTCCGGCCTCAAGCACGCGGTCGGCCTCCTCATCGAGTCGCGGATCGACGCGCTGAGCGAGGCCGAGAGGGACGACCCGGTGCTCAACCAGCGCCGCCGGGTCCACTCCCAGCGGACGGCGCTCGGCGGTCTCTTCGACTTCACCGAGCAGGAGCGTGCCCGCATCCGGGCGGCCACCGCTCTCTCGCGCCTGACCGGGTTCGCCGACCGCGGCCCCGTCCACCTGGCAGGCGCCGACAACGACCCGGCCGAGCCCGGTGAGACCCTCACCGATCCGCCGTGCGGCTACCGGCTGGACGCGGCCCGGTACGCCGAGGTGAAGGACGAGCTGGCGCTGCACGGCGTCCGGTCCCACCGGGATGGAGATGGCGCATATGTGCCTCTGGGGCAATCGGCCAGGAACCTGATTCCGCTGCTCCTCGACCAGCGAGCGACATATCCCATCACACATGGTCAAGCCGATACCGCTTGTTGATCCTTTGAGATAGTGGGCAAGTGTGGTACTGCCTACAGACAGCGTTTTTCGGACTCGGTGAAAGGTGCCTTCTGTGCCCCAGGAAGACGAGCCGGCGGCAGGCCGGGAGGAACTGTCGGTCACGGCGGACCTTCCCCCCGAACCGGCCGGCACGCGGGCCCCGACCACCGACCGGGTGGTCTTCGGCGTCACGGCGGTCCTCACCCTCGCCTTCGTCATCTGGGGCGCGACCGCCACCGGCTCCCTGGAGACCGTCTCCGGCAAGCTGCTCAACGGACTGATCCACAACGGCGGCTGGGCCTTCATGCTGGCGGCCTCGGGCTTCGTCATCTTCGCCCTGTGGCTGGCGATCAGCCGGTACGGCAAGATCTGCCTCGGCCAGGAGGGCGAGGAGCCGGAGTTCCGGACGGTCTCCTGGGTAGCGATGATGTTCAGCGCCGGGATGGGCATCGGGCTGATGTTCTACGGCGTCAGCGAGCCGCTCGCCCACTTCCGCAACCCCCCGCCCGGCACCGACCCGGCCGACGCGGCCGACGCCATGCAGACGGCCATGGCCACCACCCTCTTCCACTGGACGCTGCACCCCTGGGCGATCTACGCGGTGGTCGGGCTCGCCATCGCGTACAGCGCCTACCGGATGCGCAGGCGGCAGACCATCAGCGCGGTGTTCGAGCCGCTGATCGGCAAGCGGCACGCGTACGGGGGCTCCGGGCGCTTCATCGACATCCTGGCCATCTTTGCGACGCTCTTCGGATCGGCGGCCTCGCTGGGCCTCGGCGCGCTCCAGATCGGCAGCGGAATCCAGGAGCTGGACTGGCTGGAGAAGGCCGGCACCGGCCTTCTCGTCACGATCATCGCCGTCCTGACGGTCGGCTTCGTCGCCTCCGCGGTCTCGGGTGTGGAGAAGGGGATCCAGTGGCTCTCCAACATCAACATGGTGCTGGCCCTGGTCCTCGTCCTGTTCGTCTTCATCGCCGGTCCGACGATCTTCGTGCTCGACCTGCTGCCCACCTCGATCGGTGCCTATGTGAGTGACCTCGGCCAGCTCGCCGGCCGCACCGAGGCGACCGGCGGCGGCGACGTGGCCGACTGGCTCGGCAGCTGGACGGTCTTCTACTGGGCCTGGTGGATCTCCTGGACGCCCTTCGTCGGCATGTTCATCGCCCGGATCAGCCGCGGCCGCACGATCCGGCAGTTCGTCGGCGGCGTCATCCTGGTGCCCAGCACGGTCAGCCTGATCTGGTTCGCCGTCTTCGGCGGCTCGGCCATGAGGCTGGACGAGCAGTCCAGCCTCACCGGCGCGGACACCCCCGAGGCGCAGCTCTTCGGCGTCCTCCAGGAGTTCCCGATCGCCACCGTGACGAGCATCCTGGTGATGATCCTGGTCGGCATCTTCTTCGTCTCCGGTGCCGACGCCGCCTCGATCGTCATGGGCACGCTCTCGCAGAAGGGCGTCCTGGAACCGGGGAAGCCGGTCGTCGTCTTCTGGGGTGTCGTCACCGGGGCCGTGGCCGCGATCATGCTGCTCATCGGCGACGGCAAGGAGAACGCGCTGGAGGGACTCCAAAACCTCACCATCCTGGTGGCCGCCCCGTTCGTCATCGTGATGCTCGGCATGTGCGTGGCCCTGATGCGCGACCTGCGCAAGGACCCGCAGATCGTCCGCCAGGAGTTCGGTGTGGAGGCGGTCGAGTCCGCGGTGATCGAGGGGCACGCGAAGTACGACGGCGACTTCGAGATCCGGATCGGACCCGGCACGACCGTCACCACGGACGAGCGCCACAAGGAGGCCCCGATCGAGAAGCGTCCCCAGGACTGACCCCGGGGACCACCTCGTCCGTACGGCGGCGGCTCAGCCCACCAGGGCGGCCGCCGCCCGCGCGCAGCCCCAGGCCGCGGACACACCGGCGCCGCCGTGCCCGTAGTTGTGCACCAGCAGACCGCCGCCCGGCAGCGCCTCCGCCTCGATCCGCACCCCGGCCTCCCGCACCGGCCGCAGCCCCACCCGGTGCCCCAGCACCCGGGCGCCCGCGATCTCCGGCCGGACCCGCGCACACCGCGCCACGATCTCCCGCGCGGTCCCCGGATCGGGCTCCCGGCGCTCGTCGTCCACCTCGGCCGTACCGCCCAGCACCAGGCCGGCCGGCTGCGGGAAGAAGTACGTCGTCGCCGCGGACGCCGGGTCCGCCTCGGTGAACCACTCCGCGATCCCCGGGTTCTCCACCACGACCAGCTGCCCCCGCACCGCCCGCACCCCCGCGTCCGGCACCAGCTCGCGCGCCCCGAGCCCCGTGCAGTTCACCACCACCCGGGCCCGCGCCGCCGCCCCCGCGAACCCGTCCACCGCCCGCCGCTCCACCGCACCGCCCGCCGCAACCAGCCGCCGCTCCAGCCACGCCAGGTGGACCGGCATGTCCAGCAGCGGCAGCGTCACCCGCAGCCCCTCGGCCACCTCCACCGCACCCTTCAGCTCCGCGGCCCACGCCCCCAGCGCCGCGAACCGCTCACCACCGTGCACCCCCGCCACCGGACGTACGCCGGTGGCCCCGGGCCCGGCCGCCAGCTCCTCGTACACCGCCAGCGTCTCCAGCGACCAGGCGCCGACCCGCTCGGCCGGTTCGATCCGGTACGGCCACCACAGCGCCCCCGCCACCGCCGAGGTCGTCGCCCCGGCCGGATCACGCGACCAGACCCGCACCCGCAGCCCGCGCTCGGCCAGGGTCACGGCGGTGGTCAGGCCGATGACTCCGCCGCCCACCACGATCACATCCGTCATCACGATGACTCCTGTCGCCTCGGTACGCGCCGGCCGCTGCCCGGACGCTAACGGAAACCGGCTGCCAGGGGCACCGGGCCCAGCGCCACGGCACAGGCCCAGGTCCACCGGCACCGGGCACCGGGCACCGGAGACTGGGCATCGGCGACCGGCGACCGGCGACGGCCCGGCGGCGATTAGGATCGGCACCCTGATGACTGCCACCCTCGTCGCCAAGGACCTCGCCGCCGGACACGGCGACCGCACACTCTTCGCCGGACTCGACCTCGTCGTCGCGCCCGGAGACGTGATCGGTCTCGTCGGAGTCAACGGCGCCGGAAAATCGTCCCTGCTCCGCCTGCTCGCCGGACTCGACCGCCCGGAGGAGGGCGAGCTGCGCCTCTCTCCGCCGACCGCCACCGTCGGCCACCTCCCGCAGGAGCCCGAGCGGCGCGAGGGCGAGACCGTGGCCGCGTTCCTGGCCCGCCGGACCGGGGTCGCCGACGCCCAGCGCGCCATGGACGAGGCGACGGAAGGCCTGGTCTCCGGAGCTCCGGGCGCGGACGACGCGTACTCCGAGACCCTGGAGCGCTGGCTCGCACTCGGCGGCGCCGACCTGGAGGAGCGGGCCGCGCAGGTCGCCGCCGAGCTGGGGCTGACCGTGAGCCTGGAGCTGCCCATGACGGCGCTCTCCGGCGGCCAGGCGGCCCGTGCCGGACTCGCCTCCCTGCTCCTCTCCCGCTACGACGTCTTCCTGCTGGACGAGCCCACCAACGACCTCGACCTCGACGGCCTGGAGCGGCTTGAGCGCTTCGTCTCGGGGCTGCGGGCCGGCACCGTCGTCATCAGCCACGACCGCGAGTTCCTGATGCGCACGGTGACCAAGGTGCTGGAGCTCGACCTCGCCCAGCAGCAGATCAACCTCTACGGCGGTGGCTACGCGGCCTACCTGGAGGAGCGCGAGACCGCGCGGCGGCACGCCCGCGAGGGCTACGAGGAGTACGCCGACAAGAAGGCCGCCCTCGAAGCGCGCGGCCATATGCAGCGCTCCTGGATGGACAAGGGCGTCAAGAACGCCCGCCGCAAGGCCACCGACGGCGACAAGCTCGGCCGCAACGCCCGCAGCGAGGCGAGTGAGAAGCAGGCGGCGAAGGCCCGGCAGACCCAGCGCATGATCGAGCGCCTCGACACCGTCGAGGAGCCGCGCAAGGAGTGGGAGCTGCGGATGGAGATCGCCACCGCCCCGCGCTCCGGATCGGTCGTAGCCACCCTCCGCGAGGCCCGGGTGGTGCGTGGCGACTTCGCCTTCGGCCCCGCCTCGCTCCAGATCGACTGGGCCGACCGGGTCGCCATCACCGGCGCCAACGGCGCGGGCAAGTCCACCCTGCTGGCTGCCCTGTTGGGGCGGCTCCCGCTCGACTCCGGCCATGCCACACTCGGTTCGGGCGTCGTGGTCGGCGAGGTGGACCAGGCCCGCAGGCTCTTCCTCGGCTCCCAATCGCTGCTGGAGGCGTTCTGCGCCGCCGTGCCGGACACGGAACCGGCCGAAGTCCGCACACTGCTCGCCAAGTTCGGCCTGCGCGCCGACCATGTGATGCGCCCGGCCACCAGCCTCTCCCCGGGCGAACGCACCCGCGCCGCCCTCGCCCTGCTCCAGGGCCGGGGCGTCAACCTCCTGGTGCTCGACGAGCCGACCAACCACCTGGACCTGCCCGCCATCGAGCAGCTGGAGACGGCCCTGGAGAGCTACACGGGCACGCTGCTGCTGGTCACCCACGACCGGCGGATGCTCGAAGCGGTGCGCACCACCCGCCGAATCGAAGTGGCGGACGGCCAGGTCAAGGAAGTCTGAGCGAAGTTAAGGTGGTGGGGGGGGGGGGGCCCCAGTGGGGGCCCCCCCCCCCCCCCCCCCCCGGCGCGCCCCCCCCCCCCCCCCCCGCGCGCCCCCCCCCCCCCCCGCCCCCCGCCGCCG
>NZ_JBIVLW010000012.1:0-199926 GCF_044752765.1 Streptomyces sp. NPDC088706
GGGTATACGCATTTCCGCCCCGCCCGGGCCCGGACCCCCGCTCCCCGGGGGGCGCCCCGGGGGGGGGCCCCGCGCACAAAATGCGCGGCGCCCCGCCCGCAGTTACCGGATTCCGCTCACGCGGCAGAGTTCCTGACCGTACTGCTTAGAAGAAGTGCTTGCGTCCACCGACCGCGCGGCCGGTCGCGCCCAGGATCCACAGGATGGCGCCCACGAGGATGAGGATTCCGCCGATCGTCGTCAGCAGCCCCATGCCGACGAGCAGACCGATGATAAGCAGGATAAGTCCAAGGATGATCATTTTCAGTTCCCATCGTCAAGTCCGGTTTTAGGCGCTTTCACGCCTACACTTCACAACGGCCTCAGTGCACCCCACCGGTACGTCCCGGCTCCGAATGTCGCCAGGACCTCGTTGCGTTGGTCCTAGTGCCCGGCAATACCGAGTTCACTCACCGCGGCGAAAATTTGTTCCCAGGCCGCCCGCGAGCCCCTTTGCGCCACCACCGGCACCGTCAGGAACAGCAGGGCCGTACGGGGCCCAGGCCACGGGGGGTCGGCCACCGCTCACGTCAGAGAGCGCTTTCCAGCCAAGCATTCCGGTCCGATAACAACGCCCTCACGCTGCGCGGCAGCCCTTTAGGGTTCCTCACAGTTGTCCCCTGAACGTGTTCGGGGGCGCTCCTGGGGAGGGGGACTGCACGGATGCGCAGTGGAGCGAAGGTCGCCGTGGTCGGCGGAGTGTTCGTCCTGGTGGCCGGCGGGATCGGCTACGGGGCATACAACGTGCTCGGGAGCGAGGGGGGAGGAGCCGGCGGTGTCACCTCCCGGAAGGCGACGCCCGAGGTGAGGACCGGGCCGCCCAGCGCGGAGGAGATCGCCGGGACGTCGAAGGGGTTCTTCGATGCCTGGGCGGCGGGGGACGCCGCGAGCGCTGCCCTCCTCACCGACAACGAGGCCGGCGCGGAGCCCGTACTCACCTCGTTCGGCGAGGCCGCCCGCATCGGCAACGTGAAGATCACCCCGGGGCCGGCGGTGGGTACGAAGGTGCCGTACACCGTCAGGGGCACCGTCTCGTACCAGGGGAAGTCCAAGCCCCTCTCGTACGCCTCCGAGCTCACCGTGGTGCGCGGGCTGACGACCGGGAAGGCCCTGGTCGACTGGGACCCCACCGTCGTACACCCGCAGTTGACCGAGGGTGCGACGCTCAGGACGGGTGAGTCGTCGACCGCGCGGATCGAGGCGGTCGACCGCGACGGCACCGTACTCACCAAGGAGAAGTACCCCTCGCTCGGACCCATCCTGGACACGCTGCGCCAGAAGTACGGCAAGACGTCCGGCGGTTCGCCCGGTATCGAGACCTGGATCGAGTCCGCCGAGGACGGGCAGGCCGACATCAGCCTGCTGACCCTCGCCAAGGGCAAGCCCGGCAAGGTGCAGACCACACTCGACGCGGGCGTCCAGGCGGCGGCCGAGCGGGCGGTGCGAAAGTTCGGGCAGGCGTCGGTGGTCGCCGTGAAGCCGTCCACCGGGGCGATCCGCGCGGTGGCCAACAACCCGGCGACCGAGTTCAACGTGGCGATGCAGGGCAAGCAGGCGCCCGGGTCCACGCTGAAGATCGTCACGGCCGCCCTGCTGCTGGAGAAGGGCCTGGTCACCGCGGACGGGGCGACGGAGTGCCCCAAGGGCGTGATGTATCAGGGCACTTCGTTCCGCAACCTGAAGTACTTCTCGCTGCCCGACGGCTCCACCTTCACCCAGAGCTTCGCCCGCTCCTGCAACACCGCCTTCATCAAGCTGATCGACGACGTGAAGGACGACTCCGCGCTCGCCGAGGAGGCCCGGGACGTCTTCGGGATCGGCCTGGACTGGAAGACCGGTGTCGTCTCCACCGACGGCAGCGTGCCGGAGGAGGTGGGCGGCGTCGCCGCCGCCCAGTACATCGGGCAGGGCACCGTCCAGATGAACGCCCTCAACATGGCTTCCATCACCGCCACCGCCATCACCGGCACCTTCCGGCAGCCGGTGATCGTCCCGCAGTCCCTGGACGACCGGCAGCTTGCCCGCGCCTCGCGCTCACTGTCCCCCTCCGTCGTCCAGCAGCTCAAGACGATGATGCGCGCCACGGCGGCCTGGGGTACGGGTGCCACGTCCATGGCTCCGGTGGGTGGCGACAAGGGTGCCAAGACCGGTTCGGCCGAGGTCGACGGCCAAGCGGCCTCGAACAGCTGGTTCACCGGTTTCAGCAACGACCTCGCCGCCGCGGCGGTCGTCCAGACCGGCGGGCACGGCGGCGACGCGGCGGGCCCGGTGGTGGCCGAGGTGCTGCGCGCGGGAGGATGAGGCCGGCGGCGACCGCGTACGGGGAGGGGCGCGCCGGCAGGAGCGACGCGCGCCCCTGCCGTCGTCGGCCGCGCGTACGCCTCCCGAGAGGTCCCGCGCGTATCCGCATCGACGGCGAAGACCCTGCCATCGCTGCACTCACCCTCCCCGCAGAGGCGTTGTCAGCGGATCTCCGTCGCGCTGCGGTACTGAGGCGGATCGACCAGGGGCGAGGCAGAAGTACCCTCGTCCCTGGTCATCCGGGTAAGGCGGCCCCTGGGGGGGCTAGGGCGCGAGCCTGATCGAGTTGATCGGGGTCAGGTTCACGTCCCAGTACGTCCACGTGGGCATCTTCTCGCCGCAGCCCACCCCGTTGTACCCCGTGCACAGCTGCACGGTCGCCCCGCCGGTCTGGTTGTTGAACACCCGGTGGATGCCGGTCTGGTTGTCGAGGTTGTAGACGTCGTACCGGAAGTACGTCGCCTCCGGCCGGTTGTCGTTCCAGGACGCGCCCGGGTAGATGCAGACGTGCCCGGACGAGCATCCCGCGTAGGCGTCCTGGGCGTCCCGGGTGTCGGACGCGCCGGCCTGCGCCCCCGCTCCCGTCGCCAGCACGGCCCCCGCCGTGAACATGAGCGTCACTGCCGCTCGTACGAAACTGCGCATGTCGTTCCTCCCTGCCCCGGGCCCCTGGGCCCGGCGCTCCCCTGTGGGACGGGTGATTCCGGTCGTCCGGACGGTGGCCCCGCGGCGTTCCCTCCGCGGGGCCGACCGGCCGGATGGCAGAAGCGTGGCAGGGGCACGGCCGCTCGCGCCGCACCCTTTCATCAGGGTGAAACCGTCGTGGTTCCGCTCAGGCGTCGGCCACGGTCGCCTCCACCGGACCCCCGCCCGGCGCCGCCCTCATCAGTTGGCCACCGGCCGCTCCCGTCGTCTCCAGCAGGCGCCGCCCCAGCGGCGTGGGGTGGTGCAGCACGCACCGGCCCTCCCTGCGGCCGGCCGCGAGACCCGCCTCGCGCAGGATCGCCAGCTGCTGGCTGGTGTTGGGCAGCGAACAGCCCACGGCCAGGGCCAGTTCGGACGTCGTGGCGCAGCCGCGCGCCGTCACCTCGTACAGGAGCGCGGCGCGCGTCGGCCCCAGCAGCCGGGCGAGCGAGGTGCCGGGGGCGGCGGGAGGGAGGTGGACCGGCTTCTCCACCGGGTAGACCAGCACCGGCAGCAGCTCCCCGTCGAACAGGGTGATCGGCTTGCGCCAGCAGAAGTACGACGGCACCAGGAGCAGGCCCCGCCCCGCCAGGTGCAGGTCCCGCTCGACCGGGTACGTCACCTCCAGTACGGGCGGGCTCCACCGGGCCATCGGGCGGAACGTCTCCAGCAGCGCGCGGGTGCCGCCCGCCGCGAGTTGCCGGGAGCGCCAGGCGACGTCCGAGGCCACCGCCGCGTCGATCCACGGCCGGTACGGGGCGACGAACGCCGCGTCGTACGCCGTGAGCAGCCCCCCGAGCGCCCGGAGCGCCCCCGCGTCGCCCCGCGCGAGCTGCTCCGCCGCGAACGGCCGCACACGTGCCGCACCCCCCGGCCCCGCTCCCGGGCCCGGCCCCGCGAACCCCGGCACCCTCGCCACCGACTCCGTGAGCAGCGTCAACTCCCGCCGCAGGCGGCTCCGGGGCGTCGCCAGCACCCGGTCCACGCTCTGCCGCAGGTCGACGTTGCCGCCGTCCACCGCGGGGGTCAGGAAATCGGGGATGTACGGGCCGTACGGCATCAGGCTCCGCAGTGCCAGCGCGACCGCGCGGTCCGCCCCCGCCCCTCCGCCGGCCCCGCCCCCTCGCAGCCGGGGTGCCACCGCCCGCCGCCACGGCCCGAACGCGATCCGGCCCTCATCGTTCTGGAGCCGGCAGACGCTGCACATGATCTCCCACAGCGGGTCCGGACCCCGGGCGATGCGGACGTACTCCAGGTCCTGGGCGGTGAAGTGGATGCGCAACATTATTTCCCCCTTGTCGCACTTTCCTGCACATATCACCCTCCTACTGTCGCGCGGTGGCGGGGAGGAGTGATCCGCATGCGCCACTTCCGGCCGGAGACGGCCGGGGATTGGCCGGATGACCCGGCGAAAGGGCGCGGGGGCGCACGGGAAGGGTCGCGGCTCCGGCACGTGGAACCCCCTCGCGTGCCCCCTACAACGACCGCTAGCGTGCAGCCATGAGCACATCCGAGACCCCCGGAACCACGCCGGCCGCACCCGTCTCGCACGCCCACCCCCAAATCGCCGAGGCGCCGGCCGCGATGGGCCTCCAGATCGAGGTGCGCCGCTTCCCGGACGCGACCCGTACGGCGGCGGGCACCCCGCACACGGTGTTCCCGCTCGCCCCGAAGACGTTGATCGCACACGCGGGCGCAACCGTCGCGGATGTGCGCGGGCCCGCCACGTGACCCCGCTGGTCGCCCTCGCGGTCCTCGTCGCCGCGATAACGCACGCGAGCTGGAACGCCATCGCCCACGCGATCAAGGACCAGCTCCTGTCCTTCACCCTGATCTCCGGCGGCGGCCTGCTCATCGGCGCCGTGCTGGCCCTGTTCGCCCCGCTCCCGGCGGCGGGGGCCTGGCCGTACCTCCTCGTCTCGGCCGCGCTGCACGTCGCGTACATGCTGCTGCTGATGCGGTCCTTCACGCTCGGCGACTTCGGCCAGATGTACCCGATCGCCCGAGGCACGGCCCCCCTGGTCGTGACCGTCCTGGCGGCCGTCTTCGTCGGCGAGCGCCCGGACGCCTGGGCGACGGCGGGCGTCGCGGTCGCCTCCGCCGGGCTGGTCGGCCTGGCCCTGTGGGGCATCCGGGGCTCCGACAAGCGCCCGCACCGGCCCGCGATCGTGGCGGCCCTCGGCACGGGCCTGGCCATCGCCGGGTACACCACGGTCGACGGCGTCGGGGTCCGCGCCTCGGGGACCCCGCTCGGCTACATCGCCTGGCTGATGATCCTTGAAGGCCTGGCGATCCCGGCGTACGCGTACTACCGCCGCCGCAGCGAGCTGGCGCCCCAGCTCCGCCCGTTCGCGGCCCGGGGCCTACTCGGCGCCGCCTTGTCGGTGGTCGCCTACGGGCTCGTCCTCTGGGCCCAGACCAGGGCCCCGCTCGCCCCGATCGCGGCGCTGCGGGAGTCGTCGATCATCGTGGGCGCGGCGATCGGCACGCTGTTCTTCAAGGAGCGCTTCGGGGCGCCGAGGATCGCGGCGGCGGGGCTGATGGTGGTGGGCATCGGGCTGATGCTGCACACGAGCTGAGGCGGCCTGGGATCAGCGTCCGGCGGCGTACGAGACGAATCCGCCCCACGCGGTGGGGGCGAGGGAGAGACGGGGGCCGTGGGCGTTCTTGGAGTCGCGCACGTGGACGGCGCCCGGGGCGGTAGCGACCTCCACGCAGTCATTGGGGTTGCTGCTGTCGCTGTAGCTGCTCTTGAACCACCGCAGCTCAGGCGCTTCCCCGGCAGAGGGGCTGTAGGTCATGTCTCTCCCAGCACTTGCTCGATGAAGGCCCGGGACTCCTCCGGTGTGAGAGCCCGAGCCTGAGTGATGCCGTACCGCAGCTCAAGGATACGGAGTTGCTTCGGATGCGAGATTGGCCTGCCCGCGAACTCGTCATCCGCCCGCCCCACGGCCGAGCCGTCGGCGAACTTCAGCACGTGAATCCGCCCACCCGTTCCGGGGTGATCCCACCGGGAGGTCGGCATCACCTGGATGTCCACGAAAGGCAGCTCGCCCAGCCGGAGGAGGTTTTCGAGTTGTCGACGCCACACCGCCACCCCTCCGATCGGACGGATCAGTGAGGCTTCCTCCTGCACGAAACTGAGCTCGGGGACGGGCAGCCGCTCGAAGATGGAGTGCCTGGCCATGCGCCAGGCCAGAGCGCGCTCCAGCTCATCCGGGGGCAGAACGGGGCGCCGCGTACCGAGGAGCGCCTTGGCGTACTCCTCCGTCTGCAACAGACCGTGCAAATTATGGCTGCCGTACGCGGCAAGCTCCACCGCCCTGGCCTCCAGCCTCGCCAAGTCCCGGATCTTCTCCCCCAACCGCGACCGTTCCCGGCACGTCACGCCAGACAGCCAAGACAACACGGGACAAGCCCAGACACTCACGGTACGCAAGGACTCCGTCACTGTTCACGGTACGCAGAGATGGCCACGCTGAGTGACATGAATCAGGAGATCTCCCGCACCCAACCCCCCTCCACCAACCGCGCCTTCACCGTCCTGCTCTCCCCCACCCGCCGAGGCGCCCGGCTCGCCCGGCTGCTCACCGTCGCCCATCTCGGCGCCTGGGGGCTCCCCTCGGAGTCGGCGGCACACATCGTCGCCGAGCTGGCGGCGAACGCCTCGGTCCACGGCCGCGTACAGGGGCGGGACTTCCAACTCAGCCTCGCTGTCACCGGACAGACGCTGCGGATCGAGGTCACCGACACCCGGGGCGACAGCGTCCCGCCCGGCCCGGGTGCCGTCACAGCACTCGCCGACGACTACGCGGAGCACGGGCGCGGGCTCCTCATCGTGGAGGGCCTGGCGGATCGCTGGGGTGTCACCTCCGGGCCCGTACCGCGCAAGACCGTATGGGCCGAGATCGACCTCGTACGGTGACGGTCCCGACCGGGTCGTGCGGCGGCGCGATCCGGTGCCCCGCGCAACCCGCCCACCGGATCGTGCGCGACCGCGACGCGGTGACGCGGGACATCAACTACTCAAAGAACCAAGAGAAATAACCCCACCCCACCCAACCCGTCCGACACCTGACGCATCCCGGGGGCGCGTCACCCACACGGGTGAGGTTTGCCAACTCAGCTGGATTTCGTACCGGTTGGCAGGCATATGCTCACGCCACCAGACACCAGACATACGTCGGCCCCCGGCCGGGACTCCACATCCCGATCGAGGGCCTGACCACCAAGGAAGAAAGCACCTTCCCGATGGATACCCAGCACAATACTGCCCTCCTGCGCGCCCTGGCAGAGGTTCCCGGACCTCTCCCCACCTCCGGCGTGATCCACATCGTCATCCGACACACCGACCGCTTCACCGTCGTCGGCAACGACCTCGCCCAGCACCCGGGCCTGAGCACGACCGCCGTCGGCTTCGCCGTACGCATCCAGTCACTGCCCCAAGGCACCGAGGTCGGCATCAAGGCGCTCGCCGCCCGCTTCCCCGAAGGCGAGAAACTCATCGCCGCCGCCCTGCGCGAACTGGAAGCCCACGGCTACCTCCAACGAGCCCGCACCCGGCTGCCGAACGGCCGTATCGTCACCCGCACGGTGTTCTGCAACCAGCCCGCCGCCCTGTCACGGTCCCGAGCGGTGATTCCGCAGCAACTTCCGCCCCCCGTACGGGAGGTCCTGGCGCCCGCGCCTCCGCCGGACCCGGTCCCGGACCCGGTCCCGCCCCCCACGCCCGCGCCCGAGTCCGTAGCGCCCTCCCCCACAACCACGCCCCCCTACGCCACCACGCCCCCACCAGAGCCAGAGCCGGCCGCCCCCCTCTTCGTCCGGCTCGTCCCTCCCGCGACCGCGCCCAAGCCGCCGCCCCGGCCCCTCCCCCAGCCCCGTGAGCTCACCCCGGACCTGCACCGCACCGCCACGGCTCTCCTGGCCGATCTCCGCCGCCACGCACCGGAGTTCACGCTCTCCGAAGGCAACATCCAGCAACTCGCCCCCGCAGTCGTGGCCTGGCTCGAACGCGACGCCCACCCGGACACCATCCGCCGCACCCTCACCACCGATCCACCCCAGCCCCTCAGGCACCCCGCCAAGCTCCTCAGGCACCGCCTCACCGCTCTCCTCCCCCCGCCCCTACCCGGCGCCCAGGACCTCGCCGCACCGCCCACCCGCCCACGCGTCGCCGTCACCCCCTTCCAGACCTGCGACGGCTGCGAACGCGCCTTCCGCGCCCCCACGCCCGGCCACTGCCGCGACTGCCGAACCGAACACCGACCCACCCAAGCCGCCGCCTGAGCGTGACGTCAGTCGGCCTGCCCGAGCGTGCTGCGAGCCGCGAGGCGGAAGTCCTTGACCGCCTGGTAGAGGGTTCGCTCCCGTTCGGCGGCCAAGGCCATGTCCTCGGCCGTGTCGGTGATGTCCCCCGCGCGGGCGTTCTCGGCCATCCGCCGCATGACGTGTGCGAGATCGCTGGAGGCACCCGTGACGCGTTCTGCGGCGTCCGCGACGGATTCCGGCCCTTCGAGGATGACGATCTCGCAGGCGCGGTGGACCTCGCGGGCCAGGGCGACGAAGCGGCCCCTCTTCTCGTCGAGGTCGGGCAGATCGGGTCGGTCCGAGCGCAGCGCGTCGAGGACGGCGTCCATGGCGATGTCGCGGTCATGGAGAGCGCTGAGGTACCGGGCGTAGGCGTCGCGGCGGTGCTGGCGGCTCCCTTGGGCGTGCTGGGACCGTGCCTGAGCACGGCCGTTGACGATCGCGGCCCCGAGGGTGGCGACGGAACCGACGGCGGCGCCCAGCAGCGCGGCAAGGCCTGAGTCCATGGAGCCCAGTCGCCCGCGCCGCGACTACGCTCCCAGCCCATGACCACCACTGCGCCCAGCGAAAACACGAACACGAACCAGGGGGACGACGGGTACGAGATCGACACCGATCCCGGCCGGCTCGACGTCGGCCTCGTGCACCACTGGCTCTCCACGGACGCCTTCTGGGCGCTCGGCCGCACGCGCGACACCGTCGAGCGGTCCATCCTCGGGTCGCTCAACTTCGGCGTCTACGGCCCCGATGGGGCCCAGGTCGCCTACGCCCGCGTCGTCACGGACCGGGCGACCTTCGCCTGGCTCTGCGATGTCTATGTGGCACCCGCGCACCGGGGCCGTAGCCTCGGCATACGGCTGGCGACCGCCGTCCGCGACCACCTCGCGCCGTACGGACTCAAGCGGACCATGCTCGCCACGGTCGACGCCCACGAGCTGTACGCGAAGATCGGGTTCGTCCCCGTCCCCGACCCTGAGCTGCTGATGATGTTGAGCCCTGAGCAGTAAGCGCCGTGCCCGACGGTGCCACCGACGACTACGGCCAGGCAGGCCGTCAGTGGGCGATGCCGTCGATCAGCTCCCTGGCCCCCTGGCGCAGCAGGCTGACCGCGACGGACGTACCCAGGGTGGCCGGGTCGAGCGCTCCCGCCCATTCGTGGGCGTTGAGGACGGTCTTGCCGTCGGGGGTGAAGACCTTGGCCCGGAGCGACAGGTCGCCGTTCCGTTCCACCTGGGCGTACCCGGCGATGGGGCTGTTGCAGTGCCCTTGCAGCACGTGCAGGAACATTCTCTCGGCGGTCGTCTCGCGGTGTGCGGCCAGGTCGCCGAGCCCGCTCACGGCGTCGATGAGGTCGGTGTCGCCCTCGCGGCACTGGAGGGCGAGGACCCCCGCACCGATCGGCGGGCACATCACCTCGGGCGACAAGATCTCGGTGATCACGTCGGGGCGGCCGATGCGCTCCAGTCCGGAGGCGGCCAGGAGGAGTGCGTCGGCCTCGCCTGCGGCGAGCTTCTCCAGGCGCCGATTGGCGTTGCCGCGCATCGGTACGCAGAGGAGGTGCGGGTGCGATGCGGCGAGCTGGGCGGTACGGCGTACGGACGACGTCCCGATTCGCGTCCCGGGGGGAAGCCCATCGAGGTGCAGGCCGCCGGGGTGGATCAGTGCGTCGCGGATGTCGTCGCGCCGGAGGAAGGCGGCGAAGGCCGTGCCGGCGGGCAGGGGCCTGTCCGCCGGGATGTCCTTGACGCAGTGCACCGCCAGGTCCGCCTCCCCGGCCAGGAGGGCGGCGTCCACCTCCTTGGTGAACGCGCCCTTGCCCTCCACCGCGCTGAGGTCGCCCATCCACTTGTCGCCCGTCGTCCTGACCGGGACGACCTCCGTACGGGTGCCGGGGTGGAGCACGGCCAGTTCTGCGCGGACGCGCTCCACCTGCGCGAGCGCCATGGGCGAGTCACGGGACACGATGCGGATCAGATCAGCGGACATGCGGTTCACGATAGGCCGTCAGATACGGGTTCCGACGAGAAGCCCTGATGCCCATGTTGCGGCCGTTCCAAGCAAGTTGGGATGTTCGGACAGGTGTGCGAGAAAGTCGTCGACGCGCGCCTGGTGGCCGCTGGGCCAGGTGGGCTGCGGCAACAGGTCGTCGACGACGTAAAGACCGCCCGGCGCCAGCAGTCCGATCAAGTCGTCCAGGCGGTGGAACTTTCCGGGGCGGCAGTCGACGTAGGCGAGGGCGAGAGGCGGCCCGGAGTACTGTCGGCAAAATAGAGCGCGCGGAATCAGTACAGGGAGCGCGCGCAGACGCGAGCACTCCCCCGCGAAGCACGCGGGCGCCGGGGCCTCCCACGGCCCTCATCCCGCCCACTCCGCCACCACCTCCCCGTCCTCCTCCACCCCCGTCGGGCGGAAGCCGAGTGAGGCGTAGAGGTGGGCGGCGGCCTCGTTGGACGGGGCGTAGGAGAGGCGGACGGCCGTGCAGCCCTCCCGGGCCGACAGCCACGTCGCCAGCGTGCGTACGGCGGCTGCGCCGATGCCCCGGCCCTGGTGGGCGGCGTCGATCAGCATGCCGCCTATCCAGTACGAACCGTCCTCGTCCCGTGCCCACATGATGTGGCCGGTCACCTCGTCGCCGGCCAGGACCGCCAGGGAGTTCCAGGTGTCCTCGCGGGCCGTCAGGACGAGGTAGCGGGCGGCCAGGGCCGGGACCCAGTCGCGCTGGTCGTCGCGGGGGGCGCAGTCGGCGACCGCCCGCCAGTTGTCCGCGTCCACCGCGTGGAGGTCGACGGGGCGGCCCGCCTTGTCGGTGTGGTCGTGCGTGATGATCATGCGGGGAGGGTAGGGCGGTGTGCGGCGCCCGGCCAGGGAATTACGGCTGCGCCATCGCCTGGCGGAAGCCCGTGTTCACCGCCAGGATTCCGCCGTCCACCCGCAGCGTCGTCCCCGTGATCCACGACGCGTCGGAGGAGGCGAGGAAGGCGACCGCGGACGCGATGTCCTCGGGGGTGCCGACCCGGCCGAGCGGGTAGAGCGCGGCGGCGCGCTCCAACTCGGCGTCGCGGCCCGACCAGGCGTCGGTGCGGATCGTGCCGGGGGCCACCAGGTTGACCCGTACGCCGCGCGGGCCCGCGTGGCCCGCCAGCGTACGGGTCAGGCTGGTCAGGCCCGCCTTGGCCGCGCTGTACGCGTGGCCGCCGAAGTCCTGCTCGCCGTTGACCGAGCCGATGGTGACGATCGCGCCCCGGCCCGAGGCCACCAGGTGCGGCAGCGCGGCGCGGGCGCAACGGAACGGGCCCGAGAGGGTGATGTCGAGGTCGCGTTCCCAGATCTCGTCCGACTCGTCCTCGAAGAGCGGGGTGTCCTGGCCCGCCGCATAGGCGTTGTTGACCAGGACGTCCAGGCGGCCGAAGGTATCGACCGCGTACGCCACGGCCGCTTCCACCGCCGTCCGGTCGGCCACGTCGCAGGCCAGGGAGTCGGCCGTGCCGCCCGCCTCGCGTATCGCCGCCGCCGTGTCGGACGCGCGCTTCGCGTCCAGGTCGGTGACGAGGACCGAGGCGCCCTCCGCCGCCAGGCGGTGGGCCGTTGCCGCGCCGATGCCCTGGCCGGCCGCGGTGATCAGGACGCTGTAACCATCAAAGCGGGCTCGTGTCATAGCGCCGACCGTACTGCCCTGACCAGGGCCTGGGCACGGGGGTCGGCGGTGATTCCCTTCTGGAGGCCGTTGGTGACGTAGCCGAGCGCGACGCCCGATTCCGGGTCGGCGAAGCCGAGGGAGCCGCCCCGGCCGGGGTGGCCGAAGGAGCCGGGGCCCAGCAGGGGCGCCGCCGGGCCGTGCAACATGTAGCCGAGGCCGAAGCGGGTGTTGACGACGAGGACCCGGTCGGGCCCGGCCGACTCCTCGGTGCGGGCCAGCGTGAGGGTCGCGGGGGCGAAGAGGCGGCGGTGGCCGTCGACCGGGCCGATCATCGCGGCGTAGCAGTGGGCCAGGCCCCGGGCGGTGGCGATCCCGTTGGAGGCGGGGAGTTCCGCCGTACGGTAGGCGGTGTCGTTCTCGTCGGGGTACGGGTCGATCGCACCGAACGCCCGCCGGGTGAGCGAGTCCGGGTCGCGGTAGGCCTCGACCACCGACCGCTTGGGGCGTACCCGCAGGGCGCCGGAGGCCTCGGCCGGGGCCGGGGGCTCCACCGGGCCGATCCGGCCGATGCGGTGGGCCTCGTCCGCCGGGAGCCCGAACCAGAAGTCCAGGCCGAGCGGGCGGGCGATCTCCTCCGCGACCCAACGGCCGATGGTGCGGCCGGTGGCGCGGCGGACCAGTTCGCCGATGAGCCAGCTGTACGTCTGCGCGTGGTAGCCGTGGTCGGTGCCCGGCTCCCACTCGGGGCGCTGGGCCGCGACGGCTCCGGGGCCGGAGACCCCGTCGGCGGCCTCGGCCGGGGTGAGGGCGCGGTCCAGGGCGGGCAACCCGGCGCGGTGGGCCAGGAGGTCGCGGACCAGGACGCGCTCCTTGCCGTTCGCCTTGAACTCCGGCCAGTACGTGGAGACCGGGGCGTCCAGGTCCACCTGCCCGCGCTGGTGGAGCAGCAGCGGGACGGCGGCGGCGATGCCCTTGCCCGCCGAGCGCACGATCTGGACGGTGTCGACGGCCCACGGTTCGGTGCCGTCCACGTCTCTCGTACCGGCCCACAGGTCGACGACCTTGCGCCCGTCCCGGTAGACGGCGACGGCCGCGCCGCGTTCGCCGCGCTGCTCGAAGTTGCGGACGAAGGCGTCCCGGACCGGTTCGAACCCGGGCGCCACCGTGCCCCGTACGTCCACTCCCACGTCCACGCCTGTCCCGGTACCCGCCGATGTGCCCGCGCCCGCGCTCCCACTCATCCCCCCATGGTGCACGGCCGGGCGGGGTGCGCGGGGAGCGGGTCGGTGTCACCACCGCACTGTCACGATCTGTTTACGGGGATGGAACGGCGGCCTCACGGGGAGGGGACGGTGGCTGTCACGGGGAGGGGACGGTGACCGAGCGCGGGTCGAAGCCGAACGGCAGCTCCAGCCGGTGCGAGCGCATCAACTCCTCGTCGCACAGGAGGTCCTGTGTCCGTCCGTCGGCGGCGATGACGCCCTCGCTGAGGACCACCGCGCGCGGGCAGAGCTCCAGGGCGTACGGCAGGTCATGGGTGACCATCAGCACCGTGACGTCCAACGAGCGCAGGATGTCGGCCAGTTCGCGGCGGGAGGCCGGGTCCAGGTTGGAGGAGGGTTCGTCCAGGACGAGGATCTCCGGCTCCATCGCAAGGACGGTGGCCACGGCGACGCGGCGACGCTGGCCGAAGGAGAGGTGGTGCGGCGGGCGGCCCACGTACTCCGCCATCCCCACCTGCTTCAGCGCGCGCAGCACCCGCTCCTCCAGCTCGGGGCCGCGCAGGCCGGCCGACGCGGGGCCGAACGCGACGTCCTCACGGACCGTGGGCATGAACAGCTGGTCGTCCGGGTCCTGGAAGACGATGCCCACACGGCGGCGGATCTCCGCGAGGTTCCGCTTGGCCACCGGAAGCCCGGCGACCCGTACCGTGCCGGAGCCCGCCTCCAGGATGCCGTTGAGGTGCAGGACGAGGGTGGTCTTGCCCGCACCGTTGGGGCCGAGGACCGCGACGCGTTCGCCGCGCCCCACGGTCAGGTTCACCCCGAAGAGGGCCTGGTGGCCGTCGGGGTAGGCGTAGGCGAGGCCGCTGACGTCGAGCGAGGGCGGCGCCTGGGCCGCGGGGGAGGAAGTCACAGGGTCCATCCCAGCAGACAGACCGCGAGGGCGAGTACGGGGAGGGCCGCCGCGTACGCCCACTGGGCACGGGTCGCCGCCACCTCGTCGATCACCGGCATCGTGCCGGCGTAGCCCCGGCTGACCATGGCGAGGTGGACGCGTTCGCCCCGTTCGTAGGAGCGGATGAACAGGGCGCCCATCGAGGTGGCCAGGACGCCCCACTGCCGTACGCCGCGCGCCTCGAACCCCCGCGAGCGGCGGGCGATCGACATGCGCCGCATCTCGTCGGTGATGACGTCCCCGTACCGGATCATGAACGAGGCGATCTGGACGAGCAGCGGGGGCAGCTTCAGCCGCTGGAGGCCGAGCAGCACGGCGCGCAGTTCGGTGGTGGAGGCCAGGAGCACCGAGGCGGCGACCCCGAGGGTGGCCTTGGCCAGCACGTTCCAGGCGCCCCAGAGGCCGGGGACGCTGACGGAGAGGCCGAGCACGGTGGTCTGCTCGCCCGGCACCACGAACGGCATGAGCAGCGCGAACGCGACGAACGGCACCTCGATGACCAGCCGTTTCAACAGGAAGCCCGCAGGGATGCGGGCGAGCGCCGCGACGGCGGCGAGGAGTGCCGCGTACAGGCCGAAGGCCCACACCGCCTCGCGCGGGGTGGAGACCACCACGAGCACGAAGCAGAAGACGGCGGCCAGTTTGCAGTGCGGGGGCAGCCGGTGGACCGGCGAGTGGCCGTGCCGGTAGAGCTTGTGCGCGTGGCCCGTTCCCATGTCGGTGCGCTTCCCTGTCGGTCCGCCGCCCCGTCAGGCGTTCTCGCGGTCGCGGGTGTCCGTCCGGGGCCCGCTCGCCCCGTCCTCGTCGCGGCGGCGTACCACCCAGAAGACGCCGGTGCCCACGACGACGGTGGCGCTGACGCCGATCACCCCGGCGAGGCCGCCGGAGAGCCGGGCGTGGGTGATGTCCCCCACCCCGTAGTCGGCGAGCGGGGAGTCGGCCGCGCCGTGCTCCCGCACCTTCTCGTCGATGCCCTGGTCGGCGGCGACCCGCTCCAGGCCGTCGGGGTCGGCGGAGGCGTAGAAGGAGACGAACCCCGCGAGCAGGAAGGCGGAGACCAGGCCGGTGATCCAGAACCCGCGGGTGGACCGGGCGGCGGCGGGCTCCGGCTCGCGGGGGGCGGCCGGGGCGTCGACCAGTTCACCGTCGACCCGCAGCTTGAGGGGGGCGGCGAGGCCCTGGACGCCGTGGACGAGGTCGGGGCGTACGGCGAGGACGGCACCGACGGTCAGCGCGGTGATCACCGCCTCGCCGATGCCGATCAGGACGTGGACGCCGACCATGGCCGTGAGCACCTTGCCGATCGGGATGTCGGTGGTGCCGCCGATCCAGTAGAGGAGGGTGAACGCGGCGGCCGATGCGGGCACGGAGACCAGCGCGGCGACGAACGCCGAGGCGGTCGCGGACCGCCGGGTGCGCGGCAGGACGCCGGTGAGCAGCCGGAACAGGCCGTACG
This sequence comes from Streptomyces sp. NPDC088706, assembly GCF_044752765.1. Lineage (NCBI taxonomy): Bacteria > Bacillati > Actinomycetota > Actinomycetes > Kitasatosporales > Streptomycetaceae > Streptomyces > Streptomyces sp. NPDC088706. The sequence goes on from NZ_JBIVLW010000012.1 coordinate 15,606, forward strand.
CGACGACGACGGTGACCACGCCCATGACGGTGATGTTCACGCCGAGGGCGGTGAGGCCGCCGTCCGCGAAGAAGATGCCCTGCATCAGCAGCACCACCGCCAGGCAGAGCACCGCCGTGTACGGCCCGACAAGGATCGCGGCCAGCGCCCCTCCCATCAGGTGGCCGCTGGTGCCGGCGGCCACCGGGAAGTTCAGCATCTGTACGGCGAAGATGAAGGCGGCCACCAGACCGGCGAGCGGTGCGGTGCGCTCGTCCAGTTCGCGGCGCGCGCCCCGGAGACTGACGGCGACCGCACCGGCGGCGAACACCCCGGCGGCGACGGAGACAGGTGCATCGATGAAACCATCGGGTACATGCATGGGGAGGCTCCGCTTCCTGCGGTTCCGCACGGTGTCCGCGTCCGCGTGGACGCGGTCTGCGGGCGGGGTCGTGAACCCATCAATAATAGTGCCCTCTTGCGAACCGTGCGCAAGAGCGGGAGTCCGGCAGCTGAGACGCATACCCGGGTCACGGGTGCACCCAGCGTCACGGTGGGCAGGCGCTCACCGTGCCACTTCCGCAAAATATGGGACATTAGAGGGCAGAACGACACATATAGGAGGAGCCGGCCCATGTCCCCTGTGATCGAAGAACACGCGCGTGCCCGGCTCATCACCGATGGCCCCCTGACCCGCCCGGTCCCCGTCGAGCTGCGCTACGACCCGGCCGACGAACGGCGCACCGTCCACATAGGACTGCCAGACGGCACCGACTGGGCCTTCGGCCGCGACCTCCTGGAACGCGGCCTGCGCGCCCCGATCGAACGCGGGGCCGTCCGCGTCTGGCCCTGCGGCCGTACGCAGCTGATCGTGGAGCTGCACTCGACGGACGAGGTCGAGGTGTTCCAGTTCGAGGTCAGGACGCTGATCCGCTTCCTGGCCCGCACCCGCGCGCAGGCCCCGGCGGAGGCCACCCCGTCGGACGGGGCCGCGGAGAAGCGGCCGTCCCGAACCACCGCCACTGCCGCCGCCACCCGCCCGGAGCGGGGCGCTCAGCCTGCTCGCGGCTGAGAGGCGAACACCGCAGAAGGAATGTCCCCGTGCCCCTTCTCCGGCACGGGGACATTCCGTCCCGGGAGGCGGTGCCCCGTCCCCGCGATCACGCGCGGAAAACCGGACTACGCGTGGGCGAGGATCATCTGCTCGATGTCCTCCACGGTCATCTCGTCGAACGAGCCGGGACCGTCGAGCGCCGCGGGCACGGCCGGTTCGGCGAACACGGCCGATTCGGCGGCGGAAGGGTTCACCGGCAGACCGAGAGCCTGGAGGGCGTAGTAGCGCTCCAGCGGCGGCGCCTCCTCGTACGGATGCAGCTGCTCATGGAGCATCGCGTACACCTGCGGGTCCAGGGCGTAGGCCTGGGTGTAGAACTGATCCCGGAAGTACGCCCAGTGCTCCGGCGATCCGTCGTAGGCCGCCCAATCGGCCCCGTGCTCGGTGATCAGCCGTTGCCATCCGGCGTAGGCGCAGTAGTTGCCGAACTCCTCGTCGGTGAGCATCACCACGTGCTCGACCAGCCCCACGCCGTAGGTCTGTGCCGCGAACTCCAGGAACCGCTGGGCGCTCTCCATCGGCAGACCGGCGTATTCCACCCCATAGGTCAACCGTTGGGTGAAGGCGTTCCAGTCGTCCGGCGACTCCGCACGCTGGGTCTCCTCATGCACCTGGCGCAGAGTGTCCCGCCATTGCTTGGCGGTGGCGCTGGTGACACCCAGCGCCTCCAGTGCTCCAGTGACCGTCTCGTCCACAGTGCAGTCCTCTTCAGGGGATGGGCAGGTGCGTTCCAGTGATAACAGACCGCGACACATGGCCGGTTGCCCGCAAGGGAGGACGTCGGGGCAGCTCGTGTGCGCGAAAAGCGGGACAAACGTTCCGCGGCGGCCCTCGGCGTCTTCTTACTGTTGGCGGGAAGCTGAAATCGACAGCGGAGCGAACATGACGATCATCGTTGGGGGCATGGTGTTCGGCGGGCCGAACCCCTCCACTCCCGGCCAGCAGATTCCCCTGCTCGTGCAGGCTCTCACCCAGGCCGGCATCACGGTCGGCTCCTACGGCCGGATCCTGGCCACCTGGATCAAGAGCGCCGACCCACACACGTTCACGAGCTACGCGGAACTCGTCCAGAAGCTCACCCAGCTACGCGCCGTAGGGGCGCAGATCAACCAGACCGGCGACGATCTGGAGAACAGCGCTGCCGCCACGGTGGGCGCCTGGCCGGGGCGCGGTGCCGGTCAGGTCCCCACCTGGGCGGCGGACTTTGCCCGTATACCCGCCGGTGGCCAGGATCCGAACGTCTACGCCGCCAATGGCGCGGGCCAGATCGCCCTCGCGTCCGCGCCGGTGAAGCCCGACATCTGGTCGGAGCATCTGCTCGGCATCGTCGGCGGCCGGGCCAAGGAGGTCCACCTGGCAAAGTTCACGACGATCTGCCATGACCTGGTGCGGGTCTGCGCCTCTCACGGCAAGCGCCCCGTCGTCTTCACCGCGTTCGGCGCGACGGACACGACGACGACGGCGCGCGCGATCGTCGGCGCCGAGAACACCTACGTGCAGGACGTCACAGGCGGCCCCTGGCGGCCGCTCGGCTGATCCGCGGACCGGCAACATACATCGACGGCGCCCCCGCGAAGGCGCTCCGGACTGTCCCGATCCGGCAGCCGACGGTCCCGGCCTGCGCAGGGCGCAAGGGGAAGGCCCCCGCGCTCATCGCACGGGGGCCTCCTCCGCGCCCCGGTCCCCCGTCCCCACAGGTAACCGGCGCTTCCGGGGCCGCGCTCCGCTCAGACGCGGCCCCGGGGTTCACGGGGGACCCGAACGGCTCACGGAGCCCCTGTCAAGCCGGTCCGAACGGCCGGCCGGCTCAGACGCGTACGAGCTCGCGCTCGCCGCCGTCTCCGCCCTCGGGGGCGGCGGGCTCGTCGCTCAGCTGCTTCTGCAGCTTCTCGCCCTCCACGTCCACGTTGGGCAGCGCCCGGTCCAGCCAGCGCGGCAGCCACCAGGCCCGCTTGCCCAGCAGGGCCAGGACGGCCGGCACGATCGCCATCCGCACCACGAACGCGTCGAAGAGGACGGCGATGGCGAGCGAGAAGCCGATCATCTTGATCATCTGCTCGCTGGAGCCGATGAACCCGGCGAAGACCGCCATCATGATCACCGCCGCTGCCGTGACCACCCGTGCGCCGTGCTTGAAGCCGGTCACGACGGCCTGGCCGGGGCTCTCGCCGTGGACGTAGGCCTCGCGCATCCGGGTGACGAGGAAGACCTCGTAGTCCATCGCGAGACCGAAGACCACACCGACCATGAAGATCGGCATCATGCTCATGATCGGACCCGTCTGCTCGACCCCGAAGAGCGAACCGAGCCAGCCCCACTGGAAGACCGCGACGACCGCGCCGAGGGCCGCGACCACCGAGAGCAGGAAGCCGAGGGCCGCCTTCAGCGGGACGAGGATCGAGCGGAAGACCAGCATCAGCAGCAGGAACGCGAGGCCGACGACGAGCGCCAGGTAGGGCAGCAGCGCGTCGTTCATCTTCTGCGAGAAGTCGATGTTCATCGCGGTGGCCCCGGTGACCAGCACCTCGGCGCCGGTGTCCGCCTTGATGCCCTTGCCGGCGTCGCGGATGTCGTGGACGACCTCCTCCGTGGCGACGGAGGACGGCCGGTCCTTCGGGATGACCGTGATCATCGCGGTGTCACCGGCCTTGTTGAACTGGGCCGGAGTGACAGCGACGACGCCGACCCCCTCGATCTCCTCGGCGACCCGCGCGGCCGCCGCCTTCGGGTCGGAGCTGCCCTTGCCGTCCATGACGACCATCAGCGGGCCGTTGAACCCGGGGCCGAAGCCGTCGGAGAGCATGTCGTACGCCTGGCGCTGCGTGGTCGACTTCGGCTGGGCGCCGTCGTCCGGCAGGCCCATCTCCAGCGACGCCGCCGGTACGGCGATGACGCCGAGGCCGAGGACACCGACCAGCAGGACCCAGACCGGCTTGCGCAGCACGAACCGCGCCCAGCGGGTGCCCATGTTCGGCTTGGCCTCGGGGCGGTTGCCCGCCTCGGCGGCCTTGCGCGCCTTGCGGCCCATGACCCGCTTGCCCGCGAAGCCCAGCAGGGCCGGGACCAGGGTGAGGGCGATGACCACGGCGATGGCGACCGTACCGGCGGCGGCGAAGCCCATCTTCGTCAGCATCGGGATGTTGACGACGGCGAGGCCCACCAGCGCGATGACCACGGTCAGTCCCGCGAAGACGACGGCGGACCCGGCGGTGCCGACGGCCCGTCCGGCGGCTTCCTCGCGCTCGCGGCCCTCGGCCAGTTCGGCGCGGTAGCGGGAGACGATGAAGAGGGCGTAGTCGATGCCGACCGCGAGGCCGATCATCATGGCGAGCGTCGAGGTGGTCGAGCCGAGGTCCAGCACGTTGGCCAGCGCGGTGATGAGCGAGACCCCGATACCGACCCCGATCAGGGCGGTCAGCAGCGGCAGCCCGGCGGCTATCAGCGAGCCGAAGGTGATGACCAGGACGACGGCGGCGATGATGACACCGATGATCTCGGCGGCGCCGGTGTGCGGCAGGACCTGGAGCGCGTCACCGCCGATCTCCACCTTCATGCCGCTGTTCTGCGCGTCCTTGCCCGCGTCCTTCAGGGCGTCGGTGGTCCGGTCGGTCAGCTCCATGGAGTTGACCTTGTAGGAGACCGAGATGTACGCCGTCGAACCGTCCTGGCTCACGGCCTTGGCCTGGAAGGGGTCGGCGACCGAGGCGATCTGGTCCGAGCCGGACTTCAGCTCCTTGACGATGCCCGAGATCTCGCCCTTGTTGGCCGGGTCGGTCACCTTCTCGCCATCGGGCGCCTTGAAGACGACCCGGGCGGTGGCCCCGTCGGCACTGGCCCCGGGGAAGCGCTGTTCCAGCAGGTCGAAGGCGCGCTGCGCCTCCGTACCGGGGATGGAGAAGGAACTGGAGGTGGCGGTGGACGCGGAGGCCGCGCCGAATCCGGCGAGCGCCAGCAGTGCCACCCAGATGAGGGCGACATAGCGGCGGCGCCGGAAGGCGAGCCGTCCGAGCTTGTAGAGGAAAGTGGCCACGGAGGCGTACTCCCGGTCAGGTCGTGAGTGGAATGGGCGTGCGGAACCAGCCCGACGACGAGAGCGGCGTGTCAGGTGGAGCGGCGGGGAGAGGGCCGTGCGGGTGGGTGGAGCCTTGGGGAGAGGCCGTGCGGGTGGGGCGGGGACGGTCAGACCCCCAGGGCGGGGAGCACCACGGAGTCCACGTAGCCGGTGAGGAACGCCTGGTCGACCGGACGGTCCTCGATCAGCTGCCGGGCGGCCAGCGCGCCGACCAGCATGTGCGGGATGTACTTCAGCGCCGGGTTGTCCGCGCGCAGTTCACCCCGCGCCACCGCCCGCTGGAGCAGCTCGTCGAGTCCGGTCATCTCCGGTTCGATCAGCAGCTCGCGCAGGGCTTGCCGCAGCTCGGGATATTCGTGGACGGCATGGCTCAGACCCCGCATCAGCGCGGCGTCCTTCTCCATCTGGCAGTCGTCGGTCCGGCTCAGCGCGGTGTGGAAGTCACCGCGCAGCGAGCCGGTGTCGATGTCGGCGAGGCTCCCCGGCTTGTTGTGCCGCAGTGCCTTGACGACCAGTTCGGGCTTGGAGCCCCACTGGCGGTAGAGAGTGGCCTTGCTCGACCGGGTGCGGGCGGCGACGGCGTCCATGGTCAGGGCGTCGTAGCCGACCTCGCGGAGCAGGTCGAGAACGGCCTCGTAGAGCTCGCCCGCACGCTCGGGCGTCAGCCTGGTGCCTGCCATGTGCCGACCTCCTTCACGCTTCTGTTCGCCGGTCCGGTGTCCCGTCCCCATCGAACGAAACTGTTTCGTACACGTGAACCGTACCCCTGCCACCCAGCGAAACGAAACCGTTTCGCTTGTGGGCTGCACCACAAGTTGCCCCGGGCCCTTCGCGCGGAAAGCATTGAACGGTGAGCGATGACAGCGCGTACCTCCGGTTTCCCCATCTCCACCAGGACATGCTCTGCTTCGCGGCCGAGGACGACCTGTGGGTCTCCCCCCTCGTCCCGGCCGGCCACCACCCCGGCCGGGCCTGGCGGGTGACCGTCGACCGGACCAAGGTCAGCCATCCGCGCTTCTCGCCCGACGGCACCTCCATCGCCTACACGACCTGGCGCACGCTGGACCCCGAGATCCACCTGGCCCCGGTCGACGGCGGCCCGGCCCGCCGGCTGACCTACTGGGGCTCGACCGACGCCCGGGTCTGCGGCTGGACGCCCGACCCGGCCGACGCCTCCCAGATCCTCGCCGTCTCCTCACACAACCAGCCGTTCTCGTACTTCGCCTGGGCCTACAGCCTCCCCACCGACGGCAGCCCCGGCGGGCGGCTCCCCTGGGGCCCGGTCGCCGACATCGCGGTCGCCGACCTCGACGGCGAGCGCCGCACCCTGCTGCTCACCGGCACGCCCCCGCACGAACCGGCCGCCTGGAAGCGCTACCGGGGCGGGGCGACGGGCCGCCTCTGGCTGCACGGCGAGCGGCTGCTGCCGGACATCGACGGCCACCTCGCCTCGCCGATGTTCGTCGGCCGCCGCATCGCGTTCCTCTCCGACCACGAGGGCGTCGGCAACCTCTACTCCTGCCGGACCGACGGCACCGGTCTGCGCCGCCACACCGACCACGACGCCTTCTACGTCCGCAACGCCTCCAGCGACGGGCACCGGGTCGTCTACCAGTGCGCCGGCGACCTCTGGCTGGTCGAGGACCTCCAGTCGCCGGACGCCACCCCGCGGAAGCTGGAGGTGCGGCTCGGCGGGCCGCGCACCGGCCGCCGCAGCCACCAGGTGCCCGCCGCCAGCAACGTCGACTCGCTCTCGGTCGACGAGACGGGCCGGGCCAGCGCCGTCACCGTACGCGGCAGCCTCTACTGGCTCACCCACCGCGACGGCCCCGCCCGCACCATCAGCGACACCCCGGGGGTGCGGGTGCGGCTGCCGGAGATGCTCGGCAGCCGGGGCCAGGTCGCCTACGTCACCGACGCGGACGGCGAGGACGCGGTGGAGATCGCCTACCTGCCGCGCGCCAGCGGCGACCGGGCACCGCGCCGGCTCGCCTCGGGGCAGCTGGGCCGGGTGCAGGAGATGATCTCCGACCCGGAGGGCGAGCGCCTCGCCATCGCCTCGAACGACGGCCGGCTGCTGCTCCTGGACGCGGGGGAGGCCGAGGTGGCGGAGCGGGCTCCCAGCGGCTCGACCCGCGCCGACCTGTACGCGGCGACGGGCGCGGCGGCCCTGGCCAACGCGGCCCCGGTCGATGAGCACCCCGGGCTCAGCGAGCTGATCCGCTCGGTCAACGGCCCCGTCCGCGACCTGGCCTTCTCCCCCGACGGCGACTGGCTGACCTGGTCGCACCCGGGCGTCGGCCGCTCACTGCGGCAGATCAAGCTGGCCCGGATCTCCGGACCGGGCGCCCCGGTGATCGTGGACGTCACCAACGGGCGCTTCGAGGACGAGAATCCGGTCTTCACGGAGGACGGCCGCTATCTGGCGTTCCTGTCCTGGCGGGGCTTCGACCCGGTGTACGACGTGCACACCGGCGACCTTTCCTTCCCGCTCGGCTGTCGCCCCTACCTGGTCCCGCTCTCCTCGGCGACCCCTTCCCCCTTCGCGCTCTCCCCGGACGGGCGGCCGGCGGCGGGCGGGCTGGACCCGATAGACGTTCCGGAAGCGGGGGGTACGGGCGAAGGGTCCACGGTCATGGTCGAGTTCGAGGGCCTGGAGAGCCGGGTGACTCCGTTCCCGGTCTCCGCCTCGAAATACTCCGCGCTGCACCCGGTGAGCGGCGGCGGTCTCGTCTGGCTGCGCTGGCCGATCTCCGGGGCGCTGGGTGAGACGTTCGCCAACCCGGCCGACATGTCGGGGCGGCCCACCCTGGAGCACTTCAACATCGCGAAGGCCCGCAAGACCGAACTGGTCGACCACCTAGACTGGTTCGCGGTCAGCGGCGACTGCTCGCGCCTGGTCGTGATGGACGACGGCGAGCTCCGTGCCGTACCCGCGACCGAGCCCGGCGACGGCGACTCCACGGTCTATCTGGATCTGCGCCGCGTCCTGCACCAGGTCGACCCGGGTGCGGAGTGGCGGCAGGCGTACGGGGAGGCGGGGCGGATCATCCGCTCCTACTTCTGGGAGCCGGACATGTGCGGCATCGACTGGGGCGGGGTGCTGGACCAGTACCGCCCGCTGGTCGAACGGGTCGCCTCCCCCGACGAGTTCGCGGATCTGCTGCGCGAGGTGCTGGGCGAGCTGGGCACCTCGCACGCCTACGTCACCCCGGCCCGCCGCAACGAGGGCCCGCCGCACTACCAGCGGGCGATCGGGCTGCTCGGCGCCAACCTGGTCTGCCGGGACGGGGCGTGGATCCTCCAGCGCATCCTGCCCGGTGACTCCTCGGACTCCAAGGCCCGTTCACCGCTGGCGGGTACGGGGATCAGGGAGGGCGCGGTCCTCACCCACGTGGACGGCCGCCCGGTGGACCCGGTGACGGGTCCGTTCCCGCTGCTGACGGCGGCGGGCGGTACGACGGTGGAGCTGACGTTCTCCCCGGCGGGCGGCGGCCCGTCCCGCCGGGTGGCGATCATGCCGCTGGTGGACGAGCGCCCGCTGCGCTACCAGGACTGGGTGGCCAAACGGCGTGACGTCGTACGGGAGTTGAGCGGCGGCAAGTGCGGCTACCTGCACATCCCGGACATGGGCGGCTCGGGCTGGGCCCAGTTCAACCGGGACCTGCGGCTGGAGGTGTCCCGGCCCGCGCTGATCGTGGACGTACGGGGCAACGCGGGCGGCCACATCAGCGAGCTGGTCGTGGAGAAGCTGACCCGCAAGATCCTCGGCTGGGACCTGACGCGCAACGCGCAGGCGGTGAGTTACGCCTCCAACGCGCCGAGGGGCCCGGTGGTCGCCCTGGCCGACGAGGCGACGTCCTCCGACGGCGACATGATCACCGCCGCGTTCCGGCTGCTGAAGCTGGGCCCGGTGGTGGGCCAGCGGACATGGGGCGGGGTGGTCGGCATGACCGGCCGCCACCGGCTGGGTGACGGCACGGTGATCACGGTCCCGATGAACGCGGCCTGGTTCGACACGTACGGCTGGTCGGTGGAGAACTACGGGGTGGAGCCGGACGTGAAGGCGCTGCGCACCCCGCTGGACTGGGCGGAGGGGCGGTACGCGGTGCTGGACGACGCGGTGCACATCGCCCTGGACCTGCTGGCCGCCCACCCGGCGTCGACACCGCCGTCGTACGACACGGCCCCGAACCTGCGCCGCCCGCCGCTGCCGCCGCGCTGAGTCCGGGGCACCATCCCGGTCTCGGCTCCTTGCCCCCGCCCGTACACGAGGGCACGCGTGAAGGAGGCGCACCCGGCAATCCGGGTGCGCCTCCTGGAGCGACGCGCACGCACGCGCGAACCGCAGCGCGCACGCGTCACACCTCAGCGACCGTCAACGGTCGAAGCGCTCGCGCGCCTGGTCCCTCGCGTCCTGCGCCCGGTCCCGCAGGCCGGTCGACGCGTCGGAGCCGCGCTCCTGGTCCCGGTTCCGGTCCCGGGCGTCCTGCGCCCGGTCCTGAGCCTGGCCCTTGCCCTGGCCGGCCTTCTGCTTGGCCTGGTCGGCGAGGTCCTGCGCCTTGTCCTTGAACTGGTCAGCGATACCCATGCTGTTCACTCCTGTGGGATGCGTGGCGTACGTGGGGGTGGCCCCCTGCGGGGCCGTGCCCAGCGTTACACGACCCGACATCCCGCGCATTTCGGACCGTCACCGATCGTCACGTACGGTCAGCGCGCTCCGCACGGGCATCCTGGTCCGCCTCTCCCCCGGCCCCCACCAGCCCCTTCGGCACCGTGTGGAGCCGAGGTCCGAAGCGCCGCATCTCGCGCTGTCCGCCGATCGCGATGACGGAGGGCAGGTAGCCCCGGACCGACTGCATGCCCCGCAGCCACCACTGGGCGTACACATGCGGGGAGCGGCGCGCGATCCCGTCCACGATCCGCTCGACGGCCGGGCCGAGCGGGTACGTACGGTTCATCGGCCACGGCAGCCGCTGGCGCAACTCGCGCATCACGTCGTCCTGGTCGGCGCCGCGCACCATGTCGGTGTCGGTCCAGGAGAGGTAGCCGACCCCGACCTTGACGCCCTGGTAGCCGACCTCGGCGCGCAGGCTGTGGGCGAACGCCTCGACGCCCGACTTGGACGCGCAGTACGCCGTCATCATCGGCGCCGGGGTGATCGCGGCCAGCGAGGCTATCTGGAGGAAGTAGCCGCGGCTCTCCATCAGCACCGGCAGGAACGCCCGCCCGGTGACCGCCCCGCCGATCAGGTTCACCTCGATGACCCGCCGCCACGCGTCCGGGTCGGAGTCGACGAACGGACCGCCGGAGGCCACACCCGCGTTGGCGACGACCACGTCGACCTTGCCGAACCGCTCCTTGACCTCCCGTGCCACCTGGGACATCGCCGCGTGGTCGGTGACGTCGGCGAACCAGTGGCCGCTCTCGCCGTGCAGCCGCCCGGAGACCTTCTTCAGCTCGTCGGGCTCCAGGCCCACGAGCGCCGGCGTCGCACCGCGCGCCGACAGCTTGCGGGCCAGCAGTTCCCCCACACCCCGGGCCGCGCCGGTCACGACGACGACCTGGCCCTCCAGACTCCGCCTGCTGCTCATGCGACATCCTCCTTCTCGGCCGCGACGGCCGTCCGCCCGGTGACGTACCGGCCGGCGAGTTCCCTGAGCTTCGCCGTGACGGCCTCCGGGGCCTCCACCGGCGTCATGTGCCCCATGCCCGCCAGCTCGGTCAGCCCGAGGCCGACCGGCAGCGCCGCCGCGATGGCCCGCGCGTGGACCGGCGGGGTCAGCCGGTCGTCCGTACCGGCGATGACCGCCGTCGGCACCCGCAGCTCCCGCACGTCCGCCGTCACGTCCAGCTCGGCGAGGACGTGGCCCCAGCCCACCCGCGCGCGGCGCGGGCAGGCGTGCACGATGCGGGCACAGGTGTCGACCCGGTCCGGGGCCGAACCGGCGCCCAGGGTCGCGTACTTGAGGAGCCTCTTCGAGACCGGGCTGACCGGCCCGAGCGGCGCCTTCGCGCCGAGGACCGCGGCGGTGAGCCGGGTCCGGAACGCGCTCGCGCGCAGCGGCAGGACCAGGGCCTCGGCGGTGAGCCGGCCGCTGCCGGTGGAACAGAGCAGGACGGCGGCGGCGTGCTCGCGCAGCCCGGTCCTGCGGGCCGCGGCCATGAGCGTCATCCCGCCCATGGAGTGCCCGGCGAGCACCGCCTTCCGCCCGGGGGCGAGGGTGGCGGCGAGCACCGCTTCGAGGTCGTCGGCCAGCGCGTTCACGCTGTAGCCACCGGGTCCCGGCTCGGGGGTGAGGCCGTGGCCGCGCTGGTCGTAGGCGATGACGCGGTGGTCGGCGGCCAGGTCCCGGATCTGCGCGGCCCAGAAGTGGGTGTTGCAGGTCCAGCCGTGGGCCAGGACCACCGCCGGGGCGTCCTCGGGGCCGTGCAGCTCGACGTGGATGCGGGAGCCGTCGGCGGACCGTACGAACAGTTCGCCCGCGGGCACCGGCGGGAGGTCGTCGCGGTGCGGCAGCCGGCTCATCGAGCGGCCTCCTCGACGACCGGTCCACCTGACTCCACGGACCCCACGGGCTCCACGGACCCCACGGGCTCCACGGACCCCACGGGCTCCACGGACTCCACGACCTCCACGACCTCCACGACCTCCCGCTCATCGCGCCCCGGCTGCTCCGGTACGAGATGGCCCCGGCCGAGGCGTCCGGCCTCACCACCGCCACCCGGCCTCCCGGCCCGGACGACGTCGTACTCCGCGAGGTCCACCGACCGCGTCTGCCGCCGGAACTCGCCCGTCGTGCCCGGCCAGACCGTCGTGTTGCGGCCCTCCGCGTCCAGGTACCAGCTGGTGCAGCCGCCGGTGTTCCACACGGTGCGCTTCATCCGCTCCTGGACCCGGTGGTTCCAGGCGGTGACGGCGGTGGTGCGGGCGCCGAGCGCCGCGCGGCCGCCCAGCACGTTCAACTGACGCAGGTAGTCGGCCATGTAGTTCAGCTGGGACTCGATCATCAGGATCATGGAGGAGTTGCCGAGCCCGGTGTTGGGTCCGATGATCGTCATCCAGTTGGGGAACCCGGCGGCGGTCGCGCCGCGCAGCGAGTTCATCCCGTCCTTCCAGGACTCGGCGAGCGTGATGCCCTCCTCGCCGACGACCCGCTCCGCGATCGGCATGTCCGTCACATGGAAGCCGGTGCCGAAGATGATCGCGTCGACCTCGGCCTCGCTGCCGTCGGCGGCGACGACGGTGGAGCCGCGTATCTCGCTGAGCCCGGAGGCCACGACATCCACATTGGGCTGGGCGAGGGCCGGGTAGTAGGTGCTGGAGAGCAGGATGCGCTTGCAGCCGATGCGGTAGTCGGGGGTCAGCTTGGCCCGCAGGGCCGGGTCCTTGATGGCTCGCGCCATGTTGGACTTGGCTATCCTCTCCACCAGACCCAGCTGGTCGGGGTGCTTGGTGAAGGCGCTGACCTGCAACTCGCGTATGCCCCACAGCAGTCCGCGGCGCGCGGTGCCGGTGACGGGGACGGCCCGGTGGAGCGCTCGCTCGGCCTTGCTGATGGTGCGGTCCACGCGCGGCATGACCCACGGCGGGGTGCGCTGGAAGAGGGTGAGCTTCGCGGTCTTCGGCTGGATCGCCGGGACGATCTGGATGGCGGAGGCGCCCGTCCCGACCATGGCGACCCGCTTGCCCGCCAGGTCGTAGTCGTGGTCCCAGCGCGCGGAGTGGAAGACCTTCCCGGGGAAGGAGTCGAGCCCGGGTATGTCCGGCATCTTCGGGTCGGAGAGCGGCCCGGTGGCGGAGACGACGACATCCGCGTGGAGCCTGCTGCCGTCGGCGGACTCGATCACCCAGTACAGGTTCTCCTTGTCCCAGCTCATCAGCTTCACCTCGTGGTTCAGCCGGATGTGCGGGCGGAGCCCGAAGGTGTCGGCGACGCGCTCCAGGTAGGCCCGGATGTGCGACTGGCCGGAGAAGGTGCGCGGCCAGTCGGGGTTGGGGGCGAAGGAGAAGGAGTAGAGGTGGGACGGTACGTCGCAGGCGCAGCCGGGATAGCTGTTGTCGCGCCAGGTGCCGCCCACCGAGTCGGCCCGCTCCAGGACGACGAAATCGGTGATGCCTTCGCGGCGCAGCCGGACGGCGGCCCCCAGGCCCCCGAATCCGGTACCGATCACCGCCACACGTACGTGCTCCTGCTGGGCCATGCTGCCGCCTCCCGCGGTACGTCACGCGATTACGCCAGCAATCACTGGCATGGTTCGGAGAGTAGAGCAGGCTCGTACTGATGGGTAGGGGTCGGACCGAGGAAAGTTACTGGCGGTACAACATAGGGTGCCCCTGTGGCTGAAGGACGCGAGCACCGCGAATACCGCATGGAGGAGTTGGCCAAGGAGGCCGGCATCACCGTGCGGACCCTGCGCTTCTACCGGGAGCGCGGCCTGATCCCGCCACCCCGCCGTGAGGGCCGGATCGCCTGGTACGACGACCACCACCTGGCCCGTCTGCGGACCATCACGGGCCTGCTGGAGCGCGGCCACACCCTGAACGGCATCGCGGATCTGGCCGCCACCTTCGAGAGCGGGCGCGATGTCGCCGAGGTGCTGGGGCTCGGCGAGCCGACCGAGGAGACCCCGGTCCGGCTCACCCCGGAGCAGCTCGCGGACTACTTCGAGGGCGAGGTCACCCCGGAGAACCTGGCCACCGCGCTGGACCTGGGCTATCTCGCCACCGACGGGGACGAGATCGTCCACATCAGCCGGCGCCTCCTGGAGGTCTCGGCGGAGCTCGTACGCGAAGGGGTGCCGCTGGCCACGGTGCTCTCCTCGGGCCGCCGCGTCCGCGAGCACGCGGACGCTCTCGCCGAAATCTTCGTACGCGTACTGCATGCCCACGCCACCGAGACCGAACCGGCCCAACTGCGGCCACTGGCCCGCGCGGTGGTGGACGCGGAGCTGTCGATGGCCCTGGACCGGAGGCTGCGCCGCGAGGACGGCACGCAGCCCCCGAAGGCGGAGTGACCCCCCGGGACCCGCTGGACCGCCGGGACCCGCCGGACCCGCTGGACGACTAGCGTGCGTAGACGACGGTCACCGGTGCGTGGTCGCTCCACCGCTCGCCGTGCGCGGCGGCCCGCTCGACCCACGCCTTGACCGCCCGCGCGGCCAGACCCGGCGTGGCGATCTGGTAGTCGATGCGCCAGCCCGCGTCGTTGTCGAAGGCGCGGCCCCGGTAGGACCACCAGCTGTACGGCCCCGCGACATCCGGGTGCAGCTGCCGCACCACATCCACATAGGGGGCCTCATCGAGGACCCGGGTGAGCCAGGCCCGCTCCTCGGGCAGGAAGCCGGAGTTCCTCTGGTTGGCCTTCCAGTTCTTCAGGTCGGCCTCCTGGTGGGCGATGTTCCAGTCGCCGCAGACCACGACCTCCCGGCCATCCGCCGCCGCCCGCGCCTGGAGCCCCTGGAGGTAGGGCAGGAAGACCGCCATGAAGCGCTCCTTCTCGTCCTGCCGCTCCGTGCCGACCTCGCCGGAGGGCAGGTAGAGGCTGGCGACGGTCATCCCGGGGAGGTCGATCTCGGCGTACCGGCCGCTCGCGTCGAACTCCTCGGCCCCCGGGACCCCGAAACCGCCGAAGCCGATCTGGACCCGCTCCGGCGCCCGCCGCGCGTAGAGGGAGACCCCGGCGCGCCCCTTGGCGGCGGCGGGGGCGTGCACGGTGTGCCAGCCCTCCGGGTCACGGACCTCCTCGGCCAGCTGGCCGGGCTCGGCACGGACCTCCTGGAGGCAGACCACATCGGCCTCGGTGCCCGCCAGCCACTCCACGAAGCCCTTCTTCGCGGCGGCGCGGAGGCCATTAACATTCACGGATGTAACAGTCAGCATCCGGAAACAGTACCTACCCCGCCCTACTCATAGATTTACGATATCCAGCATGAATGTCCGTCGCCGCCGCTTCGACCACCCCGACGCCGTCAAACTCAACGACCAGGTCCAGCTCGAGTACGCCGAGCGCTACGGCGACGAGGGCGATGTCACACCGCTCGACCCGACGATGTTCGATCCGCCGCACGGTCTGTATCTGCTCGCCTACGACGAGCTTGAGCGCCCGGTGGCGACCGGCGGCTGGCGGACGCAGGACCGTAACCCGGAGGGCTACGGGGACGGCGATGCCGAGATCAAGCGGATGTTCGTGATCCCCGAGGGCCGTGGCCGGGGCCTCGCGCGCCGGATGCTGGCCGCGCTGGAGGACGACGCCCGGGCCGCCGGCCGGGTCCGGATGGTCCTGGAGACCGGCGACCAGCAGCCCGAGGCGATCGCGCTGTACACGTCGAGCGGGTACACGGTGTGCGAGAAGTTCGGCCACTACCGGGAGTACGAGAGCAGCATCTGCATGGCCAAGCCGCTCCGCCAGCCGTAGCGGCTCGGGCAGCCGCTACCGGGCCGGGGCGGCCGGCTCCAGCCGCCTCCCGGCGGCCGCTCCGCGATGAGGAGTCGGCGAGGAGTCGGCGAGGAGTCATCAACTCCCCCCGAGCACCAGGACGATGAACTCGTCCTCCCCGTGCACGACCGTTCCCGTGGCCACGAAGCCGCACCTCTCCAGCAGCCGGACCGAGGCGGTGTTCCCGGCGGCCGGGTCCGCGTAGAGCGGGCGGGTCCTCTCCCGCTCCAGGAACCGGGTCAGCGCCGCGGTGCCGATGCCCCGGCCCCAGTACGGACGGCCGAACCAATAGCCGATGTAGCGCCGGTCCTGGTCCCACCAGGCCACGATGCTCCCGGCCGTCTCGCCGTCCACGAGAACCGTCTGCACGAAGTTGGCGGGGTCCCCCAGCACCCTCGTGGCCCAGTGCGCCATGAACGCCTCCCGCTCGCGGGGGACGAACCTCGATCTCCGGACCGCCTCCGGATCGTGCTCGTACGCGAGGAAGACCTCCAGATCGGCCTGTTCGACATCCCTGAGTTCCACCGTGGTCTCCATGCCGGCCGAGTCTGGCACCCGGCACTGACAATCGGCCCCCGCTCACCTCGGGATGGCCACCCCGCTCACCTCGGGGTGGCCAGCACCTGGGTCCAGTAGGGACCGCGCGGCGAGTCGGCGATCCCCACGCCCACGTGCACGAAGTCGCAGTTGAGGATGTCGTCGTCGCGGCCGGGGCTGTCGCGCCACTGGTCGGCGACGGCGGCCGGGTCGGACGTACCGGTGGCGATCGTCTCGCCGACGGCGGACCAGAGGTACCCCGAGCCGGTCACCCGGTCGCCCATGCCCCGGCCGGTGGAGTCGGTGTGGCCGAAGTAGCCGCGGGCCGCCATGTCCTCGGAGTGGCGCTGGGCGACCTCGGTGAGCCGGGGATCGGTGGTCAGCTGCGGGCAGTCGTTGTGCGCGCGCAGGGTGTTGACCTCGGCGACGAGGCGCGTCTGCGGCCGAGGCCTGGCACGCGGGGCCGGTCGCGGGGAGGACGGCGGGGCCACGGTGGAGGGCGCGGTGCTCGGGGCCGGGCTGGGCGTCGGCGACGGCGTGGGGGTGGGCGTCGGGGACGTGGCGGAGGGTGCGGCGGAGGCGGTGACCGGGGGTGCCTGCGGCGCCGGGAGCTGTGTGGCACGCCCGTCGGCGCGGGGTGCGGGCGGGGCGGGCGCCGAGGGCCACAGGAGTACGGCGATCGAGGTCACGGCGGCCGCCGCGGCCACCAGCCCCGCCGCCTTCCCGGCCGAGAACGCGGCCGGAGCCACGGCCGGGGCGACCGCGGCGGCGTGCTGTCCGCCTTCGTACAGCGGCACCACCAGGGCGAGACCGGAGAGCAGCCCCTCCGGCGGGACGAGCCCCGAGCTGCCGGCCGAGCAGGAGGCACAGCCGCGTATGTGGCGGGCTGTGCGCTTGCGCCACAGGGGCGTGGGCGCCCCGTCCCAGTCCGCCACCAGCGCGTCCAGGGCAGGGCAGCGGGGATCGGCGGCCAGCGCCCGGACGACCGCGCGCCCGACGTCGAGCTGGTTCTTCACCCGCTGTACGCGCACGGCGGCGTGCTGCGGCGAGAGCCCGAGGGCCTCGGCCAGCTCGGCGCGGGTGAGTTCGCCGGTGGTTTCCAGCCACCACAGAGAGAGCACATCGCGTTCCGCCTCGTCCAGCCAGCGGGTCGCCTCGGCGGTCTCGCGGCGCTGGCCGGAGAGTTCGAGGCGCAAGATCGTCAGATCCACGAAGTCCGCCGCCGGATCGGCCGGCTCGTCGGTCTCCTCCAGGGGGGCGGGGCGGTGGCCGAGGACGGACCAGCGGGTGCGGACCTGGTTCATGGCGATGGCCACCAGCCAGGACCGGAACCGGGTGGGATCGCGCAGTGAGGAGAGGCCGGAGAGCGCCCGGAGCATGGTCTCCTGCACCACGTCGTCCACGTCCGGGTGGCCGTTGAGGGCGCGGCCCACGACGTTGTAGACGAGCGGGAGATAGAGGGCGGCGAGCCGCTCCCCGGCGGCCTGGTCGCCGCCCCTGGCCGCGACGGCCAGGGCGGTGACGTCCACCTCGTTCACGCTGTTCACCACGTGCTCACTTCCTCGGGCCGTGCGGAGGACGCCGGGCAGCGCATCCCCTGGAGTGTGGGGCAGGTCACTCCTGGGGGTTTTGTTATCCGGTCCCTCTCCGGTGGTCAACCAGTATGCGGGGGCCTGGTGGATGCCCCGCGGCGGGAGTGCCGGGATGTGGGAGGGACATGTCGAGCAGGATGGAAGCCGGCGTCGGGCTGTCGGACGCCGAGGGCGCCCGGAGCGCACGTGGCGCACGTAGCGCACGTGGTCCGCGCCCGGCGCTGCCGGCCGGGACGGCCGAGGCCCCTCCCCGTGGCGGGTCGCCGAGGGCTGGGGCCCCTCCCCATGGCGGGTCACCGGCGGCCGAGGCCCCTCCCCCGGGCACCGACGCCTTCCCGGCCGCCCTGCGCGAGGCGCTGGGCCGGCGCGGCCTGTCCCTGGAGCGGGTCAGCGAACGGCTCAGGGCGCGCGGCATCGGGGTCAGCCAGGCCACGCTGAGCAGTTGGCAGCGCGGCCGCAGCCAGCCCGAGCGGGCCCGGTCGCTGCGGGCCGTGGAGGTGCTGGAGGAGATCCTGGAGCTGCCGGGCGGAGCGCTGCGCTCGCTGCTCGGCCCGCGCCGCCCGCGTGGCCGGATCGCGCCGGCCCGGGGCGAGAGCGCGACCCTCCAGGTGCTGGGCAAGGACTCGGTGGTGGAGCAGGCGCTCGGCGAGCGGTTCCGCCACTTCAACCAGGAGACCAGCTCGCTGCTGATCCACGACGTCGTGACTCTGGGCGCGAGCGGGACGCTGAGCAACATCACCACGACCAATGTGCTGCGTGCCAGCCGCGCCGGGGCCGACCGCGCGCTGTTCGTGCTCAGTTTCGACGACGAGCAGGCGGAGCCGCTCGACATCCGCGTCACCAGCGGGCGGCTCGGCGAGGCGACGTACCTGAAGGCGCTGAAATCCTTGGTGCTGGAAATCCACTTCGGCCGGGAACTCGCCAAACTGGACACCACGGTGGTGAGTTACGCGGTCGACGTGAGCCCGTCCCGGGAACCGGCCACCCACTACGAACGCTGGTCGAGGGCGAATCTGCACGAATACCTTCAGCAGGTCTTCTTCCATCCGGACGCGCTTCCCTCAGGCTGCCGGCGGTACTTCCGGGACCAGGTGGGCTCCCCGCCCCGCGCCCAGCGGCGCATGTCGATGAACGATTCCCACAGCACCCATGTGCTCGTCTCGCGGTGCAAACCCGGAGTCCACGGAGTGGCCTGGGAGTTCGGCACCGGAGAACAGGTCGACGCCACCGGAGGATGATGGAAACGGGAGACCGCCCAGGGTCAGTGGACGGTCTCCCGCGTATGCGGCACCTTCACCCCGGTGGGGCTACTTGGTGTTGAGCGTCAGCCCGTAGTACCTGAGGGCGTCGTCGAGCGGCTGGAAGTACGAGGACCCGGGCGAGTTCACCCGGCCGTTGCACCGCTGGTTGGTCGGGCCGCCGGAGGTCATCCCCTGGGCCTGGTTGCCGGAGACGTACGCGCCTCCGCTGTCGCCGCCCTGGGTGCAGACGGAGGAGCTGGCCAGCCCGGTCACCACGGTGTCCGGCCCGCCGTTCTGGTCGGTGTAGGTGACGCTGACGTTGTACGAGCCGACCTTGCCGCAGGTCCAGCCGGTGGTCTGGCCGGCCTTGCAGAGCGCCGAACCCTGCGGGGCGCGCTGACTGCCCCGGACGGCGACGGTGCCCGCCTTGCCGTACGTGGTGATGTCCAGGCCGATGGAGTGGCCGGAGTCCACGGTGGCTATGCCCATGTCCACGCTGCGGGTGCCGAGCGCGAACCGGGTGTGGGTGCCCTTGGCGAACCGGGTCCCGTTGTAGGCCAGGGCGGGCAGGTCCTCGATGCAGTGCCCGGCGGTCACCAGCACCTGCTTGCCGCTACGGTCCTTGGCGCCGTACCCGACCGAGCAGAGGTAGCCGTTGAACGTCATCCGGCTGCCCGGCAGCACGACGGCCTGGGTCTCCAGCTTCTCCTGGCCCTTGATGACCCGTACCGCGTCGCCGTTGCTCTTCGCGGCCTTGAGGAAGGTGCGGGTGGCGGCGTCGGAGGCCCCGTTGACCTCCACGGTCACGGTGTCGGACGCGAGGTCCACGGACCACGCCGACACCCCGGCCGGGGCGCTCTTGAGGGCCTTGGCGTCGAGCTGGGCCTTGATCCGGTTCAGCTCGCCTTCACCACGCTCCGGGACCCGTGCTGCGAGCCCCGCCGCCTTGACCTCCTTGGCCGCCTCGGCGTCGGCGGCGTTGACGACGAGCGTCCCGTCCTTGGCGAAGAAGGCCCCGAGGGTGGAGACCTTCTCGGCCCGCAGCTGAGCGAACCGGTCCTGCTGACGTGCCTCCTCGTCGAGCCGCTCGACGGCCTGTTCCTCACTCACGCCCAGGGTGGTGGCGAGAGCCCGGACCATCTCCGGCTGGTACCGCGGCGGCGCGGATTCCGCCGCACCGGCATAAGCCCCTGTGGCGACTCCGGCCGACAGGAGGACGCCGATGGAGGCCGCCACGATGTATCTGCGCGCGTTCTTCTTACCGTGCTTCACGCGATTCCTTCCGCTACACGGGCGAGCGTCCAGACAATGGGGGGGGTGGCCACACCACGCTTGGGGACGCGCGATGTGTTCCGTGGACACTGCCCGACGGCGATGACATGTTCCTGTCGCCGCGTTCCGAACTCTCGCGTAGGCGCAACTGCCGCGACAAGGACCGGAGAAGGGGTTCTTTTCTACAGAACTGGCCGAGAACTGTAGTGAAACACGGCGGAAACACAGTGGGTCGGGCGACAGCGACCGACGGGCACACCCAGCGCCGGGGAGCCACCGAGCCGAGTCGGGTCCCGCCGACGACGACCGTCAGCCCGCATCCACGGGGCACCGGCCCATGTGCCCAGCGCACCCACAGAGGTCTACCGACGCGGCGAGACGGGCGCGGGTGCCCTGCGCGAGCAGGTGGCCGAGCGAGTCCTCGCGGTCACGCGAAGAACTTCCTGCGGGCTGTGCGTCATTCAGGAACCACGACGCTCTTGAGGGAACCGGCACCGACGAGGTCACCGTTCCCATCAAGCGGGCACTGTCCCGCCGGTCAGGCCGTGCGCCCTGCCTCCACCACCGTGATGTGGTGGCAGCCGGGCGTCTCATGCAGCCGCCCGGGGTGGATGCGGGTGATCTTCTCAGCCATGTCCGCGAGTCTGCCTGGCGTGGTGCCGGCACGCACCGCGATTCCCGACCCCGCCCCTGCGCTCCCTGCGGCATGTCCGCATCCCGACCCCCGGTCCGTTCCGACGCGGGCCGCCGCGCTTCCCGGCGGCCCGGCAGGCTGACTTTCACACAAGCAGGAGCTCAAACGACGAGATCCCGGTCGGACGGTGACCGTCTGACCGGGATCTCGTGAACCGTTCCGGAATAAATCCGTGAACGGCCCTGATGTTGTGGACCTGTGGGGATTTGAACCCCAGACCCCCTCGATGCGAACGAGGTGCGCTACCAGACTGCGCCACAGGCCCTTGCAACGAGTGAAACTCTAGCACCCTCACCCGGGTGCTTGGAAATCCGTTCCTCCGCTGGTCAGCGGTGCCGGGCTTCCGGGGTCTCACTCGTTGGCCGCGCGGGGCCGGTCCTCGTCGTCGTACTGGTCGAAGAGGGGGGTCCGGCCCCGGTCGCGGGTGCGGCGGGACTGGTTAGTGCGCTGGCGCGGCGCCGGGTCCACGGGGGCGGTGGGGTGCGACGTGCCGGTCTGGCTGGGCTCGGCGGTGCTGGAGCGGGCCGCGCTCCAGGTCTCCGGGTCGCCCACCTCGACGCCGCCGGTGGCCCGGGGGGCGACGGGTGCGGTGACATAGGTGGGGAGGGGTACGGGAACGGGCTCCCAGCTGTCGCCCTGGACCCGGCCGCGTTCGCGCTGCTGGTCCACCCACTCCGCGTGGTCCGTCTGCTCGACGAGGGCGCGGCGGCCGGCCTCCTGCGGGGAAACCGTAGGGGTGGGTGCCGGCTCCGGGTGGTGGGCTTCGGAGTCGTCGTCCTGCTCGGCGGGGGCGGAGGCCGCGGGCTGGTGCCTCCGGGGCCGGTTCTCGCGCAGCCGCTGCGCCGCGACCTCGGCCCGGCGGCGGTCCATCGTGAACGCGAACCGACGCCGCTCCTGGGCGCGCAGATGCACGATGTACGTGCTCAGCAACACGGCGGGAACGGCCGGCGCCCAGAGGAAGCCGAGGCCGCCGACCGCCGCGACGACCGTGCCGAGGGTGAAGGCCAGGAAGAGGACGACGGTGGTCCGCCTGCGCCGCGCCAGGACCTGAGAGCGCTGCGCCCGGCGGGCCCGCTCGGCATCGGCGGCGCCGGTGCGCGGACGGCGCGGGGGCGGCGGGCCGGGATGTACCGGGCGCTCGCCGGACCGGCGGTCGTGCGCCTGGCGGTCCGGTGGCTGGTGCGCCGCCCGACGGTCGTGCGCCTGGCGATCGGAGGCCTGGGGACCCGGGGCGCGCTCGGGAGCATGCGCCGGGTCGTGCACCCTGGCTTCGGTATGCGCCGGAGGCGCGGCAAAGGCCCGGACGTCCACGGAATCCATACGGTCCGTTTCGGCGTCCGGGTCCACGTCGGGCCCCGCCTCCTCGGCGGCGCGCTCCCGTAGCTCCCTGGCGTACCGGCGCTCCATCGCCGCCCGTCCGGACAGCAGCCGGATGGCGGTGCTGAAGCGTTCCGTCGGACGGGCCTCGTTGAGCTCGTCCTGCCTGCGGAGCCACATCGGCACCAAGTAGGCGGCCCAGGCCCCGACGATGACTGCGTAGATGAGGCCGCTGCTGCTCACGCTCACACCGTAGAGGGGTTTACGCGCAGGCATCCGCCAATTGGCCCGGTGTGTCGCACGATCCGGCTGATATCACGGACTTTTTTTGTGATTCATCGGATCAACAGTCATCGAGAGCGCGGCCCATTGCTGTCATCCAGCGATCAAATTCGAACACCTATTTTATTTCCCCGGGCTGTCCCGGACTCTGCGGCGCCGCTGGGCGGGTGCGGCGCCAGCGCCTGAGCATCCCCTCGGGCACTTCCTCGACCGTCAGCGCGAAGATCAAGTGGTCGCGCCAAGCCCCATCGATGTGCAGATAGCGCGGGCGCACGCCCTCGGAGCGGAATCCGAGCTTCTCCACCACCCGGCGGCTCGGCGCGTTCTCCGGACGGATGCACACCTCGACCCGGTGCAGCCCCACCGAGCGGAAGCAGTGGTCGACGGCGAGCGCCACGGCCGTCGGCATCACTCCGCGCCCGGCGACGCCCTGGTCGACCCAGTAGCCGATGTGGCCGGAGCACATCGAGCCCCAGGTGATCCCGGCGACGGTGAGCTGGCCGACGAGCCGGCCCTCGTACTCGATGGCGAACGGCAGCATCCGCCCGGCGGTCGCCTCGGCGCGCAGGTGGCGGACCATCTGCCGGTAGGTGGGGCGCTGCGCGACCGGGCCGCCGGGAGCCGGCGGCGGGACGGTGGCCTCCCAGGGGCGCAGCCAGTCGCGGTTGCGCCGGTTGACCTCGCGCCATACCCGCTGGTCGCGCATCTTTATCGGGCGCAGGACGATCTCGCCGTCGGTCAGCGTCACCGGCCACGTCGCCATGTTCAGCTCGGGCTCCCCGGTCGCGGGTGGTCGCCGCCGCGGAGCTGGTCGACCGCGTGCACCAGGAGCCGGGCGAGGACCGCGAGGCCGTCGCGCACCCCGCCGGTGGAGCCGGGCAGGTTGACGATCAGGGTGCGGGACGCGACGCCTGCGAGGCCCCGGGAGAGCGCGGCGGTCGGGACCTTGGCGAGCCCCTCGGCCCGGATCGCCTCGGCGATGCCGGGGATCTCGTGGTCCAGGACGCGGCGGGTGGCCTCGGGGGTGGTGTCGGTGGGTGAGATGCCCGTACCGCCGGTGGTGACGATTACGTCGTATCCGGCGGCGACCCCGGCGCGCAGGGCCGCCTCGACCGGATCGCCGTCGGGGACGACCTGCGGCCCGTCGACCGAGAAGCCGAGGGCGGTGAGCCCTTCGGCGATCAGCGGGCCGCCCTTGTCCGCGTAGACGCCGGCGGAGGCCCGGTTGGAGGCGGTGACGACGAGGGCCGCGTACGGGGAGAGCAGCGCGGCACCGGTGGGCTCCGACGCCTGCTCGGGCGCGGACGCGTTCGCGTGCGCCGGCGCGTTCGCGGGACGTTCGGGGCCGGGGGCTCCCGGCGCGGGCGGCGTCACGCGTCCGGTCCCTCCGGCGCGGGGCGCCGGTAGTCGCCGGACTTGCCGCCCGACTTCGCCTCGACCCGTACGTCGGTGATCACCGCGCTCTTGTCGACGGCCTTGACCATGTCGATCACCGTCAGGGCCGCCACCGACACGGCGGTCAGGGCCTCCATCTCGACGCCCGTGCGGTCCGTCGTCTTCACGGTGGCCGTGATCTCCACCGCGTCGTCGGCCACACCGAGGTCGACCTCCACTCCGGAGACGGCCAGCGGGTGGCAGAGCGGGATCAGGTCCGGGGTGCGCTTGGCCCCCATGATCCCGGCGATCCGCGCGGTGGCGAGGGCGTCGCCCTTGGGGACCCCCTCGCCCCGGAGCAGCTCGATGACGCGCGGCGAGACGAGTACCCGGCCGCTGGCGCGGGCGACGCGCGTGGTGACGTCCTTCTCCGACACGTCGACCATGCGGGCCGCGCCCGCCTCGTCGATGTGCGTCAGCCTGTTCTGCGTACTCAACTCACTCCGCCTAGCGGTAGGGGCGCCGATCGGCCAGGGCCCGGAGGGGGACCCCCGGAAGGCACGGCGGCAGATACCGTACCGCCACTGGGCGACGGTCAGCGGAGCAGGATCACGTCCGTCTCCGTGCCGGGCTCGGCGGAGGTGACGTCCTCGGGCAGCACGATCAGCGCGTCCGCCTGGGCGAGAGCGGCGATCAGATGCGATCCGGAGCCACCGACCGGGGTGACGGTGCCCGCGCCCTCGTCGTACGTACCGCGCAGGAACTGGCGGCGGCCCGCCGGCGAGGTGAGCGCCTTGTCGACGCTCAGCACGGCCCGGACGGTGGGGCGGTGGAGGTCTTCCAGGCCCATCAGGGCGCGGATGGCGGGGCGGACGAACAGCTCGAAGGAGACGTAACTGGAGACCGGATTGCCCGGCAGGGCCAGCAGCGGGGTGTGGTCCGGGCCGATCGAACCGAAGCCCTGCGGCTTGCCCGGCTGCATGGCGAGCTTGCGGAAGTCGATCCCGCTGCCCGGCTCGTCCTCGTCACCGACGGAGGAGAGCGCCTCCTTGACCACGTCGTACGCGCCGACGCTGACGCCACCCGTGGTGACGATGATGTCCGCGCGGATCAGCTGGTCCTCGATGGTGGCGCGCAGTGTTTCGGCGTCGTCCGTCACCGCGCCGACCCGGTAGGCGATGGCTCCGGCGTCCCGGGCGGCGGCCGTGAGCGCGTAGCTGTTGGAGTCGTAGATCTGGCCGCCCGTCAGCTCCTCGCCGGGCTGGACCAGTTCGCTGCCGGTGGACAGGACGACGACGCGGGGGCGGGGCCGTACGACCACGGTCGAGCAGCCGATCGCGGCGAGCAGGCCGATCTGCGGCGGGCCGACGATCGACCCGGCGCGCAGGGCCAGATCGCCCGGCCTGACGTCGCTCCCGCGCTCGCGGACGTGGGCACCGGCCTCGACGGACCGGTGGACCCGGACCTCACCGGTGGCCCCCTCCGGGGCGTCGGAGTGGGCGCGCATGGTGACGGCCGGGCCCTCGCCCGCACCGCCGTCCGTCCACTCGACCGGGACCACGGCCTCCGCGCCGGCGGGCAGCGGGGCGCCCGTCATGATGCGGGCGGCCTGCCCCGGCCCCACGGCCTGGTCGTCGGCGAGGCCCGCGCTGCCCGCGGCGATGTCGCCGATGACGTTGAGGACGGCGGGGAACTCCTCGCTCGCCCCTTCGACATCGGCGATCCGCACCGCGTAGCCGTCCATCGAGCTGTTGTCGAAGGGCGGCAGGGCCACCTCCACGACGACGTCCCGCACCAGGACGCAGCCCTGCGCGTCGGGCAGCTGCAGCTCGATGGGTTCGAGCGGCCCCACCGTGGCGAGGATGTCGTCCAGGTGCTCGTCCACCGACCAGATCGCGCTGCTCACGGGGTCACATCTCCTCGGTGACGTACTTGCGGAGCCAGGTCCGGAAGTCCGGTCCCAGGTCTTCACGTTCGCACGCCAGTCTGACAATGGTACGCAGATAGTCGCTGCGGTCACCGGTGTCGTAGCGGCGGCCCTTGAAGACGACGCCGTGCACGGGGCCGGCGATCTTCTCGTCGGCGGCGAGCAGCTGGAGGGCGTCGGTGAGCTGGATCTCGCCGCCGCGGCCCGGCTCGGTGTGTCGCAGTATGTCGAAGACGGCCGGGTCCAGGACGTACCGGCCGATGACGGCGAGGTTGCTGGGCGCGTCGGCCGGCTCCGGCTTCTCCACCAGGCCGGTGACCCGGACGACGTCGCTGTCCACGGTGGCGTCCGCCGCCGCGCAGCCGTAGAGGTGGACCTGGGAGGGGTCGATCTCCATCAGCGCGACGACACTGCCGCCCTCACGCTCCTGGATCTCCACCATGCGGGCCAGCAGGGAGTCACGCGGGTCGATCAGGTCGTCGCCCAGCAGGACCGCGAAGGGCTGGTCGCCCACGTGCGGGGCGGCACACAGCACGGCGTGGCCGAGACCGCGCGGGTCGCCCTGGCGCACGTAGTGCATGGTGGCCAGGTCGCTGGACTCCTGGACCTTGGCCAGACGTTCGGCATCTCCCTTACGGGTGAGCGCGGACTCCAGTTCGTAGTTGCGGTCGAAATGGTCCTCAAGGGGACGCTTGTTGCGGCCGGTGATCATCAGCACGTCGGAGAGGCCCGCTGCCACGGCTTCTTCGACGACATACTGAATGGCCGGCTTGTCGACGACAGGCAGCATCTCTTTGGGAGTGGCCTTCGTGGCCGGCAGGAAGCGGGTGCCGAGACCTGCTGCCGGAATGACGGCCTTGCTGATCCTGGAGGGCGGCTGAGTCATGCGGAGAACCTTAACGGGTGCACACACCCGGAAGGTGAGCATCCGGTTAAGTTCGCCCGTAAATATGCCTATACGAGAACCGTGCGAGTCCCGTGAGTCCCGTGAGTCCCTGTTGAACCCTGACAAGTCCGGAAAGGCAGCTGTGAAGGTCCCCGCGAAAGCCTCCCTGCGGAGCGAACTGCTCGCCGCGCGGGCCCTCCTGACCAAGGAGGACGTCACGGGGGCCGCCTCGGTTCTCGCCACGGGCGCGCTGGCGCTCCCCGAACTGTCCGGCGCCCGAACGGTCGCCGCCTACGTCTCCGTGGGACGCGAACCGGGGACCCGGGCCCTGCTGGACGCGCTGCGCGACCGGGGCGTACGGGTGCTACTTCCGGTGCTCCTGGCCGACAACGACCTGGACTGGGCGGTGTACGAGGGCGCGGAGCACCTTCTGACGGCCGGGCGCGGGCTGCTGGAGCCGGACGGTCCCCGGCTCGGCCCCGACGCCGTCCTGGAGGCCGACGCGGTCCTGCTGCCCGGGCTGGCCGTGGACGGTGCGGGCATGCGGCTGGGGCGGGGCGGCGGCAGCTACGACCGGGTGCTGGCCCGGCTCTCGGCGGCCGGGGCCGACCCGGCGCTCATCGTGCTCCTGTACGGGAACGAGGTGGTCGCGCGGGTCCCCTCGGAACCGCACGACCACCCCGTGGACGCCGTGGTCACCCCGGCCGGAGCGCGGCGCTTCACCGCCTGACGGCAGGTCGGCACCCGCCCGTCAGGGCTTCAGCGTCAGCGTGTCGACGGTGGACTCGCCGACGGCGTCCGTACCGAAGGACCATTCGAGCAGTTCACCCTCGGCCCACTTGTCGGTCTGGTCGGTGTAGTGCGCGTCGAACGCGTGCCCGGAGGCGCCGGTGAGGTTGATCCAGCGGGACTTGTCCCAGTCCCCCACGTTGACGACCATCCGCATCGACGGCACCCAGACGACCTCGTAGCCGCTCGCCGCGTTCCAGCCGGTGGCGTTGACCGCGGCCTCGCCGCCGCCGAGGTTCCAGGGGCCGCGGTTGAGCGCCCGCTGGAGCAGATCGGGCCCTTCGGTACCGAGGGTCTGGTTCTTCAGCATCAGCCGGTGCAGCCGGCCCCAGCTCCAGGTGGAGATGTTCTTGCCGAGCTTGGCGGTCAGCTCCCAGCGCGCGTCCTCCATCGCCCGGGCGAAGAGGTCGTCGCGGTTCTCCAGCGCGGCCTCGCGGCCCCTGGCGGGCACCTTCCACCACTCGTTGTCCTGGTCCTCGACGATGTCGTCGACCACCTGGAACCAGCGGTCCCCGCCGTCCGGC
Source organism: Streptomyces sp. NPDC088706 (assembly GCF_044752765.1). Taxonomy (NCBI): domain Bacteria; kingdom Bacillati; phylum Actinomycetota; class Actinomycetes; order Kitasatosporales; family Streptomycetaceae; genus Streptomyces; species Streptomyces sp. NPDC088706. Next base: position 43,645 of record NZ_JBIVLW010000012.1, read on the forward strand.
TGGGCGGAGTCGCCGTCGCGCTGGCCGCACTCGCGCACGAGCTTCTTCTGCTGGTCGGCCGGGCCGCTGTTCTTGGCCGGCGGCACGTTGAGGCAGTCGCCCTTGACCCGCAGCTCCTTGGGCAGCTTGTTGCCGAAGGCGAGCATGAGGATGTTGCGCCAGACGCCGTTGAAGTACGCGGCGGCGGCCGAGTCCGGTTCCTGGGCGTAGTCCCAGCCCTCCAGCAGCTTCTGCGCCTCACGCACGCTCGGGTCGGGAATGTTGATCTTCAGCAGCTCGGGCACCAGCAGCGCGGCGATCTCGCTGGTGTTGTCCATCTGCATCTTCTGCATGTCGTCGGTCGAGACCTTCTCGCCACCCTTGATCTTGTCGGCGATGAGGTCGTTGATCCGCTGACTGCGGGTTCCGTACCCCCAGTCCTTGGTCAGCAGGTGGGGGTATTCGCTCTCGTCGATCACGGCCTGGTTGGCGGTGACGATGTAGCCGCGCTTCGGGTTGTACTCGTAGGGCAGCTGGTCGAACGGGACCGGCTTCTCCTTCCAGCCGTACTCCGGGGACCAGCCGGGGCTGGGCAGCGTGCCGTCGCCCTTGAGGCGGACCGGGATCGTGCCCGGCGCCTGGTAGCCGATGTTGCCCTGGGTGTCGGCGTAGATGAGGTTCTGCGAGGGGACCTCGAAGTTCTTGGCCGCGGCCCGGAAGGTGGTGAAGTCCTTGGCCCGGTTGATCGCGAAGACCGCGTCCATGGACCTGCCCGGCTTCAGGGCGGTCCACTTCAGGGCGACCGCGTAACCGTCGGCACGGTCGGGAGCGGAATCGCCGACGGCGGCCTTCTGGCCGACCTTGTCCAGTTCCTTGCTGCGGTCGGAGACGAGGGGCCCGTTGTTCGTCTCGCGGACGGTGATCTTCCGGTCCCTGCCGCCCGCGACCTTGATGGTCTCCTCACGGGTGGTGAACGGCCGCACCTTGTCGTCGTACAGGTAACCGTCGTCGGAGACCTTCTCCAGGAAGAGGTCGGTGACGTCCGCGCCGAGGTTGGTGAGGCCCCAGGCGATGTCCTGGTTGTGGCCGATGATCACACCGGGCATCCCGGAGAAGGTGTAGCCCGCGGTGTCGTACTGGCAGGTCGTGGAGAGTTCCCGGCAGTGCAGGCCCATCTGGTACCAGAGCGAGGGCAGCATCGGCGCCAGGTGCGGGTCGTTGGCGAGCAGCGCCTTGCCGGTCGTCGTGTGGTCACCGCTGACGACCCAGGAGTTCGACCCGATGCCGTTGCCGTTCGGGCCGAGCAGCGCGGGGATCTCGTCCAGGGTGTCGGAGAGCGCGGAGAGCTGGGTGTTCAGGCCCTCGGTGGCGCCCTGCGCGGTTCCGGAGCCGATGTCGGCCGACGGGGTGGCGTCGAGGTCGAACTCGCCGGTGACCGGGGAGACCGCACCCCGGTCGACGATCGGCTTGTGCTTGTCGTACGGGTAGTCCGGATACAGGTCCTCGATCTGGTCCTTGTCGATCCGGCTGGTCAGCAGCGAGCGGTCGATCTCGTCCTGCATGTTGCCGCGCAGGTCCCAGGCCATGGCCTTGAGCCAGGCGACCGAGTCGACCGGGGTCCACTCGCCGGGCTTGTAGTCGTTGGTCAGCCCCAACGCCGCGTACTCGACCGAGATGTCCCGGCCTTCCTTGCCCTTCAGGTATGCGTTGACGCCCTCCGCGTACGACTGGAGGTTCTTCTTCGTGTCCTCGTCCAGAACCTTGTCGTACTCCTCCTGCGCGACCTTCCGCCAGCCGAGCGTGCGCAGGAAGGAGTCGGTCTCCACCTGACCGGAGCCGAACATCTCGGAGAGCCGACCCGCCGTCATATGGCGCCGGACGTCCATCTCCCAGAAGCGGTCCTGGGCCTGGACGAAGCCCTGGGCACGGAAGAGGTCGGCGTCGGAGTCCGCGTAGATCTGCGGGATCCCGTAGGAGTCCCGTTTGACCTCGACGTCACCGGACAGGCCGTCAAGGGTGATCGTCCCGGTGGTCTGCGGGTAGGAGGCCCGCACCGTGGAGACGGACCAGTAGGCGCCGAACCCGACACCCGCGACGAGCGCCAGCACCAGGACGAGCAGAAGGAGGCGGACGCGGCGCCCCTTCTTCTTCCTGCCGGGCTTCTTCGCGTCGGAAGGGCCGGAAGAGTCGGTTGTATTGGCGGGCATCGCTGTCCTTCGAGGGGCAGGGTGGTCCTGGGAGTGCAGGAGCAACCATAGGCGCAGCCGAGAAGCCACTCGGACGCGGTATGGGGATGCATCCATTTGCGCGTATCCCTCCTGGGGACGCGCGAGGCTCCTGTACGAACGCGGAAGCCGTCAAGAAAACGTTAAAGATTAGGTAAGGTAACGAAGTACTGGCTGCCGGAGGACGATCCGGCAGGCGCACGCAGGGAAGGAACGGACCCTGACTGTCCACGCGCTCAACGAACTCCTGCTCGTCTGCTCGCTCGTCCTGCTCGTCGCCGTGGCGGCGGTACGGATCTCCTCGCGCAGCGGGCTCCCCAGCCTGCTCCTGTATCTCGGCATCGGGATCGCCCTGGGGCAGGACGGCATCTTCGACGTCAAGTTCGACAACGCCGAGCTGACCCAGGTGATCGGCTACGCCGCCCTCGTGGTCATCCTGGCCGAGGGCGGACTCGGGGCGAAGTGGAAAGAGGTCCGCCCCGTCCTGCCCGCGGCCGCGGTGGTCTCCACCGTCGGCGTCGGCATCAGCGTGGGCATCACGGCCGCGGCCGCGCACTACCTCGTCGGCCTGGACTGGCGCCAGGCTCTCATCATCGGCGCGGTCGTCTCCTCCACCGACGCCGCGGCCGTCTTCTCCGTGCTGCGCAGAGTGCCGCTGCCCTCCCGGATCACCGGTGTGCTGGAGGCCGAGTCCGGCTTCAACGACGCCCCCGTGGTCATCCTCGTCGTCGCGTTCTCCGCGGTCGGCCCGGTCGAGCACTGGTATCTCCTGATCGCCGAGATCGCCCTGGAGCTGGCCATCGGCGCCGCCATCGGCATCGCGGTGGGCTGGCTGGGTTCGCTCGGGCTGCGGCACGTCGCCCTGCCCGCCTCCGGCCTCTACCCGATCGCCGTCATGGCCATCGCCGTGATGGCGTACGCGGCCGGCGCCATGGCCCACGGCAGCGGATTCCTCGCGGTCTACCTGGCCGCGATGATCCTCGGCAACTCCAAGCTGCCGCACTGGCCCGCCACCCGCGGGTTCGCCGACGGCCTGGGCTGGCTGGCCCAGATCGGCATGTTCGTGCTGCTCGGCCTGCTGGTCACCCCGCACGACCTGGTCGACGACTTCTGGCCCGCCGTCGTGGTGGGCCTGGTGCTGACCATGGTGGCCCGGCCGCTGTCGGTCTTCCTGAGCCTGGCGCCGTTCCGGCTGCCGGCGCGCGAGAAGGTCCTGATGTCGTGGGCCGGGCTGCGCGGCGCCGTGCCCATCATCCTGGCGACCATTCCGATGGTCTCCGGGGTGCAGGGCAGCACCAGGATCTTCAACATCGTCTTCGTCCTCGTCATCGTCTATACGCTGATCCAGGGCCCGACCCTGCCCTGGGTCGCGGACAAGCTGAGGATCGCGGACGAGCCCGAGCCCGACGACCTGGGCATCGAGTCCGCGCCGCTGGAGCGGCTGCGCGGCCACCTGCTGTCGGTCGGCGTCCCGGCCAAGTCGAAGATGCACGGCGTCGAGGTCGGCGAGCTCCGGCTCCCCGCCGGGGCCGCGGTCACGCTGGTGGTCCGCGAGGAGAAGAGCTTCGTCCCCTCCCCCACCACGGTCCTGCGACGCGGCGACGAGCTGCTGGTCGTGGCGACCGATCCGGTGCGCGACAAGGCGGAGGCCCGGCTCCGGGCGGTCGGCGAGGGCGGCAAGCTGGCCGGCTGGCTGGGCACCAGCGGCGGAACGGGGGCACCCGGTACGTCGGGCCACCCCGCAGCCGCGGGGCCCTCGAAGGCCTCCGGAGCGAACGGACCTGCGAAAGCCTCCGGAGCCAACGGCCCCTCGAAGGCCTCCGGAGCCAACGGATCGGCCGTCCGCCAGGCCGTGAAACCGGTCAGGCCCGTCAAGAGGCTCGGACCGGCCGACGACGCCCCCCGTACGAACGCGCGTCGCTCATAGGACGCTGATCACAGGACGACAGTGAAGTTCTGTGCGCATTCACAGGCGCACAGAACTTCCTGCCTGTACGATAAAGGCACACTGATCGACCAACTCTGTCTGATGCAGAGCTGGCGCGACCGTATGGCGGTCGTGGTGTCTCTTCGCCCGGCGCTTCTTCGCCGATGGCAGCGAGTCGCCCGGCATCTACCGCAGTTCCGCGCGAAGAGGACAGCTCTCGGCCGCTTCCGTCCGGCCCGCCCCACAAAGGCGTCGGGAAGCAGCGCCACCAGGCGGCAGAAAGGCAAGGACCGTGGCGACCACGGTCTCCGACCGCCCCGGTTACGGGCAACTGCTCCGCACCCCGGGTGCGTGGACCTTCCTCCTTCCGGGCTTCGCCGCACGGCAGCCCTTCGCGATGCTGACCATCGGCATCGTGCTGCTCGTCCAGCACACCACCGGCTCCTACGGAGCGGCGGGTGCCGTGGCGGCCGTCGCCGGCGTCTCGATGGCGCTGGTGGCCCCCCAGGGCGGCAAACTCGCCGACCGGTTCGGCCAGCGGGCCGTCCTGCTGCCCGGCGTGCTGCTCCACACCGTCTCCGTGAGCGCGCTGACCGCGCTGGCGCTGGCGGACGCGCCCCTGTGGGCGCTGTTCGCCGCCGCGGTGCCCACCGGCGCCTCGGTCCCGCAGATCGGCCCGATGGTGCGCGCCCGCTGGGCGGCGATGCTGGGGGCCACCCCCGACCGGCCCGCCTCCCCGCTGATGTCCACCGCCGCCGCCTTCGAGTCGGTGACGGACGAGTTCACCTTCGTGCTCGGACCGGTGATCGCCACCGCGCTGTGCACCGGCGTGCACCCGGCTGCCGGGCTGATCACCGAGGCCGCCCTCACCCTGATCGGCGGCCTGCTCTTCGCCGCGCAGCGCGCCACCCAGCCCGCTCCCCGCCCCGTCGCCACGGCGGACCGTCCGCACACGTCGGCGCTCTCCGTACCCGGCGTCCGGGTGCTGGTCATCGCCTTCCTGGGCATCGGCGCGGTCTTCGGCGGGATGCAGGTCTCACTGACGGCGTTCTCCGAGGAGATCGGCCACCCCGGCGTGAACGGACTGCTGTACGGGATCTTCGCGGCGGGCAACATGCTGGCCGGCATCGTCTGCGGTGCCATCGCCTGGAAGAGCAGCCCGCAGCGCCGCCTCGTCGTCGGCTATGTGGCCTTGGCCCTCATGGCCTCCGGCCTCTGGGCCGTGCACTCCGTACCGCTGCTGGCCGGACTCGGCCTGCTGGTCGGCCTGTGCATCGCCCCGGCGCTGATCAGCGGCTACACGCTGGTCGAGTCACTGGTCCCGGCCACCGCCCGCACCGAGGCCTTCACCTGGCTGACGGGTGCCGTGGCCCTGGGCCAGGCGGCCGCCGTGACCGTGGCGGGCCAACTCGCCGACGCCCACGGCGCGAGCACCGGATTCCTGGTCCCGCTGGCCGGTACCGTACTGGCGCTGACGACCCTGCTGGCCCTGCGCTCGCGGCTCGCGCCGAGGTCCGCGGGCCGGACCGTGGCACGTGGGATCGGTCACCGCGAGCCGGTCACGGTGGACTGATCCCGCGGAATACGTCAGTATGGAGCGTCGTTAGCACTCATTGAGTGAGAGTGCCAGGAGGAGCAAGTGCCGACCTATCAGTACCAGTGCACCGAGTGCGGCGAGGGCCTCGAGGCGGTGCAGAAGTTCACCGATGATGCCCTGACCGTGTGCCCGAGCTGTGACGGACGCCTGAAGAAGGTGTTCTCTGCGGTCGGCATCGTCTTCAAGGGTTCCGGTTTCTACCGGAACGACAGCCGCGGCTCTTCGTCGAGCAGCACGCCGGCGACATCGGCCGCGAAGTCGTCCGACTCCGGGTCGTCCTCGTCGACGTCGACGGGTTCGGACACGAAGTCCAGCGCTTCGTCCTCCGCCTCCTCGTCGTCGGCCTCCGCGCCGGCCTCGTCGTCGAGCGGTTCGTCGGCCGCCTGAGCCCGCGTACGCCCCACCCGCTTCACCGGACCCCGCCGATCCACTCGGCGGGGTCCGTGCGTTTCCCGGGCGGGGTGCGTTTCCCGGGCGGGGTGCGTTTGCCGGGCGAGGCGCCTTTCCCGGGCGGGGTGCGTTTTCCGGGCGGCACGGAACGGATCACTCCCCCGGATACGGTGAACTCTTCCCCGGATACGGTGACCGCATGGTGAACGCACTTACGGACACGAGTTCCGGCACAGACATCGCGGGTACGGCGCCGGGGGCGGAGATCGGGGTCATCGGCGGCTCGGGCTTCTACTCCTTCCTGGAGGACGTCACCGAGGTCTTCGTGGATACCCCCTACGGGAAGCCCAGCGACTCGGTCTTCCTCGGCGAGATCGGCGGCCGCCGGGTGGCCTTCCTGCCCCGCCACGGCCGCGGTCACCATCTGCCGCCCCACCGCATCAACTACCGGGCCAACCTCTGGGCCCTGCGTTCCGTGGGGGTTCGCCAGGTGCTGGGCCCCTGCGCCGTCGGCGGGCTGCGCCCGGAGTTCGGCCCGGGCACCCTGCTCGTCCCGGACCAGCTGGTGGACCGCACCAAGACGCGCGTACAGACCTATTACGACGGTGAGACGCGGGCCGACGGCACCGTACCCAACGTCGTCCACCTGGGCTTCGCCGATCCGTACTGCCCCGAGGGACGGAAGGCCGCCCTCGCGGCGGCCCGCGGACGCGGCTGGGAGCCGGTGGACGGCGGCACCCTGGTGGTGGTCGAGGGGCCGCGCTTCTCCACTCGCGCGGAGTCCCGCTGGCACGCGGCGATGGGCTGGTCGGTGGTCGGGATGACCGGACATCCCGAAGCCGTGCTCGCCCGGGAGCTGGGCCTCTGCTACACGACGATGACCCTGGTGACCGACCTGGACGCGGGCGCCGAGGCTGGTGAGGGCGTCTCCCACGAGGAGGTGCTCCAGGTGTTCGCGGCCAACGTCGACCGGCTCCGGTCGGTGCTGTTCGACGCGGTGGGCGGGCTGCCGGAGACGGGAGTCCGCAACTGCGCCTGCGCCCACGCGCTGGACGGGATCGACACGGGGGTCGCGCTGCCGTAGGACGACCCCGCGGCGGCCGGTCCACCGGATCGGGTGACGGAGTTGTCCACAATCTCCAGGTAGTCCACAGGCCTCAGCGGGATGCGGGCGGACGGTGGATCGTGAGGGGAGTTCGGCCGGGACCTCCGGCCGGACTCCCCTCGTCCGACAGCAGGTGACGCCATGTCCCCGTCCCTCTTCCCCGCCGCTACCACCCACCCCGCACGTCACACCTCCGCCGCTCCCCAGCGCGCCGCCACCCCTGCGAAGCCGCCGCCCCCGCCCCCGGCGCCACCGCCCGCCCCGTGCGGGGTGGGGCCGTTCGCGCCGCTGCGGGTGCGGGGCGGCGGGGTGTACCGGCTGCGGCGGCTGCTGCGCAGGCAGCATCGGGCCGCCGCCGCGGGGATCGCGCTGGCGGGTGCGGCGTTGGCCACGACGAGCCTGGGCGGCTCCGAAGGCCGGTTCGCCGTCCCGGACGCCACCCTCTCGGACTCGGCGGTCTCGAACTCGGCGGTCTCGAATTCGGGGATCTCGAATTCGGGGATCTCGAACTCGGCGGGCTCGGACTCGGGGATCTCGGACTCGGAGATCTCGGACTCGGGGGCGGAGCCCGGTCGGCCGTCGATGCGCCTCGTCTCCGCACCCGTGCGGATCGCGGACGCGGCGACGGTACGGCTGCTGCGCCCGGGAGACCGCGTCGATGTGATCGCGGTCGGCGAGGCAGGCGATGACGCCCGCGTGGTGGCGCGGGACGTGCGGGTGACCCAGGTGCCGGGCCCGGCCGCGGAGGGCGATGCCCGCCGGATCGGCGGCCCGGGGACGATCGGCGCGGACGCGGCACCGGAGGGAGCGCTGGTGATGCTGTCCGTGGAGCGGTCCACCGCGACAGCGCTGCTGGGCGCGGGCGTCTCGGGGCGGCTGGCGGTGGCGGTGTCCGATGAGAACTGACACGCTCTCAAGCACCCTTTGCGCATCACCGGATTGGACAGCGTTGCCTTCTCCCGCCTTAGGTTGCGGGGCAGTTTGCTCCCGTCACGGCACAAGTGAAAGAAGGCTCACCTGTGAGCGAGAAGAAGGTCAGTCTGCTGGAGGGCTTCAAGGCCTTCCTGACGCGCGGCAACGTGATCGACCTCGCGGTGGCTGTCGTCATAGGCGCCGCGTTCACGAACATCGTGAACGCGGTCGTCAAGGGTGTCATCAACCCCCTGGTCGGTGCGTTCGGAACGCAGGACCTGGACAACTACACCTCCTGCCTCCGGGGCCCTTGCACCACGGACCCGGCCACCGGCAGGACGGACGGGATCGAGATCCTGTGGGGCTCGGTGCTCAGCGCCACCCTCAGCTTCCTGATCACCGGCGCTGTCGTGTACTTCCTGATGGTGCTGCCGATGGCCAAGTACCTGGCCCGGCGGGCCGCGTCGCACGCCGCCAAGGAGGGCGTGCAGGAGACGATGGAGGTGAGCGAGCTGGAGGTGCTCAAGGAGATCCGCGACGCCTTGGTCGCGCAGCGCGATGGCGGCGCGGGTGGCGTCGGTGGTGGGATGGGCACGGGCGCCCGCGGGCCGGGCGAGGGCGGCGGGCCACTACCGGGCCGGGACGGGGGACGCTAGCCCGGGGGGCCACTGCCGGGCCGGGGCGAGGGGCGCCGGCGGGCCGGCTCGCCGTTCAGATGTGGTGGGGCGGCTTCTCGTCGAGGAAGCGCGCGAGGTCGGCGGCGCCGGAGCCGCCGGAAGGGCGCTCGCCCCATCCCCGGTCCGTATCGTCCGCGGACTGCCGGTCCAACGGGTCGTCGAAGAACAGAACCGGCTTGGGCTTCGGTTCTTCGTGCGGCTGTGCCTGGGACTGCTGCTGCTTCGCATCTCGCGGACCGGGGGCGGGGGCGGAACTCATGCCTCCAGGGTACGGCGGCCGACGGCCCGGTGTGGGCCGCCGTGTTGCCGGGCGGCTCAAGCGGTGGGGCGCGTCCGGCTTCCGGCCGGCGCGTCCGGCTTCCGGCCCGGCGCGTCCGGCTTCCGGCCCGGCGGACAGGAGCCAGGACCCGCCGGTACGTTCGGAGCGTACGTACGAGGCTGCGTCTGCTCGCGGGCGCCGACCCGAGGAGCGCGCGATGACCGCCGAGGCCCCGCACCCGCCACTGCCGGACGCTTCGCCGCCGGGGGGCGCTCCGCTGCTGGACGCGCTCACCGATGTGGCCGGGATCCAGGTCGGGCACGCGCAGGTGTCCGGGGCGGGGGCGCTGAGCGGTACGACCGTGGTCCTGGCGCCGGAGGGCGGGGCGGTGGCCGCCGTGGACGTACGGGGTGGCGGGCCGGGCACCCGGGAGACGGACGCCCTGGACCCGCGCAACCTGGTGCAGCGGGTCGACGCGGTGGTCCTCACGGGCGGCAGCGCGTACGGGCTGGACGCCGCGTCCGGGGTGATGGCCTGGCTGGAGGAGCAGGGGCGAGGCGTCCGGGTCGGCACGGACCCCGCGCAGGTGGTCCCGGTCGTTCCGGCCGCAGCCCTGTTCGACCTCGGGCGGGGCGGCGACTGGCGGGCCCGCCCCGACGCTTCGACCGGGCGCGCCGCGGTGGAGGCGGCGGCCGCCTCCATCCCCGGGGCCCCGGTCGCCGAGGGGAGCGTGGGAGCGGGTACGGGTGCGGTGGCCGGGCAGCTCAAGGGCGGCATCGGCACCGCGAGCGTGCGGCTGGCCTCCGGGGTCACCGTCGCCGCCCTGGTCGCGGTGAACGCGGCGGGCTCGGTGCTCGACCCCCGTACCGGGGTGCTGTTCGGGGAGTACGGGGCCGGGGAGCCGCCCGCGCACCCGGCGGCCGGGACACATGCGGCGGCGGTGCGGCGGCTGGCGCGGGAGCAGGAGGCGATGGAGGCGGCCGGGGGCGGGGCCCCGCCGTTCAACACCACGATCGCGGTCGTGGCGACGGACGCGGACCTCGTCAGGGCCCAGGCGCAGAAGCTGGCGGGCACCGCGCACGACGGCATGGCCCGCGCGGTGCGCCCGGTCCACTTGCTGACCGACGGGGACACCGTGTTCGCGCTGGCCACGGGCCGGGTGCGGGTGCCATCGGAGAACCCGGTCGCGGTCAACGAGATCCTCGCTGCGGGCGCCGACGTCCTGGCCCGCGCGATAGTGAAGGCGGTGCGTGCGGCCCGGAGCGTCCCGGGGCCGGGCGGTACGTTCCTCGCCTACGCGGACCTGTACGGGGACGGGGCGGACGGCACCGGCCCCCGGCCGGACGGCGGGAACGGGGCGAACGCGCAGGCGTAGGCGCAGGCGTAGGCGTGGGACCGGCAGAGGCGCAGGCCGGTGTGGGTGCCGGACCGGTGGGGGCGCGCGGCGTGGTTGCGGGGCGCGTGGGCTCCAGGATCGCAACCGCAGCAAGGGAGTTCACCCCCCAACCGCCCGAAATGCGCCGGGAACAGACGGGGAACTTATCTCGTGCGCCTTACGTTTTTACGAACCCCGGTCACGATGTCAGACCCAGGGACTACGTTAAGCACGCACCAAGTAACACGCGGCGACGGCCTGGAGACAGCACCTTGAGCGATCCGTACGAGACAACCGAGCAGCACCTCGACCGACTCCTGCGACGCGCCCTCAACTCGTTCGACCTCCCCGACAGCACGGTCGACCTGCTCGGTTCGGCGCTGGCGCACAGCAGTTCGCTGCACTCGTCGCACCACAGCCCCGTCCTGCACCGGGAGACCTACCGCCACACCTATCTCCTCACCGACGGTTCCGACCTGACGCTGTGGGAGCTGGTGCACAGCGGCGGCCGGGACGAGCATGTCCCCCGCAGCCACGAGCTCTACGCCGACGAGGGCGACGCCCACATCGCCGCGGCCCGGCTCGCCGGGAGCTTGTCGGACACCCCCGCCTTCGGGGGTGAGGGCGGCCAGGAGGACCTGGAGATCCTGACCGTCCTGATGTCCGCTCCCCCGGCCCCGACGCCCCGGACGTACGCCCCCGACAACTCGGCCGACCACGCCCGCCGGGTGCTGCGTCGCGCGGAGAACGGTGACCGGCCGGACGAGGAGAAGGCACGGCTGCTGCGGTCCGCCTTCGCCCACCACATCACCCAGATCTTCGGGCGCCAGTGCCAGGTGAACGGCCGGCAGGCCGGGTTCACGCTCTACGAGCACGCGTTCCTGCTGCTGGACGGCAGCGAGACGAGCCTGTGGGAGGTCGAGCACACGGCGACCCCCGACGGCCGCCACATGTGCGAGGTGTACGAGGACGAGCACACCGCCCGCGCGGCGATGGAGAGCCGCACCAGGATCTGCTGACCCCGGGCGGCTCGCCCGCTCAGCCCTTCAGCGCCCGCTCCTCGGTGAGCGACCCCTCGTCCGCCGTCTCACCCTCCACGTGCACCCGCGGCCGGGCCGGCAGGGCGAACATCAGCAGGAAGATCACGGCGAGCACGCCGGCCACCCACCACAGCGACTGCTGGAACGCGTCCACGAAGGCCGGGCCGACCTCCCGCGGGGCCAGCCGGTCGCCGATCGCGCCGAAGAAGACCACCGACACCAGGCCGAGGCCGAGCGCGGTACCCATCTGCTGCACGGTGTTGATCAGCCCGGACGCCGAGCCCGCGTGCTCCTTGGGGACCTCGGAGAGGATCGCGTCGGTCAGCGGCGCCACGATCAGGCCCATCCCCGCGCCCATGATGGTCAGTGGCACCGCCATCTGCCAGGAGGTGATGGCCATGCCGTAGTGCTCGGCCTCCCAGAGGTAGGTCAGCAGCCCGGCGGCCATCAGGAGCGCGCCCGCCTGGAGGACCTTGCGTCCGAAGCGGGGCACCAGCTTCTGCACGGAGATCCCGGCGGCCACCGATACGGCGACGGAGAAAGGAATGCCCGTCGTACCGGCCCGCAGGGCGCTCCAGCCGAGGCCCATCTGCATGTACAGGGTCCAGACCAGGAAGAAGATGCCGAGGGCGACGCCGAAGGTGAGCTGCACGGCGATGCCCGCGGCGAAGCTCTTGACCCGGAACAGTGAGAGCTCGATCAGAGGGGAGCCGTCGACGACGGCCTTCCGCCGCTGGTGCAGGACGAGGAGTGCGAAGACGAAGAGGCTGCCCACCATCGAGAAGTAGCCCCAGAGCGGCCAGTCCAGCTCGTGCCCGCGGGTGAGGGGGTAGATGAGCATCAGCATGGCGAGGGTGACCAGGGCGACGCCCGCCAGGTCGAGCCGCATGGCCTTGGGCGCCCTGGACTCGGTGATGAACTTCGCGCCGAGGATGAGTCCCGCGATACCGACGGGCAGGTTGATCAGGAAGATCGGCCGCCATTCGAGGCCGAAGAGGTTCCACTCGGTGAGCAGCGCACCCAGCAGCGGGCCGGAGACCGCGCCGAGGCCGACGATCGCGCCGAAGAGGCCGAAGACCTTGCCGCGCTCGTGGGCCGGGAAGGTGGCGTGCACGATCGAGAGCACCTGGGGCACCATCAGGGCCGCCGTCGCTCCCTGGAGGATGCGAGCGGCGACCAGCATCTCCGGACTGGGCGCGAAGCCGCAGAGGGCCGATGCGACGGTGAACCCGGCGATGCCGATGAGGAACAGCCGCTTGCGCCCGTAGATGTCGCCGAGCCGGCCACCCGTGATCAGCCCGGCCGCGAACGCGAGCGCGTACCCGGCGGTGATCCACTGGATCGCGGAGACGGAGGCTCCGGTGTCCCGGGTGATGCTCGGTATGGCGATGTTGACGATCGTGACGTCGACCAGGTCCATGAAGGCCGCGGTCATCACGATGGCGAGGGCGAACCAGCGGCGCCGGTCAGCAGGGGCGGGCTGGGGCGGTGCGGTGCTCGACGCGGTGTTCGGTGCGGTGTTCGGTGCCGAATCCGGCAGCGCTGCGGAAGAAGACATGAGAAGAAGCTATGTCCCCATGAGGTCTGATCCTGACCTAATGAGGGCGCATCCTCGATTCATGACCGACACCCCGGCACGACTGCTGAAACTGCTGTCGCTCCTCCAGACCCCGCGCGAATGGCCGGGCGGGGAGCTGGCCGAACGGCTCGACGTCAGCCCGCGCACGGTCCGCCGCGACATCGACCGGCTACGCGACCTGGGCTACCCGGTCGAGGCCTCACGCGGTTCGCTGGGCGGCTACCGCCTGGTCGCAGGGACCGCCATGCCGCCGCTCGTACTGGACGACGAGGAGGCGGTCGCCATCGCGGTGGGGCTGCGGGCCGGGGCGGGGCACGCCATCGAGGGCATCGACGAGGCCTCCGTACGGGCGCTGGCGAAGCTGGAACAGGTACTGCCGTCACGCTTGCGGCACCGGGTCTCGGCGCTGCAGACCGCCACGGTGCCGCTGACGCGGGGCGACGGGTCCACCATCGATCCGCAGACCCTGACGACACTGGCTTCGGCGGCCACCGGGCAGGAGCGGATGAGATTCTCGTACCGCAGCGGTGACGGTACGGGGTCGAAGCGGCAGGTCGAGCCGTACCGGCTGGTCAGCACGGGGCGGCGCTGGTACCTGGTGGCGTACGACCTGCTGCGGGAGGACTGGCGGACGTTCCGGGTGGACCGGGTCTCCGAGCCCTTCGCGACCGGCGTCCGTTTCGCGCCCCGGCCGCTCCCCATGGCGGGCGGCGGGGACGGGGAGGGCGGCGGGGCGGAGAGCGCGGCGCGTTTCTTCACCCGTTCGATGGCGCGCATGCAGCCGGAGCTCCGGCTCGATGTGTGGTTCGGGGCGCCCGCGGAGTTCGTGGTGGAGCGTCTGCCGCCGATGCTCGGGGTGCCGGAGCCGGACGGGGAGAGCGCCTGCCGGCTGCGCTCCTCATCCACGCACTCGCTGGACTGGGTGGCGCTGCGGCTGGCCCTGGTGGACTGCGAGTTCACCGTGCAGGGGCCGCCGCAGCTGGTGGCGTACCTGGAGAGTCTGGGGGCCCGGCTGACCCGTGCGGCCTCCCCCGGACCCGGGCCGCAGAGGCCCGCGCCACAGATGCTGGAGCCGGAGGCGCAGAGGCTGGAGCCGGGGACGCAGAGGCTGGAGCCCGGGACGCAGAGGCTGGAGCCCGGGACGCAGAGGCTGGAGCCCGGGACGCAGAGGCTGGAGCCCGGGACGCAGAGGCTGGAGCCGGGGCAGGCACGGGCGACGCCGGATCGGCCTCAGGTGCCGGGGCAGGCCGGGCAGCGGCCCGGGCGGCACCAGCACGGACATGGACGGCCCGGACATGGATGAGCCCCGGCGCCGGGGGGGGTGGGCGCCGGGACTCGGTTCCGGGGACCGGCGGGAAACCGGTCGGTGACCGGTGTGATCCGGTCGGTCAGCCGGTGCGAACCGGCTTGATGGGGAGATTACGGGTTATCGGCTCACGCCGCAGCGTCAAAGCCCGTGTCGTGAGCCATTCGCTTCAATTCCAGCAGTGCGTGCTTCTCTATCTGCCGGATCCGCTCCCGCGTCAGGCCGTGCTGCTTGCCCACTTCGGTCAGCGTCCGCTCGCGCCCGTCCTCGATTCCGTACCTCATCTTGATGATGGAGGCGGTCCTGTTGTCGAGCTTGCCGATCAGGTCGTCCAGCTCCTCGCTGCGCAGGAGCGTCATCACCGACTGCTCGGGTGAGACGGCGGAGGTGTCCTCCAGCAGATCACCGAACTGGGTGTCCCCGTTGTCGTCGACCGACATGTTGAGGCTGACCGGGTCGCGGGCCCAGTCCAGGACGTTGCTCACGCGCTCGGCGTTGGAGTCGAGCTCGGCGGCGATCTCCGCGTGCTCGGGATCGCGCCCGTTCTCCCGGTTGAACTCGCGCTGGACCCGGCGGATCCGGCCGAGCTCCTCCACCAGGTGGACGGGGAGGCGGATCGTGCGGGACTGGTCCGCTATGGACCGGGTGATGGCCTGGCGGATCCACCACGTCGCGTACGTGGAGAACTTGAAGCCCTTCGCGTAGTCGAACTTCTCGACCGCGCGCACCAGGCCCGCATTGCCCTCCTGGATCAGGTCGAGCAGGGGCAGCCCCGCGCGCGGGTAGCGGCGGGCCACGGCGACGACGAGGCGGAGGTTGGAACGGATGAATATGTCCTTGGCGCGCTCGCCCTCGGCGACCAGCGCCTCCAGCTCCTCACGCGTCGCACCGCGGGCTTCGCTCTCCACCTCGCCGTCGAGGATCTGCTGGGCGTAGACGCCCGCCTCGATGGACTGGGAGAGGTCGACTTCCTTGGCGGCGTCGAGCAGCGGTGTGCGAGCGATCTCGTCCAGGTACATGCCGACCAGGTCGCGATCGGCGATCTCCCCGCCCACGGCGCGAACACTGCTTGCCCGGTCGTTCCCACCGGAGGTGGTGGTCGAACGACGGGCGACGGCACGGGTTGCCATGCGTGCTCCCTTGCTGAGTAGGTCGCGACACCCTTCGGGTGCCCTGCATCCGATGGAAACAACGACTGGAATCCGGACAGAATTCCCATGCCGCCCATTCATTTTCTCGATCATGCAGTACCCTGTCCGGCGCCGACCGAGGAAAACCTGGCTAGGACACCCTCGGAAGCGCAGGTCAGGCCCGGTGCCGAGGGGACGTCGGCAGCCCCGATAGGGCGCCGTCGACACCGTTCCGGTGAGACGGCGCTCACAGAGGGCCACACCTATGGGCCACGCCGCCCACAGGTGAACGTTTCCCATGACACAGATCGTTCCGATCTCGCGTCTACCCCGGAAGACGACCCGTACCGCCTCGGGGTTGCTCACGATGTCCGCAATGTCGCGGTGGAGTACCGGACGCCGGTACCGGCCGCCGTAAGCGGGCACGGCCCAGGCCCGCCGCCTCCCCGCCAGGCCCTAGGTCCACAGGAGGAGGTCCCCGCTCCCGCGGACCGGGACCTCAGCCCGATCCGCAGGACCGCCGTCGTCCCTACCGTGAGATCCATGACGGATACTGCGCGCGACCACACGGACACATCCGGCACCCTCGACGAGGCTCTGGAGCGCATCCACCTGTCAGGCCCGGAGCGGGACGGCTGGCTCAGCAATCACGCGCCGATGGCGGTCGAGGCCCTCGTGCGGCGCGGGCTGGCGCCGACCGCGCACCGCTGGCTCGACAACTACCGCCCCCGGCTGGAGGACATGCCCGCCTCCGTCGCAGCGGTGACCGGCCGGAACTGGCACGAGGCCCTCGGCGACATCGACCGCGTCGCCGACTGGACGCTGTTCTTCGAGCGGGAGACCGCCGACCACCCCTGGCGTACCGTCCTCGCCGAGTGGTGGCCCCGGCTCCTGCCCGGCATCGCGGGTGGCGCCACGCACGGGGTGATCCGGGTCGGCCACTCCGTACGCACCCTCCTGGACGGCGAGGAGACCGCCCCGCGCGTACGGGAGCTCGCCCACGCCCTCGGCTACTGGGCCGCCCGGCACCAGCCGCTGCCCGCCGTGGAACGCCTCGCCCCGCCCCTCGATGCGGCGGCAGCCCTGGAGCGGGTGCCGCTCATCGCCGACCAGGACGGCGACATGCTGAGCCGGCTCGACCGGCTCACCGGGTTCCCCGACTGGCCCGGGCAGGCCCCCGCCGGGCCGGAGGCGGCCCGCGCCGCGATCGAGGAGCTCGTACGGGCCGCCACCCACCGGTACGCGACCCATGGCCACGCCTCACCGATCATGCTGGTCCACTCGGCGACCGCGCCCAACGCGGTCCTGCGCACCCTGCCCGCGCTGCCCCACGCCCTGTGGGTGCCGAGTCTGCACGCGGCCTGGGCTGCGAGCGCCGCGGTGACCTCCGCCTACGGGCCCCGCGAAGCGCTGCCGGTCGCGGCACACCTCACGGCCCCGCAGGACGCGGAGGAGATGTTCGTGCGGGCGGCGGCGCACGGTGACGACCACACGATCAAGTTCACCGACACGGCACTGGACGTAGGTGACGCGGCTGCCCTCGTCGCCGCCGGACGCGCGATCGAGCTGAACACACCGGCCTGGTGAGACGCCCTCGCCCGCACCCGCCGAACACCTGCGCCGGTCCGGCCCGCCGGCCCGGCGCCGTACCCTCAGCCGAACTGCACCGACCGCTTGGCCAGCCCCATCCAGAAGCCGTCGATGACGCTCTGCCCCTGGTCCAGCTCCTCCTCGGCGGCGCCCAGCGTCACGAACAGCGGGGCGAAGTGCTCGGTGCGCGGGTGGGCCAGCTTCCCGGCGGGGGACGTGTGCTCGAAGTCGAGCAGGGCGTCGATGTCCTGGGCCCGCAGCGCGCGGTCGCCCCAGTCGTCGAACTCCGCCGACCAGCCGGGGACTCCGCCGCCCGGGTGCCGCAGGGCGGCCAGGTTGTGGGTGAAGAAGCCGCTGCCGACGATCAGCACGCCCTCGTCCCGCAGCGGGGCGAGCCTGCGCCCGACGGCCATCAGCTTCTGCGGGTCGAGCGTCGGCATGGAGATCTGGAGTACGGGGATGTCGGCGTCCGGGAACATCTCCACCAGCGGTACATAGGCCCCGTGGTCGAGCCCCCGGTCCGCGATGTCCTGGACCGGGGTACCGGAACCGCGCAGCAGCTTGCGGACGCTGTCGGCGAGTCGCGGGGCGCCGGGGGCTCCGTACCGCACCCGGTAGTAGTGCTCGGGAAAGCCCCAGAAGTCGTACACCAACGGGACCGGATCGACGGCACCGAGCGCGAGAGGGGCCTCCTCCCAGTGGGCGGAGACCATGAGGATCGCGCGGGGGCGGGGCAGCGCGGCGGACCAGGCGGCGAGCTGGCCGGGCCAGACGGGGTCGTCGGCGAGCGGAGGGGCGCCGTGCGAGAGGTAGAGGGCGGGCATGCGCTCCGCGGTGACAGTCATGGCACTCTCCGTTTACTGGACACCGACGAGGTTCTTGAACCTTCAAGTTCCAACCTCCGGAGATCTTAACCCTATCTAGTTCAACATTCAAGAAAAGGCGTACAGTGGAGTACATGACCACGGCATCCACCGGCGCGACACGCTGGCTCACCGACGAGGAGCAGCGCGTCTGGCGCGCCTATCTGCATGCCACCACGCTGCTGGAGGACCATCTCGACCGCCAGTTGCAGCGGGACGCGGGCATGCCGCACACCTACTACGGGCTGCTCGTCCAGCTCTCCCAGGCGCCCCGGCGCCGGATGCGGATGACCGAACTCGCCCGGGACGTGAAGATCACCCGCTCCCGGCTCTCGCACGCCATAGCGCGGCTGGAGAAGAACGGCTGGGTGCGGCGGGAGGAGTGCCCCTCCGACAAGCGCGGCCAGAACGCGGTGCTCACCGACGAGGGGTACGCGATGCTCAGCCGTTCGGCGCCGGGCCATGTCGACGCCGTACGGCAGGCGATGTTCGACCGGCTCACCCCGGAGCAGGTGCGCAGCCTCGGCGACATCATGCGGGTGATCGCCGGCGGCCTCGAACCGGAGGGTACGGACGCGGATCTGCCCTGGCTCCGCTGAGCGGCGAAGTCAGGGCAGATCCGAGGGGAGAGGCCAGGGCCTGTCCGGGCGGGGGCGGCGTCAGTGGGCGACGACCGGGATCAGGAACTCGTCCTCGGCACCCTCGGCCGCCCCGTCGGACGCACCGCCGCTCGCGCCGGTGCCCGTTCCCGGGCGACCGGTGTTGATCAGTACGACCGCGATGGCCGAGGCCAGGACGAGGATGCCGACCGCCCACCAGATCGCGCTGGCGAAGCCGCTGACCATGGCCTGGAGCTGAAGGAGCTTCGGGTCCGTGGCGCGGGCCGCGTTGTCGGTGATGTACGCGGTGGTGGCACCGGCCGCGATGGTGTTCAGCAGGGCGGTACCGATGGCGCCGCCGACCTGCTGCGAGGTGTTGACCATCGCGGAGGCCACTCCCGCGTCACGCGGCTCGATGCCGTGCGTGGCCAGGGACATGGCCGGCATGAACGCCGTACCCATACCGAGGCCGAGCAGCAGCATGCCGGGCAGGATGACGGCCGCGTAGCTGGTGTCCAGGTCCAGCTGGGTGAGCAGCAGCATGCCGATCGCGGCGACCAGGAAGCCGGGTCCCATCAGCAGCCGCGGCGGGACGCGGGTCATCAGCCGGGTGCCGATCTGGGTGGATCCGGTGATCATGCCCGCGATCATCGGAAGGAAGGCGAAGCCGGTCCTGACCGGGGAGTAGCCCTTCACGATCTGCAGGTAGTAGGTCAGGAAGAGGAACAGCCCGAACATCGCGATGATGGCGAGCCCCAGCGAGAGGTAGACCCCGCCCCGGTTGCGCTCGGTGAGCACGCGCAGCGGCAGCAGCGGCGACTTCACACGCGACTCGGTCACGACGAAGGCCGGCAGCAGTACGGCGGCGGCGATGAACATGGTGATCGTCACCCCGTCCGACCAGCCGGCCGACTCGGCGCGGGTGAAGCCGTAGACCAGGGCGACCAGGCCGAGCGTGGAGAGCACGACACCCGGGATGTCGAGCGGCGAGCGGTTGCGGGAACCGGACGGCTCGCGGATGACGAAGTACGCGCCCGCCGCGGCGACCACGGCGAACGGGATGTTGACGAAGAACGTCCAGCGCCAGTTCAGGTACTCGGTGAGGAAGCCGCCGAGGATCAGTCCGACCGCGCCACCGCCACCGGCGATGGCCCCGTAGATACCGAAGGCCTTCGCGCGCTCCTTGGCGTCGGTGAACATCACGGCGAGCAGTGAGAGGGCCGCCGGCGCGAGCAGGGCGCCGAAGACACCCTGCAGGGCCCGGGAGCCGAACATCATCGCCTCGTTCTGGGCGGCTCCGCCGAGCGCGGAGGCCAGGGCGAAGCCGATCAGCCCGACGACGAAGGTGCGCTTGCGACCCCAGAGGTCGGCGATCCGCCCGCCGAAGAGGAGCAGTCCACCGAAGGCGAGGGCGTAAGCGGTGATGACCCACTGCTTGTTGCCCTCGGAGATGCCGAGGTCGGTCTGGGCGGAGGGCAGGGCGATGTTCACGATGGTCGCGTCGAGGACCACCATCAGCTGGGCGAGCGCTATGAAGGCCAGCGCTTTCCAGCGACTGGGATCGGGAAGCCCGGTGCCGGCCGTCTTCGACAGCGGGGCGTCAGCAGTTCTTGCCATGGGAGTAGCCACCTAGGGACATGAGAGGGCGCCGAGGACGTGGCGAGGAAGAGTCGCCGTACGTGCCGGCGTACGCGTGCTGGGAACAGGTGAATGCGTGAACGTGAAAGGGCGTCGAGTCGAAGCGTCGTGTCGACGAGGTCGGGGCGGGTGTCAGTCAGGCGGGCGTCAGTCGGGCGGGCGTCAGTCGGGCGGGCGTCAGTCGCGGCGCCTCAGGTTCTCCAGGGTTGCCGCCGACCCGGGCAGTACGGAGCGGGCCGGGGCCTCCAGCCCGTCCAGGAACAGCTGGAGATGGCGGTGGGCGAAGCGGTCGATGTCCAGGCAGGCGATGCCGGGCAGCGGCCGGGTGAGCTGGGAGAGGGCGACGAGGATGTCACCGACGGCGATGTCGGTACGCAGCCGCCCCGCGGACATGGCGCGCGACACGAGCCCCTGGACGGCCTCTTCGAGGCGTCCGCGCTCGGCGAGCAGTTCGGGGTGGTCCTTGTCGAAGACTCCGGAGAGCATCGGGCACAGGGCGCCGATCCGCTCGTCGGCGGCCGCGTGCACGAAGCGGCTGAGCGCGGCGAACGGGTCGGACTCCGCGGCGACGGCCTCTTCGGCCCTCAGGGTGGTGCGGGAGGTGACCGCGAGGACGACCTCATGGGTCAGGGCCGCGCGGTCGGGGAAGTTCCGGTAGAGCGTGGCGTTGCCGACGCCCGCCCGCCGGGCGACGTCGTCGAGCGGCACGTCCGGCCCGAACTCGACGAACAGCTCCCGTGCGGCCGTGACGATCCGCTCGCGGTTGCGCAGCGCGTCGGCCCGCGGTCGGGGCGTACGGCGCCTGTCTGCCGGTGCGGTGGTGTCGGCGACGGTCTCCACGGCTGCGGACCCTCCCTCTCCCTGATCGAATGACGCGAGCGGTGTGTAGTCGGACGACCCCCGCTCGTAACCGGGGACCGACTCCCCGTTTCGAGGGGACACGGATGCAAACGGGGAGGAGCTCCCCGCTTATTTCCACTCCTCTCCGTGACCTGCGTCACACTTCTCACCCGTGAGAACCCTCCGATCGGCGCACCCAGCGAGCGCCCCCGGATCACCCGGCACAGGCTGATCGCCAGAGCGCAGTCAGGGTCGGCCGGCTGCCGCGGACCCCGAAGGCGCCCCTATGCACCAGCCCCGCCACCGGATACGCAGTCACCGCCGCCCCCTCGCCCTGGCCGGAGCGACCGCCCTGGTCATAGCGGCCATGGTGTCGGCGAGCACCACGCTCCCGGGGGCCGGAAAGGCCACGGCCGGCCCGGCGGCCACCGCCCCGGATTCCGCGCTCGCCCCCTGCCGGATCGCGGCGGCCATGGGCGTCCAGATGTCCGAGGGCATGCCGACCCCGCCCGGTTACTCCCGCTCCACCGGTGAGATCAAGGCACTCAACCTGATGATCGACTTCCCGGACGCGGAGGGCACGGAACCGGCGGCGGACCGGTTCGCGGAGTTCTTCCCGCAGACCTCCGACTGGTTCACGACCAGCTCCTACGGCCGCCTCGACTACCGCCCGGAGGCCCCCGTCAAGGAGTGGCTGCGGATGCCGATGCCGTTCGCGGAGTACGGGATGGAGCGCGGTTCACCGTTCGAGCCGGGCTACCGGCAGCTGGTCGAGGACATCGTCGCGGCCGCTGACCCGCGGGTGGACTTCTCGGCCTACGACCTGGTCAATGTGCTGGTCACCCCGAACGCGGGCCCCTCCGCGCTGGACACCGTGCTCTCGGTGACCTTCTCCGGCAACGACGAGGCCCCGTCCGCGGACGGCGTACCGCTGTCCAACACGTCCTTCGTCTACAGCCGCCAGGACGACGGCTCAGGGTCGTACGCGCAGACGGGCTACCGCGTCCTGCCGCACGAGAACGGCCATGTCTTCGGCCTGCCCGACCTCTACACGATGGAGGGCGGCGGCTCGGTGGGGCATTGGGACATCATGTCCGAGGACTGGGGCGCCAACAACGACTTCCTGGGCTGGCACAAGTGGAAGCTCGGCTGGCTCGACAACGAGCAGATCACCTGCGCCTCCCGGCCCGGCGTCAGCGAGCACAGCCTCGGCCCGCTGGCCACCTCGGGCGGCACCAAGCTGGCCTTCGTCCCGCTGAGCGCGGAGTCCGGCTACGCCGTGGAGGTCCGTACGGCGGCGGGCAACGACGAGGCGGTCTGCCGCCCCGGGGTGCTGATCTACAAGGTCAGCTCCGACGTGGACACCGGCCAGGGCCCGGTCTCGGTGGCCGACGCCACGCAGGACAGCGGCGGCTGCACCCGCCGCCCCAACGTCCACGCGGAACTGTCGGACGCGCCGTTCCGGCCCGGCCAGACGTTCACGGACCGGGCCAACGGCGTACGGATATCCGTGCTGGAGGAGGACGGGAAGGGGAACTACCGGGTCCAGATCACCCGCCCTTGACATGCCCCGGCTCGCCGCCCCGGCTCGCCGCCCCGATCGCCGCCCCGGCTCGCCGCCCCGGCACGCCGCCCCGGACCGACCGGCTCGGCCGGCTCGCCGGCCCGGACCGGCCTGTGCCGTCGCCTCCCTGGGGGGGGCCCGCCCGCTCACACACTCCGGCCCTGGTCCACCGCCTCGACCCGGCCGACGACCGTGACCCGTCCTTCGCGGCGGACGGCGAGGTCGCCCGTACGGAACCAGCCGCCGCCGAACACCTCGGCCGTCGCGGCCGCGTCACGCCAGTAGCCGCGGGGGAGCGACTGCCCGCGCAGCCACAGCTCCCCCGGCTCCCCCTCGGGGACCGGGCCGCCGGAGGGACCGGCGACCCTGAGCTCGGTCACGGGGGTGGGATCCACGACGTACGCGGCGCCTCGGGAGTGCCCGATGTCCTCCCCGCCTTCTCCGCCTCCCCCATCTCCCGCACCTCCCCCACCTCCCCCGCCTGCCTTGCCTTCCTGGCCCTCCGCGCCTTCCGCGTCCGTCAGGACCAGGGTGCCGCCCGCCGCCATGGCGCCGTAGAGGTCGGCGAACGCGGCGGGGTGGGAGAACGGGAGCGCCACCGGAATGACCGGTGCCGCCCCCATCCCCGGAATGGCTCCCCTCGCCAGCGCGGAGGCGGCGGCCCGGAACCGGGCGTCGAGCGCGGCCCCGGCCTGGCCGAGGTGGGTGGTCACCGCACCCCTGGGCCGGCCGGTGGTGCCGGAGGTGTAGAGGATCAGGGCGTCATCCTCGGGCCGGGGCTCCACGTCGGGCGGCGCGGCCAGCGGATCGGGGGCGGGCAGGTCTTCGTACCGCTCGACGCTCACACCGTCCCGAAGTCGGCCCTCCCCACGGAAGAGGACGACGCGCACCCCGGCCTGTCGAGCCCACCCCGCGACCCGCTCCAACCGCTCCCCGTCGACGAGCAGCACGTCGGGCTCGCAGTCGTCGAGAACGGGACGGAGTTCGTCATCGGCCCATCGGGCGTCGAGCGGTACGGCGACCAGCCCGGCCAACTGGGAGGCCCAGAAGGCGATCTGCCACTCGGGCAGGTTCTCCATCGCCACGACGGCCCGGCAGCCGGGGCGCAGCCCGTACCCCTCGCTCAGCCGGACGGCCAGGGCGGAGGCGGCGGCGAAGAACTCCCCGTAGGACCACCGGCGTTCACCGGCGACCATGAAGACGGAGTCCCCGTAGGCCCAGGTGGTCTCGACGAACTCCCGGAGTGTGCGCGGCCCGTCGGCGTACTCCAGCGCCCCCCGCTCGCCCCGGACCACGGCGAAGGGGGCGCCGGGGGCGGTGAGGAGGGCGTGGTCGCGCCCGGCACCTTCGGGTTCCGGGTGCCCATTCGGGGGCGGGGCGGTGTGGGGCACGGGCGGCGGCCTTTCTCGCGCTGGCTCGGTAGGGGTGACGCTATGCGGGCCGGACGGGAGCGCCAAGGCCACGCGAAGGCGTGCAGGAGCCACCCGTCCGCCGCCCTCCCTACCCACGGAGAGAAACCGCAGGTCGAACCGGGACCAGCCGCGTGCCAACCGCAGCGCAGCACTACATCGGCTCGGCACCGGTACGCATCCGCTAGGCTGTCCATGGCCGGACATCAGCACGTCCGGTCCCGCCTTCGTGGGATCTGTCTAAAACCCCAGAACAGCAGGTCGCGGGTGCGGCCGTCGACGTCCCAGAACGTCTTCTCCCGATCTCAAAACGCCCAGAGCCCGTCTCGCTGTGCAGGCGCCCCGCACCTAAGGTCGGCGCACAAGACTCCCCAGAGCGATGGCCGCTGCTGATTTAGTGCAGCTGCTCCAGACTCCACATGCGGAGAGCGAACCTTGCAGTTCTTAAGCGCCTTGCAGCTCCCGAGCTGCCCCGCAGGTCGCCCGGGAGCTGCTCCAGACCGCAGGTAGAGCGTGACCTCCGGTCACGCCCAACAACGGTTGGCTGAAGCATGCGTATCCCAAGGGCTGAGATCTCGACCTCGCCGGATGCGGCCCTCCGATGGCCGGCCCGGGCCCCCTCGTGGTCAAGGAAGTGGCACCTGCCCTGCTGTCCTTGACAGGTCTGAACCAAGCCACGCTGAGCTTGGAGGCCGCAGGTCTGCGGCGACGGTGCTGCGCGCCAGGGCTTTGGGGGCCAGCATGCCCGGTGCGGCCGATTCAACGGACGGCAGCTGCAGGAGGTCCGACGATTGAGCCTCTTCCAGCCTCATGCTGACGCGTGGTGAAAGACGAGGACGGCCTTCACGATGTTGGTGATGCGGTTAGTGCTGCAGCGGAGTTTCCGTAGGAGGCGCCAGCCCTTGAGGGTGGCCATGGCCTGCTCGCCAAGACAACGGATCTTGGCGTGGGTGGTGTTGGCGTCGCTTCCACTGCTTGATGTGGCGGCCTCGAAACGGAACCCGGACGGGCCTGCCGGCTCCTTGGTATGCCTTATCCGCCCAGCACGTGAGGCCCGCTGCGGCGAGCGCGTCGATGATCTCGTGGTGCCGGGCGGCGGCCAGGTCGTGGGGCGAGGCGGGCAGAGCCGGTGAGGTCCACAGCAGACGGCCGAACAGATCGGTGAGGGCCTGGACGTTCATGCCGTGACGCTTGTGTTTCCCGGAGTAGTACGGGGTGTCGGCGGCGATGCGGTCGATGGGCAGCAGGGTGCCGTCGAGGATGACGAACGCCTTCGTCCGGATGGTCTTCATCGCCTCGGCCAGGGTCGGGACTGGGGCGGCCAAGACCGCGATGGCTTCACGTATGTAGCGGTAGACGGAGGCGATCCCGGCCGCGAGCTGGGCGTAGGTGTCGCCGCACCGCAGGTGGGCCAGGGCGAGCAGGGCCTGACGCGCCACGGGAAGCCGTCGCCACCGCGTCCCGATGTCTCGACGCCTGGCCGTCAGCTGTCCGGCCGGGAACCGCAGGGTGCGGGTGGACAAGTCGATCGAGGACGGATAGACAAGCACGCGAAGCTCCTGGCGGACACGGGCGATCTTGGTCGAGAAGCCGTCTACCAGGTGTGCAGAACTGTCCACCTCGCGGTCAACGCCGCCAGCTTGGAAGAGGCTCAGTCCTGGGTGGGTGCGCGTCAGCATTCTCCGTCCGCCACACCGACGCGCGGGCCCGAGCGGAAACCTGCCGGATCATGGCCTCGGAAATCCCCTACTCCATAGCATGGACGGGTGCTACGCAGGCGGCGTTGCTGACGGTGGCCGACGAGCGTCTTCGCAGATCATGTCGGTGTTGGCCGTGTCTCGTCGCAATAGGGAACGGCATCCGCGTCTCTTACGGCGTCGCCGCACAGAATGATCTTCCAATCCAGTTCAACCGTGCGGTCGCCGGGATGCCCGTCGATCGCGTAGTCGATCCGCACGTGGTCAATTACCCCGCCTCGCGGGTCGACCTTGACAATGAAGAGGAGTTCGGTGAAGCCACGATCGTACCCATTTGCGCAAGGGCGCTCGATAGCGTGGCCTGCGCGTAGCGATTCAAACTTACCGGCTATCTCGTGGCGAGCGCCGCTCTCCTGGTCTACAAGTTCTGGCGGATTTCCCTGAGCCGACACGAGGACGCTTGCATCAGTATCTACCTCACGCAGCATCAGGTCGACATCCAGTGGACGAACTGGAGTTTCGTACCGCACTCGATTGATGGTGACCGTATGCTTACCCTCCACGCATAGCAGGTGGGCGCCGAAGGTGCCGACCCACGGATGGACGCCGGGTTCGCTCATCACGACGTAACCACCAGCGTTCCGGGCGTTCAGAATCTCGGTGGTGGACCGAGGCATATCCGCGGCTGTCGAGAAGAGCACGAGTACACCCGCGCCCGCGAGCAATGCTCTACGGGAGACCAGGCGGATGGCCCGCCAACGTGATTTTGAAACGCATTGGCGGACCATCTCAAAGAACATCGAACTGCTCCTCACTCGTTACCGGGGTAGACCTCGGCAGGTGGTGCACGGCGGTTCGCCGACGCCTCGCTCACGCGATTCTTCGGCGCTACTCTTTCCGACTTCGAGCTTGAGTTGTGAGCGATTCACTTCGAACGGAACCAGCTTGAACGAAACAAACCTTGGCCTGTAGATACTTGGATCTTTGTAATGCGCCCCTTGGGCCCCTACCGTCGAGTCGAAGCTGTTGACGTTGTAGGACAGAGTCCATCGACCACCAGAAGCCAGAGTCGGGTGAGCATGTGCATTGTAGGCGAAGATGTTCTTGTCGCCATAGCTGCCAAACAGGCCAACCTCGGGCATATCGGTGAGGACATCATGGTCCAGGAGGCGGCCGAAAGCCCATGGCTGGCAGTTGGACCAGATACGGATCTTGCCACTGAAGGCATCGATGCTGTCCTGACTGATCAGGACGAACGAATTCCCTTCGTCCCATTTTGTCACACTGAATTCATTCGCGATTCCGACTGTGGAGTGGGTGCCGTCTTCCCAGTCCGGCATCCATGCCATTAGATCCGCGTTATAGAACACCCATTTGTCGACTTGGGACAGGTCGCTACCCTTCACGCGAGCGATCCTGAGCGCCTTATTGGTTGGCGCATCGTCGATACCATAGATGTATGTATACCCGTCACCACTCATCGATGCGGGCAGGATTGCTGCACCCCATTGGATACGGCTGCCACGGCTCGACGAAACCGGTATCTCTGTCACTGATTTCGGGCTCTTCAGGTTGTTCAGCGCGAAGGTTGCGACAACTACCTTCTCCATCCCGAAGTCCCAACCACCAGGACCGAACTTCTCCCACTGGTGGTATATGACTTGAAGGTGATTCTCGTTATCGACCTTTCCTATCATTCCATCGCCAAGCCAGTACCACCGCGGATGATCCGCAGTGGATGTCGCGGGCGGAGGCATGATCGCAGCCGGGGAACTAGATGTCCCTCCCTGCACTGTCGAAAGCGAGCTCCCGTCCTGGATCACGAACGTGTTATTTACCAGTGGGGCGCTAGTGGGCCGAGTTCCGTTCGAGTTGAGGGGTCCGAGGAAGGTGTCCGAGTACAACCAGAGGATCCTCCCGTCCGGCAAACGGACCGAGTAGGTTGAGTCGCCTCCCGTCCACCCGTTGGAAGTGTTCTTGGCATAGTTGTTGAACGTTGCCTCCGGAGCCGCCTTTCTCTGCACTGCGGTTGCAACCGGAATTTTCGAGTTGGAGCAGTCCTTTATCAGAATCTTTGAGAACTGGCCGACCTTACTGGCGAGACCCGGCTTTTCATCCGATCCGCAAAGCCAGTTAGCGCCGCCCGCTCCACCCATTTTGTAGGTGATCGTGGAGTCTTTGGACCATTCCCGCTCGACCTTCAAGTCAAAGCCACCCGACCAGCCACCTAGCTCCGTGATTCCCTTGGAAGCTTTCCAGCTGTTTCCCTGCGAACCTCCCTCGCCATCGGATCTGCTCCATAGCGATGCCGTCACTGGTCCGCATTTCGAGAAGTCGCTGCCGATCCAATTCGGTCGATCCACAACCTGGTGCCTCGCCGGACCCGTGTACGCGCTCGGATACAGGACGTGCCAGGACTTCATGTTGTACGGGGGCACGCTGCACTTGATGAGCTGGTACCTCACCTCCACCTGATACTTGCGCGGTTTACCGACGTCGTCACCGGCGGCCGCTCCCCACGCCGGCCACTCGTACGTCTTCCCTGACGTCATGCTCGAGCTGCTCTCGTCCGACCAGCTTCCAGTCGGAAATTCAAGGTTTACGGCGACAGTGAACTTCGCCGTCGACCCCTCGGTGAACTTCATGCCGCCTCCCCCGTCGTCAACAGGGAAGGTCTCACCTATGTCCGCCCAGGCGTCATACTCCTTCTCCACCTTTTGAGTTCCGCAGCGGTCAATGTCAGCGTCAAGCGTGCCGGGCGCTTGCTTCATGGTGACATCAAGAAGGACCGGTTCCACCGCCGAGATTCTTGGCCGAGCTCCCGACGCTGGGTGCTCCAGAGGGTCCACCCATTTCCGCCCACTCAGGTCGTCACCAACGGATCGAACCGAGGCGGTGGTGAAGGACATTTTCCCAGTCTTCGGATCGACAATCTCGATCTCTAGCTGAGCGATATCACCTTCCCAGATGAACTGCTTCTCCAGGCTTTTCCGGTCAAGGACGATCGCGAACTCGTCACCTTCTGCCGTCACTGCTGACCGCGGCAAATGGAAGCGAGGCACCGTGTCACCTGGTTCGAGCTTCTTCTGGATGTCTTCATTCGGCCGCGCCCATACGTCGATGCGCGCGCCCTGAAGCCGAACGTCATCGCTCACGCGCCCCGTCAGGGCAACGGTCCCCTCGACATCGAGCGATACAGGTTCCGGTGCGACCTCTTCGCTGTCTGCGCCTATGCGCGGGGCCTGCACCTTTGTTTTGGGTGCTGCCGGCGCCTGCTCCAGTGGCTCGGCCTGAGCCGCTCCCGCGCCCAGCAGAATCGCACCAGCCGTAGCCAGCGGCAACGCACTTGAACTGAACGCTCCGTTTACCACGCGTCTCCAGCGCGCTATCTTCTTAGTACGCCTCACTACGTCTCCAGACAGGGTCGATTGTGGGGTGTGAGGGGCGCCCAACGACCAGGGAGGGTGCCCCTCAACCTCTTGAGGCTGATCGTGCTGAGTGGTGTCTGACAGATAGAACTAACCGATGCCGTGCCACATGGGGCAATTTCTGTACGGATACACCGGTAGACCTGACTCATCTAAGCGTGCCGAGATTAGCAGGCGCATGCCAATCGAGGAAGCAAAGTAGATCATTTGTCCGTTAATCACTAACGGAACTGAGCATTTCTTGAGGTAGCAATCATTCCGGTTACAGAACTGTCTAGTGTCCTGAGTCGGTAGTTCGCTTGCGGTTGCAGGGTTGGGCAATGCATGGCTCCGAAGCCGTTGCCGCTGGAGCTGTCCGATCACGAACGCCGGGTGCTGGTGCTGCGGGGTTGGTTGCGCAAGCAGACGGCGTCGCAGGCACTGGTGCTGCGGTCAAGGGTCGTGCTGGCGTGTGCGGAGGGCCTGCCGAACGCGCGGGTCGCGGGGGACCTGGGCACTCCCCGTCCGCGTCCCGCCGGAACAACATCAGCTCGGCCACCGGCGCTCCCTCCCATGATCTCTACAAGGAACCTCTTCCAACCTGACGGGTGGTTGGAAGAGGTTCATTCCCCGCCCACAAGGGCACTCCAAGATGAATTCTTCTGCGACACGCGGAAAATGAGAAACCAGTCCCCATATTCACAGCGGAGTGGTATGAGCCAACCATTGGCCAAAGGTGGGCAACTCCCTCACCTTTCAGCCATCACATCACACCCGACAGGATGGCTGATTCGATTCGAGCCCAGGAGATCACCGACGCCGGTGACCTGGCCATCCCATGATCCATTACTCCGACCCCCGCCTCGGAGAATGGCTCGTTCCCTCTTCGCTACTGAAAGCGATTTCCGGACGAGAATAAGTTTTCGATTGCCAAGCCAGGAAGTCAATCCCACTCTTATCTCTCAAAGTTCCAAAGGCGAGTAGGGGAATCATGATCGACGAGTTCAATGTGCCGGAACTAGCCACCAGTGGCGCGACCATGCTCGTGGCGGAAATGGTGAGGAGCTCCTGGGAAGCTGTACGGGAAGGGATGGTCGGCATCTTCCGGCACGGGAGTGAGGCACGTGCCGCAGAGGAGATCCATGACCTCGACCTCCGCCACCAGAGTGTCGTGCAGAGCTCCGAAGAGGAGCGGGCCGCGGTGGAAGAGCAGGTGCGCGGGATGCTCTCCATCCAGCTCGCGGGGTTCCTGCAGCGCCACCCGTCCGCCGCCGCGGAGCTCTTCGCACTCGTCGACGAGAAGCAGGAGTCAGAGCCGGCCAGCGGTACAGGACCGGTCATGACCGCGAAGGGCAACACGGGCAGTCAGGTTCTCATGTCCGGGGGTTCCATCACGGGCAGTGTCTCCTTCCGCGGGGAGCCGACCCAGTGACCTACGGGTTCGGCGCAAACGCGGATCAGCCGCCCCCCGCGGCCGAGGTCAAGAACGACCTGGTCCACATGCCGGCCCTGCCTGACAAGCCCCCGGAGCCGCCGCTGGAAGCTCGACCCCTGGGTGATTCGGTGGGGAAGGAAGAGGGATTACGCCAGACGGTGACGGGGGCGGTGAACTCCCGCATCATCGTCGCTGCCGGCCCCGTCACCCTGCACGAGAAGCAGCCCCTGACGGTTCTGGCGGTTTCCGAAGCCGAGCTGAAGGTTGTCCGTGAGGCATGGGTGAGCCAGAGTTCGAACGGTGACCAGATCACCGTGGCCCGTGACGCCGCCAACCTGGTGCTCTCCGGGCATTCTGCCCTCGCCGTAGTCGCTGGCCCGCCCGGCACGGGAAAACGTACGGCCGCGATTCGCGCACTGCGCCAAATCTCCCTGGCACGTCCCCACGAAGGTCAGCCGCTCGCGCTGAAGGAGATCCGTCCGGACTGGGAGGACATCGCCACGCCGGACATCGCACTGCTTCCAAAGGATTCCGGGACCGCCTACCTCTTGGATGTCGCCTCCGAGATGTCCCGGTGGACGGCTCCCGGGAAGGCCGCCGAGGCTCTGCTGCAGCATGCCGGGAATCTGGAGTCCCTGGGGTCGTGCCTGGTTGTGGTGGCCGATGATCGAAGCTGGCCAGAAAACTCCTCCGGGGCACTGAACACGGTCATGCAGCGGGTGAAATTCCGGCCGTACGCAGAGCTAGTAGCGTGCGCACACCTGGAGTACGTGTACCGCAAACCCAGCCTCAAAGCACTGTTCAACAAAGCAACGGATGGAAAGGAGGCAGGGGCCGCTTCCCATCTCCTCACCGAGGACACCAGTCCGGCCCACGCCGCACGCCTGGCCGCAGGGCTGGCAGCCTCGGACGGCACCACAGTCGGCATCGAAGCCGCCATCGCCGCGTTTCAGAAGTGGAGCACCGACGTTATCGGGGTGTTCAAGAAAACTGAACAGAACCCCGAGGACCGGGCCCTGCTGATCGCCGGCCTGTTCCTCAGCGGTTCCGATGCCCTCACCGTCCAGGAAGCCGCCCGCAAACTTCTCGCCGATAACACCACCAAAAGCGTGCGCGACGTCCTGACCGGCCCCGACCTAACCACCCGCCTCGAAGGCGTCCACGCCCGTGTGACGGACCGTACCGTCGACTTCGGTCACAAACCCGGCTACGCGAAGGCAGTGCTGCTGCACCTGTGGCACCAGCGGGCCGACATCCACGACTACCTGCTCACCTGGCTCGACTCGATCGTCGCGGACGAGTCCCACTCGGCGCAGCTCGCGGGGATCAGCGACCTGCTGGTAGAGCTTGCCATCGCGGAGAGCGACTTCCGCGTGGTGGAGAAGATCAAGAAATGGATCGACGGCAGTAGCGACGAGAGCCACCTTCAGCTGATCGCACGCGTCCTGGGCCGGGCCGCCGTGTCCAGATCCCTGGGCCCGGAGGTCCGGTCGAAACTGCTGACCTGGGCTCAGGATCCCTCCGAGTCCGTGCTGCGCGTGGTGGCCCTCGTCTGCACGGGCGAATTCGCGGACCGCTACCCGCGCCAGGCACTGATCCGGCTGCGGCACATCCTCAACCGGCCGACACCAGGCCGCGCGGTATCGGACGCGGCGACCGCTCTCCAGCTCATCGCAGCCAAGGAAGGACAGCTGCCCACAGTCTGGCGGATGGTCAGCCGCTGGATCGACACGGACAAGAAGGAGGACAGGAACGGCGTACACCGAGCCTTCCTGGCTCTCCTCGATCCGGAGACCGACCCGTACGTACTCCAGGTCATGCTGGAGGCAGCCCACCAGGACACCAGGGTCGAGGAAACCATCGTCAAGGGGTGGAAAGCATCCCTCGACAACACACACGTCGACCCCGAATGCCGCCGCTTGATCAAGGGCTGGGCCCAGGCCCGCTCCGAAGACCTCGTACGCCGCGAGCAGACCGCCAACATCCTCAACAGGATCATCGAGCAGCACCTGGTGAGCTCCCCAATCTCCGCGCTGCTGTTCGGGGACTCGACCGTTCGCGACGACAAGGCTGTCATCGAGCTACGACGTGACCTGCTGCTGCCGGCACAGCTGGCCCGCTTCCAGCTCGACGCGCCAGCCTCGGAGTCGTGATCGCGACCAGTGCCCACACGATCCGAACGAAGAGATAAGAAAAAGATCCGCTCGGGGCTGGCACGTATCGAGGCGCGCGTGCGCAGCAGGCACGAGGGCATCGGGTTCCACGTGGTGATGGCCGCCACCGTGCACAGCGATCCCCCGTACGCGATGGACGCGCAGGAGGTCATCAACGAGGTACGGGCGCGGGTCCGACACCATGCCGCCGACGTCCTGCAACACTGCGAGGCCTACGACTTGCCCTCGGTCCAGGACCACTGCGCGCGCGCACTGTCCCGCGTACGGTCGCTTGCCTGCGATCCGCCCCTGAGGTTCGCCGCCACGGTAGTCGTGGACCTGCTCCCCGACGACCAAGCCGCAGTGGTCGTACTCCTGGCCGCTCAGCGCCAGCAGGCACTCGAGGACACCCTGCGGCGCCAGAAGGCACAGGCCATCGCCGAAGAGCTCGCCGATCCCGCCACGGCGCTCCTCCACATGCTTCAAGGGGAGATGGCCGACTGGTCGAAGGCGACAGAGGACAAGGCCGCCTCGCTGGCGCGAATATTCGCCCAGTACCGGCCCCCGCACCCTCAGGGGTCCGAGTATGCGCTGGTCGAGGTGGTCCGCCATTTCCTCGACTCCTTCACCGAGCCGGAGCCGAAGAGGATGCTCTACGAACTGCTGGCCGGGAGCATGCGCGCCGCCAACCGCCCCGAACAGGCCGTCAGTGTTGAGCAGCTCATGGATCTGTCGGCCGATCCGCAGGAAGTGCTGTGAGACGCGCGGGACATGGCGGGCGGCACCGCCGATGAGGACTGGGATATGGCGCTGGGTTCTCGCGCCGAAGACCAGCTGGGCGGCCTGGAAGCTCCACCGGGCCAGTGACAGCACCATCGACTTCGACGTTGCCTGGCGCCAGGTCCGCCTGCAACGCCACCCCGACGAGGTCGATTTCCGGTCCGCCGGCCACCGCTGCAACGGGATGCCTAAGGAGGAGCCCGTCTGCGACCCTCCCTGCCCGCCCTAGAAACGGCGACGAGTGCCTCGGGCATCCCGAAGCAGTGAGCTTCTTCGAGTTGGCCACCTATTAGTTGATGAGCCGGGAACGTAACGAGCGAGGCCCCGGTCTGTTGATCGAGATGCCTGACATCTCACGCAGTTCCTGGGGTGACGCGGACATGGTTTACTCCTCCGCGCAGCCAGTTGGCGGCGCGCTCAGGCCATGGCCACCGGAGCCCTTCAAACCGGTGCCGGAGGTGGTGCGCGAAGAGTCGGGGATGAGAAGAACGCATGGCTGAGACCTCGGTCAGAACGACCACTGGGCTGATGGGCTATGCGGCCATGTCGTTTATGACGGCGGTATTCACCTGGGGAGTCTTCTTCTGGTATTTCGCCGTGCGGGCGCTCATCCTGGGCGGCTCGTGCGGGGCGAGGTACGGCGTTGCCTGTGTCCCGGGAACGGGATGGAACACCCTGATGGTCGTGGTGCTCACGCCGACCGTCTGTGTGGCCGTCTCCGTTCTCAGCAACGAGATATACGGCCCGGAACGCCGCGGTCATGAGTTCTACCGGGTTGTCCTGGCAGCACTCCCCGTGGCAGCCCTGGTAGATCTTGTGCTGTATTCTCAGGATTTCGGCTTCAGTGCCTGGCGGCTCGTGGGCGCCATTCTGTGCCTTGCCCTCATCGCCATCGTGACGGTGTGGACCATCCGGACGACCGGCCTGCGCGGAGCCTTCTGGTTGATGAGCCCCAGCAAGATTGTCGCGCTGGGTACCGATCCGGCGCTGCGTGGTCTCTACTATTCAGAACTCGATGTTCCTGGTATCCAATGGCCTGGCTGCTGTTTGCCGCCTTTCTCTGGCGCGCTGGGTCGGCCAGCTGATCGCTTGAGGCTGCTTCTAGTGACCAACCTCCATGCCCTGCGAAGAACGGAGGGACTCGAATCTGTAGGTGTCAGGGCCGACGGGGGGTGCGTCAACCACTTTGGGCCCCAGGGCGGTTATATGGGCGTCATCCGCGCCTGCTCGGCGAACAGCGACGAGGAGCCGACCTTCCGCTCCTTCACGTACTCGACGCCCTCGCGGATTAGGGGATCCGGTCGAGGTCTACCGTCCGGGCCGAGCTTCAGCGCTGCCCCCTACAGCGTGAGGATGGCCTTGGCGATCGACGCCATGCGGTTGGGGCTGCATCAGGACCTGCGGAAGATGCGCCAGGACTTCAGCCTCGCGACGCCGCCTTCGACTGGTGCTCGTGCTGCGGCCAATGCCTGATTGCGGGACTTCTCGGTGGGGGTGAGTTCCTGCAGGTTCTGTGTTCGACGCTGATTGTCAGCCATGGGCCGGCACCCTGGCAGGCCGCGCCTACACAGGCGCCGGACCTGGGGTCACCGCCGGGCGCAGACGCCCACCTGGCGGCCGGCTGCCCCCTACAGAACAGACGGTCAACCGTGCACTGGCCACGTCCCGAGCGCCCGTCGAACGCGCGATGGCACGACTCAAGTCCTGGCGGGAATTCCGAAGATCGCGATGCAGCCCCAACCGCATGACGTCAATCGCCAAGGCCGTCCTCACCCTGGAGAAGCAGCGCTGAAAACGTTGAGTGGCGGGTTCGAGGGCGACGACGGCTGACGCGTCAAAGACCTCCATGTGTCTCTTCCGACCAGCCCCTGGCGTACCCTCCTCGCCGCCACGACGTACCTGGTCCGGCAGAGAAGCGCATGCCTCGTGCCACCCCCTTTGCGGATCAGGTCTCTCGTGGAATGATCGCCGGACCGGTCTGGCTCTGGGGGTGTGATGGCAGACGGAGGTGAACAGTACGAGGCATCAGCGTCCGCTCTGGGTTACCTGTTCCAGTTCGCTAAAGCTCTGCACATGTGCATCGAGCAGTGGATGAACACTGGCCCGGACTGGAGCATCGCGGTCGAAGCCGCAGACGATATCGAGCAGCACGTGGGCTCCATGACCGACCTTCTTCAGCTCAAGCAGCGTGCCGAGGGCGTGCGCCTGACCAACACCTCCAAGGATCTCTGGAAAACTCTCCGGATCTGGGCGGAAGCGGCTGCAGCAGGGCGGTTCGACCCGGACACCACAAATCTCTACCTGCTCACCACGGCAGAGCTCCCCGAGGGCAGCGTGGGGTTTCTTCTCCAGCACCACGCCACAGGGAATCGCGATGAGGGCCTGGCCCTGACGCTTCTCTGCGATGCGGCGAAGGCATCAAAGACCACAAGCACGGACCTGCGAAAGTCCTTCGCAGCTCTGACGGGACTGGCCGAACCCCAGCAGGCCGCACTCCTCGCACGGATTCAGGTCGTCGGAGGTACTGAGGACATCTCCGAAGTCCGCACCTCCATGCTGCGGCTGGCTGCGGTAGCCGCCGGTCACAGCGCAGCCCGGTCCTTCCTGAACAGGCTGGAGGGCTGGTTCTACGACCGTGTGATCGAGCAGATGCGGACACCCGGTGGCAGCCCGGTGACTGGTGTCGAGTTCGACGAGGTCTTCACCGGTCTGCAACGACAGTTCCAGTACGACAACCTGCCTATCGACCGCGACATCATTGGCATGTCCGGCAACCTCGGGGAACAGGCGGACAAGGTCTTCGTTCAGCAACTCGGACTGATCGGGGTCGGCTCCACACGCATCGGCTACGCAGTCCGGGACTATGTCCGCGCCTTTGCCCAGCGCTCTCGGTGGCTGAACGAAAGTCTTCTGCGCGCTGGCGAGATCGGTGAATACGAGCGGCGACTGGTGGAAGAATGGGAATCCCGCTTCGCGGTGATGGAAGAGGAGTTGGGCCCGGAGGCTACCGAGGAACAGATGAAGGCCGAGGCCAGGCTGATCTACCGGTGGGTCGACACCGAGGCCCGTTTCCAGATCCGAGATGGCTGTGACGAGGTATTCGTGACCAAGGGCTCCTACCACATGCTCGCCGATGAGCGCAGAGTCGGATGGCACCCGGACTTCGCCGCCCGGCTGATGCAGCTCCTCGAGCCTGCCGAGGCTCGCGGATGAACCTGAGCCGCGAGGAGCGCGCCCTGTACAACCCCGCCTTCACCGGGCTGCTCTGCACCCGCTCCGTCCAGGGGTACGCGCAGCAATTCGGCGGCGCCTGTCCCCTGCACCTAGCCGTGGTGGCCGGGATCATGGCCCTACAGCCCTCGATCAGAGCAGAGCTTCCCCGCACGATGAAGTCCGGCTTGATGAAGTGGCTCGACACGCACGAGAGTGTCCGCATCGCGATGGCCAGGAACGCGCCCTCGTTGGCCGCCGTAGTACGCCCTGGGGTGCTCTTTGCACTTCAGACCCGTGCGCTCACCACGTCGGACGCAGGGCTCGTCTTGGCAGCCGGCCCCACGACGCTAGAGGTCACGGGGGCCACCGAACAGACCATCGCGGCCCAGAGGGCAGCCCTGTTCCTCGGGCGCTGGCTGCCCAGCACGGGCAGCCTCACCACTGTCCTGACCCTCCTCGGAGTCAAACCGTGACGTTCCAGATTCAAGCGGTCACCATCTACGGCAAGCAGCCTGGCCAGATGAACGTCGTCCCCTTCAAGACAGGGGCCCTGAACATCGTCACGGGCGACTCCCGGCGAGGCAAAAGTGCACTGCTGACGATCATTGACTACTGCCTTGCCAGCTCCGACTACCCGGTCAAAGCAGGCAAAGTCCGCGACTACGTCAGCGCCTATGCCATCACCCTTTCCAAGCCCGGCCAGCAGCTCTTCGTCGCACGCCGTGCTCCGGAGGGCAAGGCCGTCAGCACCGTCATGTGTGTCCTTACCCAAACCCCCGGGGCTCCTCCCCCCATCCTCGAAGAGCTCCGCTTCTCGACGCCCGGTGACGTCGCCCGCGGGCTCCTCAGCGACTTCTGCGGCATCGACAACACCGTCCGTGTTCCGGCCGTCGGCAAGAACACGCTCATCGCCCCTTCTGTGCGCCACGCTCTCTTCTTCTGCTTTCAGGCTCAGAACGAAGTCGCCAACCCCGACGTTCTCTTCCACTCTCAGGGCGAGGACTGGAAGCCGAACACCATCAGGGGAGTCATCCCGTACTTTCTCGGCGCGGTGGACCGCGACCAGGCACTGCTTCAGAACAAGCTCCGCAATCTGCGCCGCGACTTGGCCGACAACGAAGCCGTGATCGCCGTCTCCGCAGACCTCACCCCGGCCAGCGGCCAGGTTCAGGCTCTGCTGACCGAGGCAGTCGAAGCCGGCCTCCTGCCACCGCAGACCGGTGAGCTAACAGCGGACGTCGTCCTCCAGCGCCTGCGCAACGCCATGACCCATGGTTTCCCGGAGCCCGGTCTGGCGGACGACGATCCCTTCGCGGCCCTCAACTCCCGACGGGCCGAACTGCGTCGGCTGTTCGCACAGACCCGGGCCCAGATCGCTGACCTGAAGGTGGCACTGGCCGAGAACAACGACTTCAACGACCAAGCCTTCGAGCAGCGTGCCCGCCTCACTTCTCTGGGGCTTCTCAACCGAGATGCAGAAGCTTCCGGTCAGGAGCGCTGCCCTGTCTGCGACAGCCGTGTCCCCTCGGCCAACGACACCATCGCCGGCCTCATGCGAGACGTCGCCCACCTCGACGGCGATCTCCAGGCCATCGGCAGCGACACTCCCGCCATTCAGCGCCTGCTCGTCGGCCACGAAACCCGACTGCAAGAGCTCCGCTCCGAGCTGGCTCGCAACCAGGACCAGACCCGCGAACTCACCACCGCGATGCGTACCATCCAGCGGGAGCCGGACGATTTGCGTCGATCCGCCATCGTCCAGGGGCGCATCAGCCTCTACCTCGACACGGCTGCCCAGCATGCCGCAGCGCCGCGGGTTCTGGACCGCCGCGAGGGACTGCGCGAGCAGATTGCGGAGCTCGAGGAGCAGCTGAGCGGTAGCACTCAGGACGAGCGTCTCACCAGCTTCTTGTCGTTGATCAACCAGGAGATCAAAGAGAAGGCCGGGACGCTCGACCTCGATTTCTCGGACTCACCCATCCGCCTCGACATCAACCGCCTGACGGTGATCGCCGACACTCTCGATGGCCCAGTGCAGCTTAAGAACATGGGCAGTGCTGAGAACCATCTCGGTTACCACGTCTCCACCCTTCTCAGCCTCCACGAGTGGTTCACCAGGCACAGCAGCCCTATTCCCCGCGTGCTGATTCTCGACCAGCCTTCGCAGGTCTACTTCCCCGCTGAACCGACCGGCGAGGAAGATCTGCAGACCAACGACCGTATGCATCTGCTGAACATCTTCCAAGCCCTCCACCACACACTGGAGCAGCTTGACGGGAGGATGCAGATCATCGTCATGGAGCACGCCGACCTTGACGATCCCGCCTTCAGCAACCACGTCGTCCAGCGCTGGCGCTACGGGAACGACTCAGCCCTCGTGCCTTCCTCATGGATGGCTCCCGAGAGCGGCTCCTGACAGCCGGTCGCCCGACGTAGCGCGCAGGCGCAACGAGCAACACATATCCCTTCCGCTGAGGAGGCCTGTTGCGATCCGTCGCCTACCAGGAACCGCGTTGAACTGCCCGCACTGCACAAGGATTCAAGGACAAAGGCGATCGGAAGGCCGACGGCGGGCGCCGAAGCCTCTCGACGCCGAAGGTGGCGATACCAGCGGCGCCGACGGCATCAGAGCTGTTGCCCACATACGCAGTTACAGCCCCCCCTGGCCCGGGCCGTAGCAACGGATTGCGGCCCGGGCAGGCAGCCAGGCCTACGGTGCGGGCTCGTAGACGACCGTTGTGCCGCCGCAGTCTTCCGCCAGACCGAGCAGCGCTTCGCGCTCGGCCTCGTCGGCGGCCAAGACCCAGCGGAGCTTGGTAGCCACCCACTCGGCTGTGTACTGGCAGTGGTAGCCACCGGCCGGGGGCATCCACTGGGCTGGGTCCTTATCCGATTTGCTGCGGTTCGACTTGGCAGTGACCGCGATCAGCGTCAGGGGTGATGCCTGGTCGTTCGCGTACGCCTCGCGGCGCGAAGCGCCCCATGCGTACCCGCCGACTGGCGGGGAGCGTCATTCCCGATGTGCGGTATTCGCCTTGCCGGAGCTCTTCGGCTCTGGCTCTGACCGGAGTTTCGTGAACAACTGACGTCCAGCAGGATCGAGGTCGCGTACTGGTTGACTATGTGCCGTGACCGAGATGATCGAAGTACCAGATGCGCAGGGTGACTGGGAGCCTGCGACGGAGTTTCCGGCGAGTAGACGTAATCCGGCGCGGCAGGCGTCTATGTTTCAGAGCGCCACCTGGCCGTTGAGCTCGCTGGCGCTGCTCTCAGTGGACCTGGAGGCAGTGGCGCGGCGGCTGAAGCTGACCCTTGAAAGCTCGTGGGACGGGCACGGCAATGTGCGAGCCGCGTTCTTCGTGCTGGACGGGACGGACTACGTCGTCACCCACCACGAGGGGGACGCTCCGGGAACCCACGTGTGGACCCGCAAGGGTGGGCCTGTCGATCCGGCTGCCCGCGCGGACAGCCTCCTCGCGGCTCTTGGGGTGGGGCCGGAGGCGGTCTCGTATTCCACCTGGGGGGTCGGCACCGACCTGAGACACGTGCCCGCTGCCTGGGGCCGCGGCCGGGGCAAGCCGACGCGGTCACACCAGGACCTTTGGGCCAACTTCAGGAGGAGCCCGGAACTGTTCGTCGGCCGTGTGAGTTTCGGAGCGGTCGTCGCGTTCCTCAACGGCTATGACATCGCCTCCGACAAAGCCCTGCTGGACGGGTTCAGGGAGTGGCTCGCAGCCAAGCTGGGTTACGGCGGGAACCTGGTGTACTGGGTCTTGGCCAAGAAGCTGATCTTTCCCGCCGGCCGCCCCGAGGAGCCCTGGTCACCCGAGGCCGAACAGCACGCCGTGGCCGGCCTGATCGACTTGATCGACGAGTACTTCGAGAGCCTCGCCAGCAATCCGGAGGTACGCCCCGAGACGGTCTGATCGAGAGCCCTGGACTCATCCCCGGGTGAGCCCGAGATATCGGTAGAAACCACACCAGCTCCCACGGTTGCATCAGATGCAACATCGTGGCGTTGAACGTCCCGCCGCAGGTCAGAATGCACCTACCGTCACTTCTACGAGTGACAACCCCATTCCCGATCTGCCCCAAGCCGTCAGCGTGTGGGAGCAGAATGATGCGTTGAGCCCAACTCCGCCTACTTGGAGTCGTGAACCTCAGCGAGAGGAACCATGTGGTCCACATCCAGACCGCCTGCGGCGGTCACGGTGACCCCGTCATACGGGCTCAGCCATGAACCACCGGTGAGCTTGCACTCAGCCCCGACCTGGGGCGCTTCGACGGCCTCGGAGAGAATGACCTCTCGGCGGGTGTCGCAGCCGTCCTCAGCGTTCACGCCGCGGTTCCAGTGCTTGTACAAGTCCCGCTTGTAGCCGTCACGCTGTTCCACCGCGACCGGGATCCGGTCGATCGCCTCGAACAGCGGCAGCGGCGCAAGGCGCCCCCCGGGCCCGCCGGCGAACATCGGCTCCGACATATAAGAGGTGACGGTCAGTTCGCTCCCAGGGGCCGTTGCCGCGGCGGGAAGCGTCCCGGCGAGCAGGGGCAGGGCAGCGAAGGCGAACGCGGGCAGGCCGCGCCTCATCAGGTTCTTGATCACGCCCCGTCTTGTACCCGCCTCCCGTGCGCGGACGGAAGGCTCCCGGTGCGAACTTCACCCGCTCAGCCGCGCCGATTCACCGAAGAAACGATCACTACCCGGTCAGCGCCGACCAGCACCCAGAGCTTTCCGACACGCCTGGAAGCAAGCGGCCCACTGATCCCTGCTCGCTTGCTCCATTGGTCCTCATTGACACCGTGAAGTGTGAGCAGAGAGGCAGAACGGCCGGTCGAACACCCCAGGGCATCCGAGTCGAGAGGGTGCGGCCGCAAGCTGGCTGCGGCGCAGGGCTCGACCGGGCGGTAGACGGCGAGCGGATCCGGCGTACCAGGCGGCAGCGCCAACCGCCCGCCTGCGACCGGACGTTCCGTGAGGCCGGCACCTGCGCAGCCCTCATCCATGGGGCAGCCCAGATTCACGGTGCAACGGAGCCGCAGGCGCGGGACGACACAGCACTCCCCTCCTTGCTACTGTAATAGCAAGGAGGGAAGGTGGCACGGTGACCATCCAGCGCATCCCAGACGCACAACAGGACCGGCGGGCACTCCTGCTGCTTGTCAACGACGACCGGCAGCTACTGCTGTGCGGCGTCTGCCGTGACACCTGGACCATCCCCTCGGTCCAGATCGGAACGGACGCCAAGCCCGCCGACGAGGCGCGGCGCCACCTCACCCGCACCTTCGGGATCAGCGATCCGCAGCTAGCAGCGGTCCGCGGCGTCCACACGTCCGGCAGAGATCAAACCTGGGAGTTCGAACGGGTCACGGAGACCCATCTCCTGGTCTGCCGGATTAGCAACGAGGACGCCCGCTCGGCGTGCAACCGCGATGCCCGATACTCCCTGTGGACACTAGAGGGCCTCCGCCGCCGGCGACGGCAGGTGACCCCTCAAGGCGTGATCACGTTCCTGGCCGGATTCCTGGAGGGGTGGCTGCCGGACGGCCGTCACACGCTCCATTGACCCATCCCTGACAGGGCGCCCGCCCCCAGCAGACACCGCGATCGCGACCCGCCAAAGCTGTTTCAGCGCGCGGCAGTTGATGGACAGTCGACGCGAGATGGCAGAATAGAACTGACGTGCGAGAATCGCCGCGGGTTTCAAGAATTCAACCTCGACTGAGGTAGGATTTTTGAAACTCATCTGCCTGGAGGGGACTTGCAGCGCCTGGATCCGCGGCAGTGCGACGAGCGCTTAGCCGGGCTCGACTTCTCGAAGGACCTCTTCCACCTGGCCCTGGGCCTGGCGACGGAGGACGTGCGCGGCTGCACGGACATGGACGCTCCCTCCATGAGGGGAACGACGTTCTGGAGCCGCACCAACCGGTACCTGGCCGAGCAGCTGACGCCGCTGGGCTGGGAGTACACGACCAGGGACAGCATCCTCCGGACAATCCACCCGGATCGGACGCACGTGGTTACCGCGATCAGCGCGGCCGGAGGAGTCGGCGACCTCGACGCCAAGGTGAGGTCGAAGAACCCGAAGGGCCCGAAGATGGCCCGTGTGGTCGAGAACAACGGCCAGTTCGTCCTGATGACACCGGACGAGGTGCGCTGGGGCGGGAGCTCGACGAGATGCCCACGTGGTGCCTGCTCTACAAGCGGGACGACAACGGCATCTCCGCGGAGCTGTCGCTGCCCGTGAAGATGAACGGTGCATACGTCGACGAGTGGATCGAGCGGATCCCGCTCGATCTTCCGGACCTGGCTGACCCCGGGGTCGACGTCGCACTGCTGGACGACCCCGGTGACGGGGAAAGCCCGCAGGTCATGGTGGAGTACCTGGGGGGCTGACGTACGAGGCAAGACGGCGATGGAAGTGGGATGAGGCACGTGTTCACCCCGGAGCGGCTGGTGCTGGCGCGACAGCGGCGGCGGATGACGCTTTCGGCGCTGGCCAAGAAGTCGAGCGTCTCGGCGCAGAGCATCACGGCATTCGAGAACGGCCGCAAGCAGCCCTCGGAGGACAGCCTCGCTTCCCTCGCCGACGCGCTCCGCTACCCGCCGGCCTTCTTCTGCCGACCGGCGCCCGTGGAGCTGACGCCCGATGCCGTCAGCTTCCGGGCCCCGTCGAAGATGACGGCACTCGAGCGGGACAGTGCACTGAGTTCGGGGACGATCGCGGCCGACCTGAACATGTGGCTGGAGGAACGTTTCAAGCTGCCGGAACCGAGCCTCCCGACGTTCCCGCACCGCTCTCCCACCGAAGCGGCTGCCCAGGTCCGCGCTGCCTGGGGGCTGGGCGAGGCTCCGGTGGTGAACATGGTGCACCTGCTGGAGTCGAAGGGTCCGGGTCTTCTCCCTCGCGCCCGACTGCCTGGACGCTGACGCGTTCTCCACCATCAA
Organism: Streptomyces sp. NPDC088706; assembly: GCF_044752765.1. Taxonomy (NCBI): domain Bacteria; kingdom Bacillati; phylum Actinomycetota; class Actinomycetes; order Kitasatosporales; family Streptomycetaceae; genus Streptomyces; species Streptomyces sp. NPDC088706. The sequence continues at coordinate 87,280 of NZ_JBIVLW010000012.1, forward strand.
GGCCACGACCCCATTCGTGTTCCTGAACACCCGCAAGACCGGGCAGCGGGGGCGCTTCGACGCGGCACACGAGCTCGGGCATCTCGTTCTGCACTGCCAGCACCGCATCCCGCGCGGTCCGGCCGCCGAGGCCGAGGCGGACGAGTTCGCCTCGGCCTTCCTGATGCCGCAGGCCGGAATTCTCGCCCAGCAACTTCACAACGCCTCCGTCGAGCGGATCCTGAGCGCCAAGCGGAAGTGGGGAGTGTCGGCCATGGCGCTGACCTACCGGTTGCGCAAGCTCGGTCTGCTGTCGGAGTGGCGGTACTCACAGACGGCCAAGGAACTGTCCCGGCGTGGCTACCGGCGTGGGGAGCCCGACGCCAAGGAGATGGCCCGGGAGTCGAGCCAGCTTCTCGCCAAAGTCTTCCAGGCTCTGCGTGGCCAGCGCATCTCCCCCCAGGACGTCGCCGCAGATCTGGACATCTCACCGGCCGAGCTGAACGAGTACGTCTTCGGGCTCGTTCCGGTGACCGCTGTCGTGGGCACCGGGGGCGGCGACAGCGGCGCAGACCAGGCTGCGCGGCCGGCCCTGCGCCTCGTCCGCAACTGACGCCCGCGCGAAGCCAGTTCACCAGGTGGTCGGCACTCTCGCCCAGACGGTCTTGGTGCCGCTCGGCGAGCGCGACCACCCCCATTGCGAGCTGAGCCGGCCCACCATGTGCAGACCTCGCCCGTCGCTGTCCAGGGGTGCGGTCGGGCGCGGAAGCGGTGGCGCGGGACTGCTGTCGGTCACAGCACAGATCACCGCCTCCTCCCTGCGCATCAGCCCGAGCCATGCACGGCCCGGCTGCTGAGCGGGAACATCCGCGCGCAGCGCGTACTGGATGGCGTTGGCCGCGAGTTCCCAGGCCACGGTCACCACGGTCTCCCCGCCCGAGGCCGCGCCCCACTGGTCCATGACCGTGCGGGTGAACGCCCGCACACCCACACCCGACTCCTCCTGGGCGCTCAGACTCTTCGCCGCGAACCCTGCAGCGCTCACCCCCAGGGCAAGACCCCAGTCCAGGGGGTTTGAGAGAGCGAGGTTACCGATTTCGGGTGGGATCATTCCGGCCAGATCGGCGAGTTCCCCTCCGTCTAATTCGTGACTCTCAGTCATCAAGCCTGGTACGCACGCCATCCGCCCCTCCACGCAGGTGATCAATAGCTCCGGACCACTGTCGGGTCACGTGGCTAGTATCCAGGCCTGCATCCCGCTCATGCAATTGCACCGGGAATTGCATGACGGAAGGAGGGGTGACGGCGGGAGGCGGCCGGACGGTCATGGCCGAGAGGCAGGGAAGGCGAAACATGAGGGCGAACAACTACAGGGGAGAAAGCTTGTATCGCAACGGAATTGCCGCAGATTCACTCGAAGGCGTTACCTGGGTGAAGAGCCGGCACAGCGACCACCAGGGAAACTGCGTAGAATTGGCGGAGCTGCCGGGCGGCGCGGTCGCATTGCGCAACTCCCGCTACCCGCAAGGGCCGGCACTGATCTATACGCGCGCAGAGATCTCAGCTTTCGTGTCCGGCGCCAAGGACGACGAGTTCGCTTCGTTCACGGCCTGATAATTATCAGGACATAACGCTTTTCCGGCGCCACGGGGGGCTCCTGCATGGGACAATTCAGCTTCATACGCCCCGTTGCAGGAGTCCCGATGTCCGCATTCCAGAGCCCCGGCATCCCGTCTCTCGACCTCATGCTCTCCGCCCCTGGGTCGAGTCCCACCGTCCTGCGGATCGCGATCGGTTCGCGCCTGCGGAAGCTGCGTGAGGCGGCCGGCTTTTCCCCGCTCGAAGCATCCGCGCACATTCGCTGCCATGAATCCAAGATCAGCAGGATGGAGTGCGGCAAGGTCCCTCTCAAGGTGCGTGACGTCCAGGACCTGCTCGAGTTGTACGGAGTGGACCCCAGGGAACGCGCGGCGTCAGCGGATCTCGTGGAGCTGTCCAACAGGTCGGGCTGGTGGGAGCGGTACAACAACGTGGTTCCGGAGTGGTTCGACAAGCTGATCGGGTTGCAGGAGGGTGCCTCGATCATCTGGACCTACGAGGTGCTCTGGTTCCGGGGCTGCTCCAGACGCCCGAGTACGCCTTCGCCGTAACCCAGAAGGGGTTCCCCCTTGCCGACCGCCTCGACATCGAGGCGCGCGTGAACCTGCGGGTCGACAGGCAGAAGATCCTCAGCCGGGCGGACGGCCCTCGTCTGTGGGCGCTGATCGACGCCAGCGTCCTTGACCGTGAGATCGGGGGCCCGGAGGTCATGTACGGACAGATCAGCCACATGATCGACCTGATGGACCATCCGCGGATCACGCTGCAGATCGTGCCCGCCAACTTCGTCGTCGCCATAGGCATGCCGGTCACGCTGATCCGCTTCCCGCTGGACCTGCCCGACATCGTCTACCTGGAGAACTCCTTCGGCGCCAACTACCTGGACCGCGCCAAGGAGACCACGCACTTCCGGGCGCTGCTGGACCCGCTCGCCTCCAAGGCGCACAGCCCCGAGCAGACCCGGAGCCGGCTCGTCGCCGCTCTGGAGCGCTACCGGACGACCCGGCCCACACCGCCGTATTCGAGCAGTCCTGACGTCTCCGCATAGGAACGCCCCATATCACGCGGCCACATCGACACGTCGCCGAGGCCTGGCTCGTCCAGCACAAGACCGCTGAAGAACCGGTCGACCTCAGCCGATGTGCGCACCTGGCCCCAGGCACCCGCGGTGGAACGGTTCATGACCCGCGCAACCCGCTCACGCAGGCCGGCGTCCTCACTCACCCACTGACTGAGGACCAGGAAACTGCCATCGGCCAGGTGGTCAAGCAGGTCGCGTACAGCGGCACCAGGCTGCTCGGCGTCCGGAACACAGTGGAGCACCGAAGCCATCATGACCGCGACCGGCTGCCCGAAGTCGAGCAGTCCGGCCACACGCAGAGTGCCAATCAGAGCACCACCGTCGAGAAGGTCTCCCTGCACGACCGCGGTACGGCCGTCCTCATCCATCAGAGCCCGACCGTGGGCGACGACCATGGGATCCCTGTCGACGTAGACGACCCGGCTGGCCGAGCTCGCCCGTTGCGCCACTTGATGCGTGTTGATCCAGGTCGGCAGTCCGCACCCGAAATCGAGGAACTGCCGCACGCCGTGGCGATCGGCAAGACGATCAACCGCCGCGAGAGAGAGAGCGCGTTGGGCCTCGATGACGGCTAAGGCGTCGGGTGCCACCTCGACCAGCTTCTCGCACGCCGCATGATCGGCCGGGTAACTGTCCTTGCCTGACAGGAAATAGTCATACATTCGGGCAACGCTGGCGACCGTGACATCGACGGTCCTGGCCAGCGGTCTCTGCCCGAGCCCCATTGCACAATCACCCACGTATCCCCGCTGTCGGCCTCGTCACCAGCGAGCATCCCACGCCGAATACCGGGATTGCAGGAAGACTGCTACACCATTCACACGAAGTTGGGCCCCTTGACCAGCAATATATGACTCAGGCATATGACTGGAGCATCCACCTGACACCACACCGGCTGCAGCCCCCGGCGTACGCCAGGGGGCTCACTGGGGATCGAGGAGATCGGACATTCCCTTCCTCAGCGCCACGGTGACCGCGGGCACCTCCAGCCCCATCAGGTCAGCCGTCTCCTCGAGGCTGAGCGACATCCGGTAACGCAGCAGGAAGACATCCGCCTCCTGTCCTTCCAGCGCCCGGTGCACAGCGTCCGTCCCGCGGTCATCGCAAAACGGCGGCGAGTTCCTGGCAGCCGCCACTCGCATGGTGAGGATTCTCCAGGCCTCGGAGGCAGGCCGGTCGCTCATGATGATCCGCGGCCAGTCGTCCACCAGGGCACGGAGCACCGAGTCCACCACCGCCCGTGCAGCGCCCGGCGCCAGGGATCTGGCTCTGGCGTACTGGATGTAGCGGCTCTCGTTGCGCATGCAGAACGCCCTGTACCCAAGGAGGACGGAAGCTTGCGGGCCGCAGGCGGTGCACCGGCGTCGGCGCACCGGCCGGGCCGTCGTGTTCACCGCTCCTCCGTCGACGATGCCCCGTCGTCCTGCTGCCGCGCAGTCGGCACTGCCGGCTTCGGCGCGGGGTCGCAGGCTCCCAGGATGGTGCTGTACACCGCTTCCCACTGCGGGCGGATGTCGGCCGGATGCCCTCCCACCGCGGTGACGAAGCGACCTGTGGTCTCCCACGTGGGCACCTCGGTCCCGGCGAGAATCGCTTCCACCTCCTCCTGGACGAGTGCACCGTTGCTCTGCTCGCACACCTCCCCCGTACTGGGGCAGCCGGCAGCCAGATGAAGCCCCCGCAGAACACCGTTGAGCCTCGTCGCGGCGTCGATGAAGTCCTGCGGTGCCGGCGGAACACCCTGTGCCATCTCCCAGAGCACCCGCAGCACGAGCGGATCGCCTCCGAAGGCTTCCACCAGCTGTCGAACCACCGGCCAGCTCGGGGTGCGGTCCACCGACAGGATCCGCGAGACGTAGGAGGGAGACAGCTCCGTGTTCTCGGCTACCTCCCGGATCATCAGCCCGGAGTCCTGGTGGAGCTGGGACAGGGCTGCCGCCAACTGCCGGGAAGCCCGCCCCACCCCTTCCCTCCCCTCCTTCGGCCGCACATCGGGTACCGAAGCCGGGGCCTGACGGGCAGCCGCACGCTCCACCGACCGCATCTGCAGGCGGCGCATCACGTGCGCCTCACCCCACCGCATCCGCGCCGTCGCCACACTGACCGCAGCACCGGCCGCTACTTCCTCCCAGCTCACGGCCCTCTGCCGCGCGTCACGCACCGCGGCGCTGACGTAGTAGTCGGTCTCCTTCGCCAGGGAACGCGCACGGCCGAGCAACTCACCCAGATCAGCCCGCCCGTACTCCGCCTCCAGCAGGTCGAACGCCAGGCTGTACAGCTCCTCGGCGATGGACCGCCCCATGGGCAGCGCGTTCTGAGGCGGGCGACGCCGACGGCCGTCACGCTGCCGCTGCGCGCGGCGGCGGCAGGCGAGACTGCAGTACGCCCTGCGGCGCCCCCGTCCACCGTTCTGCGGGAACTGCATCGAGCACTCCCGGCACTCGGCGAACTCACCACTTGCATCCGTCACTTCGACACCCCGCTCTGCACAGTCTTTTCTTCCGGACCACAGCGACCGCTTCCAGCGAAACGAAGAGGAATTGGGCGCTCCGCACTGATCCGGCTCGCATACGACCACCGGGGCCGGCCGGCCCACCGCACAGCGGCGGGCCGGCCGGCGGCCGATCGGTCAGGAAAGGCGAACGCGCTGGTAGCGGATGTGAGGAGCCACGGGTAGCAGCGATGCCGAGCGCCACGAGAGCCACGCTCACCGGCGCTTCCCACACCCCGGTGACCAACAGCAACGGCAGGAGCACAAAGCCCACGAACAGCCCGGCCCGCAGAGTGACATCCCAGGCACTCACAGCCTGCGGCTCTGCCGCGAAACGGGGAGGAATGTTAGCGTCGGTGCCAACTGCGGGTAGGAAACTCCCCGCAGCATTGTTTCGGTCAAACACGATAGGTCCTCGGCTTTCGAGTCAAGGGCGATCTTCGACTGAACACACGAGGGGGCCCTTCCATGGTTGGTTGCCCTGCGGGGGCCCCACTCGCGTCACGAAACGCTACCCCCTCCTTGCTCCCCGTCGCCATTTGATGCGCTTCATTGCGCAAACACGGAGCAACGCGCGAAGACAAATTCCAGGCCGGCCGCCACCTCGACACAGAGACCTGTTTCGAGAATCGATCAATATTGATCGAATGGTTTTGCTTTCGACATCGCTTCCGATCGCCCCGGCCTTCGCGCAATTGCACGAGGAACACCGCATGAGCTGCGACGATGTGACGCACATCTCGCCCATTTGCCCGGCGAACCCCCCGTGCCGCCTAGCACCCGATCCTCCTGCCGTTCGCGAGCTCCTCCATTTACGATGTGTACGCATCTGCAAAGTCGCCGAGGTGAGGAAGCTTCCTCTTCCTGCCCGACGGGTGCCGAAAGAACGGTGTGGTCGGGGTGTGTCTTCCTCTTGGCGGACGGGCGTCGCGACGGCTGCAGCTCACCCCGCGTCGGGCTGGGGTCCAGCCACCTGCAGGGATGCCGGCCGAACCAATTCGGCTGAGACGGCCACCGGGCGAGAGGTGAACGAGCTGGCCCTCTGCACAGGGCGCGGCGGGAAGACCTCTGTAGAAGACGAGTTCGCCGGGAGGGGGACGCGAATGCCCGATCAGAGCGGCAGCCGGGAAAAGGCTGCGGCCAGGGGGGTGCGTACGTCCGGGACGTGGAGCGGTTCGGTGTCGGCGCCGGCGCGACGCGCTGCCTCGAGCACGACGGTGATGTCGCCCTTGGCCAGGGTCTCCGCCGGGCAGCTCCTGCACTCTCCTTCGGGCCGGTGCCCGGGCGTGCCTTCGGTGACGGCGCGGACATGTCTCATCGCGTCGAGAGGGCGGTCGACGCGCACGGCGTGCCAGACGCCCGTCTGCTCGGCGCGAGGACGCGCGGCCGCGATGGCAGGGTAGGACGGCGCGTCGACCCGGCCGTCGAGAGTGCGCACCACCACGACCTGGTCCAGGTGGTCGCACAGGTCGGCGGAAGGGGGGTCACGGTCCAGCCAGGCAATCGCCTCATCGCGTGTACCCGGACCCCACATGTACTGAGCGGGGAACGCGGTTGTCGCTCTTCGGCTGTCGAACTCCATGAGCTTGGGATCGTCGTGTACGGCGCGGACCAGGATGTAGGTGAACTCGATGTCGTCGTAGGTCTCGTCGAGCCGGTCGGCCCGTCCCGTGACCGTCCTGCCGCCGTCTGCTGACCAGCCGATGGCCAAGACCGTCCTCTCAACGGGTGCCGGATACAAACGTCCTCCGTGAGTCTGCTGACCCCACAGATGGTTGATGGTCTCCGCGAGGTCCGACAGGCTCCGGGCGGCGTCCACCGGGGTGGTCAGGTGGTAGGTGCCGTGCGCGACCATATTGCGCAGCTCCTGATGGGTGGGCTCAAGGCTGCGGTTGCGCTGGCCCCGCAACAGCCCCTGCCTGCGTGCCCATTTCAACAGTCCGGCGAGCATGCCGTTGAATCGCGCCCAGTCGCCTGCGGGCTTCATACGGATCTCGGGGCGGCTGATTTTCCGCAGCCGCTCGAAGAACTCCGGGTAGTTCGTTGCCGGGACCCGGTGGATCCGTCCTCGGCTGTCGCGGACCTCGACCTCCCGGCCCTGGTGGTGGGCAGCGAAGCGGTCGCGCAGCGCCTGCTCCAGCGCCAGCCGGGTGCCGTCCTCGACGAGGGTGAACAGCTCGTAGCAGAGCACCCCGTGAGTGAAGGCGGTACGCAGTTGCTCGAACCGATGGCGCGTCGTGCCGGCGGCATCGTCAGCAAGGCGGAGTCCGGCGACCACCCGCTGCTGGAAGTCAGCCGAGTCCTCGGGCAGCATCCTTCCCAGGCCGAGCGGCGTGAAGCTCAGAGTCCGCTCATCGACGGCCTGCAGTTCCTCGAGCGACTTGATCTCCATACGGCAAGGCTCCGTCTATCCTGACACCGGCGCTGACACCGACGAACCTGCCAGGGTGCACCCCACCCCCTCTTTTGTGCAAGGCAATTGGCACCTCACAGCGGGCGCGCGGCGCCACCGTATCCCTGGGAGCCGCGGCTTCACCGACTACCGCCCCATCCAGGATCAGCTCACCGGCCTGAACGCCTGCTTCTACTGCCTAGGCGTCTCCGCAGTCGGCCGCCGAGAGGCGCAGTACACCCGCATCACCTACGACTACGCGCTCGCCGCCGCACGCTCCCTGATCACCGGAAGCCCAACCCTGACGTTCATCTACGTCTCCGGCGAGGGCACTGACCCAACCGAGAAGAGCCGCCACATGTGGGCACGCATCAAGGGCCGCACCGAGAACGACCTCCAAGCCCTGCCCCTGACCACCTACATGTTCCGCCCAGGGTTCATCCAACCGGTCGAAGGCGCCGTCTCCCGCACCCCGATCCATCGCACGCTGTACCGTGCCACCGCAACCCTCTACCCGCTGCTCAAGCGCTTCTTCCCCGGGCATATCACCACGACGGACTCCGTCGGCCGCGCCATGCTCGTCGCTACCCAGCCCGGCAGCACGGCGCCCGCCGTCGTACGAAACCGCGATATCAACGACCTCGCCGCCCTTTCGAAGCGATAGCCTCAAGTCCCCCTGGCCACCGGTCACTCGGCGCGGGGCAGCCTGACCCGTGTGTGGCTCAGGGGTTTATCCAGATAGCCCCACCAGCTTCCCTCACAGGAGGCATCAGTCGTTGGTTGTGTGAGGGAGGCCGTAGTCCAGGACGATGCGGGTGGTCTGGCCTTCGCCGTCGATGCCGTTAAGTTCGGCGACGATGCGGTCGAAGACGGTCGTGGCGAGTGCCCAGTCCGCTTCGAGCGGGGTGGCGGCGCGGGTGTCCCACAGCTTGATCAGCAGGGCGATGAGGTGCTCGACCTCGGCGGCCATCTGTGCGTTGACGACAGCAGCGCGGGAACGGCCAACGGCAGCGGCACCGACTTGTAGTTCACTGATGCGGGTGAGGGTGTCGTGGTGGATGGGCAGGAACTGCCGGTCGCTTTGGAAGTCATGCCAGAAATAGCAGCCGTAAGCACGTTAAGGTCACCAGGACGGCTCAGCATCCGCTTCGGCCGGTTCTTGCCGGCCTCGACGACGCGCTGGGTGAAGCGCCCGCGAAAAATGAGGGGCATAACCCCTGACAAGGCGATAGGGCCGTAACGCAGTCTGCGGCACGCCGCTACCTCCACGACGGCCGATGAGCAGCGGAGCCTGCGGCTCTGCTGTCGGCCCGCCGACTCTGCCGACGAGGTCTGCGGACTCGGCTGCCCACCGACGTGCTCAAGCGGCCATTTTGAGTTCGGTGCGGGTGCGGTGGATGAACTCGCGGACGGTCGGCTCACGCCGCCACGGGCCGAGAGCGGTATTGAACTCGCGCACGTAGTCCAGGGCCCGGGACGATTGGACACGGGCGAGGATATCGACTGACCGGTTGCCCAGGTCGAGGCTCTGGTCAAGGTCGCGCGCTTGGAGGTGGGCGGTCCCCACGATCGCCAGCCGCATCCCGACCGAACGGGTGAACACCCCGGACGGCATCGCAGCGGCCTGCTGGTTCCAGGCCAGTGATGCCTTCGGGTTCTTGAGGTCTCGAAAGACCTCGGCGGCGTCCGCGGAAAGGCGGGCATGGTGATAGAAGTCGATCCAGGCAGGCTCGTCGCCAATACTCTGGTCGGCCTGGCTGATGAGGCCCTCGGACGCCTTCAGGGCCCGTGATGCGGCCCTGGCATTGTTCTCGCGGGCATGAGCTCTGGCCTCGATGAGTTTGGTGAACGCCAGCACCCTCGGGGCTGCTTGGCCCTTCGCACGTTCGAAGGCGCCCTGGGCCATATCGACGGCCTCGGAGGGGAAGCCCCTCAGCAGGGACTGCATGGCCATGGTGGTCAGCACATAGCAGCCCAGCTGGACATTGCCGCCCGCGCGGGCCAGGCGGAGGGCTTGGATGAAGTGCCGTTGGGCGACGTCGTGCTGGCCGACGTCGAACGCCGTCCATCCGGCCAGGCGGGACAGCTCGCTGGTGACGGAAAACAAGTCGCGGCCCACTGCATCGGTGAAGGAGCCCCGCAGCAGTGGGGCTGCCCGCTGCTGGAGACAGACGGTGACAGAGTTGGCTTTCCAGTTTCCGCCGCCGTATTTGGAGTCCCAGCGGCGGGCCTCGTCCGCCGCATCTCGGAGCTCTTCGAGGTCGGCCCGGCCGACTTGCTTCCTTCCGGTAGCGACATCTGCGGCGTCATCTGCGGGGGTGACCAGCCAGCGGGTCACGGGGGTGGTGAACGCGGACACGGCGAAGCCGGATCCGGTCAGGAAGTCGCGGCGGTTCACGAAACTCCAGAACGACGTGGCCACTTGGACCGCATCGGCACGGTCTCGCGGGAAATCCAACCCCACATCGGCGCCGGGTGTCTGCGCTTCGCCCATACCGATTTCGCCAAGGGCCACCGGTCGGCCGAGACGTTCGGAGATCGCCTGTGCGAGGCACGTGGGCACCGGCCACTTGGGGATCATGCCCCGCTGGCACCAGTTCGCGATGGAGGTATGCGAGTAGTCCGTGACCAGTCCTGCCTGTTGGGCGAGCTGGTTGACCCGCAGGGCCAGAGACTTGTGGCTCGCGCCGGACATCTCGATGAGCCGGTCCAGGTCCGCGTTGGGCGGACGCTTCCGGCGGCTGGTCGTCGCCACCCGAATCCCCTTTTCCACCAGGTCAGCAACATAGCTGCTGACGAGGAAACGTCATGGGTCCGCACTGCGTCGAGGGTGTTTCCGGTCGGCGCATTTCGGCTGGGCACGGGAAGCCGCACACTCTCCCCACGCCTTGAGGCACTGAGGGTATTGCCTTGCGGACCCTGGGTGAACCGGGCTTGCGAGTTGTGAGCCCCCTTGTAAGCCCTGTCCGGCGCTTCGCCCAGCCGGTGTGCTGAGCACGCAGGCCACCGCCGGGACGCTAGGAAGGGCTCTCGGTGGTGGCCGATACCAAGGCACCACGACTTCAGGCTCGGGGGTGAACCAGATGTGCGGAATCGCAGGACTGGCCGGAGGCGACGCCGTCCGGCACAAGAAGACCGTCGCCACGATGAGTGCCTCGCAGCATTACCGCGGCCCGGACGGCACCATGCACGCCGTCACAGGCGACGGGCGGGCAGTGCTGGCCATGAACACGCTGCTGATCGTCGACCCGCAGGCCCTGCCGGGCCCCTACCTCGACCGGGCCACGGGGGTACTGCTGGCCTTCAACGGACAGATCTACAACTGGCATCAGCAGGCCACCGCCTGGGGCATCACAATCGACGACCGGGAGACGGACGCCCACTTCCTGCTGCGAGCCTGGGCCAAGATCGGCCCGTCCTGCCTTGACGGCCTGGACGGCATGTTCGCACTGGCTGTCTATGACCCGAGGGTCGCGAAGCTGTTCCTGGCCCGCGACCGGCTGGGCGAGAAGCCGCTCTACTGGCGCCTCGACGGCGGCCGGCTCGCGTTCGCCTCCGAGGTGACCACTCTCACCGGCTACGGGGCGGCCTCGCCGGTCTTACGTCCGGAGGTCACCGCGATCGAGACCCCGACCGGCGTCGACACTCCGTTCCAGGGGATCCAGCTGCTGGCGCCGGCCACGCTGCTGTCCTTCGACGTCCCCACCGGCTCGATCGATCAGATGACCTGGTGGCATCTGGAGGACCGGACCCCGTTCACCGGCACCTACGACGAAGCTCTGGCGAAGTTCTCCACGCTCTTGGCCGAGCAGATCCCGCTCAGATCCCCGGCCTGTGACTTCGCCCTGCTCCTCTCCGGCGGACTGGACTCGGCGGTGCTGGCCTACCTGATGCGACCGCCGGTCTGTGTCACCGTCCGCTACCCGGGCCAGGACCGCCTGGACGAGTCGTCCACGGCCGCGATCATTGCCCGGGACATCGGGGCCGAGCTAGTGGTGGTCGAGCCCGGCCACGTCGACTTCATGACCGCGTTGCCGCACATGATGCGGGCTCTGGACTACCCCATGGGCAACGCATCCACGTTCTCCGAGCACATGGCCTACCGGAAGATCTCCGACCTCGGTCTCCGGGTCGCGATCGGCGGGTTGGGACCGGACGAGTTCCTGATGGGCTACGTCCGTCAGGCCCTGGTCCTCTTCGGTCCCGACGCTGTTCTGAACGCCGGGCTGGAAGCTTACCGGCCGCTGGCCGCCAAGCTCCTGCATGCCGCTGACGAGCCTCTGGACCCGGCGGAGGCAGTTACCCGGCTGATCCTCAGGGGCCCGGACCCGGACGGCCGGCTCCGGGACCTGGTCGCCGACGCGATGTCCCGCGCGGGCGGGGATCTGACCCGCGGCCTAACCCTCGCGGATCTGGCGACGGCCTGGCGGCCGCTGGTGATGACCAGCGACAAGCTCGCCTCCGCCTGCGCGCTCGAACGCCGGTCCCCCTACCTCGCCCGCGACCTAGTCGAGTTCTCCTACCGGCTGCCCGCCGAGTACAAGATCACCGACCCGGCCCAGGGCAAGCGGATCCTGCGGGACGCCGCCAAGGCCCTCGGGCTGCCCCGCGAGGTCTGGGCCAGCCGGGACAAGCTCGGTTTCGCCTCCCCGGTTCCCTCCTGGCTCAACGGTAACCTCGCGGCCTGGGCGGATACGCAGATCCGCATGGCCCTCACCGACGCTCCGGCGCCTTTCCACCCCCTTCTCGAGGGGGGCCTGAAGATCGGCGGCCGGTTCGACCGCACACGCATGCAGGCCCTTATGGCAGCCACTTGGCTCTCTGACCAGACAGTGAGGGCTGCCGCATGAACCCCAACTTCATTACTACGGTGAGGGGATGCACTCCGATACCACCGCCGCCGAGGAGCCGACCGCCGCCCGAGGGGCCGTCGCGATCATCACCAACCGGCGCGGCGAACTACTCCTCCACCTCCGCGACGACCTCCCGACCATCGCCTGGCCCGCGCACTGGAGTCTCCTGGGAGGCGGCTGCGACCTCGGCGAGGCCCCGGCCACCGCGATCGTCCGCGAGCTCGACGAAGAAGCAGGCCTCACCGCCGACTCGCTGACCGAGCTGTTCGACATCCGCGATGAGTACGGATCTGGTCAGATCATCACCTTCTTCGCGGCCAGCTGGGACGGCGACGAAACCCGTCTCCCGCTCTCCGAGGGCGTCAAACTCCAGTTTTTCGCCCCCGAACACCTCGACATCCTCACAATCCCGCCGTTCATCCGCGACGGGATCAACCGCCATCTGGCCGCCAGGCCCTCCTGATCACCCCGTCCTCGGGGCACGGGTGGGGCCGCCAGCGGCGGCCCCACCCGAAGGGACGAACCCGTTCATGAAGATGACCGTCATCGGATGCGGCTACCTCGGCGCCACCCACGCCGCCTGCATGGCCGAGCTCGGCCACGAGGTCCTGGGCATGGACTCCGACATCGACAAGGTCCACACCCTCAACTCCGGACGAGCCCCGTTCTTCGAACGCGACTTGGACGAGCTCCTCGCCAAGCACACCACCTCGGGCCGGCTCCGCTTCACCGCCTCCTACGGCGAGGCGGCCGGGTTCGCCGACCTGCACTTCATCGGCGTTGGCACCCCGCGGCAGCCTGGCACCGACGCCTACGACCTCACTCATCTCTTCGACGCCATCACCAAGCTTGCGCCGGGCCTGACGACCCCGGCCGTCGTCGCCGTCAAGTCCACCGTCCCGGTCGGCACGGCGACCCGCGTCGCCGAACTCCTCCGGAGCATGGCGCCAGCCGGGGACCTCATTGAGGTCGCCTGGAACCCTGAGTTTCTCCGCGAGTCCTTTGCGGTCGAGGACACCCTCCGGCCCGACCGGCTCATCCTCGGCGTCAACAGCAATCACTCGTGGGCCGAAGCGATCCTCCGGGAGGCGTTCGACAAGATCATTGAGTCAGGGACGCCAATGATCGTCACCGACTGGGCCACAGCCGAACTGGCCAAAGGCGCCGCGAATTCGTTCCTCGCCACCAAGATCTCGTTCATCAACGCGATGGCCGAAATCTGCGAGAAGTCCGGGGCAAACGTGGCCGAGCTCGCCGACATCCTTGGCCACGACATCCGCATCGGACAGCGCGGCATGCGGCCCGGTCTCGGTTTCGGCGGCGGCTGTCTCCCCAAGGACCTCGGCGGCTTCATTGCCCGCGCAGACGAACTCGACGCCAGTGAAGCCGTCGGCATGCTCCGAGAAGCCAGCACCGTCAACACTCGCCGCCGCCGCCGTATCATCGATCTCGCCCGTGAGGAACTCGGCTCCGACTTGAGGGGCAAGCGGATCGCCGTCTGGGGTGCCGCCTTCAAGCCTGAGACCGACGACATTCGCGACTCGCCTGCCCTCGCTGTCGCCCAAACCCTCCACGGCCTCGGTGCCGCAATCACCGTCACCGACCCCAAGGCCCTCGACAACGCCCGCAAGGTCCATCCCGACCTCGACTATGTCGAGGACCCCATCGCAGCCGTCGATGACGCGGACCTGTTGCTCCACCTCACCGAGTGGCACCAGTTCTCCGCTATCGACCCCAAGCCGCTCACCACCCGCGCGAGCAGGTCCAAAGTCATCGACGCCCGCGGCACCCTCGACACGGGGCAGTGGCGCGAAGCCGGCTGGATCATCCGAACCCTCGGACGCCCCTGATCGCAGGCCGTCCGACTCTTCTGACCGGGCCGCTATGGCTCCGGTCCCGAGCCGGCTCCCGGCATCGACGTCAGGACCTTGAAAAGAGGGTTGACCTCCAGCGATTCCTCGACCCACCCGGACAGCAGCTTGCGCTGGTCAAGGGATCCGGCGTTGGAACGGGCGCTGGGGCCGCGGTTGCAGCACCCGGCTGTCTTGACCCTGCCGGAACTGGTCGGATCCCCGACTCAGATACGCAAGGACGAGCGGACCATGTGAATCTGGGTCAGCAGGCCGTGGAGCAGGTTCGCCACCCAGGTCGCTTCGTCGGCCAGGTCTTCGTCGAACCTCACGATCATCTCCAGCTCGGCGATCGTCTCGTCCCCGCCGTCCATCGCCCACAGCGTGTGCGACATCGCACAGGCCGCGTCCGCGATAATGAACGCTTCCCTCGCATCCGTCTTGGCCTCGCCCGGGTAGAGGTCGGCGATCCGCCACATCGTCAGCGAACCTTTTCGTCAACTGTCCTGCCGGGGGCCGCTATGCGCCACCGCGGCAGGACAGTCCCGAATCTGCTCCACAGTCTGAGCGCTGGCTGCGTTCTCGTGTTCTTCGCCGCGGTTCGACAAGCGGCCGCCAGCCGTGAAATCCCCCTGCGGATCCGGGGGCGAGTACAGCTCGGTCAGCTACAGAGAGCTGGACAGCTCCGCGCGGCCCATGCGATATCGATCCTCATCAGAGCATCCTCCCCGCGGCCACTGACATCGCGCCGGCCCTGACCGGCGGCGGTTGGCCGCGTGACGGCAGTCGCTGCAAATATGGGTACGTGAATCAGTGAAAGGCGTCTAATGGCTGCTATGGCCGCATCTGACGCCCTGTGGCGTTTTCCCGACACCGGTAGTGACTCCGTCAGCTTGATCGTGGAAACCCCCGTCGGCACGCATGTGCGCCGCATACCCCCGGCCATGCCCCTGCCCGCCGGTGTGGAACCGGGTATCGGTGCCGAGAAGGCAGCCCATACGGCGGCTGCCACCTGGGGCCTGCCCGACTTCGTGTTCCAGTCCTCGCTCACCCGCAAGGGCTCCGGGCAGCGGGAGCTCGGCGACCGGCTGCTGCTGAGCGGCAAGCGCGGCGCGGTAATCCAGATCAAAAGCCGCACCGTGAAGCCGAAAGGCGATGAGGAAGAGCGGGCCTGGATTCAGAAGGTGACCAAGAAGGCGATGAGCCAGGCCAAGGGGACCGTGCGCATGCTGCGCCTCCATACGGCCGACATGGTCAACGGGCGGGGTACTACCCTGCCCGTGTCAGGGGATGCGTACGAGTGGATGGCCGTGTCCCTGCTGGACCATGACCACGTTCCGGACGCGATGGTGCCCACGTTCGACCCGATCGGCATGCCCGCCCTGACCTTGACCCGCCGGGACTGGGACTTCCTCTTCGACCAGCTGCGCTCCACCACCGCGGTGCTGGACTACCTGTTCCGGGCGGCCGGAGAGCCGGCGATCGCGCTGGACGACGAGCCGGTGCGCTATTACGAACTCGCCGCGGCCGACGCCGCCGCACCGCCTGTGGACATCGACACCGAACTCGTCGGCCCGGGCGGCCGCCGGTTCTCCACGCCGTTGCTGCCCCAGGTCCCGGCCGGGGCCGGACAGACCAACACCCATCTAGTTATCCGGCACGTGCTCGAAGACGTGGCCGCCAGCATGCTGCGCGACGAGATTTCCGAGAGCGACCGGCTCACGGTGCTCGCCGATCTCGACCGCCTCCCGGTCGGCATGCGCGAGGAATGGGGCCAACTGCTCCTCGACATGCTCGACGACGTCGTGCAAGCTCCCGACGGCCATGTCATGTGGCGCTCGCGCCGCCAGCTCCACCAAGAGGCGGCCAGTGACCGGCAGATGCTCTTCGTCTGCGCCACACGGTTCGACAAGTACGTGGAAGCGTCGTTCGGCAGCTACGTCATGCTGCGCCACCACCAGGTCGGCGAACGCACCGGCCGACCGGAGTCGCTATGCAGCGTCGGCGTAATGCTCACCCCGAACCACAGCGGCAACCGTCCCTGGGACACCACGCTGGTGAGGGTACTGGGCCCCAGCGAGCTCACCTCCGACCAGGTAGCCGAGTTCGAGGAGCTGTGGCCACAGAGCGGCAACGCCTGAGGCGTCAGCAACGCGCCGCTGACAGGCGGTGAAGGAGCAGGCGGCGTCACGGCCCACTCCACGCAGCGTCTTGGAGGAGAAGCTCCGTTAGAACTCCATGCCGACGAAGCCGAGCCCCTTCGCCGTGGTGGACACGCCGCCGCGGAGAACGGGCCCTCCGGCGTCGTCGAGAGCTCCCGAGCCAGTCAGGCAGCCGAACACGGGTCGGTAGTCGGTCGCGAAGACGACCGCGGCGACAACTTCCTTGGTTCCGTCGGCCCAGAGAACCCGGTCGGTGGTGAACCTGCTGAACATCTCGCGGCGATCGACGACGTACCGGCGAGCGCGAGGCGGGGCGGTAGCGGCCCTCATCGATCACGGACACGGGAACCCTCGCGAGCAGGCAGCGGCTCGGTCCGATGTCGAGCCGAGCGCTTGAACCAACGGTGCAAATCCCGGCCCATCGGGCGCTGCGGTGTCCCATCCGACCGGGCAAGGGAGGGCGAGGGTGGTGTCGACGGCATGGCCAAGTCTGGCGGAGAGCTGGATCGCGGAGTTTCCTCCACCGACCACGATCACCCGTTGCCCGGCGAACAGGCCGGGCTGCGGTAGTCGGCGCCGTGCAGGACACGGCCGTCGAACCCCGCCCCGCCGGGGGTAGGGCCTCGGAAGAGAACGGAGTGCCGTAGTCGCCGCTCGTGACAATCTCCGGGGGCGCGGTGAACTCCCGTCCGTCCTCGGATCGCTCCTTCCACACGCCATCCTGACGGGGCAAGGAGGCGACGGTCGTCCGAGGTACGGATCAAGGCCGGGCAGGCGCTCAGCATGGCCGAGTGGCTCACCACGCTCCAAGCGCACCTTGGCGGTCTGCCGCCCGCCCGGCACCGGCTGCTGAAGCCGGGCGGCGGTAGGGCAGGAGTTCAGCTGTGGTCGGCGACCAGGCGCAGGTCGGGCATGGCCGACATGACGACCACGAGCGGGGGACGGAAAGTCTCCTGATCCGGGAGCTCAGTCCTGACCTATCTCCCCGGCGAGATGAAGGCGTCGGCACTGACGGCACCGTCATTCAGCCATCCCTGATCCTGATCACTACATGACGTCGGGGACGCTGGGAGAGCAGTCCCGTACGGTCTGGCACCACGGGCTGCGATGACAGATACCGAGAGCACAGAGCCTCCCGAGAGGGCTGCGATACCCGTGTAAACAAGGACATGTGGGTGTGCGCGCCCTCTCTGTCACCTGCGCTCCCTCGTGCCGCTCATACGGGTGAACGGAAGATTTACGGAGCTGGGTGCGGCAAGAAGTGGCCGGGCAGGCCCCTCTGTGTGCTGCTCAGTAAGCCGCTTGATCAAGGTGGGCACGGGCTGCTGAGGTGACAGGTCCCCGCCGCAGCGGCACCGCAGCACAAGGCGCCGACTGGGCTTCTGATCCGGGCGTGATCCCGCCTACAGCCCAGGAACGCTGTGGTGCTACGCCCCTCCTGAGCATCTCCCGGGGGCCCGGCCGCGGTCGCGTTTCCAGTTCACACGGCAGGCCGCGCCGCAATCCTCAATGGACGTTAGGCCCAGTTAGAAGCACCTCAGCAGGGAAGCGTTGATGCAGCGAGGGGGACGTAGCCTGACATGCCCTGCGCTCCTGACATACGAGCCCAGCTGAGGTCAGCCCGTGCGCTCCTGTGCTGCTGAGGCCCTAAGGTGATCGCCATGCAGCCGACCGACGATGCCACTACCAACCCCAGCTTGGTCGTGGCGGACATGGACTCCTTGATTCTCGAGTGCGACGCCGACCTGGCTAAAGACGACGCAGAACTTGTCCGCCTGTCTATGGGAGTCGCCGCTCTGCAATCGAAAATGGCCGAGCTGCGCTGCACGATGCAGAAGAAGGCGGAGACCCGCGACGGTGCAAAGCGCGTCCGGGAGGACCTACTGAGGGCAACACGGGCAGGGGTTGCCCTACGAAGCGGTCAGCGTCAAGGAGGCTCCCGGGGCGCGGACGCCTCCGAACCCGGTGGGAGCGAAGCTGTCGACGACGCGGATGCGCCCGCGGGTTCTCCGCCGCCGGCGACGGATACCCCTGCGACCGAGGGCGGAGACCACACAGAGGCTGCGGAGTCGCCGACGACCCCCGACGCTTCGACGCTCGGCCCGCGCACCGCTCAGGCCTTGCAGGTCATCACCAGCGAGCCCGGGCTGCGGTGGACCCCGAAACTCCTCGCCACCCAGCTGGAAGGCCAGGAGGCCGCAGCTGACCAGAAGGCGCACAACCGCGCCCGCGCCCTGATGGACGGCCTGGCCAAGAAGCACTTCCTGGTGAAGCACCAGGATGCCGAGCGGCGATGCCACTTCACCCTTGCCTCGACGGCGGGAGCTGCTTAGAAGCCCCCCTTAGGCGACCGCCTCCCGCGTGCTAGCAAGGTTTCCAGGCCGGCGCTACACGCGCGGGGGCGGTCTCATACGACTCTCGGCCGTACCCCCACGTTACCGGTCCCTGGACGGACAAGGGGTGGTTCGGCCTGCTTTTCGCCCGATCGGGAGGTCGAACCCCATGCGCCAGACACATCATCAGACTTTTCCGGGCCGGATGGCACGGACAGGAGCTAGCCCTCGTCACCGCGCCGGTGCGCCGGAATGGGCTGGTGGCGGGCACCGCCGTTGCCCGTCGGCCATTTCGTGTGCTGCGGCCAGAGCATCTCGTCGAGGGTCTCCTCGAGGCTCGCGAGCGTAAACATGTCGGGCCACACGGTTCCGGCGAGGATGTTGGAGATGACCTGCCGGTTGACACCGGAGGCGGTCGCCAGAGCGTTGGCCGACAGGCCTCGCCGCTCCATCGCCTCCGACAGTGCCCGGGCTAGAGCCTGCCCCACCTGCGCCTGCCGGACGCTGTCCATCACCGCGTACGGCCATTCGCCGGCCACGGCGTAGTCGCGCGGCTTCTTTCCACGTCTTGTTCCTCCGGGCATGCGACCAGTGTGACGGACGGGATGCCGACTTGCGCACCCCGAACCACCATGAGTTGCTATCAGAGTAGCAATCGCCGGGGCGTGTGCCCCCTCTCTGCTGAAAGGTGTTGTGTCTAGTGTCGACTCGACAGGCGGGAGCGCCACCGATCACCGGCCGTGCCCGGCTGGCCGCCGGGGAGCGGCTGATGCCTATGCCGAAATTGCCGGCGGATCAGTACCTTCTGGTGCTCGTCGCGGCCTGTTCGGCGGTCAACCCGGTAGGGGCGGCCGAACTTGCGGCCGCTACCGGAGTCGTCGCCAAGAACTGCGGGCTGGTCCCGGTGTTCGCGATGGACTGCGGGCTGCTCGTCAAGGGGCACCGGCGGGCGACGTATCTGCCCAGCGGCAAGGGCCGACATGTTGCCCGGGCTTTCCAGCGCGGCGAGAGCGAAGGACTGGCCGCGCTGCGGAACAAGTGGAAGGGCCAGTGGTTCGCACGGGCCGTGAGGGAGCGCTGCCGCTACGGCCCGGTCTCTCGCGAGGGTCTGGTGGCCAAGCTCATGACGGCTGCCCGTGCCGAGAAGGGCCGCATCAAGCAAGCTCACATCCTGCTCGACCTGATGGTCGCCGTCGGCCTGGTGGTCGTCGAGGAGCCCGGCGAACTGCACTGGTTCGAGGGCACCTCGCACCCGGATTCCACCCCCGATCCCGTCAACGCCGGCACTCCACGCGAAGAGGGCCCGGCGGACGGGGTCCAGGAAGAGCTGCCCCAGGGAATGGACCCGTCACAGACCGAAAGGACAGGCCCCGGCGACCACGGTCAAAAGGCGCGTCCCGATCGAGGCGAAGATCCCCGACGGCCGGCGTCAGAGGTTCCTCACCCACGCACCGAGGAACCCGGCGGCGAACAAGCAGCCAAGGAAACGAACACGGAACAGGACCTTCTGTCTCTGCTGCTGCCGCCGATCCTGCTGGCGGACCTGACCCGCCTGACCCCAGCGGAAGTCCTCGAACTTCACAGCCACCTGAGGGCGGTCACGGCCCTCACCACGAAACTCCGGGGCCATCGCGTCACCTGATCCCGGAAGACAAAAAGTCCGGCAGCGCCAGCTTCCTTGGCCGGTGCGGCGCTGCCGGACTCCCACCTCCACCCGACAACCCGCACGGCAGAGCCGTGCAGGAAGGGGGCTTCGGCATGTCCTCACACAAGGCGAGGAACACCCACCGTAGCGCGGCCGATCACGTGCGCGTCCACGTTCACTCCAGTTCCGGACCTCTTCAGGAGGTGGTCCGGCATGGCTAGGACCACCATCCACCGGGCTCTGCTGGCAGTCAGCCGTCAGTGGCTGCAGCAGGCAGCCGACGGCGACATGGCCATCGAGACCGTCGACCTCTACATCCAGATCAGTGAACGGTTCGGCGTCTTCGCCGACAGCCACAACATCCATCGAATGGATGATGTCACCGGACAGCTGGCCGAAATCTTCATCAACGCTCCCGGCCGCGACCGGCGCGACAACATCACCCTCATCCCGAGGGACAGCACCCGCCGCCAGCGCCGCTCCGCCCTCGCCTCGCTCTTCGCGCACGCCCGAGCCCTCGGCATGACCCAGGCCGTTCCCCTGCTCGACTCTCCCCCCATCCCACGCCCCCCTCGTAGCACCGGCGCCGAACTGACCGACGCCGAAATCGAGGACCTCCAGTTCCACTCCGAACGCGGCACACCCGTCACCCGGCATGCCGCCCTGCTGGCCTTGCTGCTCTCGGGCCTCGGTAGCGCCGAGACCTCTCAAGCCACCCCCGGCGACCTGGATCTGAGTAAAGCCACCGTGACCACCGAAGGCAGCACACACACCGCCCCCAGGACCTGCTCGCTCAGCCCCTGGTCCGTGCGCGCCCTCCGTCTGCGCGCCGACTACCTGGCCGAGCACCGGCCCGGCCAGAACCGCCTCGTCACCGGCGACTCCTCTTCCCGGTACACAGCCCAGGCCAGCGTCGGCGCCGGCTTCAACGACATCGCACGCCTCTCGGGCCTCGCCACCGCCGCCCGCAGGGTCGAACCCCGTGACATCACCCGGTACGTCGCCCGCCAGGTGCTGCTGCAGACCGGCCAGATCTCCGAAGTCGCCCGGCGGCTCGGCCTCTCGTCCCTCGACAACGCAGCCGAACTCGCCGGACTCGCCTGGAAGACCGGCGGAAATCCGCGATGACGACGCGCAGAGCTGCTCGCTCCAAGGCCACGCCCAAAGCCTCCCTCAAGCCTACGGATTCCCCGCTGTCGTACGTCTACGGACCCATCCCCGATGACACCTTCGGAGCGAAGAGCGATCCACGAGAGCCGCACGGGCCACAAGCCCCGCACCTGATCACCGACGACCGTTTCGCCTACCTGATCAACAACCCGGACCTCTACACCGCGGCCGGCACCCTGCCCGGGCCCCGACCGGTCGGGCGGCCCCCGCACCATCCACCTGTCGTCTATCTGATCTTCCTGTGCTCGATCTCCGTCTTCGGATCCGCCCGCGCCACTGCCGCCCATTTCCAGAACGAGGACTGGTGGAGTCGCGTCCGCTCAGCAATCCGCACGAACCAGGGCGACGAGGCCGCGGACGCACTGCGGCCGACCGGACCCACCCGCAGCAACTGGAACCACTATTTCCGGCGATACCTCAAGCCTGCTCACGACGCAATCCGTGTCGTCAGCAGCGACCTGTGGGTCGAACAGGCCCTGGCGCACGGCATGCTCTGCGAAACCGGCAAGAGGGCCAGCCGCGTCCGCCCAGAGCGCCAGCAGGTCCTCCATGGCGACGCCACCGTCGCACGGCCCCCCTCCGGGCACTCCGAGCACGAGACGCTCGACAAAAGAACCGGCGAGATTCGCCGGCACCGCGTAGACGAAGACGCGGGTATCTGCATCGAAGGCGGCGGAAAGCAGGTCTACGGCAACAAATTCCTTTCCACAGCCGTGCGCCTAGCCGCCACCCCTCACAGCCGCGTGATCCTCGCCCTGCAGTCCATCCGCCACAAGTCGCCGACGGAAGACCCTCACCGCGAGTCGGAGGGTGTTGCGCTGGTCGCCATGGTCAAGCGCATCCTCAAGCGCGCCCGCGGCACCAAGGCCGTCACCTACGACGTCGCCCTGCGCGGCAGGCACCGCGCCCCCCTCATCGCCGACGGCCTCGTCGTGTTCTCCTCGCAGCACGACGGCCTCACGCCTCAATCCCTCATGCGCTACAAGAAGGGGCTGTGCTCCCACGATCTCTACGTGGCTGAGGGCAGAGTGTGCGAACGGCGCCTCAGCGACGACAGCAAGACGCTCTACACACCGCTGCCGGTCGAAGAACTCGAGTGCCGCGGAGGTAAGAACAGCACGCGCTTCTACCACCGCATCACCATCCCCTGCCCCGCCGAGAGTCACCAACTCCGAATCCGCGTCGACGAGACCGACGAGGACCGGCAGGTCGACCCGAAGACGAAGAAGCAGCGCTTCAACCGCACCGAACATCTCCGCCAGGTACCTCCCGGCACCCCCGCCGGCCGCCGCTTGAAGGGCTTCCGCCAGGACAGCGAGTCCATCCACTCCCGCTTCGACCAGGCCTACCCCCACGAGCGAGTCCCGGCATACGGCGCCAAGGGAGCCCTAATGATCTACCTGGGCTACGCCTGGCTGAACAACTCCATCACCCGAGCACTCAACCCCCTCCACCCCTAACACCCTCGGCGGACCCCCTTCCCTGCACCCCAGGACGCCCGGGCCAGATCCCCAGCAAGCCACACACCCATACGTCCAGCACGCCACCCGCTACACTGGCGGCGGCGAGCAGACCCTCACCGGTCGATCACCAACCTGTCCAAAACATGTCAAAAATCGACTCCGCACGTGGCGCCTTTTTAGACACATTTTTGGGCAGATCCCCGCCTTCGTAGCTCAGGGGATAGAGCACCGCTCTCCTAAAGCGGGTGTCGCAGGTTCGAATCCTGCCGGGGGCACAAGCGAAGAGGCCACCTAGGAACGTTCCTAGGTGGCCTCCGACATCCACTCCTGGCCAGTTCCCAGCGCCTCAGCCCCACGGTGACGGCGAGGACGAATGCGGCGTACAGAGGGTCCTTGCGGGCCGCAGCCAGGGGGGTCAAGGGCTTGACCGGGGACCACGGGCTCGGCTCTCGCGCCTCCGCCTGCTCGTCGCGTCGAACGCGTTCGTGACAACGGGGCCCGTTTAGCCTCACATCCGGGATCTCAGCACGTCGACCTCACAGCCCGGCGCGAACGGGTCGAAGCCGTGCTCCATCAGCCGACGGACTGCCAGCAGGCTTCGCAACGACCACCAAGCGCGGATCGCGTCGGGGCCGATGTCGGTGCCGTAGCCGGCGAGGACGTCGTCGAGGTGCTTCTCGTGTCCGAGCGTGAAGGTGGCGAGGTCGTACAAAGCATCACCCTCGCCCGCCTCGGACCAGTCGATATCGGCGGCCAGCATCTCGGGGATGGTCGCCGATGTCGCCGGGTCTATCGCGTGCGATCACGCGGCCGGCTGCGTTCCGGCACCCGGCGGCCCTGGTCATCCCCGACGCTCTCCCGCAGCACCGTTGTCCCGTCCCGGCCGATCGCGCGATCTCCCCGTCGCCCGTCGGCACACTCCCTGCCGGCTTCGAGAAGGTGCCCCGCGCAAACACGTTTCGCAGCCCATGAGTTGGAGCTGTGCGGCGGACCGCGTTCCGGAGAACGCGGCGCCGACGGAACCGTACGAGGTCCTCGTCGGCCACCGCGCGAGGGCATATGCGGCAAGGGCATGGGCTCGCGGCAGGTTGCCGACTAGAGTCACTCCATCACTGCTGGTTATGGGGCCAGGGCCGGGGGTACGCACGCCCAGCCGCTGGTGGGGAGGGCCTGTAGAGCATGAGCCGTCGCTCCAATGGGTTGGTCGGTGTCTGGGCTGAGGCGCAGCGCCAACAGCAACGTCAACAAGAGGCGCAAGCCGGGTACCAGCGGGACCTGGATCGGCAGCAACGCGCCGTCCGTGGGGAGCTCGCGCCCAGCTATCGCGAGCAGCGGAGGGCGTACCGGGAGCAGCGCGAGGCGGAGGCGCGTCGGCGTACGGAGGAGATCGACGCGCGGGTCGAGTCGTTGCAGCGGCTGCTGGCGGCGGGGTGCCGGTCCCCGGCGTTCAGGGCGGGGACCCTGGCCCGGGCGGAGCAGGTCGCGGCGTTCGCCCCGGGGCAGCTCGCGCAGCCCATCCGTATGCCGGAGCAGCATCAGTACCAGCCGCAGGGCGGTTGGACCGCCACCCGACGATCCCAGGCGTAGGCAGAAGCACGGGCCTCGTTCGAGCGTGACCGGCAGGCCGCCCAGGTCGCGGAGGCGCAGCGTCAGCAGCAGCTGGCGTCCTACCGGCAGGAGTACGAGTGGTGGGCACAGGGGCAGTTGGGGGAGATCCGTCGGCACAACGCCGCCGTCGCGGAGATGACGACGGGGCTGCGCAACGGGGACCCCGAGGCCGCCGTGGAGTACTTCTCCGCCGCTCTGTACGCCTCGACCGGCTGGCCGGAGGGTCTGCCCCGCCAGGTGGCGGCAGCCTACGACGCCGGGGCGCGGCAGTTGGTGCTGAACTGGGAGCTGCCCCGGTACGACATCGTCCCGGAGGCGAAGTCGGCCCGCTACATGATCAACGCCGATCAGGTGAAGGACTCGCCCCGGCCGGTCACGCAGCGCCGCACCCTGTATCGGGACGTCCTCGCGCAGTGTCTTCTGCTGGTCCTGCGTGATCTCTTCGCCGCCGACGAGTTCGGCGCGCTGGAGTCGGTCGCGCTGAACGGGTTCGTCGACGATCACGACCCGACGACCGGCCGGCGGACGCCCATGTTCCTCGGTACGGTCATGGCCCCGCGCTCGACCTTCGCCGCGCTGCACCTGGAGCAGGTGAACGCCGTCAACTGCCTGGTGGACGGGCTCCGTGGGCAGCTGTCGACGCGGCCCGACCAGTACGCGGCCGTGCGGCCCGGCCGGGTCCCCGAGGACGTCGGGAACGGGGTCGTCACCCATGGAGGCGACGAGGAGCCGGATCTTTACGAGATGGACCCCATCGCCTTCGAAGGGCTGGTCGCCGACCTGTTCCGGGCCATGGGCATGCAGGCGGTGACCACCCGGCGCTCGAACGACGGCGGAGTCGACGTCGACGCGCTGGACCCGACGCCGATCCGTGGCGGCAAGATCGTCGTCCAGGTCAAGCGGTACCGCAGCACCGTGCCGCCCACCGCCGTCCGCGACCTGTACGGCACCATCCAGGATGCCGGGGCCAACAAGGGTGTCCTGGTCACGACGTCCCACTTCGGTCCCGGCGCTCACACCTTCGCCAACGGCAAACCCCTGGAGCTGGTCGCCGGTTCCGAGCTGGTCGACCTGCTGCACCGCCACGGGCTGCGTGGGCGGCTGGGCACCGGGACCGGCGGGACCCGTGGGGAGACTTCGGTGCCCGCCCAGCGGGCGGCGCAGGACAGCGTGGGCGGCGCCGAGGTCGACCACAACGTGCTGGGCATGTACTGGTCGGGCGACGTCGCCCTGGACGTCTGCGCGCTCGTCTGCCACGGCAACCGGGTCCTGGACGACGATCACTTCGTCTTCTACAACAACCCGCAGACACCGGACGGCACGGTCCGCGCGCTGGTTCCCCTGGCGCCGGACCGGGCCGCCATCCAGGTCTCCTTCGACGCTCTGCCCGAGCGCGCGGACCGCTTGGTCGTCATCGCCTCGGTCGATCCCGTCACCAACCCCGCGGCCGGCCTCTCCGGGTTCAGCGACGCCGGTATCCGGCTGCTCGACGCCGAGGGGACACCCCTCGACCAGCTGGACGTCTCCGACGGCCGGGACGACGAGACCGCCCTCGTGCTGGGCTCCTTCCGCCGCCGCGCGAACGGCGACTGGGAGTTCGTCACCGGTGGCCGGGGATACCCGGGTGGGCTGGAGGAGCTGGTCCAGGACTACGGCATCGAGGTGGATTAGGCGTCCTGCTTCACACAGACCTCGTCCCTCCTGGGCAGCTCGCCCGTCTCCAGGTACCGGTTGACCTCGGCGTCCACGCAGGCGTTCCCGTACTCCCCGTACAAGCCGTGGCGGTCGGCGCCCCGAAGGGTGAGGAGCCGGGAGCTGGGGAGCTGGTCGTGCAGGGCCACGCTGCTCCGGTAGGTGGTGCGCGGGTCGCCCGTGGCGGCGACGATCAGGGCCGGGGCGTCGTGGCGTATGCGGGTGGGGTTCTCGCGCGGGGGGTCCCAGAACGCACACGGACCGATGTTCTCGGTGAGGGAGCCGAACAGGGGGTGCGCGGCGCGGGAGCTTTCGATATCGCGCCAGTAGAGCTCGGGATCGCGCGGGGCCGGCACGTCTCCGCAGATGATCGCCATCTGGACGCTGCCGGAGGGCGAGTCCACGCCGCTCAGCATGTAGCGCAGGATCTCCCTGAACTCCGGTGACGGGCTCGTGGGTTGCCCCGTCGCGGCCTTGGCCAGGACGGAGACCCGTTCGGCCAGCGACGCCCGCGCCCGGTCGGTGTCGTCGGCCACGCCCATGAAGATGAGCGTCGGTATCCGGGTGTCGTCGAGCCGGAAGACCTCCGGCTCGGTACCTATCGTCAGGGGGCTGCGCGCCGCCCTCGCCATCACGCGGTCGACGGTGGCGAGCACGGCGCCACGGGAGCGGCCGAGGCCGTAGGTCGTGTCGTGGCCGGCCGTCCAGGCGGCCCAGGCGGAGAGCGCCCGGTCGTTCTCCCGTACCGCGCTCTTCAGCAGCCGGGGGCTGTAGTCGTCCGGAGCCGACGCTCCGTCCAGGACCATCCGGTCGTGGCGTCCGGGGAACATCTGGGTGTAGACCGTGCCCAGGTAGCTGCCGTACGAATAGCCCAGGTAGGAGATCCTCCGCTCGCCGAGCGCACCCCGGATCACGTCCATGTCGCGGGCGGTGTTGCGCGTGGTGACGTGCGGGAGCACCGAGGCGTTGGTGGCGTGGCACTTGTCGGCCAGGCTCTTGCTCAGGGCCACCTGGCGGTCGAAGCCCGCCCGGCCCGCGCCGGCCGAGAACCAGGGGAAGCTGACGGGCCAGCCGCAGTCCAGCTGGGTACTGCGGCCGACGAAGCGGGGGTCGAAGCCGATGATGTCGTAGCGGGAGCCGACCTTCTTCATCGCCTTGCGTATGACCGGCGGGGACTCCAGCGCCGTGCCGCCCGGTCCGCCGTTGTTGAGGAGGATCGCGCCGATGCGGTGGCGGGTGTCGGTGGCCTTGAGCCGGGATACCGCGACCGTGATCGTGCGGCCCCGGGGAGCCGTGTAGTCCAGCGGGACCGTGACGTCCGCGCACTGCACACCCGCCTGGTCCAGGTCTCGGCCCGTCGTGTCGTCGGGGGTCTGCGCGCACGTGCCCCAGGCCAGGCGTTGGCGGTGGTAGCG
Organism: Streptomyces sp. NPDC088706; assembly: GCF_044752765.1. NCBI lineage: Bacteria > Bacillati > Actinomycetota > Actinomycetes > Kitasatosporales > Streptomycetaceae > Streptomyces > Streptomyces sp. NPDC088706. The sequence goes on from NZ_JBIVLW010000012.1 coordinate 115,013, forward strand.
GTCGAGTCCCCCGTTTCCACCGTGACCAGCGGCGACGCCGGCGGAAGGGGCGGAGGGCGTGGAAGGTGCGGCCAGGGCCGGTGACACGGTGAGGCCTACGGCGAGTGCGAGGCATGCGGCTACGGCGCTACGGGCCGCCGGACTGTGGATGGTCTGCTCTGCGAATCTCACCCATCAGACGCTAGAAGTCCGGGCGTTCGCGTTCACTCCGGCTGGCCCCCCGGTTGACAGGGGGCCAGCGCCCCCTGGTGGCCGGAACCATGGCGGGCCCCCCGCACGCACCCATGACGCGCCCTCAGCCGAGGATCTCCCCGATCACCCACCACGCGTTCCGCGCCATGACCGGGTTCGACTCCCGGTAGGCCGCCAGCTCCATCACCGCGATGGACAGGGCCCAGCCCCGCCCCCGCTCCCAGCTCGCGTCGTCGGCTTCGATCGCCGTACGGAACGTCTCCCTGGCCCCGGCGGGCAGCAGATACCAGGCCGCGATCAGGTCGACGGCCGGATCGGCCAGGCCCATGCACGCGAAGTCGATCACCCCCGTCAGCCGGCCGTCCGCGACCAGGACGTTGCCCGGCTGGAGGTCGCCGTGCACCCACCCGGGCGCGCCCGTGAAGGCCGGGGCGGTCAGCGCCTTGTCCCAGGCGGCGGTGGCCGCCCCCGCGTCGAGGACGCCGTCCAGCTCGGCGATCACCTGGCGCGTCTCCGCGTCCCGGGAGGCCAGGGGTTCGCCGCGGTAGGCGGGCGGGCCGTCCGTCGTGTCGATCCGGCGCAGTGCGAGGACGAACTCCGCGAGGTCGGCGGCGAACAGCTCCGGAGCCCACGTGCCGTCCCCCGGGGCGGGGTTCGTTCCCTCCAGCCACGTGCACACCGACCAGGCCCAGGGGAAGCCGTCGGACGGTTCGCCCTGGGCCAGCGGTATCGGCACGGGCACGGGCAGTTGCGGGGCCAGTCGGGGCAGCCAGTGGTGCTCGGTCGCCACATCCGCCGCGCTGCCCTCCGTACGCGGCAGCCGTACCGCCATGTCGTCGCCCAGGCGGTGGACCGTGTTCGCCGTCCCGCTCGCGTCGAGCGCCCGCACCGGCAGGTCCGCCCAGTGCGGGAACTGGGCGGCGATCAGCGTGCGGACGAGGGTGGCGGAGTCGAGGGCGGCGGAGTCCGAGGTGGTGGAGTCGCGGGTGGTGGAGTCCAAGGTGGTGGAGTCGCGGGTGGCGGAGTCCGAGGTGGTGGAGTCGCGGGTGGCGGAGTCGCGGGTCATGGGGTGAGTGAACCAGCTGGATTCGAGGCCGCACAACGTCGTTCGTACGCCACAGGAGGGCGGCGTTCGTCAGGCGACGCCAGAAGGAGGGGCGTTTGTCGGGCGACGCCGCGAAACCCGGTCGTGGACGCGCACCCGGCCTGCGAGAGTGTCCCGCATGAACGCCGACCCGCCCGCCGACCAGGCACCCGTACCAGACAGAGGCCCGGCCTCCGCCCCGGGCCGGCACTACGACGAGGGGCGCTGGCTGGCCCAGTACGCCGGTCTCGTGTTGGTGGTCTGTCCCCGGTGCGGGGGACGCGCGCACGTCGTTCCCCGCCCCGGACTCCGCGAACCCCGTTACTTCAGCGAGCTGTTGTTCCAGCCGCGCCGTCTGGCCTGTGGGCGATGCGGCGCCGTCGCCGGGTGGCAGCCGGGGATGCGTGGGCCCGGGCTCGTCGGGGCAAGGCTGGGCGGTACGGAGGATCCGTTCTTCCATCGCCCCCTGTGGCTGCAGATCCGCTGCACCGGCCGGATCCTGTGGGCCTACAACGAGGAGCACGTCGACCATCTGTCGGCCTACGTCCGCGCCACCCTGCGCGAGCGTGGTGGCGCCAGCCCGACGATGGCGATGTTCGCCCGGCTGCCCCGGTGGATGAAGCTGTCCCGCAACCGGTCGGAGGTCCTGGCGGGTCTGGAGACGCTGCGCGGCCTGGCCGGGCGGTCCGCGCCGACCGACCGGTCCGACGCGGCGCACGAGCGTGGTGACCGTTCGCGCGCTTCCGGGGGCCTGTACTTCCGGGGCGGACCGTACTAAGACGCCTCCTGACCGCCCCCGGAACGGACGGCCTGGTCACCTCAGCGGCACGACGCCTTCATCTGGGCCGCCGCGTGGTGCGCCCCCACCCGGTCCGCCGCACCCCAGTCCCGGCCCCGGTCGATGAGCAGTACCGCGAAGGTGTCGCCCTTGACCGGGTAGTCGCCCACCTCGACCGGGCTCCCCCGGTGCTGCGTCTGGCGCACCGCGAACCCGGTGTAAGCGGAGTCCGCGTCGGCCGGGTCCGAGAGCACCCGGTACACGCTCGGGTCGCCCGCCGCGTCGCGGGCGCGCCCCTGGGGCACGAACACCGTCAGCGCGCACTCGCGGAAGCCCTCACCCAGGTGCCAGGACCAGGTGGCGGTGGACCCGCGGTCCTCGGTGGGGCTGCCCGACATCGGGACGGCGCTGAACCGGCCGTCGCAGCCGCCGCCGGTGAAGCCACCCGAGGCGACCGCGTACCAGCCCGCCTCGCCCCGCTCGAAGCGCCCGTACTCCCGGTACTCCCCCGCCGTGCAACCCGGGCCCGCCCATTCCGTGAAGCGGTGGCCCTCCTCCGGCTCCTCGGGCGCCTCCGGCGTCCGGGCCGGAGGCGTGCCGGTGGCGTCCTCCCCCGGGCCGATACGGGTGGGCGCCCCGCCCCCGGTCCGGTCCGGCAGGGCGCCCGCCCGGCCCGCCGCGTCCGTACGGCTCGTGCCGCCGCCCACGCTCCCGCCGCCCGACACGAGCAGCGCGACCACCGTCGCCAGACCCCCGGCCGCCATCACGACTCCAGCCGCCAGTAGGGCTTTACGTCGTCGGGGCAGGGTGGAGACGCGGCCCGTCAGGGTCTCGTGCGCGACCCAGGAACCGTCACCGGCCCCCGACCGGGACCGGGCCGCTCCGCAGCCGGGGCAGACCATCCCCGGCAGCGCGCCGCGCTGACCGCCGCAGTGTTGGCACCTCATGGCAGGACACCTTGCCAGGGCGGCGCCCGCAGAGGGAGGGCTCACGAACGATGGCCCGTACAGCCACCCCTGTCCAACAGGCGCCGGTCAGGCCCGGCCAGGACCGCTCACACCGGCCCGGCCGCGCCGGTCAGGCCCGGCCGCCAGGACCGCTCACACCGGCCCGGCGTTCACCTGAGCTCCTCCGGGCACGGCGTCCCCGGCTCCAGCTGGTACGGGGCCGCCAGCCGGTACACCCCCGGCTCCGGCGCGAGGAGTTCGGTCCACTCGTCGCCGTACGGTCCCTCTTCGATCTTGTTCAGGCAGCCGTGCAGGTTGTCGAAGGTCTTCGGGGCCGTCTCGTCCTCCTCCGTCCGCACCTTGGACTCCTCGGTCTCCTGCGGCCGCTCCAGACTCTTGCCCTGCTGGTCGACGAGGCCGAGCCAGCGCGAGTACGGGATCCGGATCAGCACCCGGCCCGCCGACTCGACCCGGATCGTCAGCTCGTTCGCGCCCGCCTTCTCCACCGTCGCGGGCGGATCGGCGAGCGGGGTGGGCTCCAGCACCCGGTAGAGCTTCCAGTTCTCGTCACCCCAGATCTCGCGGAGGTAGGGCAGCCCCTTCCCGACGAGCTCCGTCTCCCGCTCGGCTCCGCGGTCCGGCTTTCCGGTGGGCAGCACCACGTAGTGGACCGCCCAGCGGTCCAGCCACTGCCGGTAGTTGACCGCGTTCAGGGTGTCGTCGTAGAAGAGCGGGTTGCGCTTCATGTCGGCCTGCCGGTTCCAGCCGCGCGCCAGGTTGTACGTGGCCAGCGCCGAGGCCTCCCGGTGGCTGCTGGCGGGGACCACCTCGACCCGGCCGCGCTCGGCCCCGACCTGCTGGAGCTGGTTGACCAGGGGGGCCAGCGAACGGGCCCAGGAGGCGGTGGGGGTGGTGCGGACGATGTCGTCGACGCCCTTGAAGCCGATCCAGAAGTTGAGCCCGGCGAACGCGAGGACCAGCGCGTACCAGCGGCGGCTGCGCGGCACGGTGTACGGGAGTGCGGCGAGCAGCACGATCCCGGCGAACAGCATCGCCATACGGGTCACGTTGGACCCGATCTGCGAGTCGACGAAGTAGGTGAGCACCGTGCCCAGCCCGTAGACCAGCGCCGCCGTGCGGACCGTGCTCCAGTCACGCGGTACGAGGACGAACACGAGGACCGAGAAGACGAACGGCAGCGACACCGTCCCCAGCGACATCGGCTGCGTACCGGAGAACGGGAACAGCAGGGAGGACAGCGCCACCACGGCGACGGGCGCCAGCCCGATCGCGTACGCGCCGGGGCGCCGCTTGTGGAGGAAGAGCGCGGCAGCGACGACCCCGAGGAAGAGCCCGGCGACGGGGCTGGACGCGGTGGCGAGACCGGCGAGCGGGGCCGCGACGGCCGCCTTCGCCCACCGCTTGTACCGCCAGCGGTGGGGCCAGCAGAAGACGGCGGCGACGGCACCGACGGCGAACATCATGCCGAGCCCGAACGTCACCCGCCCCGACAGCGCGTTGCACAGGTAGGCGAAGACCCCGGCGAGCGAGCAGGCCAGCGGATTGCGAACGGCCCGGACCCGGACCAGGATCAGCGCGGTCAGCCCCGCCGAGACCGTACCGACGATCATCATCGTCGAGCGGACACCGAGCAGGGACATGAGGTACGGCGAGACCACGCTGTACGAGACGGGGTGCATGCCCCCGTACCAGGCGAGGTTGTACGCGGTGCCCGGATGCCGGCCCACGAACTCGGCCCAGGCGTCCTGCGCCGCGATGTCGCCGCCGCTGTTGGCGAAGAAGAGGAACCACAGGACGTGGGTGACGGCGGCGGCCGCCGTGGCGACGGTGACCGGGTGGCGCAGCAGCCGCCGGGCCAGGGCGGGGGGCGGCTCGGGGGCGGCAAGCTCCGTGGGGGGCTGCGGAGTCCGGGGGGAGGGCAGCAGGACGCGGGGGGTGCCGCCGACGACGGCGTCCTTGCCGGACGCGGCGTCGCTCTCACGGCTCCCCACGGTCTGTCCGGCGACTTCCCGGGTGATCTTCCCGGCGACTTCCCCGGCGATCTCCCCGGTGCTGTCCGCCTCGCGGCCGGGTCTCGGCTCCGCGGTGGTCACTACGGCTTCTCCCCGTCCTCCGCCGGCCCCGTACGCCTCTCAGGACGCGCCCCGACGTCCTTCAGTTGTCCGGGGACGCTAACACGTACCTCCGACACACATCCCTGGCATGGAGCGGGGTGAGCGATGCCACTCACCCCGTCCCACACCTGCCCCGCGTACCGCTGCGCGCTCAGCCGATCCTGGTCAGCTTGTCGCCGAGAGCCGGCTCGGTCAGGTCGTCCTGAAGCACCACCGGTGCCGTGACCTTGCCGGTGCCCGTGCCCACGGCCACCATGCCGACCTCGCTGCCGGCCTGCGCGGAGTGCGCGATGCCCTTGCCGCTGTCGGTGACCTTGAGCTCGACCTCCAGGCCGGACCAGCCGACCGCCTTGAGGTTCTTCGTCGCTATCACCGGGGTCTGGGCGCCGAAACCGTTGTCCACGTACCCGACCACGTCACCCTTCTTCACCACCGTGGTGGAGGTCGGGGCGTCCTGGGCGCCCTTGATCAGCTTCAGGCTGTTGGTCAGGGAGAGCGACAGGCTGTCGTAGACCCGGCCCGTGTTGGCCTGCTGACCCATCACCGCTCCGTAGATCCACAGCGTCTTGCCGTCGACCACGGTGTTCGCCGACCAGAGCAGGTTGCCGCCGGCCGGGGTGGAGGAGCCGGTCTTGATACCGCTCACACCCGGCTCCAGGAGCAACGTGTTGTTGTTGTAGATCTTGCCGTCTATGCCCTTGATCACCGTCTCGGGCATGTCCACGATCTTCCGGAACACCTCGTTCCGCATGACCGCCTGGGCGAGCTTCAGTTGGTCGGTGGCGGTGGAGACGGTGGTCTTCTCCAGGCCGCTCGGGTCCGTGTACGTGGACCCGCTCATGCCGAGATCCTCGGCCGCGTCGTTCATCTTGTCGATGAACTTGTCCTCGCTGCCCGCGTCCCAGCGGGCGAGCAGCCGCGCCGCGTTGTTCCCCGAGGGGATCATGAGCAGCTGTAGCATCTGCCGCTGGGTGAGCTGCTGGCCCTTGGTCAGGGGCGCCGTCGACTCGTCGGGGCGCTGGGACTCGTCCTGCGCCTTCTGGTCGACGGTGATCTTCTCGCCCTCCTCGTCACCCTTGAGGGGGTGCTCCTCAAGGATCACGTAGGCGGTCATGACCTTGGCGACACTGGCGATGGGCGCCGGCTTCTGTGCGCCCTCGGAACCGAGCGACCCGACACCGTCCACCATCACGGCGGACTGCCCCTGACCCGGCCAGGTCAGCTTGGTCCCGCCGCCCTCGAAGCTGTACGTCGACTTCGCCGTGAGCTCCAAGGAGGGCTCCGGCAGCGGGCGCATCACCTGCACGATCGCAAAGACGATCAGCAGGAGGAGGAGCAGCGGGGTCCAGATCTTGACCCGCCGGACCGCCGTGCGGACCGGGGTCTCGGCCGGCGGCGGGGTGTTCGTCAGCTCGGCGAGCAGGTCGAGCGGCGGCTTGGGCGGCAGCGGCTGCTGCCGGGTCCGCTCGGCGGCCGCCCAGGACGGGGTGACGGAGGTGGTCGACGAGTCCTCGGCGTCCGGCGCCGCCGCGGGTGCCTCGGTCTGCGGGGCGCGGGGGGCGGGGGCAGGCCGTACGTCGTCGGAGCGCAGGGGCACGAAGGTGCTCGTACGCTCGACGGGGCTTTCGGGCTTGCCCTGTTCCGGCTTTTCCTGCTCCGGCTTGCCCTGCTGAGGCTTCCCCTGCTCAGGCTTCTCCTGCTCCGGCTTGCCCTGTTCCGGGGTGTCCGGCTTCGGGGTGTCCGGCTTCGAGGCCTTGTCACCGGCTGTCTTGAGTTCCTCGAGCTCCTTCGGCGAAAGCTTCAGCGCGGTCGTCGGCTGGTCGACCCTGCCGACGGGCGCGACCGCCTTGAAGACGGCCGTGGGCTGATCGATTCCTCGCAGGTCAGAGCCGGTGGTGGTGGCGGTCCCGGCAGCGTCCGAGTCCGCTGCTTCGGGCTTCTCGGCGGCCTCAGGGTTCTCGGCGGCCTCCGGCACCTCAGCAGGCTCGGGGTCGGCCTCGGCCCCGGGCGCGGCTTCCGGCTCCGCGTCGGCTTCCGCCTCCGCAGCAGGCTCACCCTCCGCCGTGTCCGCCGTCCCCTCCTCGGCCGCCGCATCGACCCACGCGGCCACCGCGGCGCGCAGCCGGCCGTCACCGGACTCCGGCTCGCCCTCGGCCGCGTCCTCGTCGCCCGCCGCGTCCTTCGTGTGGCCCGCCGCGGCCTTCGCGTCGCCCTCAGGAGCCTTCGCGGCCGCATCAGGGCCTTCGGGGCCGCCCTCGGAGTCCTCTGCGGGCCTCTGGGGCGTTACACCGCCCTCAGGGGCCTTCGCGGGCTCCTCCTCGCCGGAAGCGGAGTCTCCCGCGCCGGAAGTGGACGCTTCCGCGCCGGCGACGGGCTCCCCGGCCCCGTCCTCCGGAAGTCGGGGGCGGAAGACGGCCGTCGCCGTGCCCGACGTCCTCTCGTCCACAGTCGTCCCGTCCGCAGTCGCGCCTTCGTCCGCGTCGGCACCGGATTCACGGAACACCGCGAAGCGCGGGTCTCGCTCCTCCGCAGTCGTCCCCGACGACTTCCGCTGCTCCGTTTTGTCGGGGGACTCGCCCGCCACCGATGCCTCCTCATGCGCTGCGGGGAGCAACCCCGCGCTGTCCGAACCATCTACCAGTGTCCTGTGTGAACCCCTGGCCGAGCTGCTAGACGAGAACGACATACCTACTGGTTCCCCTGCAAAGCAGTCAGGCGCTCTCGACAGATGAATGTGAGAGGGGTCACCCTGTCAGACATCCACGCGGGGAGGCATGGATGGGCAGGAGCCGCAGAACAATCCCGGAGGAGCTTCTGTTGCTCGCTCTGGACCCGACCACGGGTACCACAGCGCAGCCGCAGTCGCTCGACCTCGGCCTGGCCGGGGCACAGCTAGTGGAGCTGGCTCTGGCAGGACGGATAGCCCCTGACGGGGATCGTATCGCCGTGGTGATGCCACGGCCGACAGGAGATCCGACACTGGACTCCGCACTGGAGCTGCTGCGCCGTCGTGGCAGCCCGGTCCGGGCGGTCCACTGGATCGGCGGACCCCGGCTGGGGCTGCGCCAGATCTATCTCGCCCATCTGGAGCGGTGCGGCATGGTTCATGCCGTGGCGGGCCAGATGTGCGGAGTACTGCCGACGACGCGCTACCAAGCGACGGAGACGGCCATCAGCCGGGACATCAGGGCCCGGCTGGACAGTGCGATCCGCACCGGCGTACCGCCGGACCCGCGGACCGCGGCGCTCGCCGCGCTGGCCCACGCGGTCGGACTCGGCAAGCACCTGTACCCCGGGAACGAGGGGCGTTCATCGCGCTCCCGGCTCCGGGACCTGATCAGGCACGACCCCATGGGCGGCCTCGTGGCGCACGCCGTGATGGACGTCCAGAACGGTGTGGCGGTCCAGCCGCGCCGTACGCAGCAGACAGCGGGCGTTCCGTTGCAGCCGCAAGCACAGGCACGCCGCGACAGCATGGCGCAGACCGCCGCGAGCTGACCCGGCACGCCCGCACCGCCCGGCCGGGCTCGCCCGGGCCGGACCCGCGCAGAGGACCGCGCGGACAATCGCACACCGCCGTACCGTCGTCATCGGACCCGGTTCGGGAGCCGCACCACGCGCGGGGCAGCCGGTACCGACCGGCTGCCCCGCGCGCTTGCGCGCCGTATCGCACGCCCTCGCGCGCGCCGGTCCGTGCTCCGGTGCGCGTCAGGGTGCCCGTACCGCTCGCCCCTGCGTGTGGCCGTTTCCCAGCGCGGCCGGGGCAAGGGGTGGCAATCTGCTGAGCAGTAGATACGCACAGCTACATAGCCGGAGGTGCACTTTCCGTGCCGTCCAACGTCAATCCCACAGTCAGGCGACGCAGGCTGGGCCAGGAACTGCGCCGCCTGCGCGAGCTCAAAGGCATGACGGCCGAGGAGGTGGCGGAGCGCCTGCTGGTCTCGCAGTCGAAGATCAGCCGTCTGGAGAACGGCCGCCGTTCCATCAGTCAGCGCGATGTGCGTGACCTCTGCGGGGTGTACGAGGTCGAGGACGTCCGCATCGTCGACTCCCTCATGCAGATGGCCAAGGACTCGCGCCAGCAGGGCTGGTGGCACGCCTTCGGCGACATTCCCTACAGCGTCTACATCGGTCTGGAGACGGACGCGGAGTCCCTGCGCGTGTACGAGCCCCAGATGGTCCCCGGCCTGCTCCAGACCCGCGCGTACGCCGAGGCGCTGATCAGCGGGGCGCTCCCCGAGGCCCCGCCCTCGGACATCGAGAAGCGCGTCAACGTACGGTCCCGGCGCCAGGACCGGGTCAACGCGCCGGAGAACCCGCTGCGGCTCTGGGCCGTGATCGACGAGTCGGCGCTGCGCCGGCGGGTCGGTGACAACCAGGTGATGATCGACCAGCTGGAACACCTCGTCGAGCAGTCCCACCTGCCGCATGTGACCGTGCAGGTGCTGCCGTTCGACATGGGGGCGCACCCCGGGATCAACGGGCAGTACGCGATCCTGGAGTTCCCGGACGCCGCGGACTCCAGCGTCGTCTACATCGAGGGCGTCACGAGCGATCTCTACCTGGAGAAGGCGAACGACGTGCAGCGCTACAGCGTGATGTACGAGCACCTGCGGGCGCAGGCCCTGAACGTGGAGCAGACGCGGGAGTTCATCAGCAAGATCGCCAAGTCGTACACCAGTTGAGCGGACCGCCCCACCGGCTGAATCAGGACACCGCGCGGTCCGCTCCGACGGGGACGGAAGGGCGTCGAGTGAGCGGCGGCGGCACGATACACCGCCGCCGACTCACTGCATAAGAGATCCTGACCAAAAGACACCCGGTCGAGTGAACGGCTATCTCATAGATGGGGCTTGGCGAGTAGCGTCGATCACGCCAACCGGAATCTGGTTGGTGCGACTCACCCAACTCTCTGAAACCGGAGTGAACATGGCTATTCTTCAGGGTGCTACGGAAATGTGGACGAAGTCGTCGTACTCCGGGGGCAACGGCGCGTGCGTCGAGGTCAAGTCCCCGGTCGCTCTGTCCATCGCCGTACGCGACTCGAAGGCTCCCGAGGGCCCTTCGCTGACCTTCGTCCCCGGTGCGTGGAACGCGTTCGTGCGCGAGGTCGCCACGGGCCCGGTCGACGCCTGACCGGCACGTCCGACCGGCACGTCCGACCGACACCCCCGACCGAGACACCTGACCGACACCCCTGACCGAGGGCGCGCGCCCGACGTCCGAAAACCGCCTGTCCACACGGCAGGCCGCACCACCTGATGGAGCCCTCTCGACCGGTCGCCGTCCTGGCCGAGGGGGCTCGGCACGGCACGCACCCCACCCGCCCCCACCGCCCCTCATGCCGTCATCCCACGCCGTCACCTCAGCCGGTCGACGTACCGATCCGTCCCCGGCACGGTCGGGATGAACGGGGCGACCAGCTCCACCCGCCCCAGCCCCGCCCCCGCGACCGCCGCGTCCAGCCCCGTGAAGTGCGCTTCCCAGCAGGTACGGGGGTCCTCCTGGAGGAACCACAGCAGCGTCAGCCGGGTCTCCACCCCCTCGACCTGCTTCACGTACGTCATACGGTCGCCCGGCAGGGGCGTCGGCCGGAAGACGGTCACCATGGCAGCGGGCGACCCGCTCAGCCGCTCCGGCAGATGCCGCGAGCGCAGCCACTCCAGCAGCTCCGCCCGCCGCTCGGGCCCTTCGGTGTCGACGACCTGGAGGACGAGGCCCGCGTAGGGGTGGTCGAGCGCGTGGAAGTCCCGGGGCCCGGCGGCCCCGTCCCGGTAGACGGTGGCCTCGTGGTCCTGGAAGGCCGTGAAGACGTGGGTCCGGTCCTGGTAGACCCGGCCGTCCCGGTCGAGCCGCCTGTTGATGGCGACGGTCCACTTCATGTGCTCGTCGTAGCGGCCCTCGGTCACCCAGTACGTCGACAGGTAGCACCCCGCGCCGACGGGCCGGGCCACCGCCGAGCTTGCCGGATAGCGCAGCTCCTGGAGGTCCTTGGTGGCCACCCACCGCCGTCCGGCGAACATCCACGGCATGGCCGTCGCGCCGGCGTAGTAGTGGTCGTCCTCGTACCAGCGGTTGTACGCGTACTCACGGCCCGGATGCGGCTCGACCATGGTGATCAGGGCATGCCCGGGACGCACCCCGTAAGGCCCCGTCGCCGCCAGCTCGGCATAACTCTCGCTCCGTGTCCCGCCGTCGTCCACCATGCCTCCTCCCTTGTGCGTTCCCTGGTGCTCTGTCCATGCCATAGGGGCCCTGCCCCTCCCAAGGGCCCTGCCCCCTCCACCGGGCACGTCCCCCTCCACGGGGCACGCCCCCTTCCACAGGGCACGTCCCCCTCCACGGGGCACGTCCCCTTCCACGGGGTCCCGTGGGCCACTACTCTGACGCCCCGTCAGCTGAACTTCCAGGGCCTGGAGGCACCGATGTCGCTCGCTGGGAAGACGGTCGTCGTGTCGGGCGTCGGCGCGGGGCTGGGGCACCGGATCGCGGCGACCGTCGTACGGGACGGCGGACGCGCGGTGCTCGGGGCACGTACGGCGGCGAACCTGGCGAAGGCCGCGGCGGAGATCGACCCGGAAGGGCGGCACACCGCCCATCTGCCGACCGACATCACCGACGAGGCGCAGTGCGAGGTGTTGGCCGCGCTGGCGGTCGAGCGGTTCGGCGGGATCGACGCGGTGGTGCATGTGGCCGCCTGGGACAGCTACTTCGGCGGACTCCAGGACGCGGACTTCGCCACCTGGCAGTCGGTCATCGACGTGAACCTGCTCGGTACGCTGCGGATGACCCGGGCCTGTCTGCCCGCCCTCAAGGAGCACGGCGGCTCAGTGGTGGTGATCGGCACGCAGTCCGCGGTGGCCGCGCCCTCCCAGGTGCGGCAGGCGGCATACGCGGCGTCCAAGGGGGCGCTGACCTCGGCGATGTACTCCCTGGCGCGGGAGCTGGGACCGCACCGGATCCGGGTCAACACCGTGCTGCCGGGCTGGATGTGGGGGCCGCCGGTGCAGGCGTACGTCCGGTTCACCGCCGACTCCGAAGGCGTACCGGAGTCCGAGGTGCTGGCCCGGCTCACCGAGCGGACGGCTCTGCCGGAGCTGGCCACGGACGGGGACGTGGCGGAGGCCGTCGCCTTCCTGGCCTCCGACCGGGCGCGAGCGATCACCGGCCAGTCGCTGCTGGTCAACGCCGGTGAGCTGATGCGGTGACGCGTTGACGCGTTGACGGGGTGACGCGCTGACGCACCGCTCCACGGCCCCTGCCGCTGCCCCTCAGCCGCGCGGGTAGCGGGCCAGCCAGCCGGGGGCGGCGGCGGTCGGGCTGTGCAGGGCGGGGCCCTGGGTCATCTCCATGGCGAAGTCGTCGGCCAGTTCGAGCAGCGTGGGGCGCCCCTCCAGCTCCGCGAGCCAGGCCGGCGGCAGCGCGGTCTCGCCGTGCAGCGCCCCGAGCAGCGCCCCGCAGACGGACCCGGTGGCGCGGGACTCCCCGCCGTGGTTCACCGCGAGGCGCAGCCCGTGCCGTACGTCCTCGCTGACCAGCGCGCAGTACACGGCGACGGCCAGCACCTCCTCGGCGGCGTCGCCCGCGCCCAGCGCCTCGATGAGGGCCGGTCCCGGGATGCCCTGCCGCACCGACCCGAGGGCCTGCCGCAGGGCCTCGGCCACCGGTTCGTGGCCGGGGCGGTCGGCGAGCAGGGCCAGGGCACGCCGCACGGAACCGTCCAGGGTCTCCCCGCGCGCCAGCCCGTGCACCAGTACGGCGAAGGCTCCGGCGGCCAGCTGGGCGGCGGGGTGGCCGTGGGTCTGGGCCGCGCACTCGACGGCCAGCTGGAGCACGAGCTGCGGCTCCCACCCCACGAGCAGCCCGAACGGGGCGGACCGGGTGAGCGCGGCCGCGTCCCGGGCGGTGGGGTTCTTGGGCCGCTCCAGCGTCCCCATGACGGTGTCGCCGAAGCCGCCCAGGCACTCCCGGGTGGGGTCGCGGCGGGCGTAGAGCCACTCCTCGGCGGCCAGCCACCCGTTGTCCTTGCGCCGCTCGTCGGGCCCCCAGTCGTGCTGGGTGGCGGCCCAGCGCAGATGGGCCCGGTGCACATCGGTGGGCGGGTGCCAGGCGCCGGTGTCCCGGCGGACCTGGGCGCGGATCAGCCCGTCCACGGTGAACAGGGTGAGCTGGGTGAGCGCGGTGACGGCCCCGCGTCTGCCGTGCGCGGGAACGTAGTCGGTGACCCCTTCGGCACCGTGCGCCGCACGGATCTGCTCCAGCGCGAGCCCGTTGACGCCGGTCCCGAGCGCGTCCCCGATGGCTCCGCCGAGCAGCGCCCCGCGGACCCGGCTGCGGAAGTCCTGCTGCTCGGCCCGTCCCCAGACCGCCGTGGTCCCTGTGCTCACCCCGCCCCCTTCCCGACACCGCGTGCGCCTGTGCGGGGCCTTTTGCGGGCGACCGCGCAAGCAGCGTAATCGAACGGGCACGGGCGGCAGAGGGGGCGACCGGGGTACGTACGGGTATGTCGACGGACGTCCCGCAGGTCGTTTTTGACCGGTGGGAGCTGCCGGCCCTAGGCCCCCATCCGCTCCCGCTGCGCCCGCGCCCACCCGTACGCCGGGTCCAGCTCCAGCGCCCGGTCGAGGCCCGCGAGCGCCTCCGGCACCCGGCCCAGGGCCTCCAGCGCGAGGGCCCTGCTGCCGTGGGCCCAGGCGTAGGAGGGGTCCAGGTCCAGGGCACGGTCGTAGCAGGCGACGGCCTCCTCGTACCGCCGCGTCGCCCGGTACACCTCGCCCCGCTCCCCCTCCGTCCCGGCCAGGCCGGGGGTCAGCTCCTCGGCCCGGTCCAGGTCGGCGAGGGCGCCCACCCAATCGCCCAGGGCGGTGCGGACCCGGGCCCGCCGGACCAGGGCCCAGGCGTACTCCGGCCACAGCGCGATCGCCCGGTCGAAGTCGTCCAGCGCCTCCTCGTGACGGCCCAGGCGATGGCGGACCAGGCCCCGGCTGCCGAGCGGGACGGCGGCGGCCGGGTCCAGGGCGTGGGCCCGGTCCAGGACGGTCAGGGCCTCCTCCGGCCTGCCCATCCGCCGGTACGTCTCGCCCCGCTCGTACACCACCCAGGCCCAGGCGGGGGCGATCTCCTCCGCCCGGTCCAGGTCCGCGAGGGCCTCCTCGTACCGGCGCAGCGACCGCAGCACCACCGCCCGCCCCTGGTAGGCCCGTTCGCTGCGCGGGTCGAGGGCGATCGCCCGCCCGTGGTCGGACAGGGCGTCCTCCAGCTCCCGCACCCGGAAGCGGTCCCAGGCCCGCGCCACGAGGGCGGCCGCCCGGTCGGTGTCGGTCAGCTCGGCGCGGGTCAGCAGGAGTCCGAGTACGGCGAGGGGGCGGGGACCGTGGTCGGTGCAGGCGGTGAGGAGGTCCCGGCCCCAGTCGCGGAGTACGGAGCTGTCGGCGTCCTCACCCGCCTCCACCAGGGTCCGGGCCCAGTGGCGCGCGGCGACCGGGTGCTGGCCGCAGACCTCGATCCCGGCGCGCAGGGCGTCGGGCAGGGCGGTGCGGGGGCGGGCGCAGAGGCGGTGGTACAGCACGTCCAGGGTGGCCCGGTGCCACGGTCCCTCGGCCCAGAGCCGGTCCGGGTCGAGCCCCTCGGCCGCCGCTTCCCGGCGGGCGGTGAAGGCGTCGGCCAGCCGGTCGTGGGCCTCGGTCCACCGCTGCGGGGAGCCGGTGCGCTGGAGCCGGAGCATCGGGGCCCGTACGACCCCGTGGTAGCGGGAGCGGCCCGAGTGCGGCTCGACCACGAACGGCAGCTCGTGCAGCCAGTCGTAGAGGCCGGGGACGTCGAAGGGCGCGGCGACGCCCACCAGGTCCTCGTCGAACCTCCTCGGCAGCGCGCAGGCGAGCGCCGCCGCCCGGCGGGCCGGGTCGCTCTCGCCGGCCAGGAAGCGCTCGACGGCGGTCGCGTTCGCCTCACCGGCCGCGCCGGGGTTCGCCGCGAGCGTCGACACCAGCACGGGCAGCCCGCCGGAGAGCCGCAGCACCTCCCGTACGACCGGCTCCGCCACCACCCCGCGCTCGGTGAGGAGTTGGCGCGACTCCGCCTCGGTGAACGGCCCCAGCGGTACGTCGGCCACCAGCCGGCCCCGGTCGCCCCAGCGCGCGGGGTCCAGGCGGCGCTGACCGGCCAGGGTCAGGACCAGGTTGGCGGGGAGCTCGCCGTACCGCCCCGGGATCAGCAGGTCCGCCAGCCACCGGTCCAGCAGGGGCGCGGTGCGCTCGTAGGTGTCCAGGAAGAGGGCGACCCACGGCACCGCGTCCGCGACCCGCCCGACCTCGGCGACGAACACCGGCGTGAGGACCGCCACCGGTTCCGCCAGCAGCCGCGCCTCCTCCTGCTGCCGGGCCCGCCCCCCGAACACCGCCCGCAGCCCGCCCGCGCCCCGCGCCACGACCGCCGGGTCGATGCCCCCGGCCAGCGCCCCGACCACCGGTATCGCCCCGGCCGCGATCAGTCCCGCCTGCGCGGCCGCGAGCGCCCCGGGGGACGGCTCCCCGGCCGAGAGCTCGTTGTCCGCCGCGAGCCGGTCGGCCGCCTCGTGGAGGGCGCGGCGGTACGTGGCGAGCATCCGGTCCAGGGCCTTCAACGGGTGCCCCTGCTCGCCGAACTGCGCGGCGACGGCGGCCAGCACCTCGGGTACGGACTCGGCGCTCTCGTCGACCGACGCGATGAGCGCCCCGCTCTCCCGGGCCGCCCGCTGCCACTCCCGCACGAGCGAGGTCTTGCCGACCCCCGCGTTGCCCCGCACATGGAGGACGAACCGGTGCCGGGGGTCCTCGGGCGGGAGGGTGAAGTTGCGGCGGAACAGCTCGATCTCGGCTTCCCTCCCGACGAACGCGGCACGCCGCCGGCCTTCGATGATCTGCTGGAGGGAGAGGCGGCGGGGGCTGGACGGAGGCATGGGGCCAGTCTGTCAGCGGGCGGCCGCATCCGGGAGCGGTCGCGGTGGTGGTGGTCGCGCCCGGCACGGACGAGGAACTGCTCCTTGGCGGGGGCGCGTTCCCCGGGCGGCGTTCCGGTCACGGTGGAGGGCGGGGCTCCGGATGCCGGCTACCGGGACACGGCCCGCCGCCGGCTCACCCTGGACCGACCGCTGCGGCCGACCGCTCGGCCGGCGGGGGCGTCACTCGTCGGGGACGTACCGCAGTACGTCACCCGGCTGGCACTCCAGTACGCGGCAGATCGCCTCCAGCGTCGCGAACCGCACCGCCTTCGCGCGGCCGTTCTTCAGGACGGCGACGTTGGCGGGCGTGATGCCGACCGCCGCCGCGAACTCGCCGACGGAGATGCCTCGTTCGGCCAGCAACACATGGAGTTCGACGACGATCGCCATCAGATGACCTCGGCGAGTTCCGTCCGCAGGGCCGTCGCCTTGCCGAGCAGCGTGCGCATGATGACCATCAGCATGGCGAACGCCGCCCCCACCGCCACGCACGCCAGGGCGGCGAGCAGCGCACCCTCGACGTCCATGCCGTCGTCGGGCGACGGGATGGTGTCGAGGGTCAGGTGCACCGCTGCCCCGAGGGCGATCAGGGTCGCCACGACGGCCGCACCGATGACGGTGTCGACCCAACGGAAGGCGGCGCGGGTGAAGATGGCGTCCTGCATCGCCCAAGCGTAGACCGTGGTGGTCAGGTGGGAGTGACCATTCCTCCCGTTGGCGGGGAGGGAGCCGGACCGGGGTCGAAGGGGATACCGGCGGGCTTGGAGTTGTCCAGGAGGTTACGGAAGCGGTCGTCCTTGTCGGTGACCTTGATGGTGGCGGAGCCGAAGTCGGCGTTCATGAGCTTGTCGCGCAGGGCCGTGCCGGGGAAGCCGTTCCAGTCGACGATCGGGGGGTGGCGCCAGGTGCCGTAGTGGTTCTCGGGCGGCTCGTCGACGGTGTTGGCGAGGCGGAAGAAGTGCGTGCCCGGGCCGTCCTTGTGGTAGACGACCTTGGGGTGCGAGCCGTCGAAGCGCACCTGGGAGCGGGGGTAGGTCTTGACCGTGCTGTGCTGGGTGGTCGATACGTATTCCACCCGGTTCGACGCCTGGTCGACCCAGGAGACGACATGCTCGAAGTCGTGGCGGTGCCCGCCGAGACCGCTGCCGTGGACGGCTTGGTCCTTCTCGAAGTAGCTCGCGTAGACGATGGCGCACCAGCCGTTGTCGCATTTCGAGCGGGCGTACGTCTGGGAGTTGTCCAGGTCCGACCGGTCCCGGCAGCTCCCGTTGATCGCACCGGTCGTCCGCAGACCGGGGGCGAGGGTGCCGTCCGGGCCGATGGCGGGGGTGGCGTAGCAGCCGTCACCGTCGTAGTCGAAGGCGGGCGAGAAGGCCTGCTCGTACCCCCCGGCGTTCTGCGGCAGGTTCCGCGGCGGGTCGGCGTGGGCGGCGGAGGCGGTGCCCAGGACGAGCAGGCCGGCGGCCGCGAGGACGGTGGCGGTGCGAGTGGCTCGGCGGTGGCGGGCGGACGGGCCGGGGGCGACGGGATGCGCCGCCTCCGGTGACTCCACGAGCAGGGGCGGGTTCGGCATGGTCTCGTCTCCTCCTCGCAGGACCGGCCCCCCGCCCGGGCACACCGGTGCGCCGTCGGGGGCGGATCACAGGGGTGGCCGAAGCGGCTGCTCACTTCGGCGTGGGGCACCTACAGCAGTCTGGAGGAGGCACCCGGCGATTGTCCGTACACGGTCACGAATTTTCCGTGACGTCGTGGCGACAACTGCCCCCGGCAACCGCCTCTCAGCCCGGCACCACCGGCAGCAGTTCCGGCAGGTGGCCGTCCGAGGCCGTGGCCGCCGCGACGCGTTCGGCCGGGACCTCCCCGTACAGCGTCGTGCGAGGGCGGGACGGGCGGCCGGCCAGGTCGGCGATGGCCTTCAGGTCCTGGATCGAGCGGTACGAGCCGTAACTGGAGCCCGCCATCCGGGAGATGGTCTCCTCCATCAACGTGCCGCCCAGGTCGTTCGCGCCCGAGCGGAGCATCTCGGCCGCGCCCTCCGTGCCCAGCTTCACCCAGCTCGTCTGGATGTTGGTGATGTGCGGGTGGAGCAGCAGCCTCGCCATGGCGGTGACGGCCCTGTTGTCGCGGTCCGTCGGGCCCGGATGGGCGATGCCGGCCAGGTAGACCGGGGCGTTGGTATGGATGAAGGGGAGCGTGACGAACTCCGTCAGCCCGCCGGTCTCCTGCTGGAGCCGGGACAGCGTACGGAAGTGGCCCAGCCAGTGGCGAGGCTGGTCCACGTGCCCGTACATCATCGTCGAGGACGAGCGCAGGCCCACCTCGTGCGCCGTCCTGATGACCTCCAGCCAGGTGGCCGTGGGCAGTTTGCCCTTGGTGAGGACCCAGCGGACCTCGTCGTCCAGGATCTCCGCCGCCGTACCGGGGATCGAGTCGAGCCCCGCCTCCTTGGCCGCCGTCAGCCAGTCGCGGATCGACAGGCCGGTGCGGGTCGCCCCGTTGACGACCTCCATCGGCGAGAACGCGTGCACGTGCATGCCGGGGACGCGTTCCTTCACCGCCCGCGCGATGTCGAAGTACGCCGTCCCGGGCAGGTCCGGGTGGATGCCGCCCTGCATGCAGACCTCGACCGCGCCCACGTCCCACGCCTGCGCCGCCCGGTCCGCGACCTGGTCCAGGGAGAGGGTGTACGCGTCGGCGTCCGTGCGGCGCTGCGCGAAGGCGCAGAAGCGGCAGCCCGTGTAGCAGACGTTGGTGAAGTTGATGTTCCGCGTGACGATGTACGTGACGTCGTCGCCGACCACGTCCCGGCGCAGCGCGTCCGCGATCCGGCACAGCTCGTCGAGCGCCGGGCCGTCCGCGTGGAGCAGGGCGAGCGCCTGGTCGTCGGTGAGCTTCGTCGGGTCGTCGGCGGCCTGGCTCAGCGCCTGGCGTACGTCGGCGTCGATGCGGGAGGGGACCATGCCGGGCGCCGCCGCCTCGCGGAGCGCCTCCCAGTCCCCGTACACCTCGTCGAAGTCGTCGCGGCGGTCGCCGGTGCGGCCCTCGGTGTCGATGGTGGTGTGGAGGTCGGTGCGGCCGGAGGAGGTGAAGCCCTCGTCCGGCTCCTGCCAGGGCAGGCCGGCGGGCAGCGCGTCCTCGCGGGCCAGGCCCGTCTCCGGGTCGGCCAGGGCGCGGACGTGCGGGAGGAGGCGGGGGTCGAGCCAGGGCTCCCCGCGCTGGATGAACTCCGGATAGATGGTGAGGCGTTCGCGGAGCGTGAAGCCCGACTCGGCGGTGCGCGCGGCCAGTTCGTCGATGTGCGGCCAGGGGCGCTCCGGGTTCACGTGGTCGGGGGTGAGGGGCGAGACCCCGCCCCAGTCGTCGATGCCCGCGCCGATGAGCAGCGCGTACTCGGCGTCCACCAGGTTCGGCGGGGCCTGGATGCGGGCGGAGGGGCCGAGGATGTGCCGGGCCACCGCGATGGCGGCGGCCAGCTCCTCCAGCTCCGCGTCGGGCATCCCGCGCATCGCCGTGTCCGGCTTGGCGCGGAAGTTCTGCACGATGACTTCCTGGATGCCGTGGTAGGCGCGGGCCGTCTTGCGCAGCTCGAAGAGGGAGTCGGCGCGCTCCTCGTACGACTCGCCGATGCCGATCAGGATGCCGGTGGTGAAGGGAACGTTGGAACGGCCCGCGTCTTCGAGCACTCGCAGCCGTACGGCCGGCTCCTTGTCCGGGGAGCCGTGGTGCGGGCCGCCCGGCTCCGACCACAGGCGGGTCGCCGTCGTCTCCAGCATCATCCCCATGGAGGGCGCCACCGGCTTCAGCCGCTGGAGGTCGGTCCAGGTCATCACGCCCGGGTTGAGGTGGGGCAGCAGGCCCGTCTCCTCCAGGACCCGGATCGCCATGGCCCGTACGTACGCGAGGGTGTCGTCGTACCCCTCCGCCTCCAGCCACTCCCGCGCCTCGGGCCAGCGGTCCTCGGGGCGGTCGCCGAGGGTGAACAGCGCTTCCTTGCAACCCATCGCCGCGCCCTCGCGGGCGATGGCCAGCACCTCGTCGGGCGAGAGGAACATCCCGTGGCCCGCACGGCGGAGCTTGCCGGGGACGGTGACGAAGGTGCAGTAGTGGCACTTGTCGCGGCAGAGACGGGTGAGCGGGATGAAGACCTTGCGCGAGTACGTGATCACGCCCGGCCGGCCCGCCGCCGCCAGGCCGGCGTCCCGGACCCGGGCGGCGGACGCCGCGAGATCCGTCAGGTCGTCGCCGCGCGCCTGGAGCAGGACGGCGGCCTCGGTGACATCGAGGGCGACACCGTCACGGGCGCGTTTGAGCGCGCGCCGCATGGCGTTGGAGGTGGGACGTCCGCTCTGAGGATCGGGATCGGTCATGAACCGAGCATACGAGCGGGGGGCGCGCGCCGGACCAGGGCCTCGGGGCCGAATCCACCGGCCCAGGTGCTCCGGGAGCTCTGCTCGCCCAGCCGCCTTCACTCGTGCGGGCCGACTCACCGAATGAGAGCTCTGCCACGGCACCCCCAGGCTTAGGGTCGGCACGGTGATGGAAACGATCGTCCTCGGCATCGGCGAAACCCTCGTACGCGACGACCGCCACTGGGCGTCCTGGGCCAACTGGCTCGGCGTACCCGCGCACACGCTCAGCGCGCTGGTGGGCGCGGCCGTCGCCCAAGGCCGCGACGCGACGGACGCGCTGCGGGTGCTGCGACCCGGCATGGACATCGACGAGGCGTACCTCGCCCGGGCAGCCGCCGGACGCGGCGAACACCTCGACGAGTCGGACCTCTACCCGGACGTGCGGCCTGCGCTGGCGGAGATGCGGGCGTCGGGGGTGCGGGTCGTCGTGGCGGGGAACGGAACGGTACGGGCCGGGGAGCTGCTGCGGGCGCTGGACCTGCCCGCGGACCTGGTGGTCACCTCGGCCGAGTGGGGCGTAGGCAAGCCGGACCCGGCCTTCTTCGCGCGGGTGGCGGAGGTGTCCGGGGCGGCGCCGGGGGCGACGCTGTACGTGGGCGATCACCCGGCGGACGACCTGTTCCCCGCGGCCACGGCGGGCCTGCGGACCGCGCACCTGCGGCGGGGGCCGTACGGGCACTGGTGGGCGGAGCACGCCGATGTGGTGGGGACGGCGGACTTCCGCATCAAGGCGTTGACGGAGCTGGTGGGGGTGGCGGGACGCGAGGGGGCCTCGGCGCCCGGGGTGCGGAGGGGTGGGTTGCGGGCGGTGCGGTAAGGGGGCGCCCCGGTGAGCGTGACCTGCACCGTGATCCTCTTGCGCACGCGGGACCGAGCCGGGGGCGGGGCTCAATCCCCCAGCACCGCCTCCATCACCTTCTTCGCTATCGGGGCGCCCAGGCGGCCGCCGGAGATGTCCGAGCGGGAGATGTCCATGTCCGTCGGGTCGATGAAGACGGCGACCGCGACCGACCGGCCGTCGTCCTTCTTGCCGTAGCTGACGAACCAGCCGTACGGGACCTCGTCGCGCACGTTCACCCCGCGCTGGGCGGTGCCCGTCTTGCCGCCGACCGTCACACCGTCGATCAACGCGCGCTGCGCGCTGCCCTCCTTGGCGGTGTGCTCCATCATCTCCTGGACCTTCTTCGCCGTCCCGGACGAGACCGCCTGGCTCATCTCGGCCGGTTCGTTCTTCTCCAGCGTGGACAGGTCCGGTCCGCGCAGCTCCTCCACGATGTACGGCTGCATCAGCTTGCCGTCGTTGGCGAGGGCCGCCGTCACCATCGCCATCTGCATCGGGGTGCTCGTCAGGCTGCCCTGGCCCACGCCGGTCAGGGCCGTGCCGGGCTTGTCGAGCTTCGGCGGGTAGAGGCTCTTCGTGGCGAGCAGGTCGCCGAACTCCTCCGCGTACACGTCCTCGTTGAAGCCGAACTTCTCCGCCGTCTCCCGCATCCGGTCCTCGCCCAGCTCCGCGGCCGCGTCGAGGAAGACGTTGTTGCAGGAGTACTGCATGGCGGTCTTCATGGACGCCTTGTCGCAGACGGCGTCCCCCGCCTCGCTGCCGATCCTGTTCCTGGAGAGCGGCAGCGGATACGGCGAGACCGCCTTCGTCGGGGCGTCCACGTCCGAGACCACGCCGTGCTCCAGCGCCGCAGCCGCCGTGAGGATCTTGAACGTCGAGCCGGGCGGGAAGGTCTCGCGCAACGGGCGGTTGGCCAGCGGCTTGCTCTTGTCGTCCAGGAGGCCCTTGAAGCGGTCGCTCTCCTTGAACGTGATCCCGGCGAAGACCTCCGGGTCGTACGAGGGCGTGGAGACCAGGGCCAGCACCTTGCCGGTGCGCGGGTCCAGGGCGACGACCGCGCCCCGGGCGCCCAGGTCGGTCAGCCCCCGGTAGCCGGCCTGCTGCGCCCTGGCGTCGATCGTGGTGATCACATCACCGCCGCGCCTCGGCTCCCCGGTGAGGACGTCCTTGGCGTGCCGGAAGGCGAAACGGTCGTCCTGGCCGCTGAGGACGCTGTCGTACGTCCGCTCCAGCAGCGAGGTGCCCTGCGCCTGGGAGGCGAATCCGGTGACGGGCGCGTACATCGGCCCGTCCTTGAAGGTCCGCCGGAACACATAATCCCTGCTGCCCGTCTCCTTCGAGCCGGTGATCGCCTTGCCGCCGACGATGATGTCGCCGCGCGGCGAGGCGAACCGCTCGAACCGGACCCGGGTGTTCTTCTCGTGCTGGGACAGCTCCACGCGGTCGATCTGCTGCAGCCAGTTCGCCCGCAGCAGCAGCGCCAGCACCAGCAGCCCGCAGAAGATGGCTATGTGCCGCAACGGCCTGTTCATTCCACTCCCCACCCCGGCGGGCCCACCGCCCGTACGCCCGAAAACACCAGCGGGCCGTGCCCACTACGCGATCCCCCGGGAGTAAGGATGCCCTGCCGGCGCCCCCGGTTGCACGGGGCGGGACCGCGGAGCTCAGAGGTAGGCCGCGTACCCGTCCAGGACCCGCAGCACCTCCGGCTCGCGGGCCGGGGGCAGCTGGAGCACGACCTCCTCGATGCCCAGGTCCGCGTAGTGGGCGAGCTTCCCGGGGTCCGGGAGGACGGCGTACGGCACCACCTGGAGGTCCTTCGGGTCGCGGCCCGCCTCCTCCCAGGCCGCCCGCAGCTCGGGTACGGACTCCCTCAGGCCCCGGCCGCCGATGGGGAGCCAGCCGTCCGCGTGCTCCGCGATCGCCGCGAACAGCTTGGGACCCGCCCCGCCGCCGATCAGCGTGCGGGGGCCGACGACCGGGCCGCGCGGCGCCTGGACCGGCTTGGGGTGGGCGAAGCTCGCCTGGACCGAGCCGAACTCCCCTTCGTACGCCGTCGGTTCGGCGGACCACAGCGCCCGCATCAGCGCCAGCCGGTCGCGCGCCCGCTCCCGGCGGGTGGACCACTGAACCCCGTGGTCGGCGGCTTCCTCGACGTTCCAGCCGTAGCCGACGCCGAGCGTGAACCGGCCGCCGGAGAGGTGGTCCAGGGTCGCCACCTGCTTGGCCAGGTCGACCGGGTCGTGCTGGGCGACCAGCGTGATGCCGGTGCCGAGCGCGATCCGTTCGGTGACGGCCGCCGCCTGGCCGAGCGCCACGAAGGGGTCCAGGGTGCGGCCGTACTCCCGGGGCAGCTCACCCCCCGCCGGGTACGGGGTGCGGCGGCTCACCGGGATGTGGGTGTGCTCGGGCAGGTAGAGCCCGGCGAACCCGCGCTGCTCCAGCTCGCGCGCCAGTCTCACGGGCGTCACCGTCTCGTCGGTGAGGAAGATCGTCGTGGCGATCCGCATCGAGAGCACCTCCGTCGTCGTGGTGGATGGGTACCTGGTCGGTCGGTACGGGGTGTCGGTCGGTACGTGGTCGATCAGCACGTGGCCGAGCGGCACATGGCCGGTCGACGCACCGGCGTTCGGGCCGTCCGCAGCGCCAACCTAAGCCGTACGGCGCTGAAAAGCTCGGCCGCTACGGGATGAGAGCCGGGGCCCTTTCACGCCAGGCCCAGCGCCGCCCTGCTCAGGAACGCCAGCCGGGCCGTCTTCTCCGGCTTCTGGATCTCCGGGCCCAGCTCGAACCCGACGCGGACCATCCTCGCCAGCGCCTTCTCGTTGCGGGCGTCCGGCTCCACGACGACCCGCAGGTGGGCCGGGTCGCTGAAGACGTAGCCGACGAACGCGGTCAGGAGGGCGTCCGTGTACCCCTTCACCGGTCCGTCGGCGGGCGCGATCAGCAGGTGGATGCCGAAGTCCCCGGGCCGGACGTCGTAGCACTCGCCCACCGGGTCGGCGTCCGGTTCGTACGTCTGGAAGAGCGCGGCCGGGACGCCGTCTCGGAGCGCCAGGTAGGCGTGGTGGGTGGGGAGCGAGTCGACGAACTCGTAGATCTCCTGGACCTGTTCGCGGGTGTGGTCGGCCATGCCCCAGAAGCGGGCGCGCTCCTCGGTGACCCAGCCGTGCAGCAGGTCTGCGTCGGCCGCCGGGTCGACCGGGACCAGGCGGACGACTCCGAAACCCTCGACCTTCTGCTCGTGGACGGCGGGGCGCAGGGCCGGGACGGTGGAGGTGGTGGGCTCAGGGGTCGTGCTCATGGTGGTGGTGTTCTCCTCGGTGCGGTGCAGCAGGTTCCAGTCCGTGGTGACGGGGGCCAGGCGGCCGCTCGCCCACAGCTCCGCCTGGTCGCGGTGATGGGCGGAGCCAGGCACTCCGGAAGCGCCGAACGGCACCACCCAGAGGCTGTCCTCGCGGCGGGCCAGGTCCCAGACGTACCGGGCGGCGGGCCCTCGGGCGAAGAGGTCGGTGATCCCGGGGACGCTGGAGGTGGAGAGCACGCAGTCGTGGTCGCCCGCGAGCCCCGGCCAGACCTCCACGGGGGTCGCGTCGGGCAGCGCCTGCCACGGGGAGACCCGGTGGACCTCGCCCCAGGGGCTCGGGCCGCTGCCCTCGGCGTGGGTGGCGGTGACCGCCTCGGCCGAGGCCGCGACGATCGCCAGCCGGTCCTCGTACGGGAGGAGTCCGACGGTGAGCAGGGTCTCCAGGGCGTAGCCGATCCGGGGTACGGCGGCGAGCCAGGGGCGGAAGAGCGGCGGGTACGCGGGCGAGCGCCAGGGGTCGGCGTCGCCCGTGACCGGCCCCAGGGCGGGGTGGCCGGCCAGCCGGTGGACGACGTCCGTGCGCAGCCGGGCGTAGAGGGTGGCGTCGGTGCTGTCCGCGTCCATGTGACGGTCCCAGCGCAGCAGCCGGTCCCTCAGGCGTTCGGCGTCGGGGCCGAGGTCCGGGGCCCAGGCGAGCAGGGAGAGGAGCTGCCGGGAGGAGGCGAGGAGGGTGTCGGTGTGGACGGCGGCCATGTCGGCGGGCGACCGGGGCGGGCCGGTGGTCCCCCTGGCTCCCGCGCCCGGGGGCGTGCCGAGCAGCTCCCGGATGCGGTTCGCGCGGTGCGGGGGTGCGAACTCGATGCCGAGGGGGGCTGCGAGGCCGCGCTCGTTGGCCATCACGGCGGTGCCGGTGGCGCTGTCGACCTCGGTACGGGGCAGGGGCTCACAGCCCTCGCGCCAGGCGTACGCGGGGTCGTGCGCGGGGACGACCCGGAGCCGGTTCCGCAGCGGGCGCACGGGGACGTGCCCGGCGACCCGGTGCAGGGCGGCCCCGGAGGTGTCGGCGGCCAGGACCACGTTGACGGGTTCGACCCAGCCGTCGAGGGCGGTGTCGAGGTCGGCGACCGTACGGGCCCGGAGCAGCGCGGGCAGCACGTCGAAGCCGAGGTCGCCGGTGGTGCGGGGCGGGTAGCGGAGGCTGATGACGGGGTCCGCGAGGGGCGCCTGGGCCATCCCGTCGTCCGAGGTGCCGTCCGGTACGTCCCCGATGATCACCGGCCCCCGGTCCGTCTCCACGACCTCGACCGTCTGCGGCTCGCCCCCGGCCACCTCGACGGTCTCGGTATGGGCGTGGACCCGGTACCAGCCGTCCGGCCCGAGCGCCTCCACCCCGCCGTCCGCCGTGCGGCGCAGCTGCTCCCGGTAGAGGTCCTGGTAGTCGGCCATCGCGTTGGTGATCGCCCAGGCGACGCCCCCCGCGTGCCCGAAGTGGGCGATGCCGGGTACGCCGGGGACGGCGAGGCCGACCACGTCGAACTCGGGGCAGGCGAGCCGGATCTGCTGGTAGACGCCCGGGTCCTCGATGAAGCGGTGCGGGTCGCCCGCGATGACCGGGGCGCCGGTGGTGGTGCGGGCGCCGGTGAGGAGCCAGCCGTTGGAGCCGGAGGTGCCGGGGCCGTCGGTGGCGAAGAGGGTCGCGCGGTCGTCGCCGAGCCTGCGGGCGACCTCTTCGCGCCAGAGCTTGGTGGGGAACCCGGCGAAGAGGATGTGGGTGGAGAGCCAGACGCCGAGCGGGGTCCAGGGCTCCCAGCGGCCGGGGGCGAGCCCGGCGGCGGCGAACTCCGGCGTGCGGGAGGCCCCTTCGGCCAGGCCCGCGTTGACCCCGTCGACGTACGCGCCCACCCAGGCGGCGGTCCGGGGTGCGAGGCGGTCGAAGCAGCGGCGGGCGGTGTCGGCCAGCCGGGCCCGCCGGGCGAACCGGTCCCAGTCGACGGCCTCGGCGCCCAGGTACGCGGCGGTCGTGCCGAGCACCCGGTGGCGTTCGGTCTCCAGCTGCCAGGCGCGGTCCAGCGCGGCGTTGTGGCCCTGGGCGCGAGCCAGGGCGAGGGCGCTGCCGGCCCGCAGGTGGGGTATCCCCAGGTCGTCCCGGAACACCTCGAAGCCGTCCGGCCCCGGGTCCCCGTCGCCGCCGGGTCTCTCGCTGCCGTCCGGTCGGCCGCTCGGCCTGTCGCTGCCGTCCGGTCTGTCGCCGCCGTCCGGTCTGTCGCCGCCGTACGGCCTGTCACCGCCGCTCGGCCTGTCGCCGCCGTACGGTCTCTCGCTGTCGGTGTCAGCGGTCATCGCTCTGCCCATCCCCTGCTCCCGGTGGTTTTCAGCCACTCCCCAGCTCCCGAGATTTAGGTTAGCCTAACCTAATGTGACCCTTTGGGCAGTGGGCCGGGGCACCAGGGGAAGGCGGGAGACACCGTGGGTCATGGCTGGGAAGGCGTCGTTCTCAAACTGTTCCGAGGGCGGGACTTCACGTTCACCGTGACCGGCTCGGAGCAGGTCACCGACCGGTTCCACCGGGTGCACCTGACCGACGGAGGGCTGCTCGCCGCGACCGGCGGGGCGCACCCGACGATGTGGGTGCGGCTCTGGTTCGAGAAGGCCGGCAAGCCGCATCAGCGCGCCTACACCCTCGTCGACCCGGACCCCGAAGCCGGGACCTTCAGTCTGGAGTTCGCCCTCCACGAGGGCCCGGCCTGCGACTGGGCACGGGCCGCCAAGGCCGGCGACACGATCGACGCGACGCTCCAGGGCACCGGCTTCGCGCTGCCCGACCCGGCACCCTCGCGGCTCTTCGTGATCGGTGACCCGGCCGCGCTCCCCGCGATCAACTCGCTGCTGGACGCGGTCCCGGACACCCCGGCGACGATCTGGTTCGAGTCCTCGGACGCGGCGGACCGCAAACTTCCGTTCCGCCTCGACGAGGCCCACCACACCCTGCACCACGTCGAGCGCCGCGCGGGCGGCGCGCAGCTGGTCGCCGAGGTGAAGGCGGCCCTGCCGGGGCTGCTGGGGGACGACCACTCGGACGCGTTCGTCTGGGTCGCCTGCGACACCTCGACCACCCGGGCCCTGACGGCGTACCTCCGCAAGGAGCTGGGCCTGCCCAAGGACCGGGTGGACGCGACGGGTTACTGGCGGCCGTAGCCGGACACGTCATGCCGCCGTACGGAGACCTCAGTCCTCGACCACCAGGACCGGGGTCTCCTTCGTCAGTACCTCGCCCCGGAAGAACGCCGGGCTGCGGCGCTCCATGGCGACCATCAGCACCACGCCGAGGAGCAGCAGCCCCACCCCGATGACGAAGACCGAGCCGACGCCGAGGACCGAGGAGCCGGAGCCGTACGCCGGGTCCCACATGTCGTAGAGGGTCTTGGCGAAGACGGCGGCGAGCAGCAGGCCGCCGACGACCGGGAAGAGGCCCTTGAAGACCAGGTCCCGGGCGGAGCGGGTCAGTACGGCGCGGAAGTACCAGGCGCAGGCGAAGGCGGTCAGCGCGTAGTAGAAGCAGATCATGAGGCCGAGCGCGTAGATCGTGTCGACCAGGACGTGCTCGCTGACCAGGGTCATCACGGTGTAGAAGACCCCGGTCCCGATGCCCGCCGTGATCGTCGCCCGGCCGGGCGTCCTGAAGCGGGGATGGACCTTGGCGTACGAGGCCGGCATCGCCTCGTACGTGGACATCGCCAGGACCGTGCGCGCCACCGGGATGAACGTGGTCTGGAGGCTGGCGGCGGCCGAGGCGAGGACGGCGACGAAGAGCAGCACGCCGAGGCCGGGGCCCATCACCGGTCCGGCGAGGGCGGCGAAGACGTTGCCGGAGGTCTCCGGGTTGGCGAGGCCGAGCCCGGACTCACCGGAGCCGACGGCCATCTGGGCGGCGATGCCGGTGGCCAGGTAGGAGCCGACCAGGACGACCATCGCGATGAGCGCGGCGCGGCCCGGGGTCTTCTCGCTGCCGGTCGTCTCCTCGTTGGCGGTCAGACAGGCGTCCCAGCCCCAGAACATGAAGATCGAGAGGGACAGGCCCGCGGTGAAGGCCGCGAAGGACTGGACGGCGAACGGGTTCATCCACGACCAGGAGAAGTCGAGCGAGGTGGCGAAGGACGCGTCCCCGCTGCCCGCCTTGGACAGGGCCATCACCACGAAGAGCGCGAGCACGGCCAACTGGAGGCCGACCAGGGCGTACTGGACGCCCTTGGTGGCCGTCATCCCCCGGTAGCTGATCGCGGTGGCGGCGGCGATGAGGGCGAGGCAGGTGCCGATGTGGACGAGCTTGTTGTCGTCCAGGGCGGCGACCGAGCCGCTGCCCGTGATCTCGCCCGCCAGCAGCCAGAAGTACGAGGTGGCGACGCCCGCCAGGTTGGACAGGACGATGATCGTCGCGATGACCAGGCCCCAGCCGCACATCCAGCCGACGCGCGGGCCGAACGCCTTCACCGTCCAGGTGAAGGAGGTGCCGCAGTCCGGCATGGCCCTGTTGAGCTCGCGGTAGGCGAAGGCGACGAGCAGCATCGGCAGGAACCCGGCCAGGAAGACGGCGGGCATCTGCACGCCGACCTCACCGGCGGTGGAGCCGAGGGTCGAGGTCAGGCAGTAGACGGGGGCAACGGTGGAGACACCGATGACGGCGCTGCCCATCAGGCCGACGGAGTTCCCGCCGAGGCCCTTGCCGCGTACACCGCCGCCGGCCGGGGCGCTCCCCCGTACCGTGTCTCCGGCCCGTGGCCGCGCGTCCAGCTGAGTCATGAGGAGGACGTTATGCGCTGCGATATCCACATCCGGAGGGTGAGACTCCAACGTCTCACCCTTGTTTACATCGATCGATCTCCGGGGAACATGCCATTAATTCAAGGTCACATGCGCGTGAAGCCTTGCAATGCATGCCGGTCACGCAACGGTGGCGACGTACGGTAATCGCAGCACTGTCCGTTTTGTACCGTTTCCAAAATTTCCCGCGCCGCACCGCGGGGCACGTCAGCCGGGCCAGACGATCGCCTGCGTCTCGCTGTAGGCGTGCAGCGCGTACGAGCCGACGTCCCGTCCCACGCCGCTCTTCTTGAACCCGCCGAAGGGGGCCTCCATGTTCCGCCCGACCGTGTTGACGCCCACCCCGCCCGCGCGCAGCCGGCGGGCGAGGCGGAAGGCACGGGCCACATCGCCCGACCAGACGTAGTCGATGAGGCCGTAGTCGCTGTCGTTGGCGAGCGTGACACCCTCGTCCTCGTCGTCGAAGGGGACGACCACGACGACCGGGCCGAAGATCTCCTCGCGGACGACCCGCATGCCGGGGGTGCAGTCGGTGAGGAGCGTGGGGGCGACGTAGAAGCCCCGGTCTGACGATTTCCTGACATACCGTCAGATTATGATGCGACCGACTGTTCCACCGCCGCCGCACCCCGTCAATAGATGACGCCTCGTCAGGGCACGCCGCTCGCGCAGCCCGTTCAGAACAGGTTCACCCCGGCCAGCCACCCCCCGTCGATGACGAACGGCTGCCCGGTGATGTACGAGGAGTCCTGGCAGGTCAGGAAGAGAGCCAGCGCCGCCACCTCCTCGGGCCGCCCGATCCGCCCCATCGGCACCAGCTTGCGGTAGTACGCGTCCAGCGCGGCGTCCGACCGGCTCAGGTCGGCGTCCGGGTCGAGCAGGGCTGGGTTGCTCATCGCCGTGTCGATCGCGCCCGGACAGGTCGCGTTGACCCGGACCCCCTTGCCCGCCAGCTCCACGGCGGCGACCTTCGTGAGCCCGAGGACGGCGTGCTTGGTCGCGGCGTACGCGCCCACCAGCGCCATGCCCGTCAGACCGGTGTACGAGGACGTGTTGACGATCGTCCCGCCGCCCGCCGCCCCGATCTCCGGCGCGACGGCGCGGATCCCGAGGAAGGCGCCGGTGAGGTTGACCTGCACCACCTGCTGGAACTCCGCCAGCGGGGTGTCGACCAGCTCGTTGAAGCGGAGGATGCCCGCGTTGTTGACGAGCCCGTCGATCCTCCCGAAGGCATCCCTGGCCGTGGCGACGACGGCGGCCCACTCCTCCTCCCGCCCCACGTCCAGCCGCACGAACCGGGCGGCCTCCTCCCCCAACTCCGCCGCCAGCGCCTCTCCTTGCTCCACCAGCACATCGGCGATGACGACCCGCGCCCCCTCCGCCGCGAAGAGCCGCGCCTCCTGCTCACCCTGCCCGCGTGCCGCCCCGGTGACAAGGACGACCCGCCCGTCCAGCTTTCCCATGCCACTACTCCCCTACCTGTCGAGATGAGGGGCCACGTCCGCGCCGAACGCCGCCATCTGATCGGTCAGTTCGTCCACGCTCCGGCTCCGGAACCGCACCTGGATCTGGTGCACGCCGATCGCCGCGTACTCCCGCAGCGACGCCGCCAGCTCCTCCGGCTTCCCCGCGAGGGTCCGCCGCCCCACGGACCACCCGGGCTCACCGACGTACAGCGGCTCGGTGATCGCACCGATCACGATCGGCTCCTCGACCCCCGCCCCCTCCCGCAGAGCGTGCAGCCGGGCGATCTGCGCGGGCAGCCGGTCCCGGGGATCGCCCTGCGGGAGCCAGCCGTCCCCCGTACGGCGGCCCGGCGCACGGCGGCGGGCGAGGAGCCGCCCACCCAGACCGGGACCCGCTCCTGGGCGGGGCGCGGCAGCTGCCCGAGCCCGGCGAAGGAGAACCGCTCCCCGCGAACTCCGGGTACTCCTCGGGCCCGAGCGCCGCCCGCAGCGCGTCGATCGTCTCGTCCAGCACGCCCCCGCGCCCGTCGAAGTCCGCCCCGACCGCCTCGAACTCCTCCCGTACGTGCCCGGCGCCGAGGATCAGCCGACCGCCGCTGAGGTGGTCGAGGGTGGCGTACTGCTTGGCCGTGACGAGCGGGTGGCGCAGCCCGACGACGGCGACATGGCTCATCAGGAGCACGCGCTCGGTGACCCCGGCGAGGAACGAGAGCGTGGCGACGGGGTCGTACCAGACCGTGCTCATCCCCTCCGCGAGCCGGCGCGGGATGGCGATGTGGTCGCAGCCCGCGATGTAGGCGAAGCCGGCGCGGTCGGCGGCCCCGGCGACGCGGACGAGGTCGGCGGGGGTCGCCGACGCCTCCCAGGGTTCGGCGTACAGCGCGCTCTGCGACTGGACCGGGAGCTGCATCCCGTACGTCAGCGGCCCGGCGGGCGACGGTGGCGGTGCCGGCACGACGGCCTCCTTCCCCTTCGGCCCCGGGGGCCGTTCGCCACCGGTGACGGCCGCCATCGTCATACCTGACGGCCCATCAGGCAAGGGGTGCGGGCGGCCGGGACGACAGGGGCGGCCCATGGCGTTGATCACAGGAAAAGCACAGCGGCGGAGAGCAACTGCCCCCTTTTCGCTCCTTCTGTCAGTCCGCGTCACGCCTGGTCCGCCCGGCACCGCCCGGAAACACCCACCCCGGATTGGACGTTCCGCCATACCATCGCCACCGGTCACCCGCGTGATACACGACGCCGCCGCACCGCCGTACACCGCTGACGTCGTGCATGCCGCCCGACCGGCCGCCCTCATTCGCTGTCCCGGACCAAAGGGTTCCTGTGAAGAATCGCCGCATTCTCGCCACGGCCGTCGCCGTCGCCGTGACGACGCCTGCCGTCATGCTTTCCGTCACCCCCGCGTTCGCCGACACCAAGCCCGCCGCGCAGACGCAGTCGTCCAAGCCGTCCGTCGAGGAGCTCGAGAAGGCGGCGGCCGAGGCACAGAAGGCGTACGACGACGCCCTCGCGGCCGAGACCACCGCGTACCAGGCACTGGAAGCCGCGCTCTCCGACACCGCGCCCCTCACGGTGGCCGCCAAGGCCGCCCGGAAGGCCGCGGAGGACGCGGCCACCGCGAAGGCGACCGCCGACCAGGCGGTCACGGACGCGCAGACCGCGCTCGACGCCCTGACCGAGGACGCCACCGAGGAGGAGCGGACCACCGCGGAGCAGACCCTGACCGACGCCAAGACGGCCGCCGCGACGGCCGCCACGGCCAAGACCACCGCCGACGCCGCCGCCAAGGCCGCGGACGACCTCGCCGAAGCCGCACGGGTCGAGGCGGACCGGGTCCACCGCAAGGCACAGGACGCGGTGAAGGAGGCGCTCGCCGCCAAGACGGCCGCCGACGCGGCCCTGGAGCGCGCCAGGGAAGAGGAGGACGAGGGCGACGGGGACTGCGAGGACGCGCCCGGCCTCACCACCGTCGTGACCGGCTTCCCCTCCTCGGTCACCGCCGGCTCCAAGACCACCTTCTCGGTCCGGGTGTCCAACGGCACCGGGGAGGACATGGACAAGGTCCTCACGTACGCGAGTGTCCACGGGACCGCCAAGAGCGGCCTCAAGGACATCGCCAAGTACCTGAAGCTGAAGTGGTCGACCGCCTCCTCGCCGAAGTGGAAGACCGTCGACGGCAACCTGTACATCAACGCCATCGGCGCGCTGAAGGACGGCGACCAGGCGGACATCAAGCTGCGCCTGGACGTCGACGCCAAGACCCCGGCCGGGCAGGGCCTCACCTTCATCGCGGGGGACTACTTCAACAAGGACGGCTCCTGCGGCATGACGCCCGACGCCGCCGTGAACGAGTTCGACATCAAGGCCGCGGCCCGCAAGCCGTCCCCCACGCCCAGCACGAGCGCCCCGGCCGGCTCCGGGGTCACCCCGCAGTCGGGTTCGAGCGTCCCGCTGAACACCACGAGCGGCACCCTCGCCGCGACCGGCTCGTCCGACGCCACCGCGCAGATCGCCCTGGTGGGCGGTGCGGCCGTGGTGATCGGCGCCGGCGCGATGTTCGTCGCGCGCCGGCGCAGGACGGACACCGACGCCTGAGGCGCAAGGGACCGGCGGAAAGGGGCTCCACCGCGTACCGCGGCGGGGCCCTTCGCCGTAGGCCTCCCTCACCCCTTCGCCGTACGGCCCTCCCTTACCTTTCACCGTACGGCCCTCCCCTGCCCTTGCCCTTGCCCTCGACCGCACTCCAACTCCTAGAGTGCCGACGAAGCCCCGGCCGGACAGGCCGGGGGATCGGAACAGGGGAAACGGTCATGCGCTATCGCACTCTCGGCGGCACCGGCATCAAGGTGAGTGCCCACTGCCTGGGCACCATGATGTTCGGCTCGGTCGGCAACCCCGATCACGACGCGTCCGTACGGGTCATCCACGCCGCCCTCGACGCGGGCATCAACTTCGTCGACACGGCGGACATGTACTCCTCCGGCGAGTCCGAAGTCATCGTCGGCAAAGCGCTCAAGGGCCGTCGGGACGAGGTCGTCCTCGCCACCAAGTTCCACTTCCCGATGGGCGAAGGGCCCAACCGGGGCGGCAATTCGCGGCGTTGGATCGTCCAGGAGGTCCAGGAGAGCCTGCGCCGCCTCGGCACCGACTGGATCGACCTCTACCAGGTCCACCGCCCCGACCACACGACGGACATCGAGGAGACCCTCTCCGCACTGACCGATCTCGTACGGCAGGGCAAGATCCGCGCGTTCGGCTGTTCGGCGTTCCCGGCCGAGGAGATCGTCGAGTCGCAGGTCGTGGCCGAGCGCCGCAACCTCGGAAGGTTCCGGACCGAGCAGCCGCCGTACTCGATCCTGGCCCGGGGCATCGAGAAGTCGGTCCTCCCGGTCTGCCGCCGGTACGGCATGGGCGTCCTCACCTGGAGCCCGCTGGCCTCCGGCTTCCTGACCGGCAAGTACCGCAAGGGCGAAGCCATCGACCTGTCCACCGGCCGCGCGGCCCTGCATCCCCACCGCTTCGACCCGGCGGCCCCGCTGACCGCCGCCAAACTGGAGGTCGTGGAGCAGCTCGTGGCCGTCGCCGACAGCATCGGCACCACCCTGCCCGAGCTGGCCGTCGCCTTCCCCCTCACCCATCCCGCCGTCACGTCGGTGATCATCGGCCCCCGCACGATGGACCAGCTGGAGGGCCTGCTGAAGGGCGCCTCGCTGACGCTGGACGACGAGACCCTGGACCGCGTCGACGCGATCGTGGCCCCGGGGACGGACGTCTACCCACCGGACGGCGTGTGGACGCCGCCTTCGCTGACCGAAGTCCCGCTGCGCAGGCGGCCGGTGGGGGAACGGGCGGGGGCGTAGGCGGACGGACCACCCCCACTGCCTCCGCCGCTCACCCGACCCCGACTGGGCGTAACCCCACCCGAGGCCTGCAAGGGAGTGAGCCCGTGAGACTGTTCCGCCGCTCATCCGGCCTCGGCGCGCTCGCGCTGGCCGGCGTCCTCACCGCCACTCTGCTCCTGTCCTCCCCCGACACCGCCCAGGGCGCTCCCCCGCCCTGGGAGGCGGCACCACAGGGCCGGACGAGCCTGCGCAGGGGTGGGGACCCGACACACGTATGGGACTGGTACAAGTGCAATCGATAGCGCGGGGCCACACGGTCAGAACGACCCGTCCCGTACGGCGGTGACGAAGGTCTGCCACTCCGCCGGGGCGAAGGTGTGCGCGCCGGGGGTGCGGGGCAATTCGGTGGCGGGTGCACCGGGCGGGGCCTATGGTTCCGATCATGTACTCGACCCTGCACAACTGGCAATCCCTGCGCATCCGTTCGGTGTCCCGGACTCGGTGCTGACCCGAGCGTCCCGTCGGCACCTGGTCATCCGCGCACTGTTCACCGTTCGCCTCAGGATGACGAGGATTCCTTCATGCGCACCACCGCACACCCCACCTTCGTATGCGTTCCCGGCGGGTCCAGCAACGCCCGTGCCTGGGGGCCGCTGCAGAACGAGCTGGCCCTGCTCGGTCACCGCTCGTACGCCGTCGACCTGCCCGGGCACGGCGACCGCGCCGACCACCCGGCCGCCTACTACCAACAGCCGCAGGACCTTGCGGCACTGGTCACCGCTCCCTCCCCGATGCGCGGCATCACGTTGCGGGACAACGTGCGTCACGTGGTGGACGTCCTGCACCGGCTCGCCCCGTTCGGGCCCCTGGTCCTGGCGGGCAACAGCTTCGGCGGCCTGACCGTCACCGCCGTCGCCAACGCCGTACCCGAACTCCTCGACCGCGTCGTCTACCTCTCCGCGGTCTGCCTCAGCGATGCGGCGATGCTCACCGAGGAGTGGGACGTCCTCGACGACAACGTGCTGGACGCCGCTGCGGCACGCATCACCGTGGCGGACACCGGGAACCAGGGAGTGATACGGCTCAACTGGCGTGCCGCGCACGCCGACTCCGGGCTGTTCGCGCAGCTCAAGGCCGCGGTCATGGCCGACTCCACCGACCACCAGTTCCGGTTGCTGCTCGACTCCATGGACCCGGACGAGAACTACGCGGTGATGGAGGAAGGCGCGGTGGCCCGGGCCGCGCGGTGGGGCAAGGTCCCGCATACCTTCGTACGCCTCACCGAAGACCTGAGCATCCCCCCGGCCGTCCAGGACTACATGGTCCGCAAGGCCGACGAACTGACCCCGGAGAACCCGTTCGACGTCCGCACGCTGGCCGCGTCACACGTCGGGTACTTCAGCCGCCCACACCTCTTCGCAGCGCTCTTGGCCGACCTGGCCCCAGCGGTGTCGATGTGACAGGGCCTCCCGTTCCGGTCACCGGGAGGTGAGCCGGTCGTTCTGATCGTCCTCGGCGCGACGGAGTTCGCCGAAGACGATCAGGGACGATCAGGGCGGAGGCGAACCCGGTCGCGGAGCCCTCTGGTCCAGGGCGACCTGGGTGCCCGGGGTTCAGAGACAGGCGAACAGCTCGTCGAGCGGGGCGGGCACGCGGTCGGCGTCCAGGGCTTCGACCAGGACGCGGCCGTAATGGATCTTGCGGCCCTTCTTCGTGCCGAGGAAGCGCCGCAACTGCTGCTGCGGTGAACGGCCT
The DNA here is from genome assembly GCF_044752765.1 of Streptomyces sp. NPDC088706. NCBI lineage: Bacteria > Bacillati > Actinomycetota > Actinomycetes > Kitasatosporales > Streptomycetaceae > Streptomyces > Streptomyces sp. NPDC088706. The sequence goes on from NZ_JBIVLW010000012.1 coordinate 151,568, forward strand.
TGCTGGGCGGGCTGGCGCAGGAAGATCTGGAGCGCCCGCACCTCGCCCTGCGTCTCGACGAGTTCCCCCACCCGTGGCACGCCGAGGGCGCGGATGAGCTCCTCCTCCAGGTCGGCCGCGCAGACGAAGAAGTCCTGCTCTGCCGCCGCACCGGCCCGCTCCCAGCCCCGCTCGTAGAAGCCGCGCTCCCTCTCGTCGCACAGGCCCGTGAGGCGGAGGCCGAGCCCGGAGGGCCCGAGGAGGCCGGCGAACCGGCCTACGCTCATCGCGCCGCCCATGGGCAGGACGCAGACTCCTTCGGCGGCCAGGTCCCGGCCGCGGCGTTCCGCCAGCGCGTCGACGGCCGCCGCGTCGCTCGGGCCTTCGAGGAGGACGGCGGTCCGTACGGGGAGCTGTCCGGCCAGCTCGTGGGCGAAGTCGCCGGGACCGCCCGCCGCCCATGCGGTGACGGCCTCGCGGAACGCGCCCATGTCAGCCCTGTCTGCCATGGGGCGAGTCTGCGCCGACGCCGGGCGGGGCGGTACCCATTTTCCGTCGACGCGCCGAAGGCCGACGCACCGAAGGCCCACGCGCCGAACGCCGACGCGCCGACCGGGAGCTTCCGCGCGTCGGCGCGTCGTGGGCGCCTCAGGTCCGGCGCGGGCGCGGGACGGCCTTCACCGGCCCGGCGTGAGCCGAACGGGAGGACGACGCTCGCCTGCGGCCCTATCGGCCACCCGCCTCCCGGGCGGCGTCCTGGCCGACCTCGCGCAGTCGCGTCCCCGTCTCCTGCCCCGCGTCCTTGGCCTTCTGCTGCGTGGTCCGAGCCGCGTCCTGCGCCGTGCTCCTCACCGCGTCCACGGCCTCCGTGGCGGGCCCGCGCATCTCCTCCTTGATGTCCTGCGCGACCTCCTGAGCGGTCTGCTTCGCGGGTTCGAGAAGCTCGTCGGAGTGGTCGCGGAGCTGTGCGCCGACGCGTTCCTCGGCGGCTGTGGTGGGGAGCAACGCGGCGACGAGCATGCCGGCGCCGAAGGCGATGATGCCCGCCGCGACGGGGCTGCCCTGCGTCTGCCGCGTGAGCTGGTCGGGGGCCTGGCGTACGGACCGGCCCACCTGGTCGGCGGTGCTTCTGACCGCCTCGCCCGCCTGTCCCGCGGTGTCCGTGAGGCCTTGCGTACCTGAGGTGGTGGCGTCCTTGGTGTCGCTCGCCGCGCCCATCACACGCTCCTTCATACGGCTGAGCCGCTGCTGCGTGGCGTCCGCCTTGCGCCGGGCGGCCTTTCCCGGGGTGACCTTGTCCGCGAGACGGTCCACGTTGCGGGCGAGGTGGGCCCGGGTGTCCTCCACGTCGGACTTCAGCTGGTCGGGTTGCGTGCCCATTGCGCGTCCTCCTTCAGCGTTTCCACAGTGCGTTCCGGTTTGACGCTGACCGCCCGGAGGCGCTTGCGGCCGACCACGAGGAGAACGGCCGCCACGATCGCCCAGAACCCGGTCACGATCAGCGCGGCCCAGGCCAGGTCGACCACGTGCGCGAGACCGAAGATTCCGGCCAGACTGCCCATGATCAGCACCAGGTGGCCGGCGTATCCGGAGCCGGCGAGCATGCCCGCCGCCTTGCCCGCCCTGGTGGCGCTCTCCTTGATCTCGGCCTTGGCCAGTTCGACCTCGTCGCGTACCAGTTGCGTGATGTCCTGGCTGATCTCGCCGACCAGCTCTCCGATGGAAGGGTCCGCCGACGGTGCGCGGGTGGAGCCGATGGACCGGGCGTCCGCATGGGCGATGACGTGTTCCGAAAATGGTGTGACCACGGTTCGGCTCCCTCTACGGCTGTTGCGTGTCCGGACGGGGCCCGCTCACCGGGACCGGCCCCGGGGCGATCGCTCCCCCGTAGGACGGGGTGAGGCGCGGCGCCGCAGGGGCGTCCGGGTCCTGTGACGCCTCCCGGTCCGTACTGTCCGTACCCCTCCCGTCCGACGCGCTCGCGGGCCGCCCCGTGCCGCCGTCCGCGGACTTGGCGCTCTTGGCGAGCCGGGCGGTGGCGAAGCCCGCGAGTGCCGCGCCCGCCAGGAACGCCCCGGGGCGACGGCGTGCGAAGTCCTGCAGATCGCTGAGGAGCCCGCCCGGCCCCCGGTCCTCCAGCCGGGACGCGGCCTGGTGCCCGCGGTCCGCCAGCTGTCTCACCGCGCCGACGGCGGAGGAGTCGCCGTCGGCGTTGTGGCTCATGTCGTGCAGGTCGTCGGCCAGCCGTCGTACGTTCTCCGCCAGACGCTGGGTCTGCGAGCGCGCCTGCTCCTCCAGCTGACTGCGCAGCTCACCCATGACGTCCTGGGCCCGTGCCGTGGCCTCGTCGGCCACCCCGGCCGCCTGTTCCCTGGCGGTGCCGGCCACGTCGCCGGCCTTGTCGGCCACCAGATCCGTGCCTTCACTCGCCTTGTCCCGTGCGGTCTGCGCCGCTGCCGCCGTCATTCCGTTGTCCGGACGGCTCGAACTCTCGAAGTCGCTCAAAGCTCCTCCATAGATCGGCCCTGCGTGGGGAATGTGCCGCGTCGCCCCCGCCTGTCGGCGCCTCTCCCATGGTGACAAAGACGGCGAAGATCCGCGATAGGGGACATCAGGGGCAGCTCACGGCTGTCACCCCCCGCGCCCTCACCTGCGGTACAGCCCCTCGATCTCCTCCGCGAAGTCCCGGGCGATCGCGTCCCGTCTCAGCTTCAGCGACGGCGTCAGGTGCCCCCGCTCCTCGGTGAAGTCCACCGGCAGCACCACGAACTTCCGGATCGACTCCGCGCGCGAGACCAGGCGGTTCGCCTCGTCCACCGCCTTCTGCAACGACGTGCGCAGCTCCTCGTCCTGGACCAGCTCCCGCAGCGGCACGTCCTGCTTCCCCACCATCCGGCGCCAGTGCTGGAGGCCGTCCGGCTCCAGGGTGATCAGGGCCGTGATGTACGAGCGGTTGTCGCCGACCACCATGCACTGGCTGACCAGGGGGTGCGCGCGGAGCCAGTCCTCCAAAGGGGCGGGGGTCACGTTCTTACCGCCCGACGTGATGATGATGTCCTTCTTGCGGCCCGTGATCGTCAGGTAGCCGTCCTCGTCCAGCGCGCCCAGGTCGCCCGTCGGGAACCAGTCGGCGTCCAGGAGGTACGGGACCGGTTCCGCGCGTCCGGTGTCCCAGTAGCCCCGGAACACCTGGCCGCCCCGCAGCAGCACCTCACCGTCGTCAGCGATGCGTACCGACGTGCCGGGGAGCGGCCAGCCCACCGTGCCCAGGCGGGGTTTGAGGGGCGGGGTCACCGTGTGGGCCGCCGTCGTCTCGGTGAGGCCGTAGCCCTCGAAGATGCCGATGCCCGCCCCCTCGTAGAACGCCGCGAGCCGGCGGCCCAGCGGGGAGCCGCCGCAGATCACGTACCGGACCTTGCCGCCCAGCGCCGCCCGGATACGGCGGTAGACCAGCGGGTCGTACAGGGCGCGGGCCGCGCGCAGGCCGAGGCCCGGTCCCGGGCCCGTACCGTGTTCGGCGGCCTCGACGGCGGCGCCGTAGCGCTGGGCCGTGCGGGCCGCGCGGTCGAACGAGGACGCCCGGCCCATCTTCTCCGCCGTCGCCCGGCCCGTGTTGTAGACCTTCTCCAGGACGTACGGGATGGCGAGGAGGAACGTCGGACGGAAGCCCGCCAGGTCCGCCAGGAGATCCTCCGTCCGGATCGACGGCGCGTGGCCCAGGCGCACCCTCGCCCGCATGCAGCCGATCGCCACCATCCGGCCGAACACATGCGAGAGGGGGAGGAAGAGGAGGGTGGACGCGGGGTCCTTGGAGACCGACTTGAAGACCGGGTGCAGCAGTTCGATCGCGTTGTCCACCTCGGCGAAGAAGTTGCCGTGGGTGAGGACGCAGCCCTTGGGGCGGCCCGTCGTGCCGGAGGTGTAGATCAGGGAGGCCGGGCTGTCCGGTTCCAGCGTGGCGCGGCGGGCCGCCACCGCCGCGTCCGGGAGGTCCTTGCCGAGCGACTTGAGATGGCCGATCGCCCCCGTGTCGAACTGCCACAGGTGCGCCAGGTCGCCCAGTTGCTTGCGCTCCTGGCTGATCAGGCGGCCCTGCTCCTTCGTCTCCACCGCGCAGGCCACCGCGCCCGAGTCCTGGAGGATCCAGCGGGCCTGGAAGGCGGAGGAGGTGGGGTAGACGGGGACGGTCACCAGGCCCGCCGCCCAGGCCGCGAAGTCCAGCAACGTCCACTCGTACGTCGTACGGGCCATGATGGCGACCCGGTCCCCCGCCCGCAGCCCCTCCGCCATCAGGCCCTTGGCCACCGCCAGCACCTCGGCGGCGAAGTCGGCGGCGCTCACGTCGTGCCAGGCGCCCTCGGCGTCCTTGCGGCTGAGCACCGGCTCGGACGGCGCCTCGCGGGCGTTGTCGAACGGGATCTCCGCCAGCGAGCCCCGCAGGACCGGAGGTGCGAACGCCGGTACGGAGACCTCCCTGACCCGGCCGTCCGGGCCTCTCTGCTTCGTCGGCTCCACCAGAGCCGGTGCGGTGGGGGTGGGGGCGGATGAAGACGTTGACACGTGCGGCTCCTCAGTAGCGGGGGGTCGGGCGGGTCTCGTCGCCGGGTCGTCCGTCCGGCAGGGGTCTCGCAGCCGGCGGTGGGGTCAGGGGCGTTCCAGGATCGCCGTCACCCCTTGGCCGCCCGCCGCGCAGATGGAGATCAGTCCCCGTCCCGGGGCCTGCCGTTCCGCCAGCAGCTTGGCCAGCGTCGCGACGATCCGCGCGCCCGTGGCAGCGAAGGGGTGGCCGGTGGCCAGCGAGGAGCCGGCCACGTTCAGGCGGGTCCGGTCCAGCGGGGACAGGCCCTGCTTCTCCCAGGCCGCGAGGGTGGCCAGCACCTGGGAGGCGAACGCCTCGTGGATCTCGTACAGGTCGAAGTCCTCGACGCCGAGACCGGCCCGCTCCAGCAGGCGCGGCACCGCGTACGCCGGGGCCATCAGGAGGCCGTCGTCGCCGTCCACGTAGTCCACCGCCGCCGTCTCGTGCAGGGTGAGGTAGGCCAGGGGCTCCAGGCCGCGCTCGTACGCCCACTCCTCGCTCGCCAGCAGGACCGTCGCCGCACCGTCCGTCAGGGGGGTGGAGTTGCCCGCCGTCATCGTCGCGGTCTCGGGGTGGTCGGTGCCGAACACCGGTTTCAGCGTGGCCAGTTGGTCGGGTGTGGAGCCGGGGCGGAGATTCTGGTCGCGGGTCAGGCCCTGGTACGGGACGACCAGGTCGTCCAGGAAGCCGCGCTCGTACGCCGCCGCCAGACGCTGGTGGCTCGTGGCCGCCAGGCGGTCCTGGTCCTCGCGGGTCACCGACCAGCGGCGGGCGGTGCGGGCGGCGTGTTCGCCCATCGAGAGGCCCGTGCGCGGCTCGGCGTTGCGCGGGATGTCCGGGACCAGATGCTGGGGGCGTACGGCGGCCAGGGCCTTGAGACGGGCGCCCGTCGTCTTCGCCCGGCGGGCGGCGAGCAGGATGCGGCGCAGATCGTCGTTGACGCCGAGCGGGGCGTCGCTCGTGGTGTCGGAGCCGCCCGCGATGGCCGAGTCGACGGCGCCCAGGGCGACCTTGTCGGCGGCGGCGATCACGGCCTGGAGGCCCGTACCGCAGGCCTGCTGGACGTCGTACGCCGGTGTGCGCGGGTCCAGCGCGGAGCCGAGGACGGTCTCGCGGGCCAGGTTGAAGTCGCGGCTGTGCTTGAGGACCGCGCCCGCCACGAACTCTCCCACCCGCTGCCCCGCCAGGCCGTACCGCTCCACCAGCCCGCCGAGCGCGGCCGTCAGCAGGTCCTGGTTGGAGGCGGTCGCGTACGGGCCGTCCGAGCGGGCGAAGGGGGTACGGCTGCCGCCGATGACCGCCACGCGGCGCGGCCGGGGCAGGGCGAGGGGGACCGGCCGGGGCTCCGCCTGCGTCATGGTGACCACCTCGGCTCGGTGGGTCCGGGACGGTTCATCTCGACCAGCTCCTGACTCTTCAGTAACCTTACTCCGGAGTAAATCTACGACCGAGCAGGGAGTCAGGACAATGGCCGATCGCTATCTGCACCTCACCGGCACAGCACCCGGCCGCTTCCTCACCCGCCGGCTCGGCCTGCCCCTCCCCGCCCCGCTGCGCCGCTGGTCGCTGGAGACCCCGCACCTGGACGGGTCACTGCTGCACCTGACGGCGGGGACGTCGGCGGTCACAGGGGTGGCGGAGGCCCTGAGGGCTCCCGGGCTCACCGTCACCGACCGCACCGACCGGCCCGCCGCGATCGTCCTCGACGCCACCGGGGTCACCACCGCCGCCGGGCTCGGCCTGGTGCACGCCGCAATGCACCCCGCCGTGCGCTCCCTCACCCCCGGCGGGCGGATCGTCGTGCTCGGTACGGTGCCGTCCCCCCACGACCACCACCAGGCCGCCGCCCAACAGGCGTTGGAAGGGTTCGTCCGCTCGCTGGGCAAGGAGACCGGGCGCGGCTCCACCGTGCAGCTCGTACGGATTCCGGCCGGGGCGACCGCTCAAGCCGCCGGGTCCACCCTCCGCTTCCTGCTCTCCCCGCGCTCCGCCTACGTCAGCGGCCAGGTCATCGAGCTGACCACCGCCGCCCCCGGCCCCGTCCCCGACCCGGCCGCCCCGCTCACCGGCCGCACCGCCCTGGTCACCGGCGCGGCCCGGGGCATCGGCGCGGCCGTCGCCTCGGTGCTGGCCCGTGACGGGGCCCGGGTCATCGCGCTGGACGTGCCGGGAGCCAGGGAAGAGCTGGAACGCACCGCCGACCGGCTCGGCGCCACCGCCCTCCCGCTGGACATCACCGCCCCCGACGCCGCCGACCGCATCACCGCAGCGGCGCCGGACGGGCTCGGCGTCCTCGTCCACAACGCGGGCATCACCCGCGACCGCCGCCTCGCCAACATGCCGCCCGACCGCTGGGCCCCGGTGATCGAGGTCAACCTGGACAGCGTGCTCCGCACCACGGACGCGCTGCTCAAGGCGGGTGCCCTCACGCGCGGCGGCCGGATCGTCGCCACCGCGTCCATCGCGGGTATCGCCGGCAACACCGGCCAGACCAACTACGCGGCGAGCAAGGCCGGGATCATCGGCCTCGTCCGCTCGCTCGGGCCGCGCGCCGCCGCCGATCACGGCGTGACGGTCAACGCCGTCGCACCCGGCTTCATCGAGACGCGGATGACGGCGGCCGTGCCGCTCCTCATCCGCGAGGCGGGCCGCCGCATGAACTCCCTTTCCCAGGGCGGCCTTCCGGTCGACGTCGCCGAAGCCGTCGCCTGGTTCGCCCAGCCCGACTCCACCGCCGTCAACGGCCAGGTGCTGCGCGTCTGCGGCCAGAGCCTGCTGGGGGCGTGAGCGCCGATGACCTCCCTCAGCGCCTCCCTCGTCCGCGGGGCCGTCACCTCACCGTTCAAGCACCCCGGCCGGCCGGGCGCCACTCTGCCCGCCGACCGCCTCACCCTCCCGGCGGCCCCCGCCGCCCCCGGCCCCCTCGCCGCGTACCGCAGGATCTGCGGCTTCCCTGCTTCCGGACCGCTGCCGCTCACCTACCCCCATGTCCTGGCCTTTCCGCTCGCCATGCGGCTGATGACCGGGCGGGACTTCCCGCTCCCCGTGGTCGGGCTCGTCCACACCTGGATCGAGATCAGCGCCCACCGGCCGGTACCGCCCGGCGAACCTCTCCGACTGACGGTGTACGCCCAGACGTTGACGCCGCACCGGCGCGGCACCGAGGTCACGATGGTGACCGCGGCGCACACGGACGGGGAGCTGGTGTGGGAGTCGCGCAGCGGCTATCTCTCCCGGCACGCGACGGGGGCGGCGGCGACCGGGAGCGGCGAGGACAGGGCCCAGGAACCCACGCTCCCCGCCGTCGCCGAGTGGCGGCTGCCCGGCGATCTCGGGCGCCGGTACGGAGCCGTCTCCGGCGACCGCAATCCCATCCACCTCCACCCGCTGACCGCCCGCCTGTTCGGGTTCCCCCGGGCCATCGCGCACGGCATGTGGACGGTGGCCCGCTGCCTGGCCGAGGCCGGCGATCGGCCCGGCGAACTCCGTACCGTACGAGCCGACTTCCGGACCCCGGTGCTGCTGCCCGCCACCGTGACGTACGCGGCCGACCCGGCCCGGAACGCCTTCGCACTGCGGAGCGGGAGCGGGCGGGTGCACCTCACCGGGACGGCGACCCGCACCTCCTGAAGCACGCCGACCCGCACCTCCTGAGACGCTCCGGCTCCCGCCGCTCCGACCGCCGTACGGCGCATCCGCGGCCTCTCGTTCGGACCACGCCGGCCGACGGGGCTCATCCGGGCGGTCCCGTACGAGCTAGACGGCGTCCGCCGGAGGCTGCCAGGGCCGGGCGTGCATCAGGTTCTCCAGGCCCGCCCAGGCGAAGTTCATCAGCGTCGCCGCGGCCTCCTTCGCCGAGACGCCCGGGGTGTCGTTGGCCCAGCCGGCCAGCGACTCGGCGGCCCCCACCAGAGCCTGGGCCAGGCCCGCCACGTCCCGGTCCGCTAGGGCGGGGTCGCGGTGCGCCTCGCGGGCGGCGGCCCCGATCAGGCCCGTCACGAACGCGACGATCTCGTCGCGCATCACCACGACCTCGCTGACGAACGGCTCCCCGTGCGAGCGTGCCTGGCGGTGCAGCACCGCCCAGCCGTCCGGGTTCTCCGCGGTGTGGGTGAAGAACGCCCGCAGCCCCGACCAGAGTTGGCCGTCGGCCGGCAGCTCCGGGTCGACCCCGGCCCGCACCGCCTCCACCAGGGCCTTCGCCTCGCGCCGGATGCAGGCGGAGAACAGGTCCTCCTTGGAATGCAGGTAGAGGTAGACCAACGGCTTGGAGACGCCCGCCAGCTCCGCGATCTCGTCCATCGACGCGGCCCGGTACCCGCGCTGCCCGAAGGTCTGCACGGCGGCGTCCATCATCTGCCGCTCACGCACGGCGCGTGGCATCCGTTTGCCCTTCACAGCACCCACGTCCGACTTCCTCCCCGCCCCACGGTCCCGCTCCCCGGCAAGGGTACGGCGGTCCGGGCCCGCCCCGCTCACCCAGCCGCCCGACGCCCGCCCGTTCCGGCCCCCGGGAAGCGAGAGCGCCCCGGGCCACCTCGTGAGGTGGTCCCGGGGCGCTCGGGCCGTACGGGGGCTGCCGCTAGACGGTGGCCGCAACCGCGGACTTCGGCTCCTTGTCGTGGACCCCGTCCCGGTCGGCGTCCTCGGACGGGCCGAACGCGTCGATCGGGGAGGCGGAGGCGGAGTTGTACGCGTCGTGGTCGAGGATCTTCTCGCGGGCCGAGACGATGACCGGGACCAGCGCCTGACCGGCCACGTTGGTGGCGGTGCGGATCATGTCCAGGATCGGGTCGATGGCCAGCAGCAGCCCGACGCCCTCCAGCGGGAGGCCCAGGGTGGACAGGGTCAGGGTCAGCATGACCGTGGCGCCGGTCAGACCGGCGGTGGCGGCCGAGCCGATCACCGAGACGAAGGCGATGAGCAGGTAGTCACCGATGCCCAGCTGGACGTCGAAGATCTGCGCGATGAAGATCGCCGCCAGCGCCGGGTAGATCGCGGCGCAACCGTCCATCTTCGTGGTCGCCCCGAACGGGACGGCGAAGGAGGCGTACTCCTTCGGAACGCCGAGGCGCTCGGTGACCCGCTGGGTGACCGGCATGGTGCCGACCGAGGAGCGGGAGACGAAGGCGAGCTGGATCGCGGGCCAGGCACCCTTGAAGAACTGGAGCGGGCTGACCTTGGCGACGGTGGCCAGGAGCAGCGGGTAGACACCGAACATCACCAGGATGCAGCCGATGTAGACGTCGGCGGTGAAGGTGGCGTACTTGCTGATCAGGTCCCAGCCGTAGGTGGCGATGGCGTAGCCGATGAGGCCGACGGTGCCGATCGGGGCGAGGCGGATGACCCACCACAGGGCCTTCTGGAGGAGCTCCAGGATCGACTGGCTGAGCGTGAGGATCGGCTGGGCCTTCTCGCCGAGCTGGAGGGCCGCGATACCGGCGACGGCCGCCATGAAGACGATCTGGAGCACGTTCAGCTCGGTGAACGGGGTGATCACGTTCTCCGGGATGATGCCGGTCAGGAAGTCGATCCAGCTGCCCCGGTTCTCGGGCAGCTCGCCGTCCTTCGGCGTGAGGCCGGTGCCGGAGCCCGGGTTGGTGATCAGGCCGATCGCGAGGCCGATGGCGACCGCGATCAGCGATGTGACCATGAACCAGAGCAGGGTGCGGGTGGCCAGCCGGGCGGCGTTGTTGACCTTGCGCAGGTTGGTGATCGACACCAGGATCGCGAAGAAGACCAGCGGGGCGACGGCCAGCTTCAGCAGCTGGACGAAGATCGAGCCGACCTTGTCGAGCGTGGTGACGAGCCAGGAGACGTCCTGGCTGCGGGCGATCCAGCCGAGCAGGACACCGAGGACCAGACCGGCGACGATCTGGGCCCAGAAGGGGACCTTGGGTAGACGTGAACCGGGGCCGGAGCCGGTGGACGGCTGCTCGGCCTCGGGGGCGGCGGACGCGGGATTCGCGGACACGGACACACTCCAGTGGGGACGCATCGGGTCGTACGAGGACAGACGTACGGTCGTGCGGTGGAACGGGGACGGGGTCGCGGCGCCCGCGTCGAGGGCGGCGCCGCTGCATGATGCCGTATCAGACCTTGCGGCAACAGACCGCGGACATACAGCGGCAGAGATCGACATGCAGGCGCGCCACGAGCGGAATGCCCGGGGCATGACGGAGGCGCACTGCTGTCTTCATGTCGAACACGTTAACACTTGAACTTTGGGATCCTCAAAGCCTCTCTTTGACCAGGAGAGAGGGGAGATAGCGGATACATCGGGCAAACCGCCTCCCGACCAGCCTTCCGGACCCCCCGGAAACGCCGGAAGCCCCAGTACTGGAGCGATCTGCTCCGGCCTGGGGCCCTGTGGGGACGTGCGTGGGGCGCGGCCCGTGCGGGGCGCGGCGTGTGAGGAACCTTACTGAACGGCGTCCTCGCGGGTGCGGTTGGCGTCGAGGCGGGCCTTGGTCCGGTCGACCGAGGAGACGATCTGCGCGGACATCTCGTCGCGCTGCTTGCGCAGCAGCACGAAGCTGAGCGGGGCGGAGAGGACGAGGCCGAGCAGGATCACCCAGACGGCGTTGGAGCCGCCGAGCCCGGAGGGGATGAGGCCGAAGTGGACGGCGACACCGGCGACGAAGAAGCAGCCGACGAAGATCAACAGACGCAACGCCGTGTACCGGATCATTGCGCTCGGCTTGGCAGCGGACACGGCCGGCCCTCTCTTCCCATGAACTCGCGAACTCTCTGTACCGTCCTGCCCGTCCAGTGAAGCATGGTCCGGATTCTCAGGGTTCAGGGGGTTCCCGGGGCGGTCACCTCCCAGCTCGGACGGGTGCCGGGCGCAGCGGGAGCAGCATGACGATGTCGTCGCGGTCGTCGCCCGGGGCGACCCGGATGCCGCCCGGGACCCGGCCGACCTCCTGGTAGCCGCAGGCGGTGTAGAAGCGGTCGGCGCCGGTGCCGCCGCGGCAGGTGAGGCGGATCGCCTCGATGCCCTCGATGGAGCGGGCCGCGCCGGCGGTGGCGGCCATGAGGTCGCGGCCGTACCCCTTGCCCTGGTGGCGGGGGTGGACCATGACGGTGTAGAGCCACAGCCAGTGCTTCATCAGCCGGTGGTCGTTGAGGGTGAGGAAGGCCGTGGCGGCCACGGCCCCGTCCTCGTCGCGGCCGACGAGCAGCCGGGTGCGGCCCTGCTCGATGGCGAGCAGGTGCTTGAGCAGATCGGGCCGGATCTCCTCGGCCGTGACGGGCGGGACGAAGCCCACGGCGCCGCCCGCGTTGCTGACGTCCGCCCACAAGGCGGTGATGCCGTCGCGCAGGGCCGGCGAGAACGCGGGATCCAGCTCAAAGGTAAGAGGCATGGAGCGAGAGTAACCATTACCGGTACGCCCGCTCAACCCGGTCCGGAACGCGAGAAAGCCCCGGCCGGGGACGGTGGCCGGGGCTCTCGTACGAACCGGTGGAGGGGGCGCGTCTCAGACCCGCATCGGCTGCGGCGACTCGCGCCGGTCCGCATCCGGGCCCGGGTACTCGCGCAGGATCTCGTACCGGGTGTTCCGCTCCACCGGCCGGAAGCCCGCCTCGCGGATCAGGTCCAGCAGGTCCTCACGGCCGAGCTTGTTCGGCGTACCGAAGTCGTCGGCGTCGTGCGTGATCTTGTACTCGACGACCGAACCGTCCATGTCGTCCGCGCCGTGCTGGAGCGCGAGCTGGGCGGTCTGCACGCCGTGCATCACCCAGAAGACCTTGACGTGCGGCACGTTGTCGAACAGCAGCCGGGAGACGGCGAAGGTCTTCAGCGCCTCGGCGCCGGTCGCCATCGTCGTGCGCGCCTGGAGCTTGTTGCGGACCTTGCCGTCCTTCATGTCGACGAAGTCGTGCTGGTAGCGCAGCGGGATGAAGACCTGGAAGCCGCCGGTCTCGTCCTGCATCTCGCGCAGCCGCAGCACGTGGTCGACGCGGTGCCGGGGCTCCTCGATGTGCCCGTACAGCATCGTCGCGGGGGTCTTGAGCCCCTTCTCGTGCGCGAGGCGGTGGATGCGCGACCAGTCCTCCCAGTGGGTGCGGTGGTCGACGATGTGCTGGCGGACCTCCCAGTCGAAGATCTCCGCGCCGCCACCGGTCAGCGACTCCAGACCGGCCTCGATCAGCTCGTCGAGGATCTCGGAGGCGCTCAGGCCGGAGATGGTCTCGAAGTGGTGGATCTCCGTCGCCGTGAACGCCTTCAGCGCCACGTCCGGCAGGGCTTCCTTCAGCGCGCTGAGCGAGCGCGGGTAGTAGCGCCACGGGAGGTTGGGGTGCAGCCCGTTGACGATGTGCAGCTCGGTGAGATTCTCGTCCTCCATCGCCTTGGCCAGGCTGACGGCCTCCTCGATCCGCATCGTGTACGCGTCCTTCTCGCCCGGCTTGCGCTGGAAGGAGCAGTACGCGCACGAGGCGGTGCACACGTTGGTCATGTTGAGGTGGCGGTTGACGTTGAAGTGCACCACGTCGCCGTTCTTACGGGTGCGCACCTCGTGCGCCAGCCCGCCGAGCCACGCCAGGTCGTCGGACGCGTAGAGCGCGATCCCGTCCTCGCGGGTCAGCCGCTCGCCGGCCCGGACCTTCTGCTCCAGCTCGCGCTTGAGTCCCGCGTCCACCTGGCCGCCTCCCATTCCTCCGTACAACAGACCGCACCAACCGTACGCCTACGACTCCTCGGGAAGTTCCCCGACCCGGTTCTCCCACTTGGTGGAGAGCACGATCGTGGTACGGGTCCGCGAGACGCCCTTCGTGCCGCTCAGACGGCGGATCGTCTTCTCCAGGCCGTCCACGTCACCGACCCGGACCTTGAGCATGTACGAGTCGTCGCCCGCGATGAACCAGCAGTCCTCGATCTCCGCGAGGTCCTTGAGCCGGCGCGCCACGTCCTCGTGGTCGGCGGCGTCCGAGAGGGAGATCCCGATCAGCGCGGTGACGCCGAGGCCGAGCGAGGCCGAGTCGACGGTGGCGCGGTAGCCGGTGATGACACCGGCGGTTTCCAGCCGGTTGATGCGGTCGGTGACGCTGGGCCCGGAGAGCCCCACGAGCCGTCCCAGCTCGGCGTACGAGGCCCTGCCGTTCTCCCTGAGGGCCTGGATGAGCTGCCTGTCCACCGCGTCCATATGACTGAAACCTTCCATTGTTCAGCAGTACCGCGAGTTTACGTGTAGAATCTAAGGCATGCAGGGCTCAGACCCTGCAAATCTTCTAGAACATCCAAGAAAAGCTTTCGAATCTTCAGGAGTGAACTTCACCGTGTACACGATCGAGATGGCCTACGCCCGGATGCGCGAGCTGCAGGACCTGGCCAACCGCTCGCGTGCCCACCAGCCCGCCGCCGCCCACCGCGTCGACCAGCCCCGCGCCCCGCGCACCGCCAAGAAGCGCTGACCCGCGCCGCTCACTCACCCGGGCTGCGGGAGCCGCCACCGAGCTCTCCCTCCCAGCGGCGGTACAGCCGGTGTTCCACCCCGGCCGCGTCCAGCACCCGCCCCGCGACGAAGTCCACCAGGTCCTGGATGTGCGTCGCGCCCGCGTAGAACGCCGGAGAGGCGGGCAGCACGACCGCGCCCGCCTCGTCCAGGGCCACCATCTGCTTCAGCGTCTGGCCGCTCAGCGGGGTCTCGCGCACCGCGACGACGAGCGGCCGGCGCTCCTTGAGCGTCACGCTCGCGGCCCGCTGGAGCAGGTCCTTCGACAGACCGAGCGCCACTCCGGCCACACAGGCCGTCGAGGCCGGCACGATGAGCATCCCCTTCGCCGGGTACGACCCGGAGGACGGCCCGGCGGCCAGATCACCGGCCGGCCAGTGGCGTACGCGCTCCAGCTCCGCGTCGTCCACCGCGAAGGCGTCCGGCTTCCCGTCGGCGCCACGATCCAGCCAACAGCGCAGGTCCTCGCGCCAGTGCCCGTCCCGGAAGGCGATACCGGTCTCGTCCAGCAGGGTGAGCCGCGATGCCCGGCTCACCACCAGATCCACGCTCTCGCCGCCCGCCAGCAGCCCGCGCAGGACGGCGGCGGCGAACGGAGTCCCCGAAGCACCGGACACCCCGACAATCCAAGGCCGCCGCCGCTGATGAGTCACTGAAGTCCCGGATTCCACACCTGCGAGCCTATCCGGCACGCCCCGGCGCCCCGCACCCGGAACCGGGCGGCGGGCCGGGACGTTCACCGGATGACCGCAACCCGGGGGCAGGGGCAGACCATGGGCGACTACTGGACAACCGACCGCGACACCGGCTCCACCAGGACCGGCGGCGCCCGGGCGCTCACGGCGGGCCTCCTGATGGCGGGCTGGGTCGCGCTGCTGTGGATCCTCGAAGGGGTCGACGTGGCGACCGGACACGCCCTGGACACCTATGGCATCAGCCCGCGCGAGACGGCCGAGCTGCGTGACGTCATACCCGCCGCGTTCCTGCACAGCGGCTGGGAGCACGTCGCCTCCAACAGCGTGCCGCTGCTGGTCCTCGGCTTCATCGCCGCCCTCGGCGGGCTGCGCCGGTTCGCCGCCGTCGTCGTGACGATCGTCCTGGTCAGCGGGGTCGGCGTGTGGCTGACCGCGCCCGCCTTCACGGTGACGCTCGGCGCCTCCGGCGTGGTCTTCGGGCTGCTGGGCTATCTGCTGGTGCGCGGCTTCGTGGACCGCCGCCCCTGGGACGTCCTGACAGGCATCGGGGTCGCCGTGGTCTACGGCTCGCTGCTCTGGGGCGTCCTGCCCACCGACTCGGGCGTCAGCTGGCAGGGCCACCTCTTCGGCCTCATAGGCGGCGTGGCGGCGGCCTTCTTCTTCCGCCGCCCGCCCGCGCGCCGCGGCCCCGACAACCTGGTCACGGTCTGAACCACGCGCCGGGGAGCGGTCCTACGGGGTCAGGCCGCGCACCAGCAGGTCGAGCAGCGCGCAGGCGAACAGCGCCATACCGATGAAGCCGTTGACGGAGAAGAAGGCGCGGTTCAGCCGGGACAGATCGTGCGGCCGCACCACCCGGTGCTCGTAGACGAACGCCACCGCGACGATCGCCATGCCGATCCAGTAGAAGATCTCCGCGTCCGTCGCCAGGCCGAACCAGACCAGCAGCCCGGTCGTGACCGCATGGCAGACCCGCGCGCCCCACAGCGCCGCCGGGATGCCGAAGCGGGCCGGGAAGGAGAGCACCCCGTGGGCCCGGTCGGCCTGGACATCCTGGCAGGCGAAGATCAGGTCGAAGCCACCGATCCAGATGCCGACGGCCAGCCCCAGGATCACCGCGTCCCACGACCAGCAGCCCGTCACCGCGAGCCAGGCGCCGATCGGCCCGATGGCCTGCGCGAGCCCCAGGATGGCGTGCGGGAAGTTCGTGAACCGCTTGCCGTACGGATAGACCACCATCGGCACGACCGCGAGCGGCGCGAGCATCAGGCAGAGCGGGTTGAGCAGCGCGGCGGCGCCCAGGAAGACGGCGAGCGCGACGAGCGCCCCCGTCCACGCCGACTTCACCGACACCGCGCCGGTGACCAGCTCGCGGCCCGCGGTGCGCGGGTTACGGGCGTCGATCTCCCGGTCGATGATCCGGTTGGCGGCCATCGCGAACGTCCGCAGCCCCACCATCGCCAGCGTGACGAGCAGCAGGACGCCCCAGTGGATCGTGCCATCCAGCTGGAACATCGCGGTCAGCGCGGCGATGTACGCGAACGGCAGCGCGAAGACCGAGTGCTCGATCATCACCAGCCGCAGGAAGGACCTCACCCTGCTGCCCGACGGCGCGGGCCCGTGGACCGACGCCGCCTCCGCCGCGCTGCTCACAGTCCGTACTCCTTCCAGCGGCGGTCGACCTTCGCCGCCGTCTCCGGGTCGGAGACGACCATCTCCGGCCAGCCCCCGTCCCGGGTGTAGCCCTCCGTGGGCAGCTTCCGGGTGGCGTCGATGCCCGCCTTGCCACCCCAGAACTGCTGGTACGAGGCGTGGTCCAGGTGGTCGACCGGGCCCTCGGTGACGGTCAGGTCCCGGGCGTAGTCGGTGTTGCCGAGCGCCCGCCAGGCGACCTCGTGCAGATCGTGGACGTCGCAGTCGGAGTCGACGACCACGATCAGCTTGGTCAGCGACATCATGTGCGCGCCCCAGATCGCGCTCATCACCTTCTGCGCGTGCTTGGGGTACTTCTTGTCGATCGAGACGATCGCGCAGTTGTGGAAACCGCCCGCCTCGGGAAGGTGGTAGTCCACGATGTCCGGCACGATGATCTTCAGCAGCGGCAGGAAGAACCGCTCCGTGGCCCGGCCCAGCGGCCCGTCCTCGGTCGGCGGCCGGCCCACCACGATGGACTGGAGCAGCGGGCGCCTGCGCATGGTGACGCAGTCGATGGTCAGTGCGGGGAACGGTTCCTGCGGGGTGTAGAACCCGGTGTGGTCCCCGAACGGGCCCTCCGGCAGCATCTCGCCCGGCTCCAGCCACCCCTCGATGACGACCTCGGCCTGGGCGGGGACCTGGAGCGGCACGGTCTTGCAGTCGACCATCTCGATCCGCTTGCCCTGGACGAAGCCGGCGAAGAGGTACTCGTCGATGTCCCCGGGCAGCGGCGCGGTGGAGGCGTACGTCACGGCGGGCGGCGCGCCGAAGGCGATGGCGACGGGCAGCCGCTCACCGCGCCGGGCGGCGACCTGGTAGTGGTTGGCGGAGTCCTTGTGGATCTGCCAGTGCATCCCGATCGTGCGCTTGTCGTGGCGCTGGAGCCGGTAGAGCCCCAGGTTCCGTACGCCGGTCTCGGGGTGCTTGGTGTGGGTGAGGCCCAGGTTGAAGAAGGAGCCGCCGTCACCGGGCCAGGTGAAGAGCGCGGGCAGCTTCTCCAGGTCGACCTGGTCGCCCTGGAGCACCACTTCCTGGACCGGCGCGTCGTCGGACTTCACCTTCTTCGGCGGTACGTGGATCATCGAGCCGAGCTTGCCGAAGGCCTCCCGTACGCCGACGAAGCCCTGCGGCAGTTCCGGCTTGAGCAGCCCGCCGATCTTGTCGCTGATGTCGCTGTACGACGTCAGCCCGAGCGCCTTGAGCAGGCGCCGGTCGGTGCCGAAGACGTTCATGGCCAGGGGCATCGAGGACCCCTTGACGTTCTCGAACAGCAGGGCCGGCCCGCCCGCCTTGTTCACCCGGTCGACGATCTCGCCGACCTCCAGATGAGGATCGACCTCGGCCTTGACGCGCTTGAGATCACCATCGCGTTCAAGAGCCCGGAGCAGGGAGCGGAGATCGTCGTAAGCCATGCGGTCCAGTTTGTCATCCCCGCCCGCGCGGCCCCGCCGGGGCTCCCCCGGCTCCGGGCCCCGGATCCACGGCGGCCAGCCGGTACCCTGGCCGCGACACCGGGGAACACCGAGCCCCGCCGCCGCTCCACTGGGGGAAGCGCCATGAGAGCCCTGATGTTCATCGTGCCGCTGGCTCTGATGATCTACGCCTTCATCGACTGCCTGAACACCCCGGAGGAGGACACCAAACATCTGCCCAAGATCGCCTGGGTCTTCATCATCCTGCTGTTCTGGGTCGTCGGCTCGATCGGCTGGCTCTTCGCCGGCAAGGTGCGCCACAGCGCGGCCGGGGGCGCCGGGCTCTCCTCCTGGCAGCGGGGCGGCCGCCGGCAGCAGTGGGTCGCCCCGGACGACAACCCCGATTTCCTCAAGTCGCTCAGGGACGACAAGGACGACAAGGACGACGAGGACGCCAGGAAGGCGGAGGCCGAGGAGGAGCGGGGGCGCGGCGAGGGCGGCACGGGCCCCGACGACAAGACCCCGCCCACTACCTGACGGGCTATTCCTCGCGGCAGGGGTGATCTTTCCGACCGGCGCGGTGGGCGCGCCACGGGGGTGTCGTCGGCCATTCTCGAAGGGGTAACGCAGAAACAGGCACCGCACGCGCGCCCCCTCTGAAGGAGCACGCGTGACCCCCTTGAGGAGCCCCCCATGCCCGAAAGCCCCGCCGAGCTCGTCGCCCGCCTCCGCACCACCTTCCGCACCGGCCGCACCAAGGAGGCCGCCTGGCGGACCGACCAGCTCCAGCGGCTGCGCGCCCTGCTCACCGAGCACGGCGACGACCTCGCCGACGCCCTCCGCGCCGACCTGGGCAAGAGCCGCAAGGAGGCGTACCGGACCGAGATCGACTTCACGGTCCGCGAGATCGACCACACGCTGGAGCACCTCGCCGAGTGGCTGCGGCCCGAGCCCGCCCCCGTACCGCCGCACCTCGCCCCCACCGGTGCCACCGCGCACACCGTGCTGGACCCGCTCGGTGTCGTCCTGGTCATCGCGCCCTGGAACTACCCGGTGCAACTCCTCCTCGCCCCCGTGGTGGGCGCCCTGGCCTCGGGGAACTGTGTGGTGGCCAAGCCCAGCGAGCTGGCGCCCGCGACCTCCGCCGCCGTGGCCCGGCTGCTGCCCCGGTACCTGGACACGGACGCGGTCGGTGTCGTGGAGGGCGCGGTCGAGGAGACCACCGCCCTGCTGGACCAGCACTTCGACCACATCTTCTACACCGGCAACGGCAAGGTCGGCCGGATCGTGATGACCGCCGCGGCCAAGCACCTGACGCCGGTCACCCTGGAGCTCGGCGGCAAGTCCCCGGTCTTCGTCGACCGGGGTACGGACCTGGAGGCGGTGGCCGACCGGCTCGCCTCGGGCAAGTTCCTCAACGCGGGACAGACCTGTGTGGCTCCCGACTACGTGCTGACCGACCCGGAGACCGCCCCGGCCCTCGCGGACGCGCTGGCGGCGGCGGTGACGGGGCTGTTCGGGGCGGACCCGGCGAACCACCCGGAGTACGGGCGGATCGTGAACGAGCGTCACTTCGACCGGCTGACGGGTCTGCTGAACTCCGGCCGTACGGTGACCGGCGGCGCCCACGACCGTGACACGAAGTACATCGCGCCGACCGTGCTGGCCGATGTGGCGCCGGACGCGCCCGTGATGGGCGAGGAGATCTTCGGCCCGATCCTGCCCGTGGTGACGGTGGACGGTCTGGACGAGGCGATCGGCTTCATCAACGACCGGGACAAGCCGCTGGCGCTGTACGCGTTCACCGACTCCCCCGCCGTACGGGAGCGGCTGCTGGCCGAGACGTCGTCGGGCGGCGTCGGCATCGGGCTGCCGCTGGCCCACCTGACCGTCTCGGACCTGCCGTTCGGCGGGGTCGGCGAGAGCGGCATGGGCAACTACCACGGCCGCTACTCCCTGGAGACGTTCAGCCACCGCAAGGCGGTCCTGGACACCCCGCTGAAGGCCTGACACGCGACGGCTCCCCGGACGGGCCTGCCGTCCGGGGAGCCGTGTGCCGCGGTGTCAGACCCCGGCGTAGGAGTGCAGGCCGGTGACGAAGATGTTCACGCCGTAGTAGTTGAACAGCCAGCAGGCGAAGGCGACCAGCGCCAGGTAGGCGGCCTTGCGGCCCTTCCAGCCGGCCGTGGCGCGGGCGTGCAGGTAGGCGGCGTAGGCGACCCAGGTGATGAAGGACCAGACCTCCTTGGGGTCCCAGCCCCAGTACCGGCCCCAGGCGTCGCCCGCCCAGATGGCGCCCGCGATGATCGTGAACGTCCAGAGCGGGAAGACGGCCGCGTTGATCCGGTACGCGAACTTGTCCAGCGACGAGGCGGAGGGCAGCCGCTCCATGACGGAGGCGGCGAACCTCCCCGGCGTACCACCCGAGGCGATCTTGTTCTCGTAGCTGTCGCGGAAGAGGTAGAGCACCGTGCCGACCGCGCCGAGGTAGAAGACGGCGCCGCAGATGATCGCGGTCGAGACGTGGATCCACAGCCAGTACGAGTGCAGCGCGGGTACCAGCTGGTCGCTGTCGGTGTAGAGCGTCGTGACCGCGATGCCGAGGTCCAGCAGGACCGTGGTGACCAGCGGGAGGCCGATCCAGCGCGCGTTCTTCCTCAGCGCGAGCAGCACCAGGTACGAGCCGACCGCCACGGTGGAGAAGGTGATCGAGAACTCGTACATGTTGGCCCAGGGGGCCCGCTGCACCGAGAGGGCCCGGGTGGCGACACCGCCCGCCTCCACGGCGAAGGCCACCACGGTCAGCGAGACCGCGATCCGGCCCCACAGGTCGCCCTGGAACGTGCCGCCCGCGGCCCCGGGCCCGTCCGGCACGTCCCGGGTCCCGGCGGCGGCGCGGGTGACGACCTTCGGCCGCTCCAGCACGGCGGTGGAGCCGGACCGGACGACCACCGGGGCGGCCGGCCCGCCGGCCGCGGAGCCGGACAGCGCGGCGGCCGTGCGGCCGACCTTGCTGCGGCTGCCCATGACCCACTCCGCGATGTGCGCGAAGAAGGCCAGGGTGTAGACGGCCATCGACGAATAGATCAGCACATTGCTGGTGTGCGCCAGGCTCTCGTTGGTTGCGGCGGCGAGATTCACTTCTCAGCCCCTTCGGCAGGTGCTTCGGCAGGATGTACGGGCCGGCTCCCGGCCTCGTTCGCGTCAGGTTTCTCCGGCGCGTCAGGTTTCTCCGGCGCGACCGGCGCCGTCGTGACCAGGGCGGCCGCGAGGTCGCCCAGCTCCTCGGGGAGCTTGGCGGACTCGCTGCGGCCCAGGCCCGCCATCTCCACGACGGTCACCCCGTCCGCGCCCCGGACCGCCCGGACCCACACCCGGCGGCGCTGGATGAACAGCGAGGCGGCGAGTCCGGCGATGGCGGCGACGGCGCCGCCGAGCGCCCAGCCGGTGCCCGGCTGCTGCGAGATCTGGAAGCTGGCCCACTCCTCGACGCCCTCGAAGGTGATCGAACCCTCACCGTCGGGCAGGTCCAGCTTCTCACCGGGGCGCAGCATCTTCTTGAGCAGCTCGCCGTCCTGGTTCTTGAACTCCTTCATCTTGGACGTGTCGAGCTGGTAGACGTTCTGCGGCAGGCCGGAGTCCACCCCGAGGGAGCCGCGGTAGGCGCTCAGCGCCAGTACCGGGAACTCCGCGCCGGGGAACTGCGAGAACATCTGGCCCTTGCCGTGGCCCGCGAAGGTCGGCACGAAGAAGGCCTTGAAGCCGAGCTGCGTCTTGGCACCGGTCCTGTCGCGGTAGCCGTCCATCACCTTGATCGCGCCGGTGGAGGTGATGTTGTTGTCGATGGGCAGCAGCGGTACGGAGTTCCGCGAGACGACCTTGCCCTTGCCGTCCCGGACGGTGACGACGGGGGCGTAACCGTGGGCGATGAGATAGACCTTGGTGCCGTCCACGACGAGCGGTTCGTTGACGCGGATGACGCCCTTGCGCTCGGGTCCCTCGGCGCCCTCGGTGTACCGCACCCGGGCCTCGAAGGTACGGGGCGTGCCACGCTGCGGGCCGCTCTCCTCGTACGTACCGACGAAGTCGTCCAGGACGAAGCTGAAGGGGGCCAGCGAGTCCGGGTCGTAGAGCGAGCCGGACTTGAAGTCGTCGTACTGGGTGAGCGTGTTGGCGAAGCCGTCGCCCTCCACGGCCAGCTTGCCGCCCTCGGACTTGAGGAGCTGGCCGGCGGCGAAGGCCACCAGCATCACGATCAGCGCGATGTGGAAGACCAGGTTCCCCGCCTCGCGGAGGTAGCCCTTCTCGGCGGCGACCGCGTCGCCCACCGTGTGCGCCCGGAAGCGCCGCCCGCCCAGCACGCCGAGGGCCGCCTCGCGGACCTGCCCGGGCTCCGCGTCGGTGCGCCAGGTGGTGTAGGCGGGCAGCCGGGTCAGCCGCTTCGGGGCGCCCGGCGGGCGGCTGCGGAGCTGGCCGACGAACTGGCCGGTGCGCGGCACGATGCAGCCGATCAGCGAGACGAACAGCAGGATGTAGATCGCGGAGAACCACACCGAGCTGTAGACGTCGAAGAGCTGGAGCTTCTCGTAGACCGGCGTGAGGGTGGTGTGCTGGTCCTTGAAGTTCTGGACCTTCAGGTCGTCGACGCTGGTCTGCGGGATCAGCGAGCCGGGGATGGCGCCCAGGGAGAGCAGGAAGAGCAGGATCAGCGCGACCCGCATCGAGGTGAGCTGGCGCCAGAACCAGCGGACCCAGCCGATCACCCCCATCGCGGGCACGCCACCACCGGTCTCGGGCCGTTCCTCGCGGGGCGCGGTGGAGAGCCGCTCGCCGGCGGCGTGGTCGACACGCTCCTGCTCGCGCTCGGCCGCGGCGGCGTCGATGGGAGCGCCGGTGTCCGTGCTGTTCGCCTTGCTCATGAACTCAGATCCCCACAACGAAGCCGCTGGACCAGCCCTGCATCTGCTGCATCAGCGTGGCCCACACACCGGTCAGCAGCAGGACCCCGGTCACGATCATCATGCCGCCGCCGATCCGCATCACCCACGCGTAGTGGCGCTTGACCCAGCCGAACGCGCCGAGTGCCTTGCGGAAGGCGATCGCGGCCAGGATGAACGGGACGCCGAGTCCGAGACAGTACGCGACGGTCAGTATCGCGCCGCGTCCGGCGGTGGCGCTCTCGGCGGAGAGGAACAGCACCGAGGAGAGCGTCGGGCCGATGCACGGCGTCCAGCCGATCCCGAACAGGGCGCCGAGCAGCGGCGCGCCGGCCAGCCCGGTCACCGGCCGCCTGTGAAGGCGGAACTCGCGCTGCGTCACCCCCGGCAGGAGCCCCATGAAGAAGATACCCATGAGGATCATCAGGGCGCCGAGGACCTTGTTGAGCACGCCGGCGTGCGTCTGGAGCTCGTTGCCGAAGTAGCCGAAGAGCGCCCCGGTGGAGGCGAACACGGCGGTGAAGCCGAGGACGAAGAGCGAGGCGCCCGCCACCACCCGGCCGCGCCGGGCCTCGGCCAGGTCGGTGCCGCTGACCCCGGTGACGTAACTCAGGTAGCCGGGGACGAGCGGCAGGACGCAGGGCGAGAAGAAGGAGATCAGTCCGGCCAGCAGGGCGACGGGCACGGCCAGCAGCAGGGCCCCGCTCACGACGGTGTCGTTGTACGCGGCCAGCGTGACGGTGCTCACGACGGTGTCGTCGTACGCGGCGAGCGGGATCACCGGATCACTTCTCCGCGACGATCGGGTCGATCATCTCGCGCAGCTGCTCGGCGTCCAGCGGCTGGAGCGTGCGCGCCGCGATCTTCCCGTCCCGGTCGACCACCACGGTCGAGGGGATGGCCTGCGGGTTCACGGTGCCCTTGGGGAAGCGGAGGATGAGCTTGCCGATCGGGTCGAAGAAGCTCGGGTAGGTGACCCCGTAGTCCTTCTCGAAGTTCACCGCGGGGTCCCGCTGCGCGTCGCGGGTGTTGATGCCGAGGAACTGCACGCCCTGGCCGGCCGTCTCCTCGGAGACCTGCGCGAAGTACTTCGCCTCCAGGCGGCAGGGGCCGCACCAGGACCCCCAGACGTTGAGCACGACGACCTTGCCCTTGAAGTCGGCGAGGTCGAGCGGCTTGCCGTCCAGGCCCTCGCCCCGGAGCTTCGGCGCGTCCGGGCGCTCGCTCTTGGCGACGGTGGAGATGCCCCCGCTGCCGGTGACGAAGTTCGTGTTGCCCCCGCCCTGGGCCTTGTTGCCGTCGCCGCACGCGGACAGCGTCAGGGCACCGGCCACGGCGGTCGCGGCGAGGAGGGTGAAGCGGCGTCGGGGTGCGCGGCCAAAGCTCATGTGAAAAGTTTCGCATGGCAGTTCCGGGGATCTCCCGCACCCCCCTCGGTGCCCGTAAAGCCCCTTGTCAGGCCGGTTTAAAGAAGGAGTTCCAGCCGCCCGCGGGTGACTGTCCCACCTCCAGGGTGCGGAGCTTGGCGAGGACCGCGGGATCCTGCACGTCGAGCCAGTCGACGAACTGCCGGAAGGAGACGAGGCGCACGTCCTTCTTACCGGCGGTCTTCTTGATCACTTCTTCCACGGCGTCCATATAGATGCCACCGTTCCACTCCTCGAAGTGATTGCCGATGAAGAAGGGCGCGCGATTCGTCGTGTAGGCGCGCTCGAATCCGGCGAGATACGCGCCGGTCGCCTGGTTGCGCCAGCCCGGATAACGCGAGGGCATCCCCGTGGTCGAATTCTGCGACTGGTTGGCGAGGATGTTGTAGTCCATCGAGAGGACCTCGAAGGAGTGGCCGGGGAACGGCATGGCCTGGAGCGGGAGGTCCCAGACCCCGCCGCGTTTCACGGGCCACATCTGGCGGCCGCCGGGCGAGCTGGCGTCGTAGCGCCAGCCCATCTTGGCCGCGGTGGGCAGCAGATTGTCCTGGCCGAGCAGACAGGGGGTGCGACCGCCGATCAACTCCTTCCGGTAGTCGAACGGCAGCGGGTCCTCGTTCTGCCAGCCGGTGTTGGTCCGCCATTTCGTGACGAAGGACACAGCCTGATCGATCTCGCTCTGCCATTGCGCGGGGGTCCAGCGTTCGACGGAACCGGAACCGCCGCAGAAGTGCCCGTTGAAGTGGGTGCCGATCTCATGGCCGTCCAGCCAGGCCTGGCGTACGTACTTCAGCGTGTCCTTGACATGGCCGTCGGTGAGATAGCCGATGTCGGAGGCGCCGCGGGGGTTGTTCGGCGGGCGGTAGAGGGATTTCTTCGATTCGGGCAGCAGATACAGCCCGGAGAGGAAGAAGGTCATCGCGGCGTCGTGCTCGTCGGCCAGTTCGAGAAAGCGCGGGAAGAGCCCGTTGCCGACCTCGCCCGCCCCGTCCCAGGAAAGGATCACGAACTGCGGCGGCGTCTGGCCGGGTTCGAGCGGGACGGGCGCGGCGGGCTGACGGGGCTGCTTTCCGGTGTCGGCGGTGGAGCCGTCGCCGATCGGGCGGACCTTGTTCTTCGGCGTATCGTTTCCGCCGCCCTTGCCGCCGGTGCCGGTGTCACCCTTGCCACCGTCGCCGCCGCCCGGCCGGCCGCCCTCCGAGGAAGCGGAGGAACTGGAGAAACCACAGCCGGCGAGTCCGATCGCGGCCGCGGTGCCGAGCCCCGCGCCGAGCAGTCCCCTTCGGTTGATGTCGCGCATGTCGTCCCCATCTGCGGTCGTTTTATCTCAAGGTCATACAAACTGCTGGAGAGTGAGAGGCCTTGAGTGACGCGACGGTTCCGTGCAATTGGGGACTTTCTCTACGCTTTACCTGATGGCCGGGCCTGCGGGCAGTCCCGAGCGACTCCGGGCGCGGCGGGGGGCGGGGCCCGTCCCACCCTGGGACTCTGCCGCGTCCACGTCAAGGCTGGTCCCCAGCAGCTCCACCAGCGCGTCCGCCAGGAACCCCCGCCAGCAGGCGTAGTCGTGGCCGCCGCTGTGGAGATCGCGGGTGACCCGGTGGCCCCGGGCGCGGAGCACCGCCCGAAGGGCCTCGGTGTGTTCCGCCAAGGCGCCCTCGTGCAGGCCGACATCGAAGTGGACGACGGCTCCGCGCGCTCCGCCCCTCGCCTCACGCCCGTCCGGGAGCCCGTCACGGAGTCCGGCGGCGAGCGTGGCCAGCCAGGGCGTCCCGGCCGCGTCCGGGGCCACGGCGCCGGGTTCGAGCCCCGGCCGCCACCACAGCGACGGGGACTGCGCGACGATCCCGCCGAACCGCTCGGGCCGGGTGAGACCGGCGTACAGCGCGGTCATCCCCCCGAGCCCCTGGCCGGCCACCACCGTCCGGTCGGCCCGCGCGGTCAGCGGCCACCGGGCACCCGCCCAGGGCAGCACCTCGTCGGCCAGGAAGGAGACGTAACTCTCCCGCCCGCCCAGCTCCGACCGGCGCGTGCGGGTGTCGACGGCGTCCGGGGCGAGGACGGCCAGCGGCGGGAGGGCCCCGTCGGCGATCAGCGCGTCCAGCGTGTCCTGGAGGCCGAGCCGGCCGAACCACATGTCCCCGTCGCAGAGCACCAGCAGGGGCAGCCGGCCCCGCTCCCCCGGCTCGCGCGCCGGCCGGAACGGGACGGCGTCCGGCGGCAGGTAGACCCACACGTCCCGCTCGGCGCCGAGGACACCGGCCGCCACGGTGTGCCGCTCGACGCCGCCGCGCGGGATGTCGCTCCGCCGGTCGGCCCAGGGCTGGGGCGGGGCGTCGGGCAGGGCGAGGACCGAGTCCTGCGCGTCACGCCAACGGGTCGGTATCCGGACCGGGTTGAGCGGGTCGGCCCCGCCGTGCGCCCGCAGCGCCAGCAGCCGCCGCTGGAGCAGGGCGGGATCGGTGGGGGCGGGCCCGGTGGAGATGTCGGCCACCATCCGGTAGGAGCCGCGGTGGTCCGCGCGCAGCCGGTGGGTGAGGTACCAGACGTCGGTGCCCGGCAGGTGGCGCAGGAGCGAGTCGGCGAGCCGCTCGCGGTCGGTGAGGCCCGGGGCCATCAGCAGGACCTGGCGGGTGGCACGGTGGCCGCGCCACAGGAAGGTGACGGCCCGCCGGCCGGGGTCGTCGTCGAGCTCCTCCACGAGGGGGGTGCCGGTGCGGGCGGCCTCGGCCCAGAATGCCTCGGCGAGGGCGGCCCGGGCGGCGTCGTCCCGGGCGCCTTCGAGCTGCCGGGCGAGCCGGGCGACACGGGGGCCGGTGAGGGACCGGTGGGTGGCGGCCACGTCCGTACAGTCACTCATCGGCGGGCCGCCTCACCGGGCCGGACCGCGGTGCCGGGCTCGGATCGGGGACGTCGGTCGGGGCAGTACGCGTCATGGCTCCACCGCTCTCGTCACGTCTGAGTTAGCTAAGGCTAACCTAATCTAACGCGCCGACACCTCCTGTCCCGCACGGCCCCGGCCCTCGCCCCGCCGGCGCCGCGCAGCCCCACCGGCAACGCGCAGCCCCACCGGCAACGTGGAACCCCACCGGCAACGCACGGCCCCACCGGCAACGCGGAGCCCCACCAACGCGCAGCCCCGCCGGCAATGAGAACGGGACCGACCGCGGCGGCGGTCGGTCCCGTAGGTTCACGGCACGTGGCGGGCTGAGCGGGGTTACGCGCCGAAGGCCTTCGACTTCCCCTTCACCGGCCTGGCCCCGGCCAGCAGGTGCGCCGGCACCAGGTCCCGGGCCGGCTCCGAGTAGCCCACCGAGACGATCTTGTCGCCCTGGTAGGTGAAGCTGGTCAGCGAGGCCAGCGTGCACTGGCGCTTGCGCGGGTCGTGCCAGAGCCTGCGGCGCTCTACG
Organism: Streptomyces sp. NPDC088706; assembly: GCF_044752765.1. NCBI lineage: Bacteria > Bacillati > Actinomycetota > Actinomycetes > Kitasatosporales > Streptomycetaceae > Streptomyces > Streptomyces sp. NPDC088706. The sequence continues at coordinate 179,160 of NZ_JBIVLW010000012.1, forward strand.
AAGGAGCGGACGATCCAGATCGGCAGCTGGTGGCTGACGCAGACCGCCTCGTGCCCGCGCGCCGCGTCCTTGGCGGCGTCGAGCGCGCCCATCATGCGGACGACCTGCTCGATGTACGGCTCACCCCAGGACGGCTTGAACGGGTTGGTGAGGTGCTTCCAGTTGTCCGGCTTGCGCAGCGCCCCGTCGCCGACGCCGAAGGTCTTGCCCTCGAAGACGTTGCCGGCCTCGATGAGCCGCTCGTCGGTGACCAGGTCCAGGCCGTGCGACTTGGCGATGGGCTCGGCCGTCTCCTGGGCGCGCTCCAGCGGGGAGGCGACGACATGGGTGATGTCGCGCTTCGCCAGGTGGCCGGCGACCCTGTCGGCCATCTGCCGGCCCAGCTCGGAGAGGCTGTACCCGGCGCGCCGCCCGTAGAGCACACCGTCCGGGTTGTGCACCTCGCCATGGCGCATCAGGTGCACCACGGTGAAGTCCTCGCGTCGGGCGTTCTCGCTGCTCATGCGGTGGCCTCCGATGCGGCGCGGGCGGCGGCGGGCAGGGCGGCGGCGATCCGCTCGATGGCCCGCTCGTCGTGGGCGGTGGAGACGAACCAGGACTCGAAGGCGGAGGGAGGCAGGTAGACGCCCTGCTCCAGCATCGAGTGGAAGAAGGCGGTGAAGCGGAAGGCCTCCTGCTTCTTGGCGTCGTCGTAGTTCCGGACGGGCCGGTCGGTGAAGAAGACCGAGAACATGTTGCTCGCCGAGGAGACGGTGTGCGCGACGCCTTCCCTGGTGAACGCGTCACCCACCAGGGAGCGCAGTTCGGCGGAGACCGCGTCGATCTTCGCGTACGCCGCGTCGTCGAGCAGCCGCAACTGGGCGAGGCCGGCGGCGGTGGCCACCGGGTTACCCGACAAGGTGCCCGCCTGGTAGACCGGGCCGGCCGGGGCGAGGTGCGCCATCACGTCGGCGCGGCCGCCGAAGGCCGCGGCGGGGAAGCCGCCGCCCATGACCTTGCCGAAGGTCATCAGGTCGGGTCGGACGCCGTCGATGCCGTACCAGCCGGCCTTCGACGTACGGAAGCCCGTCATGACCTCGTCGGAGATGTACAGGGCGCCGTTGGCCGCGCAGAGCTCCTTGAGCCCGGCGTTGAAGCCGTCGGCGGGCGGGACGACGCCCATGTTGCCGGGCGAGGCCTCGGTGATGACGCAGGCGATCTCGCCGGGGTGTGCGGCGAAGGCGGCCCGCACGGCGTCCAGGTCGTTGTACGGCAGCACGACGGTGTCCCCGGCCGTGGCGCCCGTGACGCCGGGCGTATCGGGGAGGCCGAAGGTGGCGAGGCCGGAACCGGCCGCGGCCAGCAGGGCGTCCACGTGGCCGTGGTAGCAGCCGGCGAACTTCACGACCTTGGCCCGGCCGGTGAAGCCGCGGGCCAGCCGGATCGCCGACATCGTCGCCTCGGTGCCGGAGGAGACCAGCCGGACCTGCTCGACCGGCGTGACCCGCGCCACGATCTCCTCGGCCAGCGCGACCTCGCCCTCACCCGGCGTACCGAAGGAGGTTCCCCGGGAGACCGCTTCCTGGACGGCGGCGATGACCTCGGGGTGGGAGTGGCCGAGAATCATCGGCCCCCACGAGCACACGAGGTCGACGTACTCCCGGCCGTCGGCGTCGGTGAGGTACGGACCGGTACCGGAGACCATGAACCGGGGCGTACCGCCCACGGCCCGGAAGGCACGCACGGGTGAGTTCACGCCGCCGGGCGTCACGACGGACGCCCGGTCGAACAGCGACTGCGAAACTGGGGCTTCGTATGAATACGCCACTTTGGTCCTGATCTGCGATTCGGGTGTCGGGAGCCGGGCCGGAACATCCATGGGAATTCCCGGCCACCGGTGAGCAGGGAGCGCGCTCCTCTCGTATCACGGAAGAGCGTCGGTCCCCTCACGTCTGCGAAACTGGGGCGACATAGGGAAAGCTCACACATGCCATGGTGTCAGAGGCACGGACGGTCTTGCGGACAGGTGTTTCACCGCACGCCCGTGGGGGAGGTCACTGACACGATGATCGGGTTGCGCGGCGGGGGCTGTGTCTCCTAAGAAGTAGTCGGGTGGATGAGATATGCATCGCGGTGGCGGAGTGGGCGAAGGGACCGGCGACCTGGGGCCCGAGCCTGCCCGGCGAGGGCGGCACCGGCGAAGGGCCGAGCGCGCACAGGGCAGGGGCGCGGAGAGCACACCGCCCCCCGGGAGCAGGAGCGGTGGCGGGATGGGGGTGACCTACAAGTACTTCGGTGCCCCGGACGGGGCCACCGCCGCTCGGGTGCCGATCTCGATGCGCCCGGAGGAGCTGGGCGGCGACGAGCTGGGCATGGGCGGCATGTTCACCAAGATCAAGCCGGAGACGGTGGCCGCCATGGTGCTGACCGGCATCGAGGGCATACCCCTGCACAAGGTCCCCCCGCTGGAGCTGGTCGTCCTCCACCCCGACTACGCGGTCGTCAAGCTCCCCATGACCGTCGTCGACCCGCTGCGCGGCGTCGGCGAGGAGTCCGTGGGCGCGGCGGCCTTCATCTGGTCCACGGTCCCCGACCGCGGCGGCCCGCGCGACGCCTTCAACGTCTACCAGCTGCTCCACGAGTGGCAGGACTTCTCGCACCGCCTGCACGACGCGGGGCATCAGGCGTACTGCCTGGTCTGGCCCTGAGGGGGGACCGGCCGGCCCGGCGGGCATACCCCCACGTGCACCTATCGGGTCGAATCGCGCCAATGATTGGCTGAAGTCCGATCTTCAGCCCGTCGCCGGCCCGGAACGCCGAGGCTGCTCCGGGCCGACGGGATCGCCGACGACGCGGACGCCGCACTCGGCCCCCGGCCAAGGCGATCGTCGACGACGCGTGCCCGTACTCGGCCCCGGGCCGACGGGATCGTCGACGACGCGTACCCGCACTCGGCCCCCGCTACGACCTCCCGGCCACCCCGGCACCCGCCACCCGGTCCACCGCCCTCAGCTCCCGGCCGGACGCCACCCCGGATCGCGCCCCGTCACGGCCAGCACCCGCTCGAAAGCCGGAGCCCCGGCCCCGACCGGGAACGGCTCACCGAACATGTTCATCTCCCGGGCCTGCGGCGCCAGAGCGGCCGGCTCCGGCCCGCCCCACCAACCGCCAACCGCGCACCCTCCCCCCGGGACGCCCCACCCCCGGCCCCCGGCCAATTGCCTGGCCGCCCACCCCGCCCGGGTGGCATCCTGGCCCGGTGAACGGACCCGAGATCACCCTCGAAGTAGCCCCTGAGCTGCGGCTCTTCGTCCCGCACGAGCGCCGCCAGGGCCCGACGCCGCTCACCACCGACGGCGCCTCCACCCTCGGCCACGTCATCGAGTCCCTCGGCGTCCCGCTCACCGAGGCCGGCACCCTGCTGGTGAACGGTGATCCGGTGGCCCGCTCGCACGTGCCGGGGCCGGGCGAACACATCGACGTACGGGCCGTCGAGCGCCCCCAGCAGGTCCCCGGCGCACCTCTGCGCTTCCTCCTCGACGTCCATCTCGGCACGCTGGCCCGGCGGTTGCGACTCCTGGGCGTGGACGCGGCGTACGAGAGCGAGGACATCGGCGACCCCGCGCTCGCCGCCCTCTCCGCGCGGGAGCGGCGCGTCCTGCTCTCCCGGGACCGCGGGCTGCTGCGCCGCCGGGAGATCTGGGCGGGGGCGTACGTCTACAGCGACCGCCCCCAGCAGCAGCTCCGCGACGTCCTCGGCCGCTTCGCCCCGGGCCTCGCCCCGTGGACCCGCTGCACCGCCTGCAACGGCACGCTCGCGGAGGCCGACAAGGGCGCCGTGAGCGACCTGCTGGAACACGGCACCCAGCAGGCGTACGACGTGTTCGCCCAGTGCACAGCGTGCGCCCGGGTGTACTGGCGGGGCGCGCACCACGGTCACCTGGAGACGATCGTCGCCGACGCGCTACGCGAATTCGGCGGCACGACGGCGTAGTTCGGCAGCGCCGGTCCCGGTCAGCGGTGCAGAAGGCGTACGCGTCCCCGGTGGACGGGTGCGGGGACCTGGTGCGCGTCGTTCCCGCGGTCCGTGTCCCGCGTCCCGCCGCTCCCGACGGTGTCGAGCCGTACGACCACCTCGTCGGGGTGTGAAAGGACGGATTCGACGCGCTCTTACCCACCCGCACGGCCCACGGGGCACCCCGAGCCCGCTCCCCGCCACCCCTGTCCGCTCCCTGGATGCGGGGCAGACCGGTCGGGCAGCGGCTGCCTATCCTTTCCCCGTTACCGATCAACTGCCCGAGGAGATCGCCATGACCGCCACCCCCATCGCCGTCGTCACCGGCGCGAGCAGCGGCATCGGCGCCGCGACCGCCCGCACGCTGGCCGCAGCCGGTTACCGGGTCGTGCTGACCGCGCGCCGCAAGGACCGCATCGAGGCGCTCGCCGCCGAGATCACCGAGGCCGGCCACGAGGCGACCGCCTACGCCCTGGACGTGACCGACCGCACCGCCGTCGACGAGTTCGCCACCGCGTTCCGCTCCCTGGCCCTCCTCGTCAACAACGCGGGCGGCGCACTGGGCGCCGACCCGGTGGCGACCGGCGACCCCGCCGACTGGCGCCAGATGTACGAGACGAACGTCATCGGCACCCTCAACGTCACCCAGGCCCTGCTCCCCGCCCTCACCGCGAGCGGCGACGGCACGATCGTGATCCTGTCCTCCACCGCGGCCCTCTCCTCCTACGAGGGCGGCGGCGGCTACGTGGCCGCCAAGCACGGCGAACACGTCCTGGCCGAGACCCTGCGCCTGGAGATCGTGGGCACCCCGGTCCGTGTCATCGAGGTGGCCCCCGGCATGGTCAGGACCGACGAGTTCGCCACCACCCGCTTCCGCGGCGACACCGAGAAGGCCGCCAAGGTCTACGCGGGCGTGGAAGCCCCCCTGACCGCCGAGGACGTGGCTGACACGATCGGCTGGGCCGTCACCCGCCCCAGCCACGTCAACATCGACCTCCTGGTGGTCCGCCCCCGCGCCCAGGCCTCCAACACGAAGGTCCACCGCACCCTGTAGCGGACGCGGTGGACCGGGCGGTGGTGAGGCGGCTGGGGCAGCGGGGCCTCAGCCCTTCACACACACCACCTGCTTGAGCTTCGCTACCACCTCGACCAGGTCCCGCTGCTGTTCGATGACCTGCTCGATCGGCTTGTACGCGCCGGGGATCTCGTCGACCACCCCGGAGTCCTTACGGCACTCCACGCCCCGCGTCTGCTCCTCCAGGTCCTTGGTCGAGAAGCGCTTCTTCGCGGCGTTCCGGCTCATCCGCCGGCCCGCTCCGTGCGACGCCGAGTTGAACGACTTCTCGTTGCCGAGACCCTTGACGATGTACGAACCGGTGCCCATGGAGCCCGGGATGATCCCGTAGTCCCCGGAGCCGGCCCGAATCGCCCCCTTACGGGTGACCAGCAGGTCCATGCCCTCGTACCGCTCCTCGGCCACGTAGTTGTGGTGGCAGGAGATGACCGGCTCGAAGGTGACCCGCGCCTTCTTGAACTCCTTGCGGACGACGTCCTGGAAGAGCCCCATCATGATCGCGCGGTTGAACTTCGCGTACTCCTGGGCCCAGAACAGGTCGTTGCGGTACGCCGCCATCTGTGGGGTGTCCGCGACGAACACCGCCAGGTCCCGGTCGATCAGGCCCTGGTTGTGCGGCAGCTTCTGCGCCTGCCCGATGTGGAAGTCGGCCAGCTCCTTGCCGATGTTCCGCGAACCGGAGTGCAGCATCAGCCAGACAGAACCGGTCTCATCGAGACAAAACTCGATGAAATGATTACCCGATCCGAGCGTTCCCATCTGCTTCGTGGCCCGTTCCTGACGGAACTTGACCGCTTCGGCGATCCCGTCGAACCGTCCCCAGAAATCGTCCCACCCGGCCGTCGGGAACCCGTGCAGCTTCCCCGGGTCCACGGTGTCGGTGTGCATCCCCCGGCCCACCGGAACGGCCTGCTCGATCTTGGAGCGCAGCCGTGACAGGTCGCCGGGGAGATCGTTGGCGGTCAGGGACGTCTTGACCGCGGACATCCCGCAGCCGATGTCGACCCCCACCGCGGCCGGGCAGACCGCACCCCGCATGGCGATCACCGAACCGACCGTGGCGCCCTTGCCGAAGTGGACGTCCGGCATGACGGCGAGACCCTTGATCCAGGGCAGCGTGGCCACGTTCCGCAGCTGCTGCATCGCCACGTCCTCCACCGACGCGGGATCGGCCCACATCCGGATGGGGACCTTCGCCCCCGGCACCTCTACGTACGACATAACTCCTCGATTCCCCCGAGATTCCCCCGAAAAGACTGAAAGCGCAAAACCGGCCCCAAGGTCGGCAAACAAGTCGGCCGACCGGCATTCACAGCGGCGCGTGCGATACACATTGTGTCCATCGGCCGCCTCCGAGCGGCAACCTGTTTTCGTACCGAAGGGAGCCTGGGACGGTGCGACACAAGGCGTACGTACCCGGCGTCGCGCTCCTCGCGGCGCTCGCCGCCGGCTGCAGTGCCGGCTCCGACGGCAGCGCGTCCGACGCCGACAGCAAGCCGGGCAGCCCCGCCGTCACCACCGCGCCCCCGGGCAAGTACCGCACCCTGCCCGCGCCCTGCCGCGCCGTACCGAGCTCCACCCTGAAGGACCTGCTGCCGGGCGTGGCGGAACTGCCGCAGCAGGCCCAGGAGAAGGCGCTCCGGGGGTCGGCGACGGTCACGTACGACACCGACCGCAAGGTCGGCTGCAGCTGGAAGTCCGACGCGCCGGACTCCTCGCGGAACCTCGCCATCGACTTCGAGCGTGTCGTGTCGTACGACCCCGCCGTGAGCGACGACGACCGCGCCCGCACCCTGTACGTGAAGAAGGAGACGGCGGCCGATCTGTCGGGGGCCGCCACCACCGCGAGCACCCCGGAGGCGGGCGCGACGAAGAGTGCTGAAGGGGAGGAGGAGGCGAGCGGGAAGCCCGGCGAGGGACAGGGCTCGGCAGATCCCTCCCCGTCCGGCACGTCGGGCGCGCCGGGCAGCGGCGGCGAGGACCTCCGGCCGCGGGTGCTCGACGGGCTCGGGGATGCCGCATTCCTGGACGATCTGCTCACCCGGGCAGGTTCCACCGCACAGCACCGCACGGTGAGCGTGGTGTTCCGCACATCGAACGTGCTCGTGACCGTCCGGTACGGCGAGCAGCCGGCCCTCGTCACCAAGGTGCCGGACAGCAAGGAACTGCAGGAAAAGGCCCAGGCACTGGCCCGGAAGCTGGCCGAGGTGATCAGCGAGTAGGGCCGCCCCCGACCCCTGCGGGCGGCCGGTGCGCGGGCCGTCCGGGTCCGCGACCGGGGCGCCACGGGCCCACCGCGCGTCGTAACGTGGCACCACGAACGAGACCTCCGTGCCGTCCGAGTGAAGGAACCATGCACCGATCAGCTCCGCGACTGTCCCGCATACTCGCCTGCGCCGCCGTTCCGGTGATGCTCGTAGCCGCCGGCTGCTCGTCCGACTCCGGCTCCGGCTCCGGCTCCGGCTCCGACGGCAAGAAGAAGGCGAGTTCCTCGTCCTCCGGTGCCACCAGCACCAAGCCGACGAAGCCCGCGGTCGAGCCGGCGAAGTTCACCGACCTGCCCGACGCGTGCACCTCGATCGCCGAGAAGACGGTCGAGGACCTGGTGCCCGACGCCAAGAAGAAGGGCGGCACGGCCGGCCGCTCCAGCGATCTCTCGGTGCGCGGCAGCTGCTCGTGGAACGGGCTGGACGACAAGGGCGTCAAGGGCTCCCAGTACCGCTGGCTGTCCGTCGCCTTCACCCGCTTCGACTCGGACCAGTCGCTGGGCAGCGGCGCCGCGCGCGCCACCGACGACTACACGAAGCAGATCGTCAAGGAGAAGGCCACCGAGGGCGCCGAGAAGGTCGCCGCCGCTGCCGCTCCCGGCATCGGCGACGAGGCCACGGCGATCACGTACGGCCTCAACAAGACGGACGAGGACTTCGCGTACGCCACGGTCGTCGCCCGTACGGGCAATGTCGTCGTCACCCTGACCTACAACGGCACGGGCTTCGCCGGGGCGAAGGCCCCGTCCGCGGCGGACATCCTCAAGGACGCCAAGAAGGCGGCGAAGGAGGCGGTGGCCGCGGTCGGCACCACCGCCGGTTCCGGCAGCGCGAAGGCCTCTCCGTCGGCCGGGAGCGCCAAGAAGGGCGACAAGGACGAGACGGGCAGCACCGGCGGCACCGGCGACAAGAAGCCCGCCGGTAAGGACGCGAAGAAGTCCGCCGCCAAGGCCAAGCCCAAGTCGTGACCTGAGCGGACCGGGAGAGCCGGACTCCCAGGCCGCACACCGTGTTTCCGAAGCCCGGCCCTCCTCCGACGGCCGGGCTTCGCCCTCCCCGCGCAACGCCTCTCGTACACATGTGCCAGGCTGTGCCAGCGCCGGACGTCGGATGCCGGGCGAGAGACGAAGTCGGGGAGGGGATCGCCGGTGGCCGCCATGCAGCTGACACGTACGCACCGGATACTCATCGGAGTCGTGGTCGCCGGTGCGGTGATCATCGCCGCGATCGGGTTCGCGGGCTCCTACGCGGCCGTGCGCGAGCTGGCCGAGGCCAAGGGGTTCGGCACGTTCTCCCTGGTCTTTCCCATCGGCATCGACGCGGGCATCTGCGTCCTGCTCGCGCTGGACCTGCTGCTGACGTGGATGCGGATCCCGTTCCCGCTGCTGCGCCAGACGGCGTGGCTGCTGACCGCCGCGACCATCGCGTTCAACGGCGCCGCCTCCTGGCCCGATCCGCTCGGCACCGCGATGCACGCGGTGATCCCGGTCCTGTTCGTCGTCTCCGTGGAGGCCGCCCGCCACGCGGTGGGCCGGATCGCGGACATCACGGCCGACAAGCACATGGAGGGCGTGCGCCTCACCCGCTGGCTGCTCTCCCCCGTACCGACGTTCAAGCTGTGGCGGCGCATGAAGCTGTGGGAGCTGCGCAGTTACGAACAGGTCATCAAGCTCGAACAGGAGCGGCTGATATACCAGGCCCGGCTCCAGGCCCGGTTCGGCCGCAACTGGCGCCGCAAGGCGCCCGTCGAGTCGATGATGCCGCTGCGGCTGGCGAAGTACGGCGTCCCGCTCGCCGAGACCGCCCCGGCCGGACTCGCCGCCGCCGGCATCGAGCCCGCCCTGCTGCCGCCCGCCCCGAAGGCCGAACTGCCCTACGAGCCCCGGCGGGAGCAGGACCGGGAGCAGGGCCTGGCGCACGGCCACGAGCAGGGGCGCGAGGAGCCGGAGCCTCTTCAGGAACAGGCCCAGCAGCACCCGCAGCAGCATCAGCAGCAGTTGGCGGCGTCGCTCCGGAAGGAGACACCCCAGCAGCGGTCCCAGCAGCAGCTCCAGCAAGAGCAGCAGGTCCAGCCCCAGCAGCCCCAGCACCTGCAACGGCAGGCGCCGGAAGCCCCGCAGGTCCCGCCCACGCACGACAGCCCCTGGTTCGCCGCCCAGAAGCTTCCGGAGGCCGCGCACGTCGGCGCGTACGACCCGCAGCATGCCGAGGGCCTCGAACCCACCCCGGTGGCCGTCCCGCTGGGCCCCGGCCGCACCCGCCCCCTCGGGGACGTCGGCACGATCGGCGCGGCGCCGCACCCCCGCCGCGAGGAGCCCCACGAGGCCCCGGACCAGGCCCAGCCCGTACAGCAGGCCCAGCCCGTACAGCAGGCGCAGCCCGAGCAGCAGGTGCAGCAGGCCGCCGACGAGGAGCCGCCCGCCGTGCCCGCCCCCGGCCCCGAGGACGCGCCGCAGTTGGAGGAGTGGTCCCAGGAGGACAACGACTTCGCCGACCGCGCGTACGAGGAGTTCAGCGCGTACACGGACCAGGTGGGCCAGTACCCGAATGTCGAGACCCTGGACATCCACCTGGCCGACCGGCGCGATGTGCACCACCCCCGCTCGACCGAGCTGCTCCAGCAGCTGATGCCGCAGTTCAGGGACCACTACATGCAGCAGGCGACGGCCGACCAGAGCGCCTGACACCCGCAGCCGCCTCCGCACCCACGGAAAACCCGCGGAACGCGCAGAACTGCGGACTCTCCCGAACATGAGAAATGGGCCGCCGCCCGGGAAAACCCTCCCGGGCGGCGGCCCTTCTGCATCGGCGATCACCCTCCGGGTATCGGGGGTGAAAACTCTTGTCGACGTTCTCATTACACGTCCCGCCGAGGACGCCGCGTAACTCGCCGAAGGAGTTTCGGGGATATCGGATGCTCCCGAACCGTCGTCGTTGATAAAGATTTTACCCGACGAGTCCCCGGAGGCCGGGCAGGGCTCCGTCACACACCGCCCCAGCTGCAGCGATGCACTCGATCACCCTCCACCGATTATTTCAGGCCAATTTCCGAAACTAATACCTTGTACTCCCACCCACCCCACCGCTACGCTCTCACGGTAGAACTGGGCGTCCACACGAGCACCTAGTCGTGCACACCCAGACTTACACGGGGGATAACGGCCGAATTTGCGACCAGGTGCGCACCTGGGCAACGCCGGGCCATGAATCACATGCGGGGGAATCCTTGAAAGATCAGGGTGCATTCATGCAGCCGAAAGACGAATACGTTCTGCTGCTCGGGGCCGACCAATATCTCCGCGAACGGGTTTTCTCGGGCGCGAAGCAGGCCACCGACCTGCCCGTCTGGGCGGCCACGGAAGATGCCGCACGCAGGCGGAACCGCACGTTCGACCACGTGATGGAGGCCGACCCCAAGGACGCGGAGTCCCTGCTTGAGGCCATCCGCGCGCACTCCGCCCAGGGCCGGCACCCCAGGATCGTCGTTCCGCTCAACGACTGGACGGTTGATTCGGCGAACGCCGTGAACCGCGCCCTCGGACTGGGCGGACTGGACGCCACGGCGGTGACCAACGCCCGGAACAAGTACGCCATGAAGCAGGCTCTGCTGGCAGCCGGCGTCCGGACGCCCCGGTGCCGGCTGGTCGAGTCCGAGCAGGAGTTGTCCGACGCCATCGAGGCCATCGGGCTGCCCGTCGTCATCAAGCCGTACGACTTCGGCGGCAGCGGCGGAGTGGTGCTGGCCACCACGCACGAGGAGGCGGTCGCCGGCCTCGCGGAGTCGAAGGCCGTCGTCGCCGAGTACGGATCGTCGTTCAACATCCTCGGTGACAAGTTCCTCGTCGAGCAGTTCGTCGACTCCGACGACGAGGTGTCCGTCGAGGTGCTCTGCGGCGCCGGCCGCGCGGAGGTCCTCGCGGTGACGGAGAAGTACCTCTCCCCCCGCCCCTGGTTCGCGGAGATGGCGCACCTGGTGCCGAGCCACCGGACCGGCGACCCCACGCTCACCGACCTCGCCGTCCGGTCCTGCACCGCACTGGGCATCGACCGGGGCCTCGCCCATGTCGAGATCAAGTTCGGCGCGGACGGCACGGCCTGGGTGATCGAAGTGGCCGCCCGCCCCGGCGGCGACGGGATCATGGACCAGGTGGAGCGGGCCTACTCGCTCAACCCCTACTGGCTGCACGTCGGCTCCTACCTCGGCACCGGCCTCCTCGACGTCGTCGCCGCCGCGACGCCCACCAGGACCTCGGCGATCGCGTTCCTCAAGGCCGCGCCCGGGCGGATCGAGGACGTCCTCGACGGGAAGCCCCTGCCGCCCGAGGTGCGGAGCTTCAGCATCAGCGCCAAGCGGGGAGACCGCTCCGAGGCCGCCAAGAACTGGAGCACCAGGGAAGGCATCGTCGAGCTCGAATGGGACGAGCTCTTCGGCGAGAAGACCGCGCTGCCGGTGACCATGGCCAGGGAACTGTCCGAGCAGACCTTCGTGACCGGTGGGCTGGTCGAGGAGTGAAGCAGTACACGCTGTACTCCGGTCTCTACCGGTTCTTCAACGGCGTCGTGCTCCTGCTCCTGAACTGGCACATCGCCTCCGCGGACGGGGGAGGCTACGGCGCACTCGCCGTCTCCACCACCCTCTCCTTCGTCCCCGCCGTCTTCGTTCCGCTGCTGATCCGCTTCTGTCCGATCGCCGGCGGGGCCAGGATGACCGCCGCGGGACTCGCCGGAGTCTCCCTGACCCTGCTCCTGATCGCGGCCGGCTACTCCGACGTGCACCTGGTCATCGCCCTGAACTTCGTTCTGTGGGTGTTCTTCTTCTTCCTCGAATCCAGCTGGGAGGTGTGGTTCAACGAAGAGGCGTCCGGGCTGGACGGTGTCGTTCTGCGTCAGCAGAGCTCACTGACCATGACGGTGAACCAGGTCGCGCTCATGGTGGGCCCGCTGTTCGCCCCGCTGCTCACCCAGGTCATGCGGGCCGAGTGGGTGCTGGCCGCCTGCGCCGCCCTGTTCGCCGCGGTCGCCATCCTGAGTCTGGGATCGCACCGCGCCGAGGCCGCCGCGGACCCTGCCGAGCAGGAGACCGGGCCGACGGGCACGGGCAGCCCCCGCACCCTCTACCTCCTGGCCTTCGTGCTCGTCTGGCCCGTCCTGGGGACCTTCAACTTCATGCTGCCCCTACAGGTCCTCGCCAACGACGGAAGCATGTTCACCGTCGGTGTCCTGGACATGCTCCTCGGCATCGGGATGGCGGTAGCGGGAGCCCTGCTGCACCGCTTCACGAAGAGCCGCGACGTGCGCTGGCTGCTGGCTGGAGCCGCGGTCGCCGTGATCGCGGCGGTGGTCCTCTGGAGCCTCGCCCCGACGTTCGGAACACCGCAGATGGCCGCCGTCTTCGCCCTCGGCTGCGCCTTCGGCGCCGTGCGGGTGCTCCTGCGCGCGGAAGCGGCATCGCACTTCTCACCACGACAGGTCGGCGCGCTGGTGGCGAACGCCAACGCCTGTTCGCTCATCCTGCTGGCCGCGGTGCTGGCGGGCGGGCAGTACTTCTCCTCCGAGATCTGGCTGGCCCCGTTCGCCCTGACCCTGCTGCTGGTCACCGCTCTGCACGCCATTCGCAAGGTCCAGAACGACCGGCTCGTACCGACGGAGGTGTCCGAATGAGCGTGCTCATCGATTCTCGAGGCGTCCCCCACCTGGTGGAGCGGCCGTCGGACCTGGACCTGGTCGAGAGCTCGATCGTGCACCTGGTCTCGATGAGACTGGACCACGAACGATGTCGTAGCTCCGTCCAGCCCCGATCCGCACTCCCCGTGGCACTCCAGCTCATACTCGCCGTGGACCTCCTCTGTTCCATGGAGCGCCCGGCAGCCGTGGCGGCCGCCACGATCTGCGCCTCCCTCCGGGAGCGCGAACCGGCCGAGGCCCGCACCGAAGCGGTGCTCTGTGCCCTCGATTCCTGGGCCACCGGGGATCTGCTCACCGCACGGAACGGTTTCCAGTCCGTCGTCGACACGTATCCGGGCGATGCCGTATCGGTCTACGCCGTGCACATGCTGGACTTCTACGCCGGCGACGCCCCGCACATGCTGGCCTCGATCACGGAGGCCGTCGGGGCCTTCGCGGCCGACGACCCGGCCATCGGCTACCTCCACGGCCTGCACGCGTTCGCCCTGGAGGAGAACGGCCTCACCGAGGCGGCGCTCGACCGCTGCCGGGCCGCACTGGAGCTGAACCCCGACGACATCTACGCGATGCACGCGGTCGTGCACTGCCTCTACGAGACAGGCAGCCACGAGGAGGGGGCCCGCTACATCCAGGAGTACATGCGCGGCCGGGACGGATCGACTCCCATGCGCATCCACATCTGGTGGCACTACGCACTGTTCGAGCTCTACGCGGAGAACATCCGCGAGGCACTGGCGTGTTACCGCTTCGGCATCCGCCGGAAGACGTCCCTGCGGTCGGCCGAGGACCTGGACGCCGTCACGCTGCTGTGGCGCATCGCGCTCGTCGAACCCTCGCTCGACCTCTCCGCGTACTGGCGGGCGCTCTTCCAGGACTGGAAGCCCTACCTCGACGAGAACTGGTACCTCTTCAACGACTTCCACGCGTACATCACGTACTGCCAGGTCGGGGAGTACGGCAGTGCCGACTCCCTCCTGCGGGCGGTGCTGGCGCGTGGCAAGGAGGTACCGGAAGGGATCGTCGACGTGTTCCTCGGCTTCCGGTCCTTCACGACCGGCGACTACGCCGACGCGACGGTCCGGCTGGCCAGGTCCTTCCACCGGTCCTTCCCGATGGGCGGCAGCAACGCCCAGCGCGACGTCGTCGAGCTCACCGCGATGGAGGCCGCACTCCGCTCCCGGAACTACGAGGCCGCCCAGCGCATCCGTGACACCGGCCGGATCTTCCGGCACCGGAGCCCCGTGGTCCTGAGGTACGAGGACCGTCTGGCGGCCCTGCGGAGGTCCGGGACCGCTCTGCTTACGTCCGAGGCCGCTCTGCACGCGTCCGAGGGCGCTCCGCGCACGTCCGAGGACGTGCTGCACACATCCGAGAACATCAAACAGGGGGTACTGAAATGAGCCTTTACCAAGCGATTCTCGACGAGGCCGCGCCTGCGGGCGCGGACCTGACCACGCTCCGTCTCGGCGACCGGACCACCGTGTGGCAGCTGGACGGCTCGACCGGGTTCGCCGTCAAGGTGGCCCGGGGACGAGCCGCGATCTTCCTGTGCGAGAAGGCCGCGGCGCTGACCCCGGACGTCCTCAAGGAGTGTTGCGCGCCCTTCGGGGTCGGCGAGGCCATCGAGTGCGACGCGTCGCAGTACCTGCTGGCCATCGGCCTCCTCGACGACACCGAGCTCGTGGCCATGAGCGGGGCCAAGGACGTCACGGCCTCACCCGTGGAGTACTCGCCCACCACCGACGACGTACGGAGCATCGTCGGGGAGATCGGCGACTACTACTTCGGTTACGAGGACCGGTACCGGACCGTGTACGAGAACGGGGCCCGGCTGTGGGAGTCGGCGGAACCGAACGCCTCGCTCCTGCAGATGATGAAGGAGCGCCCGGACGTCTTCTCCGCCCGGATCATCGACCTGGGCTGCGGCGAGGGCCGCGACTCCCTCCACCTGCTGTCGCAGGGTCACGACGTCGTGTCGGTCGATGTGTCGCACTCGGCGCTGGCCCGCGCGCGTGAGCTGGCGACCGCCGCGAACCTGGACGCCTCGGGGTTCGTGGAGCGCGACATCATCTACCTGCGCGGTCTCGACGAGAACAGCTTCGACCTGGCCATGAACATGGGCTGCCTCCACATGCTCGTCGACGAGGAGCAGCGGGCACGCCACATCTCCCGCGTCTTCGACATCCTCCGTCCGGGCGGTCACTTCATCGTGGACCACTGCGCCGGCGAGTGGGGGAAGGGCTTCTTCTCCGTCCCCAACTACGCGGAGGTCGCCGACGACTTCGTTCCGGGCCGGGAGATCGGCCGGCGGGTCCGGGTCGCCGACGGCGAGAAGACCATCGGCCTGGAGGTGCTCCCCTACTCCGAGCGGTCCGGTGACGCCCTGGTCGACGAGATCAGCCGGCACGGCTTCGAGCCGGTGAGCAGTACGCACACCAGCACCGAGGCCTTCGGGTCCTCGACGATGCTGCTGTTCCGCAAGCCGACGAGCGGAGAGCGGCCGTCCTGATCCGGCTGCGGTCGGCAGGGCAGCGGGCTCGGGCTCGCACCGCTTGAGATCCTCTCCCCATGACCACACCACCTGACGGATTACCCATCTACCGCGTCCTGTCCGGCCCGGACGACGCCTCCTTCTGCCGACGTGTGAGCGAGGCGATGGGCCTCGGCTACGAGCTGCACGAAGGCCCCGCCGTCACCTTCGACGGGGAGCGCGTCATCCTCGCTCAGGCGCTGGTCTGGCGAGCACCACGGCAGTAGGGGCGGGAGCACCCGGCGTACGGCCGTGTACGGCGACGGGCCGCCGCCCGGACTTTCCCGGGCGGCGGCCCTCAGCCGTACGTACGGCGCTACGCGCCCAGCAGCCTGCGCACCCGCTCCGCCCCCACCGCGAGCAGCAGCGTGGGCAGGCGGGGGCCGGTGTCGCGGCTGACGAGCAGCCGGTAGAGCAGGGCGAAGAAGGACCGCTGGGCGGCCTTCAGCTCGGGCGTCGGCTTGGCGTCCGGCTCCAAACCGGCCAGCACCTTCGGCACGCCGTAGACGAGCGTGGTGAGCCCGTCCAGCGACCAGTGCGTGTCCAGCCCTTCCAGGAGGAGGCGCAGTGACTCGCGGCCCTGGTCGTCGAGCGAGCCCAGCAGCTCCTTGTCGGGCTCGTCGCGGACGATGGTGCGGGCCTCGGCCGGGACCTGGGTGGTGATCCAGTTCTCGGCGCGGTCCAGGCGGGGTCGGGCCTCGTCCAGCGAGGTCAGCGGGTTCTCCGGGTCGAGTTCGCTGAGGATGCGCAGGGTCTGGTCCTCGGCGCCGGCGGTGATGTCGGCGACCGAGGCGAGCGTCCGGTACGGCAGCGGGCGCGGGGTGCTAGGGAGCTCCCCGGCCGCCGTGCCGATGGCCCGCGCGTAGGCGGCGGCGTCGGCGGGCAGCACCGTACCGTCGGCGACCTTGCGGCCCAGCGAGTCCCACTCGTCGTACAGCCGCTGGATCTCCTGGTCGAAGGCGATCTTGAACGACTGGTTGGGCCTGCGGCGGGCGTAGAGCCAGCGCAGCAGCGGCGCCTCCATGATCTTCAGCGCGTCGGCCGGGGTGGGGACCCCGCCCTTGCTGGAGGACATCTTGGCCATGCCGGAGATGCCGACGAAGGCGTACATGGGCCCGATGGGCTGCACGCCGTCGAAGATCTCGCGGACGATCTGGCCGCCGACGACGAAGGAGGAGCCGGGCGAGGAGTGGTCGACGCCGCTGGGCTCGAAGATCACACCCTCGTACGCCCAGCGCATCGGCCAGTCGACCTTCCACACCAGCTTGCCGCGGTTGAACTCGTTGAGCCGGACGGTCTCGGCGAAGCCGCAGGCCGAGCAGGTGTAGTTCAGCTCGGTGGTGTCGTCGTCGTAGGACGTGACGACGGTGAGGTCCTTCTCGCAGTTGCCGCAGTAGGGCTTGTACGGGAAGTAGCCGGCGGTGTTGCCGCTGCCGTCGTCCTCGTCGGCGGCGCCGGAGCCCTCGGCGGCCTCCAGCTCGGCCTCGTCGACCTTCTTCTGCTGCTGCGGCTTCTTACCGGCCTTGGCAGCGGCTGCCGGGTCCTTCTTCGTCCGGTAGCGGTCAAGCACGGCGTCGATGTCGGCGCGGTGCTTCATCGCGTGCAGGACCTGCTCGCGGTAGGTTCCGGCGGTGTACTGCTCCGTCTGGCTGATGCCGTCGTACTCGACGCCCAGCTCGTCCAGGGCGGCCGTCATGGCGGCCTTGAAGTGCTCGGCCCAGTTCGCGTACGCGGAGCCGGCCGGGGCGGGCACCGAGGTCAGCGGCTTGCCGATGTGCCCGGCCCAGGACTCGTCCACGCCCGGGACCCCGTTGGGGACCTTCCGGTAGCGGTCGTAGTCGTCCCAGGAGATCAGGTGGCGCACGGTGTACCCGCGGCGGCGGATCTCGTCGGCGACCAGGTGCGGGGTCATGACCTCGCGGAGGTTGCCGAGGTGGATCGGGCCCGACGGGGACAGACCGGAGGCGACGACGACCGGTTTGCCAGGCGCACGACGCTCCGATTCGGCGATGACATCGTCCGCGAAGCGGGAGACCCAGTCGGTCTCGGTGCTGGTCTGACTCTCGGCCACGGTCGGCACGTCCTTCTCTCGTGTTAGGTCCCGGTGGGTCGCCGACCATTCTCCCAGCTACCCCCCGTAGCGCGAAAACGGCTTTACGCCCCGTGGGATACTGAGGAGATCCCTTGTACCCCTACGGAAACGGCAGCCCGTCCCATGCCTGAGCACGGCTCGGTCCCTTCCCTCGCTTCCACGCTCCAGCAGCAGCTGGCGGACGCCCTGACGGCAGCTCTGCCGGAGGCCGGCACCGCGGACCCGCTGCTGCGCCGAAGCGACCGGGCCGACTTCCAGGCCAACGGCATCCTCGCCCTCGCGAAGAAGCTCAAGGGCAATCCGCGCGAGCTGGCCGCCCAGGTCACGGCCGCCCTGCCGGCGGGCGAGCTGATCAAGGACATCGAGGTCTCCGGGCCCGGCTTCCTGAACATCACGCTCACCGACAGGGCCATCGTCGAGACGCTGGCCGCCCGGGCCGCCGACCCCGAGGGCCGCCTCGGCGTGCCGGTGGACGCGGCGGCCGGGACGACGGTCATCGACTACGCCCAGCCGAACGTGGCCAAGGAGATGCACGTCGGCCACCTGCGGTCGGCGGTCATCGGCGACGCGATGGTCAAGATCCTGGAGTTCACCGGCGAGAGCGTGGTCCGGCGCCACCACATCGGCGACTGGGGCACCCAGTTTGGCATGCTCATCCAGTATCTGATCGAGCACCCGGGCGCGCTGAAGCACGAGGGCGACGCGTCGGACGGCGAGGCGGCGATGTCGACGCTGAACCGGGTCTACAAGGCGTCGCGTGCCCTGTTCGACTCCGACGAGGAGTTCAAGGCGCGCTCCCGGGACCGGGTGGTGGCCCTCCAGGCCGGGGACCCGCAGACGCTGGAGCTGTGGCAGGGCTTCGTCGACGAGTCGAAGATCTACTTCCACTCGGTCTTCGACAAGCTCGACATGGAGGTCCGCGACCCCGACATCGTCGGTGAGTCCGGCTACAACGACATGCTGGAGGAGACCTGCCGGATCCTGGAGGAGACGGGCGTCGCCGTCCGCTCCGAGGGCGCTCTGTGCGTGTTCTTCGACGATGTGCTGGGCCCGGACGGCAACAAGGTCCCGCTCATCGTGAAGAAGACGAACGGCGGCTACGGCTACGCGGCCACCGACCTCTCCGCGATCCGCAACCGGGTCCAGGACCTCAAGGCCGACACCCTGCTCTACGTGGTGGACGCCCGGCAGTCGCTGCACTTCAGGATGGTCTTCGAGACGGCCCGCCGGGCGGGCTGGCTCAACGAGGACGTGCAGGCCGTGCAGCTCGCGTTCGGCACGGTCCTCGGCAAGGACGGCAAGCCGTTCAAGACCCGTGAGGGCGAGAGCGTGCGGCTGGAGGACCTCCTCGACGAGGCGGTCTCCCGGGCCACGGCGGTCGTGCGGGAGAAGGCCGAGAAGGTGGGCCTGTCCGAGGACGAGATCGTGGAGAACGGGCGGTACGTCGGCGTCGGCGCCGTGAAGTACGCGGACCTGTCGACCTCCGCCGTGCGGGACTATAAGTTCGACCTGGACCAGATGGTGTCGCTGAACGGCGACACCTCGGTGTACCTCCAGTACGCGTACGCCCGGATCCGGTCGATCCTGCGCAAGGCCGGCGACGCGGTCCCGGCCGCCCACCCGGAGCTGGCGCTGGCCCCGGCGGAGCGCGCGCTCGGTCTGCACCTGGACCAGTTCGGCGAGGTGCTCTCCGAGGTCGCGTCGGGGTACGAGCCGCACAAGCTGGCCGCGTACCTGTACCAGCTGGCGTCGCACCTGACCACGTTCTACGACCAGTGCCAGGTGCTCAGCCCGGACAACGCGCCCGAGGTCGTCGAGAACCGGCTCTTCCTGGTCGACCTCACCGCCCGGACCCTGTACCGGGGGATGGCGCTGCTCGGCATCCGGACGCCCGAGCGGCTCTGACCCGCCGGCGACCCATACGTCGGCCCCGGCACCCTTCACAGGTGCCGGGGCCGGTCACGTACAGGCAGAGGTCATTGCGGGCGGCCCAGCGCCCACCCCGACACGTCCGAGAGCCGTCCGCGCCACAGCGGCAGCGAGATGGCGCTCATGGCCCCGCCGAGAAACGTCACGTCCCGCAGGTGGATCCAGCGCGGCAGCCGGGCCGTCTGCGCGTCCTCCTGGCCGTGCAGCTCCCGGACGCCCTGGTCGACCGTCTCGGGGAACTCGGCGAGCAGGTTGGCGCCCTCGCCCTCCACCTGGCGCAGGCTCCTGGCCCACTCCGCCTTCCACTGCTCGTGCCCGATCACATCCCCGTGCAGCAGGCCGCCGGGGTGCGTGAGGGTGAGGGGCAGGCTGGAGCGCGGGTCCTCGTCCAGGAGCTGGATGAGCAGCTGGAGCTGGAGATCGGGCAAGGGCTCGGTGATCACCGCGGCTGCCGGTGCCGGCGAGGTGTCGGCTGAGACGCTCATGGGCCCTTCCCTTCACATGACGGACGACGTGACTGCTCTCCCCGCCTGCCCGGTCAGCCCCGGCCCACACCCCGTCGCCCGGCTCAGAGGTAGCGGCGGATCGGCACGACGGCCGCTTCCCGGACCCGCTGCAAGGCGTCCCGGCGCTTCCAGCGGCCGCGTTCGATGAGCACGCTGTTGTCGCGGTCCTCGTCGAAGTGGGCGTCCAGGGCGTCGGTGAAGTCGCAGTCCATGACGGCGAGCATGACCTCCTCGTCGTGGTCGAGGGAGCGCCGGTTGAAGTTGGTGGAGCCGATGAGCGAGGCCACCCGGTCGACGGTGACGCTCTTCGTGTGCATCATCGTGGGCTGGTACTGGTAGATCTTCACCCCGCAGGCGGTGAGTTGCTCGTAGTGGCGCTGGCCGGCGAGCTGGCAGACCCGTTTGTCGGTGTGCGGGCCCGGCAGCAGGATCTCGACCTCCACGCCGCGGCGGGCGGCGGCGCAGAGCAGACCGGTGAAGTAGTCGTCGGGGGCGAAGTAGGCGGTGGTCAGGCGGATGCGTTCCTCGGCGGACTCCAGGACGACCCGCATCAGGGTCTGCATGTCCTGCCAGCCGAAGGACGCGGAGCCGCGCACGACCTGGACGACGGCCTGTCCGTGGTGGTCGCTCTCCACGAACCGGTCGCGTTCGTCGAACAGTTCCTCCTGGCACTCGGCCCAGTTCTGCGC